>JANQDZ010000044.1 GCA_028278645.1 Longimicrobiales bacterium | reverse complement strand
ATGGCCGAGACGATCTTCTCGGGAGCCTTCTCCCCAGAGCCACCCACCGGGGTCGCCGCCCCCATGACCGATCCTGGCCGCATATAGATGCGTTCTGTGGCCAACGCAATCATGGCCCCGGCCGAGTATGCATGGCGGTTGATGAAGGCGTAGACAGGAATCTCAGCGTCGGCGATGGCGTTGGAGATGCGTTGGGCCGCGTCGACCCTCCCACCCGGAGTTTCGATGTCCAGGATTGCGGCGGCCGCACCAGTCGCTCGAGCCTGCTCCAGGCTCCTTTCGACGAAGGGCGCGAGGCCCAGTTCGATGTCCCCCCGGACCGGAATCTGGAAAACCGCGCCAGATTCCTGGCAAAGGGCGGAGTCGGGGCAAAAGCCCAGGCCGAAGGCCAAGAAGACTGATCCTAGGAAAACGTGGCGACCGGACATCTCCCGTCCTCTCTGTGGGGGTTGTTCCTCAAGGCTACCCCGCAATACAAAGAAAAATCCGCTCCCCGAATCGTCCCGGGAGCGGATCATCCATGCGGACTCGAGAGAGGCCTCAGGGAGGATTTGCCCCCAGGAGCTGACATGCATAGTAAGCCCTACGGATCGCCCGAGGATAGTCCCCTTCCTCTAGGGCTTCCGACGCGCCGTACATCAAACGCCTGACCCGGGTCAGCTCTTCCTGAGAATACGCGCCAGGCTCCGGATTCCTTCCCAAAGCCTCCTCGGCCCTTTGAATCAGGTCGGCGGCTACCTGTCGTGGGCTCACTCCCCACAGCGCGTCGGCGGCTTCGAGGGACAACTCCAGAGCCCGCACCCCGTCCCCCACTCCCATGGCTTCCAAAGCTTGTTCGTGGAGGCCGCCGGCTGACTCCACCGCCGCATTGATGGCTTCGGACTCCAGGTACCCACCGAGAGCCCGAATTGAAGAGAGGTTCCGGGCGTTGCTGGAAATGACTTCCCCGGTCCCGGACAGACCGAGGGCCGAGGATAGCCTCCTGGCAGCAAGGGGATAGACTTCCGACCGAAGCTGCGCCCCAGCCCCTTTCTCCATATCCCATGAAGCCCACCACCCCTCCAGCTCCACCGCACCGTCAACGGCCAGATCATGGTCCGCGAGAAGGAGGGGGAGCGTAGCCAGCTCTTCGCCAAAGAGGACCGCGCCGCCGGTCTCCGGGGCTACCAGAACGGCGACGGGGCCATCCTCGGCGTCCATACATCCGGACACAAGGAGTGCGATAATGACACACATCCATCGCCCGGCACCGCAAAAGAAAGATCTTGACTCCACGGAGTTGGTCTCCAGGGCTCCCTCACACGGTACTGATGATCAGAAAACGCTCCTTGACTCCACGTTGTTTGCAAGGGGCATACCGTGATCCGCCGTTTCTTGCCCCCTTCTGGAGCCATCGGTACGTTCCCGATCGGACGCTCGTTCGGAAGAAAGTATCGCGGCGGGAACCCCGCGTGAATAGGGGCGACGCCATGGGGAGGAAGATGAAATACGACGACAAGCTTCTCCTGATTATGGACCGCGCCTGTAAGGTTTTTGCCGAGAAGGGATTCCACAACTCGAGCGTTCGGGATGTAGCGGCCGCCACCGGAACCAGCCCAGCGGGACTTTATTACTACTTCAAGAGCAAGGAAGAGCTCCTGCACCTCATCCTGGGCGACTGCCTCTCCTCCCTCATGGACCGCGTCCGAAGTGACGTGATTGGGATCGCCGACCCGGCTGGACGATTGCGGGCCATTATCCGGACCCATCTGGACCACTTCAAACACAAAGAGAACCAGATGAGGGTCCTGGCCCATGAGTGGGAGGCCCTTTCGGGCACCTTCGGAGAGGAGATCCGAGGGTTGATGAGGGAGTACGTCCATGTCGTCTCGGGTACCCTCACCGAGCTTTCCCCCGAGAGGGCCCCGGAAGAGATCCGGGCGGCCACCTTTGGCCTCCTGGGTATGTTGAACTGGGTCGACCAGTGGTATCGCCCGGACCGGGATCTCCCCACGAACCTGCTAGCGGACCAATTCTCGGCCATCTTCCTCGGCGGATTCCCACCCACGGCCCATGGGTCCCCCGGATCCCTGAATGGCGAACCGGCCCAGGAGTGGAATAAGAAGGATTCCACCTCGTCGATCTTGTCTGGCCCTGGTTTCTAAACCCCCACACTCAAATCGAGAGGAACCGGAATGAGGAAAGAAGACCTGTTTCCGGACCTTGCGCCGGTCGATCCGGCCCAGAGGATTCGCAGCTCGGCCACGAAGATCCGGTCCTTGAGATCTCAGGTTGGCCACGAAGGGCTGTCTCCGTCAGCAGCCCGGACTCTAATCGATGAGCTGACGACGGTCCTGGAAGAGCTGGCGAAAACCCTGGATACCCGTGAGCGATAGAGAGGAATGAGTCGATGAACTTCCGTGGTTTGGCGGAGCGACAGTCGGAGCTCCGCCGATCGAAGCTGCGGTGGACTAGGCGCGGAGCGACCGTCTTTTTCCTCTTTTTTGTCCTGGCGGTGACCTGGCCTGGGATGGCGCCGTTTAATCGCATACATCCACTGGTCCTAGGGCTTCCTTTCTCCATGTTCTGGATCGCCGTATGGGTGTTCTCTTCGTTCCTGGTCCTGGTGGCGGTGGACAAGATCGAGGGGCGGTTTCGAGAGGAGGATGACTGATGGCTCGTTGGCAGCTCATCACCGTCATCATCGCGCTCTACCTCACGATCACCCTCGGGATCGGCCTCAGAGCCGGTCGGAAGGCCTCGAAGAGCGTCACGGGGTACGTGGCTGGCGACCGTGCCTTCGGATTGTTGGTGATGTACTTCATCTTCGGCGCCACGATGTTCTCTGCGTTCGCCTTTTTGGGCGGGCCCGGGTGGGCCTACTCCCGAGGGGCTGCCGCGTTTTACATCCTCTCCTACGGCATTCTGGGAATGGCGCCGTGGTATTGGGTGGGACCCCGTGCGGCCCGGGTCGGCCGAGAGTACGGGTACGTTACCCAGGTACAGCTCCTCGTGGGTCGGTTCCCGTCGAAACCCCTCTCAGCTCTCATGGCCCTCCTGACCATCCTGGCCTTTATCCCCTACATCACGCTCCAGATGCGCGGAGCCGGGATCGTCATCGAAGCGGTAACGGACAGCCACATACCTCTTTGGCTGGGTGCAGGATTGGCCTATGGGATCGTGATCCTGTACGTCCTTTCTTCTGGTGTGGCCGCCGTGGGCTGGACCAACACATTCCAGGGGATCTTCATGTTGGTGATCGCCTGGACCCTGGGGATCTACCTACCCATGCGCCTCTATGGCGGTGTAGGGCCGATGTTCGAGCAGATCGCCGCCCAACGCCCGGAGCTCCTGACGGTGCCGGGTTTGACCGCCGAAGGTGAGCCGTGGACATGGGGAGGTTACTCCACCGCGATCCTCGTAAGCGCCATCGGCGTGTCCATGTGGCCCCATCTTTTCATGAAGGCGTTCGCGGCCCGGGATGACAATACCATACGAAGGACGGTGGTGCTGTTCCCTACCTTCCAGCTTTTCCTCATCCCGGTATTTATCATCGGGTTCGCAGGAGTCCTGTTCCCGGAATCACCAGGGGAACCGGATTTCATTCTCCCATTCTTGATCCTCAGGAGTGACCTGCCCGCTCTCGTGGTGGGTCTCTTCTGCGCCGGCGCACTTTCGGCGTCCATGTCGACCGGAGACGCGTTGCTCCACGCCGGTGCTTCGGTGGCGGTTGAGGACGGCGTGCGCCCATTCAAAAAGCTGGGCGATGAAGACCAGCGAAAACTCATGCGAATCCTGGTTCTGGCCATGGGGGCCGTGGCGTATTTCTTCGCCCTCTACGAGGGGGTATCCCTCGTGGTGCTCCTGCTGAGCTCCTACGGGATCATCGCGCAGTTTACACCGCCCCTGATATCGGCCCTCTATTGGAAACGAGCCACCACGCCGGGCGTCGTGAGCGGTCTCCTGGCCGGATCGGCCGTCACCCTGTTCTTCTTCTTCCAGAGCGACCTCCGACCTCTCGACCTACACGAGGGTATTCTGGGGCTTCTGGTACACATCCCGGTTCTGGTTGGGGTGAGCTTGATCACCCGTGATCAGGAACCGGAAAAGACCGAAGCATTCCTTCACGCGGCACGGGGCGGCTTGACCGGCGGGTCAAGTGGGACCGGGGGGACCGGAGCCGGCCAAGGAGGTGGAGAATGACCGACCACCTGGAAGAACTCAGGGAGAGGATCATCCAGCTGGACGAGGACCTGGTGGACCTGATCGCGGAGCGGAGGGACCTCGTGCTGGAGATCGGTCAGATCAAGAGCGACCTGGGCCTACCCGTACTCGACCCGGCCAGGGAAGCGGCGGTCGTGAGGCGCGCTGCAGGGATGGCCCGGGAAAAAGACGTGGACGAGGAGTTGGTCCGGGACGTGATCTGGCGGATCATGGCCTCGGCCCGAGAGGAGCAAGGAGGGATGGGTTAGCTTCCCGCCGCTACTCTAATCGTCCACGGAGACGGTCCGCCACCGGCTCCCGCCCGACGCTACCAGCAGCGGGGAGGTGCCAGGAGGAATCCGGACGGGGAAGAGAGCGTTGGGTGGCGTCACCCCCCTGATGAGATGGGGATTCAGGTCCCAGAGCTCCGAGACCGGGCTTTCCACCGAGTTGGCCACCCACCGGAGGCTTGTCCCACCTGGGACCCAGACCCGGTCGAACTCCACAGGATCAGCTTTTTCGATCTCGAACCCATAGTCCTCCGCGGCCTGACCCAAGACAATAAGCGCCAGCATCTTGGGAACGTAAGCCCTGGTTTCGCGAGGGAGGAGGTCGATGATTTCCCAATACAACTCCTCCTCACCAGCCTGGTCCCCTGAATGGGCCCGGACCGCTCTGGCGACTCGCCCAGGGCCAGCGTTGTAGGCCGCTGCGGCCAGGTACCACGACCCGAACTGGGCGTGAAGAGCTTGGAGGTAATCCAAAGCTGCTTCGGTGGCCCGAACCGGGTCTCTCCGCTCATCGACGTACTCGTCGATCTGGAGCCCGAACTGCTGCGCTGTCGGGCCCATGAACTGCCACATCCCGGAAGCCGAGACACGAGACGTAGCCCCCGGTGAGAACCCGGATTCGATGGCCGCCAGGTAAAAAAGCTCCTCGGGCATACCTCTGGCCCTTAGCCCCTCCTTGATCATCTCGGAGTAAAGACCTTCCCTAGCGAGGTAGCGCTCGAAGGCGGGCCTTTGGTCGGAGAGGTAACGCTCCATCCAGCGGTTCACCCTCTCGTTCATGGAAACGGGGAGGGAAAGGGAGGGCGCCAGCTCCGCCACCAAGGGGGTCATGGAGAGGTCGGGCTCGGGCTCGGGCGAACTCCAAAGGGAGAGGAGACCGAACAGGCCGAAGCCTACCATCAAGGAAAGGCTGACCCGGAAGGACGGGAATCCCCTGATGGCCGTCGGTAAGGCCAGGACCTTATTGATTAAAGGGCGACTTTGAGCCAAAAACAGGCGCTTCGCACCCTCAAATATATGTGCTGCACTCATTCCAAAAACACTCCAAACTCAAACTCTCCCCTATACGGGTTCCCGAACCCAAAAGATGCATTTGGGAGGAAATCTGCCCGCGGAGAGCGCGTCGAGTCGTTTTCGTTTGTCTGTGCTACCGACGCTGATGCAAAAAGGTCCGCCCTACTCTCCAGCAGGGTCGGACCTGGCGGGCAAAGGGAGTGACTTACTCTACCGGATAGACCGAAACCAATTGACGGTTGGCCCGTCTCTCGAAGGTCACCACACCGTCAGCCGTGGCGAAGAGAGTGTCGTCACCGCCGCGACCGACGTTCCGGCCGGGGTGGAATTTCGTACCGCGCTGCCGGACGATGATGCCGCCAGCTCGAACCTGCTCCCCACCGAAACGCTTCACGCCAAGACGCTTCGCGTTACTGTCACGACCATTTCGGCTGGAGCCTACACCCTTTTTATGTGCCATCGTTGCCCCCAAATGAACCGTCTGGCTTATAGCCAGCGGGGATCAGACGAGGATTTCGTCAACCCGAATTTCAGTGTATCCCTGGCGGTGGCCCTGCTTCCGACGAAAACCCTTCCGCCGCTTCCGCTTAAAAACGATAATCTTTTTGTCCCGGCCGTGGCGTACGACCTCGGCTTTCACTTTGGCGCCCTTCACCGTGGGAACCCCTACCTGGACGTCCTTGCCGTCCGACGCCAGGAGGATGTCGTCGAAAGTGACGGATTTGCCGGGCTCGACTTCCATTGTCGGGATCCGGATCTTCTTGCCCGGCTCTGCCCGAAACTGTTTTCCGCCCGTCCGAAACACCGCGTACATAAGACCCTCAAGTCAGAATATCAGTGCTAAACCTATAGCCTGTAAAAGGTATGGAAACGGGCCTTTTGGTCAACCCCGGGAGGGGCCGAAGGAGGCGACCGGCGTGCCTCCCCTGCGGCTCCCGCATCCGCCGTACACGGACCTTCGATCCGATCGCTCCGGAAACGCCTCGGAGAAGTTCCGGCTCCGCAAATGGCACAACATATCAAGTCTCGGGGCAGATCCGTCCCATTCAGCCATGGCCGGGGAACAGGAAGGGTGTTTTGATTAAAAGGGGGGGTATCAGACGGATCCGGCACAGTGGCTCTTCATCCTGACCTTTCAAACGGGCGGTGACATGAACACGAGATTCGTGGCGATTGTCTGCGCATCATTCAGTCTTTCCTGCGGGGACGCGAGAACCGCGGAGCAGGATCCATGGGCCGGTCAGGTTTCCATTCCGGAAGACGGTCGGGTCCACCTGGTTTCATCTCCTCGGACGCTCCTGGCCACCGTCGAGCCTACCATTCTCTCCGCTGCCGTGGGCATCGGCGAGTTGGACCACGACATCCTGCACCTGGCCGATGTTTCGCTCTTCGACGACGGGAAGCTAGCCGTCCTGGACCGAGGGGACGGACGGATCCGGCTGTTCCATCCCGATGGTCGACATATCCGTTCCCTCAGCAGGCGAGGAGAAGGCCAGTCGGAGTTGCTTCACCCATTCGGCCTCACCGCCGTGGGGGGTCAAATGGTGGTTTGGTCGTTAGGCCCCAACAAAGTGCTCAGTGTCTTCGACTCGACCGGTCTGTTCGTCCGGAGTACACCCCCACCAACGGACGGGGATTGGAACAAGCTCATGTTTCGCCTCCCGGTCTCCCGGGAAAAGGAATACCACGTCCCACTGGCCGAAGATCTCACCGATCGGATCAGCGAGTACGGATCCGGCCATTTTCTCCACTCGACACGCCCTGACGAAACCCTCTGGTACGATGATCCCACATATTCGTCCGGATTTGTGCCCGACGAGATCGTGATACGGTATTCCCTCGACTTCACCGAAGTCGACACCCTCGCCGTTCTGGAAGGCCCCCCGAGTACCAAGGTCGAAGCACAGCGCCAAAACGCGCCCCCTTTTTGGCAGGTGGTCTCGGGTCCCAGGGATCACTGGGTTGGACGAGACGGAACCCTGGTCACATCCCACGATCGGAAACGGAGGATCGTCGCATTCGGGTCGGAGGGTGACACGACTCTCGTTGTGAGTTGGGGTTCCGGTCCCGAGCCGATGAGTGAAGAATCCAAGGTTCGGAAACTGGATTGGATCTTCGTCCGGGATTCGATCCGCCTTGGCGATTCCCGATGGGAGGACCGTCAGTGGACCGAAGCGGACCGGAATTCCTGGACGGACGACCTACTCCAGATGATCCCTTTTTCCGAAACCGACCCTGAGATCGGTTGGTTGGGTCTTTCGGGCAGGTGTCTGCTCGTGGCTCCGTGGGACCCCTCGGCAAACATCCTCGGCGTGAGCCTAAGCCTTCTGGTTTTTGGCCTGGAGAGCCGAGGTTTCCTCGGTGCCGTAGAAATCCCTCGACCAGGCGGCCGTCTTCGAACCGCCGGTCTTGGGAGGATCTGGGCAACCCACCTTGATTCCTTCGGAGGCCAGGTCTTGGAAGGGTTTCCGATCCCGTTTTCGGAGTGCGGGGGCTAGGGGGGGGCTCCGGTATTCAGTTTTCGAGTGCCCGTTTCACAAACGGACGTTTTGCCTGGCCTTTGCTCGACGGTCTTCCATGGGAAGAGCCAACCTGTCAAGGACGCCTCGCGGAGGTTCATCCGGATCGTTTCGCGCCGTTACCATCCCGGCCACTCGTTTCAACTGAAACGCTTCTTTAGTCCGGAGGCCCCGCAGGTCCCCTCGCTACCACCTCACCGAACCCGTGCCCCGCCCGCCACGGACGAGGCGCGGGTTCGGCGCTGGGATTTCCTGACTCCCAAGGTCTACGCCGCGTTCACATGCACGTGGACTCCCGAAGTCTCGAAGTCGGCATGGCCCGAGCCAACCGATCCATGCATAAGGCGGAAAACTGCCGTCGTCTCACCCACGGCCTCGCCGTGGAGGTGTCCTCCGAACTCGCCCGGAGTGTCCTGCTCAAACTCGGCAATGGCCATATTCCCGATCACCACCTCCAGGTAGAAGTCGCTGTCGAGTTGGACGGCATCCCCATCATGGTCGACGAAGATCACGTCGATGTGGGCTGTCTCCTGGCCGACTGTCACCTCCATCTCGCCAGTCCACGCCCCTTCGTCGTAGGTGGCGATGGTCTGGCCGCTGAGCCTCAGGACGACGCCTTCCACATCATCGGCGTGATCCTCGTGGCCCACCGGGTCATCGCCGCAGCCTCCGAGTACCATCATCCCGGCCAGCGCCGCGGCAATCCAACCTTTTGGTTTGAACAACTCCATGCTTTCTCCTCCTGGACCTTCCCTGAGCCCCGGTGTGGGAGACCCGCGTCGCGTCCCCCCGGGGATCTTGAGGTTAGAACACGACGCGGTAGGTAATTGTGAACCCCCTCCCGGCCTCGGGCATGATTTCCTTGACCCTGGAGAGGTGGTTTCTGTAGATGCGGTCCGTAGCGTTCTCCATCGTCAACGTCAGGGCATTCAGGCGGCCCTTGATGGTGTGACGAACTCCGGCCGAGACGTTCAGGATGACATAACCCGCTGTGGGGCCCTCGAACTCCCCGAGGCGGTCCTGGCGGGCGGCCGCGACGCCCTCGATACGGACAAACCAGGCCGGTTTGGTGAGGTGGGCCGCAACCCTTCCTTGAAGGGGTGGGATAAGCGGCAGGGGTAGATCATCATCCACCAGGCTGCCGCGGACATAGGCGGTGGACCCTGAGAGGACCAATCCGTCCCAAGGGTTCCACTCCATGAGGCCCTCGAATCCTGTGAGGCGTGCGTCCTCGCCGGAGAACTGGAAGATGGGGAGCTGCACACGGCTGGTGTCGCCCGTCTCCCGCGGGTAGATGTAGCCTGATATCCGGTTGTGGAACGCGGTGACCTCGGCCCTGAGGTGGTCTCCGCCCAGGCGCAGAAACAGGTCGAAGCCCGTTCCCACCTCGGTGTCGAGATCGGGGCTGCCGACCTCGTAGATGTAGGCTGCCAGGTGTGGTCCCTCGGAATAGAGTTCCGCGACATCGGGGATCCGGAAGGCCCGGGCCAGGCTACCGCCCAGCGCCACACCGTCGGTCACCCGCCAAAGGGCTCCGAAGGAGCCGGAAGCCGCCTGAAAGGTGCGGGCCCGCACGTCGCCGATGTCCGAATCCGGGTCCTTTTGCAGAGGATCCGACCGGGCCCAATCCCAACGCAGTCCCCCTTCCACGGTGAAGGGGCCGAGGGTCGCCTCCTCCAGTGCGAATAGACCCAGGGTGGAGAGGCGAGTGTCCGGAGTGGAGAGGGATCCGGCGAAGTCGTGGCGTTCAAACGCTCCTCGGAGCCCGACTGCGCCTGACGTGAAAGACGTGATGCCGCTGTGACGGCCCACCAAGTCACCGCTGATCACCTGGCGCTTGAAGAAGGTTCCCAATATGTCGGGTGGCTCGATCTCCGTGTGCCGATACCACGTATACGCAACATCCCCTTGGATGCTCTGGAAGGGGCCCACCGGTTGGTCCAGCGAAAGGCGCGCCCGGCTCGAGGTTCGCTCCATCTCGATCCGCACGCCCTCCGTGTGCCCGCCTAGGAAGCCGCCCGGAATCCCGTAGTTGTTCTGGTAGTACCGGAAGGCCGCGCCGACCGAGCCCCAGTTCGACAGGATGGCCGATCCCGCACCCGCGCTCCAGTTGTCGATTTGGGTGTTCTTCAGCGGCCCCTCTGGGGTGTCCAGGTCCCCTCCGGTCCGGCCCGTGAACTCGAACCGCACGGGCACTCGCGCGGACAGTGGCATCAACGCTGACACGCTCCCCATGACACCGCCGTTCACCGTGCGGCCCTGCAGTGTGGAGGTGCCATGGAAGTGATGAACCTCATCGGTGGGGATTTCGTCCCGGATGATGTTCACCACTCCACCCAGGGCATTGCCTCCGTATAAGAGCGCTGCCGGACCCCGAAGGACCTCCACTCGCCGGGCTGCCGAGACGTCCGTTGCGGTGGCGTGGTCGGCGCCGCTGTTGGAGACGTCTCCTACCCGCACACCGTCATCGAGAACGAGAACCCTATCTCCGCTCAGACCGCGGATGACAGGGCGGGCCGTAGCCGGCCCCATGCTTGTTGCCGTCACGCCGGGTTCCCCGGCAAGGGTGGCGGCCAGTGTTTCCTGGAGGCGACGCTGCAACTCCTCTCCCGCTAGCACATCGACAGGATGTGGCGCCTGGTCGGTGCCCCGAGTCGTCATCGATCCGATCACCACCAGCCCGGGCACGTCCAGGGCGGCGGGCTCAAGCGACACCTCGACAAGCGAGGCCGAAGTGCGGTTGTCCACCCGGACCAACACGCTCCCATACCCGAGACGCTCGATTTTTAAATACCAGGGAGGCGATCCCGGCACCCGGATGTGGAAATGCCCGTCTCCGTGAGTGACGGCCGTCCGGCCGGATCCCACCAACGTGATGTAGGCACCAGCAAGCGGCTCCCCGCTTTCCGCTGCCCGGATCAGCCCCTCCACGTGAGGTCCTTGGGCGGGTTCCTGACCGAACACAGACCCGGCAACGCTCCCAATCGCCGCCAGAACAAACAGAATTGATCGGAGGATGGACGTGATGGACATGGTTCCTACTGTTGTTTCTGCCACGATGTGGGACTTGATCAAGGACCTCTAGTACGCCGTGTACCGGAGATGGTTCCGCGACCAAAGTGGGAAACTCATCTCATGTGCGGGCCTACTTTTACCTGCATTTCCGTCGCCCGGACCGGAAGGCCCTGGATAAACGATAATAGTACATCAATAGGGACCCGTCATGGCCTCATGCGACCTTGATCTCCTTATTGATAAGATTATATCATTTGGGTCTGCGCAGTCGGTTCCGGCCCTCTGTAGAGTTTCTACCTCCCGGCCGCCGAACGAGCCCAACCGAGGACTGGATTCGGTGGTCTCCGGCGTTCCCACGCCGGTGGCCGAAATCGCAACGATTGTGACTTAAGAGCCTAGGTGAGAGGCAGATTTACGCATGTGTCTGGACTGGTTGGTGATCGGCGGTGGGATTCACGGTGTACACATCGCCGCGCGTCTGATTGGAGAAGCAGGTGTCGCGCCCCAGCGGCTCCGCATCGTCGATCCGGGCGATAAACTGCTAGCGCGTTGGAACGCCTGCACCGTGACGGTCGGGATGACCCACCTGCGCTCACCGTCGGTCCATAACATCGACCTCAGTCCATTTTCGCTCCAACGATTCGCCGATCCCGGAAGCCGGACGGCGGGGCTCTTTTCCCCTCCTTACGACAGGCCCGCCCTTTCGCTGTTCAATACCCACTGCGCCCGGGTGATGGAGACCTTCGGGCTGGCTGACCTCCACATACGGGATCGGGCAGAGAGCTGCTCCGTCGATCGTGATGGTGTCGCTGTTCAACTCTCAGGTGGGCAGGAGATCACAGGGCGCAAACTCGTACTCGCCATCGGAGCGAGCGAACAGCCCGAGTGGCCGGATTGGGCGCCCCGAAGTGACCTTCGTGTCCACCACCTCTTTGAACCGGGGTTCGACGGGTGGCCGTCGTCGACGGAAACCGTCGTGGTGGTGGGCGGCGGCATCTCGGCGGCTCAGGCGGCGCTCCGCCTCACGGAGGAGGGGCATCAGGTTCAACTCGTGTCGCGCCACGCCCTACGGGAGCACCAGTTCGACAGCGACCCAGGCTGGCTGGGTCCGAAGTTCATGGCAGGCTTCGACCGGGAGGGCGACTACAACCGTCGCCGGAAACTGATCACTGAGGCACGGCACATAGGTTCGGTCCCTCCCGAAGTCCGGGACGCCCTTAGCCAAGCCATCGCACGTGATCAGCTTCTCTTGCATGAGGGCGAAGTCGAAGAGCTCGTTGCCCGCCGTGAAGGACTTGTGCTGCGGCTCACCACCCAGGGTGAAGTCGAAGCGGAGCGCGCGTTGCTCGCGACGGGGTTCGCCTCGCACCGCCCTGGCGGATCGATGATCGACGAGTTGATCGCCTCGGCCTCTCTGCCTCGCGCGCGCTGCGGGTACCCCGTCGTAGACTCGGCGCTTCGGTGGCATCCGCGCGTCCACGTCTCGGGTCCTCTCGCCGAGCTCGAGCTGGGACCCGCGTCCCGTAACATCGCCGGGGCGAGACGGGCCGGCGATCGGCTGGTCGTGGCAGCCGGGGCGTCATAAAGACCTGGCAATGAGCCGGCAGACGAACATGGATCCCGCGGGAGGGCCGACGAGATTTAACAGCAGGCGGGACAGGTGCCGTAGAGTACGATTTCGTGGGACTCTACCTGGAATCCGTCGGGCGCAAGGGAATCGATCTCCTGGGGGCAACCGTGGACGTCGAACGCCCGTTCACAGTCCCGGCAAACGAAGTGGTGGTGGTGGGGATGGCTGGCAAGCTCGTACCGGACGGGATCCCCCGGAATCTCCACAGTTTTCAACCACCCCTCCTCCACCAGCCGTTTCACATTCCGATACACGGTGGCAATCCCGAGGGTGGCGGCGAAACGCTTTCCCCCCTCAACGACCTCCTCCGGTACCAGAGGACGACCTGACTCCAGGAAGACCCGGCGAATCGCTCGTCTCTGTTTTGTCTCTCGCTGCATCTGTAGGTGCCCAGTCTGGGTTCGGACAACAAAGCAATCTCTCAGGGAGCGGGCCAAGTGGCAACTTGGGGGACCAGGAGGGTCAGGGTGGGCTGACCTCGTATGGGAGGGAAGCTTATTGAGGCGAGGTTATCGACCCGGCCCACTTCTCCCGCGAGTCCATCCCCGTGAAGTCCAAATAAAATAGCCGAATTCCGCCTTAAACCTCCTCCCCGAGAGTTACGGGGCCGCTCTTGCCTAATTTAATGATAAGTGTTTATCATTTGTACCCGCCGGTTCGTCCCGGCGCCCTTTTTAATAACGCATCGCCCACCGGAGGCATGGTCGCGCCGGCATTCGCGCCGGACGCACTGCGAAAAGCCTACCACCTCAAGGAGTGTACATCGTGACGACCGGAAGCCAGGCCCAGGCCTACAGTCGATTGGAGTGGCCGGCCCGCTGGGCGGCCCTGGCCGCCTTCTTATGCGGGATCCATTGCCTCGTCACCCCCTTTGTGGTTACGGCCATCCCGATTCTGGCCTTGAGCAAGGCCACCGAGTGGTGGGCCCTGGGCGTCACGGTGGTACTGGGTGGTGGGATCACCTTGCTGGGTCCGGCCCGGCAGCAGGGCACCGTTCTTGGGCTACTTGCAGCGGGCGCTGGGATCTGGGCCGCATCATTGATGGGGCTCTTGGAACCGATCCCAGAGTTCGTGACTTCCCCCCTCGGGAGCCTTGTATTCGCTTCAGGAATGCTCTGGAGCGCACGGATCTGCCGAAAAGGGGCCTGCGATGTGTGTGAGGCGGATTCCGTCCAGGAACAGCCCGCACCGTGATCTTTGACACGTTCTCTGGCTCTCTCAAGCCCGTGGCGTAGGACCCGGAGCTGATGGTTGTCGCCATGGCCCGCCCTTGGAAAGCCGCGCTGCGTGCGGTCACATCCGTCCTGTATGTCGGCCTCAACATTGGGCTTGTAGGGCTCCACGCCAACGAGGAATACCATCCCCGACGGACGACGGCCTGGACCGATCCGGCGAGCCATGATCACCACGGGCACAACCACGCGGCGTGTGTGGTGTTCTGGGGCTCGGCTCCGTCTGTCGGGATCTCCCCTGCTCCACCTCAGGCCTTCGCGGCCGCCACTCCTTCTCCCTTCCTTCAACCTACGGAAGACCAGCCGCGGTCCTCCCGGCAAAAACAACCCCCGCCCCGCGGCCCTCCTTACTTCGCTTAGCCCCTCAGCTCTTTTTTCTGCCGCAGGATGCACCCAGACGCTGCATCCCAGGCTGACCTCTGAACCCTCCCGGTGATCGTGCATCGGTCGAGGGGAGGTCTTTTCCACGTGTTTTTGAGGAGCAGGGAAAAATGACTTTGATAACGATAAGAAGCAGCATCCTGGCAGCCCCTTTGTTCCTTTTTCTGAGTGCCTTGCTATTCCTTTCTCCCGGTAAGAGTTGGGCCCAGCCCACGGGATCCCTCACCGGACAGGTGGTAACCGCCGATGGGACTCCCTCCACCGATGCAGAGGTCCGCATCACCGATCTATCCCGGCGCACGACGGTGGACGGATCCGGAGCTTTCATGTTCCAGAACCTCATCCCGGGAAGCTATGTGGTGGAGGCCAACAGCCTCCGTTCTGGGCGAACGACGGTACGGGTCGACATCCGTCCCGGGGAAACGACGCAGGTGAGGCTGGAATTGGATCCGCTTTTTCGTTTGGATGAGTTGGTGGTCAGCGCAGGACCTGCATCCGTTCAACGATCCGAGTCCTACCAGCCCACGTCGGCCCTGACAGGGCTGGACCTGGCCAAAGCCGTGCAGAGCAGCCTAGGGGAGACATTGGCCGGAGAGCCGGGCGTGGCCTCCACGTATAACGGCCCCGGAGCCAGCCGGCCCCTGATCCGGGGGCTCGGGGGGGATCGAGTCCGGGTCCTGGAAGGGGGTGTGGGTTCGGGGGATGTTTCTGCCCAGGGTCCGGATCACGCCGTCTCCCTCGAGCCTCTGGCGGCGGTGAGAATCGAGGTCATTCGGGGCGCCGCCACCCTCCTTTACGGCAGTTCGGCGGTAGGGGGAATCGTAAACGTCCTCGACAAGAGGATTCCCAGGGAGTTACCCGGATCCGGCGTTTCCGGAAGTGTCACGGCCCTTGGAGGGACGGTGGCCGATGAGCGGACAGGCGCTTTCGAGTTGAACGGAAGCTTGGGAGGTCGATTCGCCTGGCACCTCAGCGGGCTCGACCGGGGAACCGAGGACTACAACATTCCGGGCTTCGCCGAGCGCGAACACGATCACGAACATGACCACGAGCATGAGGGTGAGCACCACGATGACGAGGAGGAAGAGGTGGAGGGGGTCCTAGCGAACTCCGCAGTGGAGACAACCCGGGGAGCCTTCGGCGTCTCCTGGATCGGAGGCTCTGGCTTCCTCGGGGTCTCTGTTTCCGGCTTGGACTCGGATTATGGCGTACCAGGACACGAGCACGCCCACGAGCATGAGCACGAGCACGAAGAAGAAGGAGAAAACGAGGAGGAGCACGGCGAAGAGGGAGTGACCATCAACCTCGAGCAGCGCCGGATCGATTTGGAAGGGGCCTGGCGATTTGGTGGCGGTGCCGTGAAGGGGCTAAAGGGGCGTTTCGGCGTGGCCGACTACGAGCACACCGAGTTCGAGGAAGGTGCCGTGGGAACCCGCTTCCAGAATGAACAGTGGGAGGGTCGGCTGGAGCTTCAGCACGCCCTGAGCGAGTCGATGGTCGGCGCGGCGGGTGTTCAAGTGAGCGGGAGGGACTTCGAGGCCCTCGGCGAAGAGGCCTTCGTCCCGCCCTCCACCAGCCTGAGCTATGCCGGGTTCGTCTACGAGGAGTTCCGATCCGGCGATGTCCGGTACCAGTTGGGAGCCCGGGGCGAGTTCCAGCAGATGGAGCAGAAAACCGCCGGATACGAAGAGGACCACGTGGGGTTCTCGGCGTCCGGAGGGTTGAGCTGGACCCCTTCCGAACGTCTGGGGTTAGCTGTTTCCTTGGCTCGTTCCGTGAAGCTGCCCTCGTTGGAGGAGCTGTTTTCCGACGGGCCCCACATCGCCACGGGCGCCTACGAGATCGGAGATCTGGATCTTGATCCGGAATCGGCCTACTCCATGGATGCCACCCTTCGGCTCAGCCACGGGACCTTTCGGAGCGAGCTAACGGGTTTCCTGAACCTCTTCAATGGGTTCATCTACCAGGAGTACACAGGCGGGGAGGAAGACGGCCTCCCGATTTTGCAGTTCACTCAGGCCGACGCGCGTTTCGTTGGCTTCGAGGCCGCTCTCGAATTCGATCTAATCCACCGGGGCCGTCACCACCTCCTGGTGGAGGGCTGGGGCGACTATGTCCGGGCCGAGTTGACCGACGAGGACCAGAACCTCCCTCGGATTCCTCCCCTTCGGTTGGGAACCGGCTTGCGGTACGATGGCGGCGCTTTCAAGGGGGATCTTGGCCTGACTCGAGCAGCCAAGCAGGACCGGGTATCCCCCTTCGAAGAGGAAACGGAAGGCTACACCCTTCTGAACGGATCCATCGGCTACCGGATTTTCACCGGTGGGTTGACCCACGACATCGTGCTACAGGGACGGAATCTGACGGATCAAGAGGCTCGCCCCCACACCTCCTTCATCAAAGAACTGGCACCGCTCCCGGGCAGAGAGGTTCGACTGTTGTACCGCGTCTACTTCTGATCAACCGGATGAACCTGGGGCTCCTCTTTTTCAGCCATGGGAGGAGCCCCAGGTCGTTTGCGGTCGGTCCCGTCAGAAGCGGAACGACGTTTCGGGAGCGACGCGGGCGGCAGCCTGGCCCACGGAGGTGATTATCGTCAGGTCGACGAACTCGATGTTCGTGAACAGGTCGCCGAACTGAAGCGAGGCGGCCCGACCTTCCGGGGATTCTCCGCACGTCCACGACACGCCGAACCGCACGTCGGAATGCCCCGACGCTGAGTGGTCTTCCTCGCCAGGATGATCATGGTCATGGTCATCGTGGTCGGCATGGGCCCCTTCGTCGTGGCCCTCGTCATGGTCCTCCGAGTCCTCGTGGGCCGTCTCGTCGTGGTCGTGGGCATGGTCGTGAGTATCGTCGCCCTCGGAATGGACGTCAGGAGCCTCGACGATCTCGACCGACTCGACCGAGCAGTTGGATTCGGCAGGGAGCATGATGAGCCCTCCGGCCTCCGCCTGCACGCGGGCAAGCATCTCCCGCACGTGTGTAATTTCCTCCTCGGATGCAGGGGTGTGTTCGAAACCGAAGAGCGCATCGGAGGTTGCTAGGAAACTGGCCGTGAGGTCCGTCCCGTCGACCGCGAGGCCGAGACGAACCACGCCGTGCTCGTGGGCCCCCTCGACCCCGATGGCATCTCCCTCCACGATCGGGCCACTACCGGCTTCTTCACCCGGTGAACAGGCGGCCAGTCCGAGGCCCAAGGCGAGGACCGTGGTCAACTGCCGACCCTTTTTCACCCACCGGCGTCGAGCCGGATCACAATCCACATGCAGTGTTCGTGTCTTTGGATTCTGGAACAAGGGCTTTATCCTCCGGGTAGTCGGTCGTAGCTAGCTGAGAATGGATTCGCAAAAAAAGAAGCAAAGACCATCTTCGTCCGCAAGGCCCATGAGTAAGATTCGATTCTCCTCCGTCCGTAGATTCGTTAAAGGAGCCATCGCGGCGTTCGCCGTTCTCCTGATCCTGACCGCGGGTCCGCGCAGCGTGCTCGGCCACGCATCCGATTCTGTGCCCCTGGCGCCGGAGGAGACCACGACCCCGTCGGTTTTCGCAGCTCCAAACAAACCGCCCGAGGTCTGGTGGGAGGTCCTTGCCGGCCTCAACTACATGACCGGTGAGATCTCGAAGGAACTCAAACCCTTCCTGGGGAAAGAGGTGAAGGTTCCCGGGTACATGGTTCCGCTTGAGGACTTCGCGGAGTTCGCATCGGAGTTCCTCCTTGTCCCATACGTGGGGGCTTGTGTCCACGTGCCACCCCCGCCTCCCAACCAACTCGTCTATGTTGTGATGAACGAAAACGAGAAGGTTCCGGTCTCGTTCTGGGATCCGGTATGGATCCACGGGAAGCTCGAGATCGAGGAGACCGAAAACATCTATACCACCGTGAGCTTCAAGCTCACCGGCGTTAAGGTCGAGAAGTACGAGCGGTGACGGACGGAGACGCCTGCGTTCTCGCCCACGACCTGACATTCTCTTACCCCGGGGGAGACCCTGTCCTGGACCTTCCCGAGTTGAGCATCGGGACGGGGGAACGGGTTTTTCTGTACGGACCCTCGGGATGCGGTAAGACCACCCTCCTGAGCCTGGTGGCCGGGGTGTTGCAACCGCCGCCGGGCACCCTCCAGGTCCTGGGGCATGATGTCGGTGCCCTCTCGTCCCCGGCCCGAGATCGGCTGCGCGCCGCCCACATCGGGTACGTCTTCCAGATGTTCAACCTGATCCCCTACTTGGATGTGAGAGACAACATCGCGCTGCCGGTCCGGATCACCGCAGCCCGCAGGAACCGGTTGAGCGGCTCCCTCCACCAAGCCGTCGCGGAGACGGCGGCCCACCTCGGCATCGAGGACCTGCTAAACGAGAAGGTGACCCGTCTGAGCGTTGGACAGCAACAGCGCGTCGCTGCAGCCCGGGCCCTCCTCGGCGACCCCGAGCTTATCATCGCCGACGAGCCGACATCTGCACTCGACCAGGATCGTCGGCGCGGCTTCCTTGAGCTGCTCTTCCAGAATGTCCAGGACGCCGGATCAACGCTGCTCTTCGTGAGCCACGACCTGACGCTGTCCGATCTCTTCGACCGGTCGTTGTCCCTGGCGGAACTCAACCGGGCCGGAGCCTGACCGTGTTCCTTCCTCATCTAGCGCTCCGGTCGTTGGCGAACCGGCTGCTCACGACTCTTCTGACGGTCCTCTCCATCGCGCTGAGCGTGGGGTTGCTCGTCGGCGTCGAGAACGTGCGGACCGGCATGCGAGAGAGCTTCTCGAACACCGTCAGCGGCACGGACCTCATCGTCGGCTCCAGGGGCGGAACCATCCAGATCATGCTCTACTCGGTGTTCGGCATGGGCTCTCCGGTCGCCAACATCTCCCATGAAACGTGGCGGAAGTACGACGAGCACCCAGCGGTGGCTTGGACGATTCCCTATGCACTAGGGGATAGCCACCGCGGCTTCCGGGTGATCGGCACGAACGGGTCGTTTTATGAGCACTACCGGTACCGTGGCGGCCAGCCGATTACGCTGATCGAAGGACGCACCGCACACGGAGTTTTTGATCTCGTGCTCGGAGCCGAGGTGGCTGCCCGCCTGAACTACGAGCTCGGGGATCGTATCGCCGTAACGCACGGCATGAGCGCCGTTGGCTTCATGAACCACGACGACATGCCCTTCGAGGTCGTCGGCATCCTCGACCGCACCTTTACCCCTGTGGACCGGGCCATCTACGTTACGCTGGAGGGTATCTCGGCAATCCACTTGGGGTGGGAGTCGGGAGCTCCGCCCATGCCCGGGCAGGAGGTACTGGCTGAGGACGTGCTGGCGATGGACGAGGTCCCGGTCTCCCAAATCACCTCCTTCTTCCTCGGCGCCGAGTCCCGGGCCCTCACCCTCCAACTCCAACGCGAGATCTCAACCCACGAGGAGGAGCCGCTGACGGCGGTGATCCCGGGTGTCGCCCTCTCGGAGATGTGGCGAGGGATCGGCTATGCGGAAGACGGCCTGAGAGTCATCTCGGGATTCGTCGTGCTGGTCGGGATTCTCGGTATGCTGGTGTCGATCTACACCTCCCTCGAGGCACGGCGTCGCGAGATGGCCATCCTGCGTGCCCTGGGTGCCGGACCGAAGAAGATCGTATCGCTTCTAGTGCTGGAAGCTGGGCTCTTGTCGTCCGTCGGCGCGCTCCTGGGCGTCGGCTTGGTGTACGCCGGCATCATCGGGCTGCAGCCCTGGCTCGAAGGGCGGTTCGGCCTGCTGATCCCCATTCAGCCTCCAGACGGCGTCCAACTCGCGTACGTGGGCGCGGTGGTCGTCCTTGGGCTCGCCGCCGGGCTCGTTCCGGCTGCGAAGGCCTACCGGACCGCCCTCCACGACGGGCTCTCACTCCGGATCTGAAACGGCCGGTGAGTGCGGCTCCGCTCCTCCCCCAATAGCGACTCGGATCTTCTGTGACTCGGGTTCTCGCCCGCGCTCCTGTCTTACTTGCGGCCTCTTTGAATTCACCGTATCATCACTTCATGAATTGATGAACTGATGAAATAAGGGCGTGATTGTGAATCCCCAAACCTTACCTCCACCTCCGGCCCGGGACCACGCCCCTCAGTCGGTCATCGATCGGGCAGCGGGTATGCTCCGCGCTGCAGGTGACCCCGCCCGAATGCGCATCCTCGAGCTTCTCCTCTCCGGCGAACACCAGGTGTCGGAGATCGCTGATCGTACGGATGCGGAGATGTCCACCACGTCCCAGCGGCTAAGGGTTCTCCTGTCGGAGGACCTGGTGACGCGCCGGCGGGAAGGGCGAGAGATGCTTTACCGGTTGGCGGACGGCCATGTAGAGACTTTGATCCGGAACGTCCTGGACCACGCCGATCCCTACGTTCATATCCATCCCAGATAGTGAGGACTTGAGGCATGGCACACGAGATTTGTAAATACCACGACCACGTGCACGGCCCGGACTGCGGCCATGTCGCCGTCAAGCACGGGGACCATAAGGGTTACCTGCACAACGGGCATCTTCATTGTGCTCACGAGGACCACTATGACGAGCACGTCATCGAGGTCTCGGACATCAACCCGGACGGCTGCATCCGCCACGACTGCACGGCCCACGATCCGGACCACGTCCACGGGCCAGGCTGCGGGCATCCGGCAGTGCCCCATGGCGACCATATCGACTACCTGGTCGATGGCCACCTGCATCATCCCCACGGCGATCACTGTGACGACCACGGGCCCCTGAAGCAGGCCTGAACCGGTGAAACCCGCCGGCGGTCCACTGGACCGCGGGCCCTGGGCTCTCCGCCGAGCCGCCCTCTCCCGACGCCCTCGAGGGGGCAGACGGCGGCCCGGGCCACGCTAAACGATGAGCTATCTCCTTATCGCTTTGGCCGCTCTCGCCTTGGGACCGGCCGCTCTTTCACGAATGCGTCGACGCCCGGGGCTGGCAGCGGCCCTGGACGGTTTCGTCGTGGCCTCCGTCCCGGGGCTCATTTTCCTTCTCTTCGTTCCAGAAGCAATAGAGCAGCGGAATCTTGCGGTGCTCGCTTGCGTCGTCGCCGGCTTCTTCCTCCCGGTGGCACTGGAACGCCTCACACGGGATGTCCGGGGGCAGACGGATCGATGGGGGCTTGTCCTGGGACTTACGGGCCTGGCCATTCACGCAGCATTGGATGGAACGGCACTGGCCACCATCACGGACCCTGGCGCCCCTTCCCCACTGGCCCTGGCGGTGATCCTGCATCGACTCCCCGTGGGGATCGCGGTGTGGTGGCTGGTGACCCGGGCGGCTGGGCGATGGAGCGGCGTAGCCGCACTGGGCGCCCTCATGGTCGCGACGGCCATCGGATTCTCCTTCGGCGCCGTAGTGACAGGGCTTCTGGGTTCATCGGAGCTCGTGACGTTGTACCAAGCGGTGGTAGGAGGGTCTTTGGTCCATGTAGTTACCCACCGGGGTTATGCCCTCCCCAAGGGTGGGGAGCCCCGGGCCGAGGGATGGGGTGCACTGGCGGCCATCGGACTCCTCGTGATCATGGGGGTGATGCCTGAGGCCGCGGCCGGTCATGGTCCAGATCCATTTCTGAACCGGCTTTTTGTTATCTCTGCCGAGAGCGCACCGGCCCTGCTCCTGGCCTACCTCTTCGCTGGCTTGCTCTCCGCCTTCCTTCCCTCTGCATCCATCCGCTGGATGGGTGGGGGAGGACCGCTCAGCCAAGCGGGCCGGGGCATGCTCGTGGGGCTACCGTTCCCCATTTGCTCCTGCGGCGTCGTGCCCCTCTATCGTTCCCTCATCTCCAGGGGAGCCCCTCCCGCCGCCGCCATAGCGTTTCTGGTCGCCACCCCCGAGTTGGGACTGGACGCTATCCTCCTTTCCATCCCACTCCTGGGGCCCGAAGTTACACTTGTTCGCCTCGTTACTGCCGGAGCGGCGGCCCTCCTCGTGGGCTGGTGGGTGGGGGGGGCGCTCAAAGCCCACCTCGCCCCACCTGAGCAGGACCGGATGGGGAGGGTAGGAGTCGGGTTGAAGGCGCGCCTTCGATCCGCACTGGTCACCGGCACCGGCGAGGTCGTCGACCATACCGCACCCTGGATCCTTTTGGGGTTGGGTGTCGCCGCGCTGGTGGCTCCCTGGCTCGACGGTGGGTGGCTGGCTCGCCTCCCATCTCCCGTGGCCGTCGTCTTTTTCGCGGCCCTTGGATTCCCCACCTACGTATGCGCAGCCTCGGCCACGCCTCTTGTGGCCGCCTTCCTCGCCGCCGGGCTTTCTCCCGGGGCTGGAATCGCTTTCCTCATCACCGGACCCGCCACCAACCTATCAACGCTTGGGTTGCTGTCGAGTCTCCACGGACGGCAGGCCGCTGGAGCCTTCGCCGCCGTTCTGGTAGCCTTCGCGGTGGCCGCCGGGTTGTCCATCGACCTCGTCCTGCCGCCGCTCGCGGTTCCCAGTCTGGCCGAGCTTACCGAGGAAGCGCCTTCGGCGCTTCAGTTCATTTGCCTTGCCGGCCTGGTGCTCCTTTTCGGGGCTTCTATCGCTCGCCGGGGCCTACGGCGGTTCGTTGCCGAAATCCGTGAGGGCCTGGGCTGGGATCACAGCCACGGTCACGCCCACTGACAACCGGTCCGCGGAGCTTTTCACGAGACGGCGCTACATCGACCGGTACTTCCGGAGGCCCACCTGACTCCCCCGAGGCAACTCCGCGGCGTCAGCGGGGAGCACGTGTGCGCGGCTCCGGCGTTGAGCCGAAGCCTTACCCTCCCCTCCTCATTCCCCTTGCCGAACGATCTTCCGGCGGCGGGGCCGGCGTCATGGCCGGCGGGTTGGCTCTCAGCATCCGCATGACCTCCTCCACCACCCGCTCGATCTGCGGATCGCGTCCCTGAACCAGTAGGTTTGGATCGTCCCAGACCTCGATGTCCGGTGCTACGCCTTCGCCTTCCCAGAACCAGTGGCCGTCGTTGTCGTACAGACGTGCCCCGGGGACCGTGATGGAGCCGCCATCAATGAGCATATGCCCTGTGGCCGGCCCCACGAGGATTCCCAAGGTGCGTTCACCCACGATCGGCCCTGCCTCCAGTTCCTGAAACGCCCACGGCAGGCCGTCTCCGCCTGATCCTGCCCATCCGTTAATGAGCATCCCCATGGGCCCCATGTTGGTCTTGTTGGGGTGTATGTGGTCCCGGCCGTGGCGCCAATGCAAGTTGTACACGACGGGGCGTTGGAGAAGCTCCAGGAAGCGATCGGCCAGTTGTCCACCTCCGTTGAAGCGTTCATCGATGATGAACCCTTTCTTGTCGAGTTGGCCGTAGAACATGCTCACCAACTCCAGTTGGCCCTGGCCACTGGTGTTGGACATGTAGACATAACCCAACTCACCTCCGGAAAGCTCCTCCACCATCTTGCGGTTGTTCTCAATCCACTCCAGGTACCGGAGGTTCACTTCTTGTCCCTGGGTAAGGCTTTTCACCACCACATTCCGAGCGTCGGCCTCCGATCCGGACGGGCTGATTGTGAGGGAGACCGTTTCTCCGGAAAGGCCCTCGAAGGGGGCGTACGGATCTTTGTCGCGATCCAGGGGCACCCCGTTTACGGCCAGGATATAGTCACCGACGCCGACCTCCACACCCGGCCGGTCAAAGGGCGAGCGGACCTGGGTATCCCAGGCTGCAGGCTTCACGATACGAGCGATCCGGTAACCCATACCGTCCAGATCCCAATCGATGCCCAGGAAACCCGTCAGCACCGGGGTCACACCTTCCGTGTCCCCGCCCCTGGTGTAGGTGTGCCCGGCGCTGAGTTCCGCGGCAAGGTTTGACTGTACGAAGGTCACGTCCCAACGGGTCCGAGCATGTTCGATCAGGGACCCGTACCGCTCGCGAAGTGCGTTCCAATCGACCCCATGCATGTTCGGGTCATAGAAGAAGTCCCGGTGCCTCCTCCAGGTATCGTTGAAGATCTGCCGCCATTCCTCCCGGGGCACCAGCTGCATCACCAGCCCATCCGTAGGGATGGGATCGGAAATCTCCTGGTTCGGGGCCGGGCGGACGATCCCATACCTACCCTGGCTACTCACCAGAAGCGCCTTCCCGTCGGCGGTTACGGTGGCGCTCCCCACATTGCGCATAATGGTCTCTTCTTCCTGCTCCTCCAGGTCGTAGAACATGAGGGAGGGCGGCCCGCCTCCGGCTCCGGTGTTCGGCATCCTGGCATACGCCAGCTTGCCCTCGAAGGGGACCAGGCCCACGATGTTTCCTGCCCGGGGCGGAAGGATGACCAGTCGAGCTTCCATGTCCTGGAAATCGACCTCGACACCGGCGTCCTCATCCTCATCTCCGGTAGCCTCCTCTTCGGGCTCCTCACCGTCCTCCTCCTCCGACTCAAGATCCACCGCGTCGTTCTTGGCGGGAAGGAGGGATGGAACGTCTGCGGTAAGGCCTATGGAAGCGATCTGTGTCGAATTGGGGTAAATCCAGGTCCCGTCCCCCATGTCGGAGTAGGCAGCGGAAAAGCTCCGGCTGGTGAGATAGAAAAGGTATTTCCCGTCCGTGCTGAATACTGGACTGTTGTCACTGAAAAACCCTGAAGTGACCCGGTGGGCTTCCCCCTCCTCCACATCGTACAAGTAGATCACCTGGTTTTCGTTGGCACCGCTCTGGGTGAAGGCAATCCAACGAGAATCGGGCGACCAGGCGATGGGATAGCCAAGACGCCCCGGGTGGCTCACGTTTGCCACATAATTCCCCGCCACCGCCACGTCTCCGCTTCCTACTTCAACCACGAGGATATCGTTGGTCTCATCGATGAACGCGAGCTTCTCGCTGTCTGGTGACCAAAAAAGGCTATAGCCGAAACCCTTGCCGCGGTTGGTGAGCTGGCGCGGCTCGCCCTCTCCATCACTGGATTGCAGGTGGATCTCGTACTCGCCGGAGCGATCACTCCAATATGCGATCCACTTCCCATCCGGCGACCAGGCCGGATCCCGGTCGAAAGAGCCGCTAGAGCGAGTCATGTTCATGGAGTAGCCTTCGGAGACCGGCACATTAAAGAGCTCTCCCCGTGCCTCGAACACCACTCGCTTCCCCTGAGGCGAAGCCGTCATGTTGCTGATGCGGCGGCTCACGTCTACCGACCTAGGCATCTCCAAGGAGAGATCGCTCACCACCTGGACGGGCACCGGGCTATACTCGTGGGTGCCGAGGTCCATGAGATAGAGGGTCCCTCCTGCCTCGAAGACCATGTCCCGCGAGCCAGCAGACATTAAAGAGATGTCGAAATCGGTGAACCGGGTGACCTGGGAGGCTTCGCCGGTTTGGGTGTCATAGCTCCAGATGTTCAGCCGGAAGTTGGGGCCCTGATCGGAGACGAAGTAAACCTTGTCCCCCACCCACGCCGGTTTACCGTCGTTCACATGGTTGTTGGTGATGTTCTGGGCGGAATTGTTGCGCAGGTCGAAAAGGATGATGTCCGACGCAAGTCCACCCTGGTACCGCTTGAACGGGTAGTTTTCGGTGATCTTGGTGATGTACGCCAGATGGTTTCCGTCGGGGGAATAGCTCGCCAGCTCTCCGTAGGGGACTTCCAACTTCTCAGGGAATCCGCCCTCTTTGGACACCAGGTAAAACTGGCTGAATGACTGCCGACCACTCTCCCGGCCCGAAGCAAACAAGACCCGCTCACCATCTGGGTGCCAGTCCACCATCCGGTCTCCGAAGGACTGATAGGTCACCCGAGTGGGAACACCTCCGGCTGCGGGCATCACGTAAACGTCTGCGTTCCCGTTGTAGGCCGCCGTGTATGCGATCTCGCTTCCGTCCGGGGAGAAACGAGGCCAGGATTCTTCGCCCGGGGAATGGGTGACCTGCATTGCCGTTCCCCCCGCCTTCGGCATCACCCAGATATCACCGCCGTACACGAACGCAATCTGTGTATCGGACACGTCGGCGTAACGGATCAGCCTGGCATCGGTCTGGGCGTGAAGGGGGATAGCCAGAAACAACAAGGCGAAAAGAAGAACAATAGTCCTCATGAGTCTCCTCGCTCGAAAAGGGAAAGAGCCCGAGGGCTTCACGGTTATTCAGATGTAGGAGTTGAAGGACCTAATTCCCACCCGGATCCGGTCCCCTGTCAAGGAGGGATGATGGCGCGGTAACCCACGACGGGTTCGAGGCGTGGCCGGAGCTATCGGGGAGAGGCCCGACGGACGGCGCCCCTGGAATCAGCCCGTCACGAACCTTTCGGTAACGTCCGTCTCCGCGGGCCCTGCGAGGATCCGGTACTCGTCCTGGCGCATGAGCGGATCGTCCAGGAGGTGAATCTTCATCCTGGTCCGTTTGCGAACGCTGGGAAGGAAATCCGCTTCCTGCTCCAGGATCTGGAGTGCGACCTCAGGATGCAACCGAACCACGATCCGCTTCTCCTTCCCCTCGGCGGCGACCCGATCCAGACTCCGCTCCACCCTCCGAACGACGGTGGCAGGTGAGTACACCCGTCCGGCCCCACCGCAATGGGTGCAGGTCTCCGTCAGAGCTTGGAAGAGTGAGGGCCGTACCCGCTGGCGGGTCATTTCCACCAAACCCAGGTCCGAAACCTCGAAGGCCTTGGTCCTGGCCCGGTCCCGTCCGAGATGACTCCTGAGCTCGTGCAAGACCCGGTCCCGGTTTTTCTGGGACTCCATGTCGATGAAGTCACAAACGACGATCCCACCGATGTCCCTCAACCTGAGTTGCTTGGCGATTTCCCTCGCCGCGTCCAGGTTCGTCTTCAGGATGGTGTGCTCCGGGTCCTTTCGCTTCTTTCCCGTGTACCGGCCGGTATTCACATCGATAGAAACCAACGCCTCGGTCGGTTCGATTACGATGTAACCCCCGGACGGCAGGGTTACCTGCTTCTGGAACGCCTGGTAGATCTCTTCCTCGATCCCGTGTTTGTCGAAGAGAGGGAGGGCGTCGGTATAAAGTGAAAGCCGTCCAAGGAGGTCTGGATCCACGTGTTTCAGGTAGCGGGTGATTTCCGAGTGGATCTCACGGTTGTCCACCGTAAGGGAATCGAACTTGTGGCTAAAAAGGTCCCGGATAACGCCGCTGATCAGCTTTGCCTCTCCGTGAACCAAAGCAGGGGCATCGGCAATCTTGGCCTTCTTCTGGATTTCCTTCCACCCCTGGTGAAGGCGCTTGAATTCCTTTTCGAACGTGTTCCGGTTGAGCTCTTCGCCCACTGTTCGGACGATGACGCCTCCACTTCCCTTGGGCACGATCTCTTTCGCGAGCTTCCGCAGTCGGGACCGCTCCCCGCGCTCCTCGATCTTCCGGCTGACACCCACGTGAGATGAGCTCGGCATGAAGACGAGGAACCGCCCGGGCATGGAGATCTGGGTGGTGAGACGAGGGCCTTTGGTCCCGATAGGCTCCTTCGTGACCTGCACAAGGACTTCCTGCCCTTGCTTGATCACATCCTGAATCGGGACCTCCCTGCGGTTCTTCCGGCGCCCGCCATTGTCCCCGTTCTCGTCGTCGTCTTCGTCGTAGTCCAGATCGGAGGCGTGGAGGAACCCGGCCTTGTCTGTGCCGATGTTTACGAAAGCGGCTTGGATGCCAGGGAGGACTGCCTCCACCTGGCCCAGGAAGATGTCGCCAACCAGACGACCCTGGTCCGGCCGGTCGTACATCAACTCGACCAAACGGTCGTCCTCCTTTAGCGCCACCCACGACTCCTGGGGGGAGGCACTGACCAAAATCTCTCTTTTCAAAACCTGAAAGCTCCTTTAGGGCGAAGCCCCCGGGCCTCCGCATCCCACAAGATCCCGCACCCGAAGAGACCGGACTACATGTGTCCGTCTCACGGCATGCGACCATCCTGGGGACAATAGCCCGGCGCTCGCTCAAACCCTGTTGTCGGACCGCAAAGCGCGATCACACCCCATCCGGACCTCTCAGATTCCGAAGGCTTCCCGCACGAGGTGCCGACCGATCACGATCCTTTGTATCTCACTGGTACCTTCCCCGATCTCACAGACTTTGGCGTCGCGCATCATTCGCTCCACGGGGTAGTCCTGGGTGTACCCCACCCCCCCGAGGATCTGAACGGCCTGGGTCGTGGCCCGCATGGACAGCTCAGAGCAAAAGAGCTTCGCCATGGCGGCTTCCTTCCCAAATGGGCGACCCTGGTCTTGCAGCCAAGCCGCGTGATAGGTCAGGTGCTTACCCGCCTGGATATCCGTTGCGATATCAGCCAGGCGGAACTGGACAGCCTGGAAATCCCAGAGTTTCTGTCCGAACTGCTCCCTCTCCTGCGTGTACTTGAGCGCTTCTTCGAACGCTCCCACCGCCAGTCCAAGGGAAAGGGCTGCGACCCCCACCCTGCCGGCATCCAGGGTCTTCATGAAGTTGATGAAGCCCTGACCTTCTTTTCCGAGCTGGTTTTCCACTGGAACGAAGGCATCTTCCAGGAAAAGCTCCCGAGTGTCGGAAGCTCTCCAGCCCAGTTTTTCCTCTTTTTCGCCGGCCCTGACGCCCGGCGTGTAGTCCAGGTCCGACGCGTGCCCTACCCCCAAGGCCTCGGTGCGATCCAAGTCCACCGTGGGTTTGGAAACGATGAAGTTTGTGATGCCCTTTGAACCCTGCCCCGGTTCAGTCAAGGCCGTCACCACGAAGATCTCCCCGACCCCGGCATGGGTGATGAAGATCTTCGAGCCGTTGAGGATCCACCCCCCTTCCGACCGGACGGCTTTGGTCAGGGTGCTGGAGGCATCCGATCCAGCTCCTGGTTCCGTCAGCCCGAACCCTCCCAGAACCCTGCCTTCGGCAAGATAGGGAATCCACTTCTTCTTCTGCTCTTCAGTCCCGAAGTAGAGGATTGGGGAAGTACCCAACGTCGTATGGGCAGACACCGTTATGGAGTGACTAGCATCGACCCTTGCAAGTTCTTCCACTGCAAGGATATAGCTCAAGTAATCTCGTCCTAAACCCCCGTACTCCTCCGGGACCGGAATCCCCATCCAACCCTTCTCGGCCATGGCCCGCACATTTTCCCAGGGGAACCTGGATTCTTCGTCCAACTCCCGGGAAACCGGCCGAATCTCCGCTTCGGCAAACTGCCGGATCTCTTCTTGGAACTCCCTGTGGTCTTCCGTCAGATAGCGATCCATGCAGTGAAACTAGTTGTTGGCCCTTCTCCCAAAAAGGCCTGCCCCCGGCCCTTTCTGGCATCGATCGCACCGTCCGCAGGGTCCCCGAAGGCTCTGATCCCCGAAGTACCTCAGCAGACTTCCACGCCGGCATCCCCTACCCCGGGCGTACTCCTGCACCGCCTGGTTTTGCGCCTGCTCGATGGACCGGTGCAGATCGTATTCCCCTAGGTCCAGCGTACTGGACCGGAGGACAACAAAGAGGCTGTCGGCAGCCCCCGCCTCCTCCAGGCCCTCGATCGCAAGGGCTTTCGACCGGCAAAGGGCCTTCAACACGTCCAGCACCTCCCTGGCGCCACCTGCCCACCCCAGGGTCTTCCTGAGTTTCCCCGGTTGGAGCCAAAAACCGACACCCACGCTGTGCCGCGCCACGATATATCGATGGACGGACCTGAGTTTCTTGGGAGATGGCGAGGACGCCTCGGCAAACCGGTCATGGATCCCTCGGTCTTTCTTGTCGAAGAGGGCGATGCACCGGGCCTCTTCTCCGTCCCTGCCGGCTCTACCGGCTTCCTGGTAGTAAGCTTCCAGACTGCCTGGGAGTTGGTAGTGGATGACGGCACGGACGTCGGCCCGGTCGATTCCCATTCCAAAGGCGTTCGTGGCCACGACCAGGGGCATCGGATCATCCAAGAATCCTCCCTGGACGGTTGTCCGCACCGGATCGGGCAGCCCCGCGTGATATGCAATGGCCGGCAACCCTTTGCCTGCCAGATCTTTTCGGACCGCTTCCACGGCCCTGCGGGTGGCGGCATAGATGATGGTGGCACCGGCACGACGCCGGAGCAGAGACCGGATTTCGGCCATTTTCCTCCCGTGGCCAGCGGCTGGTCGGACCTCCCACACCAGATTCGGGCGGTCGAAGCTCCCGATGACCCGGACCGGGCGCTCCAGGCCCAGCCGGTCCTCTATCTCGGCCTGGACCCGGCCGGTAGCGGTGGCCGTGAGAGCCAACACCGGGGCTCGGAGCCGCCTCCTGACCTCCCCTATCCTCAGGTACGCCGGTCGGAAGTCATGTCCCCACTGAGAAACACAGTGGGCCTCGTCGACAGCGATAAGAGAGATGGGGATCTTTGGCAGGAAGGCCGAGAACCGGGGCAGATGAAGCCTCTCGGGTGACACCAGGAGGAGCTGAAGGAGGCCTTGCTCCGCGTCCCTCAGGATTCTCCGACGGCGACTCTCCGGGACCCCGGCGTTCAGGACCTCGGCTCTCAACCCTACCGCTTTCGCACGACCGACCTGGTCCTCCATGAGAGAGATCAGAGGGCTCACCACCAACACGGTGCCGGGGAGGAGGTGGGCGGGAAGCTGGAAGCAGACTGTTTTTCCCGCGCCGGTGGGGAGGATCCCAAGGGCATCCCGGCCGGCCATCACCGCCCGGATCAGCTGCTCCTGCCCCGGCCGAAAAGCGGGGTAGCCCAGGAATTCGCGAAGGGCGGAGGTCAGGTCCCACCGGAGATTGGGCCGGGAGCAAGGAGGGTGGGAGCTAGGAGGCCGGGTCACCTCCTAGTATTGGAGGGAGACCCGGGCGAGAGGATGATAAAGGCGGCCGTGACCTCTCCTTGGCCGTGACCTCCTCCTAGGCCGGATCCTCCTCCCGGGCCGAGTTGCCCTCCGATGCCGGCTTATCCCTATCGTCCACATCGGTACCCTCCGGTTCCTCCCCTCTTCCACCAGGCAGAAACCGAAGGAGGGCACCAACCAAAAGGATCGCGATGGCAGCCAGGATGAGGATGTCCGATTCCATGCCGATGCCGATGATGGCCAGGAAGGCCCCTAAGAAGAACAGCCGCACCTTCCAGTCGAGGTGGAAGTCGTGCCCTCGCCTCTTTCGACTCGCGAAGAACATCAGGATGAAGGTCCGTGTTTCTGGAGGAAGGCTTTTATGCCGGCCCGGCAAGCATCCGTCTGACGTGCCTCCACATTCACTTCGGCGCCCCGGGCGATCCCGTCGGCCACGGAGAGGTCAGCCAACTCGGTGAGCAACGCCTTCGTCAACGTGATGGCCTCCGGCGGCCGTTTGGCCAACTCGGTGGCCACCTCCTTCACACCCGTTTGGAACTGGTCCACGGGGAACACCCGGTTGACCAACCCGAGCTCCTGGGCCTCGGCGGCAGAGTGACCCTTTCCCAGGGCGACCATCTCGAAGGCCCTTCCCTCGCCCAGCTTCTTCCTGAGGATGGCCATGACCATGGCTGGCACGAACCCCAACAGCACCTCCGGATACCCAAACACAGCCTCTTCGCTAGCCAGGATCAGATCACAGGCTGTGGCAAGGCCACATCCCCCTGCAAGGGCTTTCCCGTGCACCGCTGCGATAATGGGCCGAGGATGGCGACGCATGGCCAGTAGGAGACCGCCGAGCCTCTTAGCGTCTGCCAGGCTCGCCTCGGGCCCCATCTCCGTGTACCGCTCCAACTCGGAGAGGTCGGCCCCTGCGCAGAAAACCGGTCCCTTCCCCCTTAACACGATCACCCGCACCCCAGGCCTGCCTTCGGCTTCCCTGAAGGCCTCGGTCAGGGCCTCAACCAGGGCCCTGTTCAGAGCATTCCGTTTCTCGGGCCGGTTGAGCCAGAGCGTCAGGATCTGCCCCTGTTCCTCGACCAGCAGGGGGCCGGAAGTCATCGGGAGAGGCTCTCACTCGGGAGGTGGAAGGGGCCCACATGGGGACCAGGATTCTGACGGGCAGCCCTTAGGAGGAGAGTGAGGGCAGGAATCAGCTCCTCCGGGAGAACCACCTCGTCCACATACCCCCTCGCCCCGGCGAAGCGGGCATCCAGCTGGCGTTCATAATCCTCCCTGACCTCGTCCATACGGGTCCGCAGGTCCTCGTCCGGGACCTTCCCCTCGGCTTTGAGAGCGTCCAGCTGGGCGCTGAATAGGGCCATCACCGCGCTCTCGCCCTCCATGACTCCCATGCGACCCGTGGGAAGGGAGAGGATGAAGTCGGGATCAAAACCCTGGCCGGCCATGGCATAGTAGCCGGCCCCCGACGCGTGGTTCACGGTCAGGGTCAACTTCGGGACCGTAGCACAGGACATGGCCTCGACGAACTCGGCTCCGGCCCGGATAATCCCCGAGTGTTCGGCATCGGGGCCCACCATAAACCCAGACACGTCTTGGACGAACAAGAGCGGGGTCCGATGCCGGTTCATCGTCTCGATGAAGTAGGCGACCTTTCGGGCGCTCTCCGTGTAGACGATCCCCCCGAACCGGGGGGGCCCGGGACGCTCGTCCTTGATGATCCCACGGTAGTTGGCGATGACGCCGACGGGCATCCCGGAGATGAAACCCGTGCCACAAATCATCTCGGCGGCGTGGCCCGGCTGGAACTCGTTGAGCCCTTCACCGTCGAGAACACACTCCAACAACTCGTACATGTCGTACGGTTGCCGGTGGTCGGGGGGAAGGATGTCGTAGATCTCGTCGGGCGTACGCACCGGAGGGGTCGGTTTGGCCCGATCTCCGCCGTTGGAACCCCTGCCACCATTGACGCTGGGGAGTTCCAGGATGAGCTGGCGGATTCTCGAGATACAGGTCTCGTCGTCGGGAACCATATAGTGGGCTACGGCCGAGACCTCGGTGTGTACCTTTGCTCCACCCAGTTCCTCAGCACCTACCGTTTGCCCGGTCGCACCTTTTACCAGGTTCGGCCCCCCCAACCCCATGAAGCTGGTCCCCTCCACCATGAGGATGACGTCGGAAAGGGCCGGCAGATACGCGCCTCCGGCAATACACGGCCCCATCACCGCCGCGATCTGGGGAATCCCAAGGTATCGGCGCATGATGGAGTTGTAGTAAAAAAGCCGGGCGGCGCCGTACTGGCCTGGGAACACGCCCCCCTGGTAGGGTAGGTTCACGCCCGACGAGTCCACCAGGTAGATGATGGGAATGGTGCAGCGCATCGCCACTTCCTGGGCCCGAAGCATCTTTTTGATGGTTTCGGGCCACCAGGAACCGGCCTTTACGGTCGCGTCATTCGCGACCACGACCACCTCCCGGCCTTCCACTACACACACGCCGGTCACCACGCCTGCTCCGGGAGCCTCGCCATCGTACCGGTCATGGGCCACCAAGAGCCCGATCTCCACCCAGGTACTCCCGGGATCGATGAGCGACCTGACCCGCTCCCGAGCCGTCAGTTTTCCCTGATCGTGTTGTCTTTGGATTTTGCTCCCTCCGCCGCCCAGACGGAGGTCGTCCCGCAGATCTTTCAGGTCCTCAGCCAGGGCCCTCAGGCTCTTGGGCTGAGAAGCTTCGGAGTCCGTAGGAGTTTCTGCCATCACGGAGCCTCCCAGCTCCTAGAGGCCTGATTCGCTCTCCCGCTTCGTTCCGCCGCCCAGTCCCTGATATACGCGATTGCCTCCCCGGTGGGGGTCCCGGGACCGAACAACCGTCCGATTCCCTGCCCATGAAGGGCTTCCATGTCATCCTCACTGATGATCCCGCCGCCGGTGATGAGGATATCATCAGCCCCAGCCTCGGTCAGTAACTCCTTCACACGGGGGAACAGGGTCATATGAGCCCCGGAGAGCACAGACATGGCCACCACGTCCACGTCCTCCTGGACCGCCGCGGAGACGATCATCTCGGGGGTTTGGTGGAGACCGGTATAAATGACCTCGAAGCCCGCGTCCCGGAACGCCGAGGCGATTACCTTCGCCCCTCGGTCATGTCCGTCGAGCCCCGGTTTGGCCACCAAAACCCGGATCTTTCTATCTCCTTCAGGCATGTAGTGCCTCCCGTCTTGGCTTTCCTTGACCTACTTGAAAATAGAGGGGTTCAAGGTCGGTGGGAAAGCTGCTCCATATAAGCTGGAAGAGCTGAAACATCCCGGATCCGGTCCACGGGATAATCCAAGCGCCCCATGGGATCCATGAGGACCGCCTGGAGGCCCGCGTTCCTGGCGCCAACCACATCCACTCCATAGAGGTCCCCTACGTAGAGGGATTCTCCCGGATCAATGCCCATGCGCCTGCACGCCCGGAGGAAGATCTCCGGGTCAGGTTTCTCGATTCCCTCCAACTCTGAGTCCATGACAAACTCGAACCGGTCCCGAATCCCAGCATCCTTGATGAGGTCCTCCACCCGGCCATCTGCGTTGGAGATAATGGCCAGGCGGTACCCTGCTTCAGCCAGGCTGTCCAGAGCCGATGGCGTCGAAGGATCCATGTACGACCAGAGGTGCTGCTTCCCGTGAACCCGGCGAACCTCCTCCCCGACTCGCGAGACGGACTCCTCCGGGACTCCTGCGGACCGGAACAAGTCGGCGAAGTAGTCCTTCCAGATGTGGTTCTCGGTTCCCCAGGCACCCTCCTCCACCTTCCGAGTCAGCCCTTCCCGGGCAGAGAACTCCGCTTCCCAGAACTCCCTCTCGACTACGTCGGCCCCGTGTTTCCTCAGGATGGGAAGGACGACGGAGGGATCGATGAACACAAGGGTATTCCCGGCATCAAATAGAATTGCTTTGATCTGCATGTTTTTTTGAAAGGTGCCGGTCAGAAGAAGACCGGTTCTTTATAGCTCCCGAAGACCCTTTCCATGGCCTCCCGGATCTCGTAGAGGGTGCAGTAGGATCGCGCGCACTCCAGGATGGGATCGACCAGGTTGGCTCCGGTGCCGGCAGCCTCCTCCAACGCAGACAGCGCCGCCGTCACCCTCTCATGATCCCGCTCCGCCCGGAGGCGAGCCATCCTGGCTCGTTGTTTGTCTTCGATCTCGGGCGAGATGGAAAGCGTATCGATCTCCACCACGTCCGACCCTTCGGTGAAGGCATTCAAGCCGACGATCTTCCGGTGCCCCATCTCCACTTCGCTTTGCTGCCGGAACGCGGAATCGGCGATCCCCTTTTGGAACCAGCCCGCCTCGATGCCCGGGACGACGCCACCGATTTCTTCCACCTGACGGAAGATCTCCTCGGCCTCGGCCTCCAACTGGTTGGTAAGGGCTTCTACGTAGTAGGAGCCGGCCAGCGGATCCACCGTATTGGGCACACCCGTTTCATAGGCAAGGATCTGTTGGGTCCGGAGGGCGATACGGACGGCCTTCTCGGTGGGTAGCGCCAAGGTCTCATCCATGGAGTTCGTGTGGAGAGATTGGGTCCCACCCAAAACCGCAGCCAAGCCCTGGTAGGCTACCCGAACGATGTTGTTCTCCGGCTGTTGAGCCGTAAGGCTCACACCAGCCGTCTGGGCATGGGTTCTGAGCCGCCAGGAGTCGGGATTCGTTGCACCATACTTCTCTTTCATGTGGCGGGCCCAGATCCGACGGGCGGCCCTGAACTTGGCCACTTCTTCGAAGAAATCGTTGTGGACGTCGAAGAAGAACGAAAGCCGGGGGGCAAAACGGTCCACGTCCAGACCCCTGGCCATCCCCCGCTCCACGTACTCGAACCCGTTCCCCAGGGTAAACGCCAATTCCTGGGTGGCCGTGGATCCTGCCTCCCGGATGTGGTAACCGGAGATGGAAATGGGGTTGTATTTCGGCGCGTGCTCGCTGGCCCACTCGAACATGTCGACGATGAGTCGGAGAGCCGGCTCCGGCGGATACACCCAGGCGTGTTGGGCCTGGTACTCTTTCAGGATATCGTTCTGGACCGTGCCCCGAAGCTTCTCAGGGGGGACACCCTGCTTCTCAGCCGCCGCGACGTAAAAGGCAAACAGAATCGAGGCTGGGCCGTTGATGGTCATGGACACGGACACCTGATCGAGGGGAATCCCGTCGAAGAGGGTTTCCATGTCGGCCAAGGACGAGATGGCCACACCACACACGCCCACCTCTCCCAATGACCGGGGATGGTCCGAGTCGTAGCCCATGAGGGTCGGGAAGTCGAAGGCAACGCTTAACCCCGTCTGGCCGTTGGCCAGGAGGTACTTGTAGCGTTCGTTCGTCTCCTCGGCCGTGGCGAAGCCGGCGAACTGCCTCATGGTCCAGAGGCGGGTGCGGTACATCGTGGTATAGGGTCCCCTGGTGAACGGGAACTCGCCGGGGAATCCCAAGGATCCCAGGTAGCCAGGGCCGCCTTCCAGATCTTCCGGGGAATACAGGGATCCAACCTCCCGCCCGGAGATGGAAGTGAAGAGGGTGTCGTCCCGCTTGGGAATATCCGCCCACATCTTCTCCCATTCAGCCAACCGGGCTTTGAGCTCCTCGATTTCCTCTTCTCTTGCCGAGAGCCGTTCTTTCAGGTCCGTTCCCGAGGACTTTTCCCATTCCCTATCGGACATCGTCTATCCCTTTACTCTCTTCTAATGGCCTACCGTCCAGCCCACCCCTCAGGCATGGAAAATACCCTCAAAACCTCACTTAGTCCCGGAATCCAGAAGTTCTGAAAGGATGGAGCTAGCCAGGGAATAGGGAGTTTCGGCACCGGACACGATCCCCGCTACACCTTCCGCCAGGGTCCCTTTGACCCCCGCGTGATCCCAGGCAACCCGTCTGAGTTCCCTTTCCACCACGTCTCTGACCCTCCCGGCGGCCCGTGCTTCCCTCCGTTCCAAAAGCAAACCGGACTCCTCCAGGAATGCCCTGTGCCTGGAAACCGCTTCGAGGAGCTCCTGGACGCCCTCTCCCGAGTGGGCGACGGTCTGTAGAACCGGGATTTCCCACTCAGGCCCTTTAGATTGCCCCTCATCCTGGGAAGTCCCGGACTCGGGCACACCCATCCGTTTCAGGTCCACGCCGTGGTGAGCCGGAACATCCTTCAGCGCCTCACCCTCCCTGAGATGAAGAGCCAGTCGGAGGTCCTTCACCAACCGATCCGCCCCAGGGCGGTCAGACTTATTGACCACGAAGATGTCGGCGATCTCCATCAGTCCCGCCTTCATGGCCTGGATGGCATCCCCAGATTCCGGCACCAGGATCACCACAACCGTATCGGCGGCCCCTGTAATCTCCAGCTCGGTCTGCCCCACCCCCACCGTCTCCACCAGGACACGTTGGAAACCAAACGCGTCCATGAGATCCAGGACCTCTTTGGTGGTGGTCGCGAGCCCGCCCAGAGAGCCTCGGGTCGCCATGGATCGAATGAAGATGCCAGGATCGGTGGCCAGATCGTTCATCCGGATGCGGTCACCCAAAAGAGCTCCGCCGGAATACGGTGAAGTGGGATCTACCGCAACCACGGCCACTTCGTCGTCTTGGTCCCTGAAGGCCCGGGTCAGGGCAGATACCAGAGTGGATTTTCCAGCGCCCGGAGGACCCGTGAACCCAATTCTCTTGGAGAAGCGGGGAGTTTCCAAGGCGGCATGGAGAAAGTCCTGGAATCCAGGCCGCTCGTCTTCGACCAGGGAGATGGCACGAGCCAGAGCCACCTTTTTCCCAGCCCGGAACCTCTCCAAAAGGGCCTGGTTCTCCGGTTTTAACTCAATCGTGCTCAATAGTACCGATCGTCCGGCCGGATCCCCCTGGCGTGCCGGAGGGGATTCTCCAACAGGTGCGTGGGGATGAGAAATACCAGTAGGAACATAAAAAGAGACACCACAAATCCAGCAGCCAGAAGCCAATAGTTTTGGAGCGCGATGAACATCACAGCCGTGATCACCGCTGTTCCCGTGGCAAAGATGCTCAATAAAAGCCTTCGGGCCTGTAAGTGAAGGATCCTCTCCTGGCCCTGGATGTCCCTGGGATGGACCCGGACCCTGAGCTCCTCCCGCTGGGCCCGGAGTAGGAGATCCCGGATCGAGGAAACGGTCGTCTGGACCTCGGTGAGGAGGTCCGCAGCCAGGCTCCCGGGCTCCCGGCCGGTGGTTCGCTGGATGTCCGACTTGAACTCTCCGATTACCCTTCGGAGCAGGCCGAGGCCGTCAAACCGAGGATCGTACCGGTAACCGATCCCTTCCAAGAGCACCGACGTCCGGAAGAAGTAGACCAGCTCCTGCGGGAGGAGGAGAGGGAACGTGTAGAAGGTGTCCAGGATCTTTTCGACGATCTCCTGGATCCTCTCTCTCGATGAGCCCCGAACTCGCTCCATGATCCGCATGATCTCAACGGCCGCTTCATGAATCTCCCCCCTCGAAACCTCCGGAGAGATCATGCCCAGTTGGTACATGCCGTTGATGGTCCCGTCGAGATTCTCCTTCTCCACAGCCAAAGCCAGGTTCAGGATGGCCTCCCTGGTCCACTTCGGGACCCTGAGCATCATCCCCCAGTCCAGGAGGACGATGCGCCCATCGTCCTGCACCAGGAGATTCCCTGGGTGGGGGTCCGCGTGGAGGAACCCGTCCACCATCATGGTCCTCAGGTAAAGACCCGTCAGTGTCTCCATCAGGTCGGTGAAGTGGAGATCACCGGAATCGAACCGCTCCTGGAGCCTGTCGATCTTCGTTCCGGAGCAATACTCCATGACCAACACACGTTTCCGCGTGAGCTTGTCTTTCACCTTTGGGATCCGGACCCGTCCTTCTTCAGGGAAGAAGGTCCGGAAAACGTCCATGTTCTCCGCTTCGTGGCGGAAATCCATCTCCTCCCGAACACGGACGGAGAACTCCCGAACCAGGTTGGTCAGTGCCCTCACATGGTGATTCCTGAAGAGCACGTTTAACCAGAAAAGGACGCGGAAGGAGATCTCGAGATCCAGCGCTACAGCCTCCTCTACCCCCGGCCGGAGGACCTTCACAGCTACGTCTTCGCCCTGGAACCGGGCCCGATAGACCTGGCCGAGGCTGGCCGCCGCCATGGGTTTGGTCTCGAATTCCTCGAACACTTCCCCCACCGGATGACCCAGTTCCATCTCAAGAACCCTGGCCACCGAGTCCCACGGATCGGGAGGAACCTGGTCTTGGAGGGTCCCGACCAGGCTGAGGTAAGGTTCCGGGAGGATGTCCGCCCTGGAGCTGAACAGCTGGGCGAGCTTGATGAAGGTCGGGCCCAAGCCACCCAGAACCTTGGTCAACCTTCGAGCACGCCTTTCATGGTGCTTTGGACTCCTGGCCGGAGCCCTTCCGACAAGAACGAATCGGCGCCGGTCTCTGAGGAAGGCCACCACAAATGGGGTCAGCCTGTAAAGGACCGAGACCGTTCGTATGGACCTTCTCATAAGAGGATGGCCGTGCCCAAGCCTAGGAGGAGAAAGAACCCAATGAGATCGGTGAAGGTATGGACAAACACCGACGAGGCCACAGCCGGATCAACGCCGAACCGGTGAAGGATGGTCGGAACAAAAGACCCTGCGAAGCCCGCCACGACGAGGTTCCCCCACATGGCCAGCATGACGACAAGCCCAAGCCTGAGGGTCGCTTCGGGGATCAGAAGGGATATCCCGGCGATGAGCCCCCCGAGAACCACGCCGTTGACCATTCCCACGAGGAGCTCTTTTCCCACGGGCTTGTAGGGCCCGGTGCCGATCTCCCCGTCCCCCGCTAGCGAGATCCGCCTGACGGTAACGGCCAGGGCCTGGGTCCCGGCGTTCCCACCCAGGGCGGCGATGATAGGCGCCAGAACCGCCAGAAGAATGAACCTCTCCACGAGGTCCTTGAAGAACCAGATCACCGATGCGGCGATGGTTGCGGTGAGGAGGTTGAGCGCCAACCAGGGCAGCCGGGTTTGTACGGTCTCCGACCAGGTTCCCCGGATCTCCTCCTCGTCGGAGGTCCCAACGAATCGGAGAATGTCCTCGGTCTGCTCGGCCTCGATCACATCCAGTACATCGTCGAAGGTCACCCGGCCCAGGAGGACACCGAACTGGTCCACCACGGGAACGGAAGGGAGGTTGTACCGGGAAATCAGGCGGCCCACCTCCTCCTGGTCCTCGTCGGGCTCCACCGAAGCCAGCACCGGTTCGACAAGGTCCACGACGGGTTGAAGGGGATCGGCGAGAATCAGGTCATCCAAAGGGACCGTGCCCAGGAGGTGATGACCCTCGTCCACAACGAACACGGTGTAGAAGTCCTCTACCTCCCTGCCCTGCCGCCGGACCTCGGCGATTGCCTGACCAGCGGTCAGGTCGCCTTGGACACGCACCAGAACCGTGTCCATCAACCCACCGGCCGACTCCTCGTCGTACCTCAGGAGGCCCCGGATCTCGCCTGCTTCCTCTAAAGGCAGAGCCGCCAGGATCTTTGCCCGTTCCTCCGGCTCCAGCTCACCTACGAGGTCAACTGCGTCATCGACCTCCAACTCGTGGAGGAGCTCTGCGCCTTTCTGGGGATCCAGAGCGGCGAGGATCTCACCTGGATCCTCCTCCTCGTCCATCTCCGCCAGGGTCTCAGAGGCCAGCTCGATGGGGAGGACCTGCATGAGGGCGACCCGCTCGTCATCCGAGTCGAGGGACTCCACCAGATCTGCGACGTCACTGGGATGAAGCTCCGCAAGGAGCTCATTGGCCGCGCCGAGGTCTCCGGATTCCACCAGCTCCTGGAGTCTTTTTCGAACGCCTTCGATGTCCTCGTAGCGGGGAGTCGTCAAAGGTGATCCTCCAGGAGGTGGAGTGCTAAGGTGTGTTAAGGGGTTCTGAAAGATCCGGGACCGGGTGGGGGGCGTCAACCCGACCTAGAAGCCTGATCGGAAAGGGGGGCGAGCCGCGTGACGACCGCTACGGCCCCGGGTTCGAGGGGATCCGAAGAGCGCCGCCTAGTCTCCTGAGCGCTCCAGAACGGCGTTCAGGAGCTCCTCCTGCACCCGGAACATCTCACTCTCCACCCTGCCCTGCCCCTCAGGGTGTTCATGTCCAAGGACGTGCAGGGTACCGTGAATGACCAGGCGGAGCAGCTCTTCTTCCAGGGGCACTTGGAACTCCTCAGCTTGTCGGCGTGCCTGCTCGAAACCCAGGTAGACATCCCCGAGGACGGGTTCGCCCGGGGCATGGAGGGGGAACGCGATGACGTCGGTGGGCCGGTCCTTACCCAGGTATTCCCGGTTCAGGTCGGTAATCCGGGCGTCGTCCAGGAGAGTAACGGAGACCTCGGCCTGGAGAACTCCTTCTGCTGCCAAGGCCGCCAGGCATCCTTCTTGGAGAAGGACCTCAGGGTACTCCCAGGAGCTCACTGCGTTGAACTGGATTTCCACCCCACCCCTCAGGGCCGCTTCCGCTCCCTCAGCCGTCATGGGGTTCCTTACCGATGTCGGGCTCCTCGGCGGGGGTAAGGGGGAGCTGCTCGTCCTCCACGGGCTCCGGCTTGGTCCCTGAACCCTTCCCTTCCGGGGCAGCCCCGTCACTCTCAATTCCGGGCCCTTCCTCTTCCGGATCCGGCCGGTCCCCGTCCGGCTCGCCATGGCCATCCCCTGCGCCGGCCTCGCCAGCCGGGTCGTCGCCGGCTTCTCCTGCCTTCTCGTCGACGGTCTCCATCCCCGGGTCGGTCTGCTCGGTGATGTGGCGGGTAGCCGGATAGTCCAGCCGGTGGTGGAACATGCCCGCCACGACCTTCACGAACTGCTCCTGAATCAGGCTTAGCTCACGGAAAGTCAGGGGAGCTTCCGAAAGCTGTCCGTCCTGAATTTTCCCATCCACGATGGTTTGGACCAACTCTTCGATTCGTTCCGGTGACGGGTCTTGCATTGCACGGGTGGCCGACTCCACCGAGTCGGCCAGCATGGCGATGGCCGTCTCTTTTGATTGGGGTTTCGGCCCGGGATAACGGAAATCCTCAGGATCTGGCTCCTCCTCCGATTCCTCCTTGGCCCGCTCGTAGAAAAACCCGATCAGCTGGGTCCCGTGATGCTCCGGGATGAACCGGGCGACGACGTCCGGGACGCCCTCGTCCCTGGCCATCTTCTCTCCCTCGACCACGTGTTCCCGGACGATCGACGCCGACGTATGGGGTTTGAGCTTGTCGTGCGGGTTTTTGCCCCCGGGTTGGTTCTCCACGAAGTACTGGGGTTTCAACATCTTCCCCACGTCGTGGTAGTAGATCCCGATCCGAGCAAGGAGGCCGTTCGCTCCAATGGCCGTGGCGGCCGCTTCCGCCAGGTTCGCCACGTTGATGGTATGGGCGTAGGTGCCACTGGCCTCGAGGGAAAGACTCTTCAGGAGGGGCCGGTTGGGATCGGCCCATTCCAGGAGAGTCTGGTCGGTGGTGATCCCGGTGAACCACTCGAACACCGGCATGAAGCCCATGGCCAGGATAGCGCTGGCCGTAGCATTCCCGGCGGCGAACAGGATGGAAACCAGGACGCCGCTCGGGTGGACTTCCCCCTTTAACCCAAATGCCGTCAGCACCAGAGTGTAGGCCACGGTGATGATGGCGATGAAGATCCAAGTTTGGGACCGACGGCGCACCGCCCGTGCCGATAGGGCCGCCGCGGCCCCTCCCATGACGGTGAAGGCCAGGATCTGGTATGTACCAAAAGGCTCTTGGGCCCCGGTTATCACCCCCAGGACCAGCGCCATGATGAGGGCCATCCGACCGTCCCAAAGGATGGCCACTGGGAGTACCACGAAGGCGATGGGAAGGAACTGCCAGAATTCACCGTCCAAGGAGGAGATGCCGGCCCCCACCAAGAAATAAACGGCCACCAAAAAAGACAACAGGAAGAGCCATCGGAAGCTGCGGTACACCTCGGGCCGGAAAAAGTAGAGGAGGACCCCAAAAACTCCCAGGAGAAGGAGATCCAGGAGAAAGCTCCCCAAAACAGATCCCCAGTCCCTCCCCTGCTCCGGCATGATGCCCGCCGCCTGAAGACCCGCCTGGTGGGCCTGAAGAGCGCGGAAGTTGAAGGGCGTAATCTGACTTCTTTGCCTGACGAAGACCTCCCCCACCACCACGGAATCACCTTCCGTGGTTTGCACCGCCCCCATCCGGTCGGTCCGCGCCTGAGCCGTTCTGTTTTGGTCGTACTCGAACGGCGAGACGAAGAAGTGGGTCAAAAGCCCCAAGGCGATTGACTGGAACGCGAAGGTACTTGGAGGAAGGGCGTCCCGGGCCTCGTTGTAGAAGTTCGTTCCCCAGAGGAACCCACTGGCAGCCGGTTGCTGTTCGCTTCCGTCAGCCCGCCTGATAAAAACCGCGCCAGCCAGCTGGACCGCCCTTTCAAGGTCGGGGTCCAGGTCCAGGGCTCTTCCGGACAGCTGTCTGACCACATCCAGGTCGGCTTCGCGAAGAGCCTGAAGCTGAAGTGGGTCCAGGAAGAAATCAGCGTTGTCCACCATCCCGGGGAGGCCCTCCTCGCGAAGAACCTCCTCAACAGCTGGGCGGCCGCTGGACTCCACGGCTTGCTCAATCCGATCGAAGAAATCGTTCAGCCTTGCTTCTACGTTGGCTTGAGTCTCGGCGTTCTCATTAAAGACCGGGGGCACGGCCGCCGCTGCGGCCACCCGGTCCGCCTCCAATTCCGCCGAATCCCTGGGCACCACGAAACCTACCTGCGCAACAAAGTCCTCCTCGGCCACTGAGCCGGGTTGCGGCAGGTCTGGTAGGGCTCGGTCAGTTGTGGGGTAGAGGAAGGTGATCCCGGTAGCCAGGAGCACCAACAACCCGATGCGAGCACCGTGGTACGTAAGGCGTTTCGCCAGGGATCCGTTGGGGGCTTCCGACAGGGATTGGAAGATTTCCGGGGACTTCGCCTTTTTTCGCTTTTTTCGGCTCACCCGTCTTCGGCTCCTTCATCCTGGGCATAGGCCCGGATGATGTCCTTGACCAGGCGATGTCGGATCACGTCGCTCCCGGTCAGGTAGATGAGGGCGATTCCTTCAATCCCGCTGAGGATGCGTTCCACTTGAAGCAGACCGGAGTCATCCTTCCGCGGTAAATCGATCTGGGTTTTGTCTCCGGTTATTACAACCCTGGAGTTCAGGCCGAGGCGGGTCAAGAACATTTTCATCTGAAGGGCAGTGGCGTTTTGGGCCTCGTCCAGGATCACAAACGCGTCCGATAAGGTCCTGCCCCGCATGTAAGCCAGAGGCGCGATTTCGATTGTCCGCGACTCAAGAGCCCGCCGGAAGCGCTCCGGCGGCATCATGTCTTCGAGGGCATCGTAGAGGGGCCTGAGGTACGGATCGACCTTCTCCTGGAGGTCTCCGGGAAGGAATCCCAGGTTCTCCCCGGCTTCCACCGCGGGCCGAGCCAGAATGATCCGCTTCACCCTCTTTTTGTAGAGGGCGTCCACTGCCATAGCGACAGCAAGGTAGGTTTTCCCCGTCCCGGCCGGGCCGATGCTGATGACCACGTCTTGCCCTGAAATGGCCTCCAGGTACTTCCGCTGGCCCTCGGTCTTAGGGGAGATGGCCTTCCGAGTCCCAGGCAGGAGGATCCGCATTTCATCTTCAGGGGACACGAGGCCCACCTCGCCCTGAGCCTCCGATTCTTCCGCAAACCGGGAGATGTCCGACGTGTCGAACGGAACCCTGAGCCTGGCCAATTCGATGAGATGTAGGCCTACCGGGATGGCCCGCTCGACCGCTTCGGCCTCTCCGGAAAGGACCACCTGGTCCCCACGAAGAACGACCCGGATCTCGTAGGTCCTGGCCAATTCCTGGAAGTTGGCGTCGTTCACCCCTGCCAGGAGGAGCTGGTCCGCACCCTCAGCGTCGAGGCGGTGCTCGAGGATCGTGCCGTTCTTGTTCGCCATGTTTCTCCCTTGACCGCTCCTAACGGATGGGACGCCAGAGAGAGGCCGGTAGTTGCTACTCCTCCGGCCCGAACCTCTGGAGGTGGAGTTCCCTGAGCTCTTCATCCGAGAGCGGCGTCGGGGCCCCTTCGAATAGGGCCCGGGCTGCAGTCGTCTTCGGGAATGCGATGACGTCCCTGAGGCTGGGAGTCCCGAGGAAATCCTTCACGATACGATCCATCCCCAAAGCGATGCCTCCATGGGGAGGAGCTCCCAGCGTCAGGGCTTCCAACAAGAAACCGAACTTGTGATCGATCTCTTGGTCCGTTAGACCCAGGTGCCTCAGGATGGTCCTCTGGATCTCCGGTCGGTGATTCCTGATGCTACCGGATCCGAACTCCACGCCATTAAACACCAAATCGTAGGCCTGCCCCCGGGTTTTCAGGGGTTCGGTCTCCAATTGGTGGGCATCCTCCGGATGAGGATGCACGAAGGGATGGTGGGCCGGGGTCAGGGCGCCGTCCTCGATCTCCTCGAAGATCGGGAAATCCACGACCCAGAGCCACGCGTCTTCCTCCGTGGGCTCAACACCCAGGGCAGTCAGGGCCGGTACTCGGACGGCGTCCAAGGCCGGCGAGGTCATGGAGTCCGGGCCTGCCGCAACGAGGGCGAGGTCTCCAGGGCTCATTCCCAGGGCCTCGTAGTGGGTCTCTTCCAGAAACCGGGACAGGGGACCAGACCCGCCGTCGTCCGTTCGCTTCACCCACAGGAGCCCCGGGGCACCGGCTGCTTTTGCGGCCGACTCGAGAGCTTCGATCTGCTTCCTCGAGAGCCTGGCCCCGTCCTCGAACATGAGGCCCCGAGCCCGTCCCCCCGCCTCGATGGCGCCCTGGACAACCCTGAACTCCAGAGTCCCCAAGGCCTCGGTCCAGTCCTGGATCTTCAGCGCGTACCGGAGGTCCGGACGGTCCGATCCAAACGATTCCAAGGCTTCGCCATAAGGCATCCTCGGAAACGGGATAGTCGCCTCTCGGCCCGCCACGGCTGCCAGGGATTCCATCAGGCCTTCGATCCAACCGAAAAGGTCCTCGGGCTGGATGAAGGATGCCTCGATGTCGATCTGGGTGAACTCGGGCTGCCGGTCGGCCCTCAGGTCCTCATCCCTGAAGCAGCGGGCGATCTGGAAGTATCGATCCAGACCGGAGGCCATCAGCAGCTGCTTGTATAGCTGAGGGCTCTGGGGAAGGGCAAAAAACTCCCCCGGATGGTTCCTACTCGGCACCAGATAGTCTCTGGCGCCCTCCGGCGTGGGCTTGGTGAGGATTGGGGTTTCCACCTCAAAAAAGCCCAGGCCATCCATGTAGTTCCGGACGGCCAGGACCAGGCAATGCCGGAGCTCGAGGTTCCGTTGCATCTCGGCTCGCCGGAGGTCCAGAACGCGGTGCCGCAGGCGAAGGTCTTCCGAGGGAAGCTCCTCTTCCGGAGAGCGGAAGACAGGTATGGCCGGGGTCACCGCCTCATTCAGGAGGCGGACCCGGGTTGCCTTCATCTCGACCTCACCGGTGGCCATCTCGGGATTCCGGGCATCCGACGGTCGAAGGGTCACCTCCCCCTCCACCTCCACCACATCCTCCGCACCCAGGTCCCGGGCAATGGCAAGGGATTCGGGGTCCGTCCAATCGGGTCCCACGGAGACCTGGAACACCCCGCTCCGGTCCCTGAGGTCGATGAAGTACAACCCCCCCAAGTCTCTGCGACGATGGACCCAGCCACAGAGTTGGAGAGTGGTCCCCTCATCCTGCCCGTTGATAGATCCCATGAACCGGGATCGGTACGATGTCTTCTCGAGGTCAAATTCTGTGATGGACTCCATGGATCTCACTTTTTCTTGAAACGCCGGTGCCATAGCATACAAAAAAAGGGACCGCCGCCCTCTTGGCAGCAAGCCCCACAGTACCAGGCGGTCGGTTGCGTTCCGATCCTGGGGCGGCTCCGCTAAGTTAACGGAGGAGATTTTTCGGTACAAGAAACGCCCGATACCCTAAAAGGGTGTTGGGAAAAGGGGGTGCGGCCCCGCATAGGGAGCTTGCGGATGCTAGACAAGGAAGGACGACGAATGCGATGCTGAAGCATCGGGGAGGAGTTCTGACGCAGT
>JANQDZ010000006.1 GCA_028278645.1 Longimicrobiales bacterium | reverse complement strand
GGGGAGATCCACGAACTCATGGAAGGGAACCTGGTCCTCGTTCCACGCGTCTCGCTTGATCGACTTGAACTGCTTCTTGAAACGGTTCTCTGTGGCCGCCCAATCCGCCACCGTGAGGGGCAATTCCAGAGTCTGAGTATTCCCCTCTACGTCGGTGTGGGTGAGTTCGTAGGACGGCCAGTCCGCCTCGATCTCCGGGTTCCCATTCAAGTCGACGCATTCGGCCCAGCTCTTCCCGGCGGAGGGATCATAGACCAGGAAGGGGAAAGCCCGGCACTCCAGGGCCAACCTGGCGGCGTGGGGAGAGAGCTCGTCGGCCAAGCCGTGCTCCACCGGGCATGGGGTGTATAGGTTGAAGACCGCAGGCCCTTTGTAATGCAGGCCCTTGATCACCCCCTCGATCATGTGGGCCGGGGAAGCCTGAGAGGTCTGGAGTACGTACGCGCCCCGGTGGGCCATGGCAATGAGAGCCATTTCCTTCCGGGTCTCTTCTTTCCCGTGGTGGGCTTTCCCGTAGGCGCTCATATCGGCCACCTGGCCGGTGAAGCCCGAGGTGCAGGCCTGTCCGCCGGTGTTGGAGTAGACCTGCGTGTCCAGCACCACTACCCGAATGGGCTTCCCGGAAGCCAGCAGTCTGGAGACGTTCTGGAAGCCGATGTCCAGCATGGCTCCGTCGCCCCCCATGGCCAGGATGGGTGGACAGAGGTCGAACTCCTCGTCGGTGAACTTCTGCCAGTCGAATTCGACGAAGGCCTGGTTGAATTCCGCCTCGTCGTATTCGTCATTGAGGAGGAGCTCCGCTTTTCGGACGGCCATGAAGTTGTCCCCCATCTTCCTCATGTGCCCTTCGAAGATGCCGATGGCGATCGAGGGCGCGTCCTGGAAGAGGTGGTTGACCCAGGGGAAGGGATAGGGGTTGTAAGGGTAGGTGCTTCCCCAGACCGAGGAACATCCGGTGCTGTTGGTCATGGCCATGTGGGAACGGCCCCGACCACTGGGTCCTTCGGTGTACCGCCAGCGGAGCTCCTTGAGCTCTTTCACAGATTTATTCAGGGCCTCGAAGAGGTCCTTGTCTTCGTCTTTTACCTTCAGCGTAGCGTCGGCGCCCTCGGCCAGGCTCTCCAGGTCGAACTCGACATCACCCAGGAGGAGCCCTTTCGCCTTCTCTTCCATGCCTTCGACCAGCGCGTCGATCTTCGCGACGTAGGCTGACACCCGGGGTTGCATGACCCCTTCGATGGTGGAGATGAGCAAGTGCACGGCCGTCTTCTCGCCACACCCCATGCAGGCACCGTCGCCGCCGGCCAGCGTCTGGTAATTCCCCTTCTTCAGAAGGAGGGACGGCAGGATTCCTATTCCCTGCTCGAGGTCGGTGATGTTGATGTACCGGTCATCAGTGTCCGGGAGCCGTTCCCACATCTCCCAGTTTCGCCGGAGCCGGTCCACGATCTCCTCGTCCTGCTTCACCGTGATGAGGGCGTTCTCCGGGCAGACCTCAACGCAGATGTTGCACCCTTTGCAGGCTTCAGGATTAACCGTGATTGAGAGGAGACCCCCGGTTCCCTTTTCGGCGTTCTCCGGGAGATCGAAGAAGGGCGTTGTCTTGGCCAGAGGGAAATCGGCCACCGCCGAGTAGACTGACGCGAACTGCTTGTCCACCTCGGCCCTGCGCTCGGCATCCCACCCCAGCTTGTCCAGGATGTTCTGGTAAGCCTGGGAAAGGATGTCCCCGAAGTTGTGGAAAGGAACGCCCTTGAGGAGCTTGTGAGCCTCCTTCGCCACGTTCTTCGAGATGGACATGAACTGGTCCAGGGAGCTTCCGTTCCGGGCCGTTAGAATGGCGGCATCCAGAATCTGCTCCGTGGTGTTCACCACGCCGGGGATGGCCGTATCGGGGCATTGGACCCAACACTGGCTGCACCCGGTGCACTTCTCAGCTATGAAGTCCGGGACTTCGAAACGGATATTGGTCATATCCCGGACCACGCTGGTGGAGGCCGGGATGGCACTAATGGCGGCGAAGGGATCGGCGATGCCGTCCTCTCCAGTGGTGGCGCAGAAGGCGCAGACCTGCTCCCAGAACCGGCCCTGATTTCCAATACCCCACTGTTGGTCCTCGGCGTCCAGGAGCCCCGGGATTGGACCCACGCCACCCTCTGCCCCCACCGTCTCTCTCACCCCGGCGGCCACGGGTACTTCGAAGAGCTCATCGTAGCCCCGCTGGATCACCCGCAGGTTGTCCTCCACCACGGCGGCGCCGAGCTTCCCGAATTTTTTGTTCAGCTGTTCGAGGATGCCTTCAAAGAGCTGCTCTTCGTTCAGGCCTTCCTGGTTCATGAACTTGGATGCCTTGAAGAAGGCGCCCATGAAAGCAGCGCCCTGCATCCGGTACCGGAGATCCGGGTTCCCGGCCTCTTCAGCGGCGATTTTGAACCCGTCCAGCCCGAAGACTCTGATCTTCTTCTGGCGGATGGTCTCCTGCCCTTCCGCAGGGAAGGAGTCCCATAGCTCCTCCGGCGTCATATCGCTCTGAATGATGAGGGTCCCGCCCTCTTTCATCCCGGCCAGGGGGTCGGTGCTCTTGTAGACGTTGGGATCCGGGCTCAGGACCGCATCCACGAACTGGAGCTCGCCGTTGAGCTGGATCTTCCCGTGGGCCAGGGTGGCGTAGAAGCTGGTAGGCTGCCCCTTCTTTTCTGAGCCGTATTTGGGATTTGCCTGGATTTGGAGACCCGCCAGCTCGAAGGCGGTCATGGCCAGGTTCTTACCCGTGGTGATGGCGCCCCATCCACCGATGGAGTGGATCCGAACAGAGATGGCGCCCTCGGGCATGAGATCCAGGATCCCGGTGGACTCCAGGGTCAACTCACCGATGTGGGGGTAGGCCTCGAGCAGCTCTTCTTGCCAGAGCTGGAGCTTTGGGTACTGAGTGCCCTTCCGGACAAAATCCAGCCCCAGGTAGAACATCCGCTGTCGCTTCCCTTCCGGCAGCATGTTCTCCACGGCAGCGATGATATCCCCGGGCTGGAGGTCCCGGCTTCCCATGCCGAAGGAGCCAGAGTAGAAGTCCGGCACCTCGTCGGGGCGGATCTCGGCCACGCCCGCATAGGGGAGCTCGGATCCGGAGGCCCTGAAGTTCTCCACACCCTTACCCATAGCGGCCCGGACCTCCCGAAGGATGGGCGGGTCCACGGCCAGGGGTTGGTCCAAGCGCTCCAGGATGGTGACGCCCTTCTTCCCCTTCAGCATTGCGGTGATGAGGTCCGTGGGGAACGGGCGGAACATGGTGAGGTTCAGCACGCCGACTTTTTGCCCCTTGGCCCTCAGGTGGTCGGCTACGGCCTCACAGTTGGAGACCACCGAGCCCTGACCCATGAGGACATATTCTGCGTCCTCCATCAGGTACCCGACGGCCCTGGCGTATCGCCGGCCCGTGAGGTGGTAGTACTCCTCCATGGCCTGGTCGGTGAGATCGGCCACGTGGTCGAAGTAGAAGGGCCGCTGGGCTGCCACGCCTTGGGCGTAGGAGTCCTGGTTCTGGACGGTCCCGATCATGGCCGGGTAATCCAGGTCGTAGATCTCAGGAATCCGACGGCGCTTCTCACCAAAGACGAGGCGCTGAGCCGGCGTGGGAGATTCGATGATATCGGCCGGGTCCCCCAGGTATTCCTTGATGAGCTCCCGCTCGGGCAGCCGGATGGATTCGATGACGTGGCTGGTGAGGAAGCCGTCCTGAGCAACCACCGCCGGGTTAAGCGACAGCTCTGCCGTCCGGTGGGCGATGAGGTTCAGGTCGGCGGTTTCCTGGACGTCTTTCCCGAAGAGCTGGAAAAATCCGGAATCGTCAACGCAGTGGTAGTCGTCGTGACCCGCGTGAATGTTCAGGGCCTGTTTGGTCATGGCCCTGGCCGCCACGTTCAGCACATAGGTCAGGCGCTTTCCGGCTGCGGCGTAGAGGGATTCGTGCATATAGGCGATGCCTTGACCGCTCGAGAAATTCGCGGCCCTGAGCCCCACCATGCTCATCCCCGCCGTCACGCCGGCGGCTGCGTGCTCCCCTTCCGGCTCGAAGAACAGCAGTCTCCTGCCATTCGCGTTGGTGTAGCCGCCAGCCATGGCCAAGGCCCAGCCTTCACCCATCTGGGATGAAGGGGTAATGGGATAGGCACCGGCGGCTTCGCTGGCGTTGGTCTCGACCCAAACGACAGCCTCGCTCCCGTCCATGGCTTGGGGGATTCCCGGATATTTAAAGGACCCCTGTCCTTCTTTGCTCTTCGGGCTGGTCATCCTGCTTCACTCCCTACGAGTTCAGTTTGTGGGGCAAACTGTGCCCCCTCCACCCAAACGATGGCCCCGGTGGGGCAACGGGCGGTGGCTTCAGGGTTGGCGGTCTTCACCTTCTCATAGTCGATGACGGCCAAACCGTTTTTGATCTCAATCAGACCCGGGGCGGCGTCCTGAACGCACCGGGCACAGGCGGTACAGGCGACGGCGCACGCCTCTTCGGCGTCGTCGCCATCCAACAGGTTCTTGCACTGGACGATGAGCTTGTGGTCCAGGGGCATGATGACAAAGAGGTCCAGCGGGCAGGCATCGACGCAGTCCCCACACGAGGTGCAGGGTTCTGGGTCCACCACCGGAAGCCCGAACGGGTTCATGGTGATAGCGTCGAAATCGCACGCCACCGCACAGTCGGCCAGACCCACACATCCCCAGGTGCACCCTTTCCCACCCCCGGTCACCGCCACCGCCGCCGCGCAGCTGTCCACGCCGTGGTAGATGGCCTTGGAGGTAGCGACGTTGGTGCCGCCGGCGCAGAGGAGCCGTGCGACCTGCTTGGTGGCCGCTCCGGCATCCACTCCCAGGAGCTTGGCCACGTCCTCCCGATCTTCCTCACCCATGACCGTGCACCCCGCCGGAACCACGTCACCCTTTACCACGCCTTCGGCGAAGGCCCGGCATCCGGCCAGGCCGCAGGCCCCGCAGTTGGCCCCGGGTAGGACTTCCTCCACGGCGTCGATCCGGGGATCCTCCCAGACCTTGAGCTTGGCGTTTGCCAGGGCGATGAGGGTCCCGAACGTAAGACCCACACCACCCAGGATGGCAACCGATGTCAGGATCAGCGAGAAGTCCATGGCGCCTTAGTCTTTGGACTGGTGGATAAGCCAGGAAGCCAGCTGCCCGACCTCGTCCATGGCCGGAGGCCCGTCACCGTTCGATGCTACTGCTTCCCCCGATACCGGTGTTTGAGCCGCAGCCAACCCCGCCAGCTGTTTCAGCTCTTCGGCCTGCTGGAAGGCCGTAATGCTCCCCAGGGGCCTGTTGGGCTCCGTCTCGGGAAGGAAGCTTACCGTCAGCCGTTCGGCCAGAGACTCACCCGCGGCCGGAGAGTGAATGAACTTGGCGCATCCCTCGGGCAGAATTGCCGCCACGCCGGGGCCGTCGTTCACTCCCAGGGCCGCCAGGTCCGCCGGATCGTCGGTCTGGACCACCGTGACGCCCGGGGTGATGAGGCGAACGAGGGGAGCCGGTGCGGCCTTGCCGTTCACCACGAGGACGATCTTCTGATTCCCGCTCATGAGCTCGCCGATGGACCCCACCTTCAGGTCCTGGCCGTCCACCTCCACAACCACCGGTGGGGAGCAGCTCTTTTCAGCCGAATTCCAGAGCGTTGGCGGGAAGGACTCCAGGACGTCCTTTGCGGTGTCCATGGGGGCGATGTCGTGGAGGGCCCACTCCACACACCGAGCCGCTCCGAAGGCCGTTCCGGCTTTGGCCATCACGCCAACAATACCGCCACGGAGATAACCGTCCACATCTACCTTGGTGCAGAAGAGGTCCTCTCCGGCTTTCTTCAGGTCTACCAGAACCTCGTAGGCCTTCTTGATACGATCCCGGGTTTCGTCGTCCAATTTCTTATCGGTATCGACGAACGGAGCCAACCGGTCCAGGTCGATTCGCCCGGCGGCAAAGGGGCCCAGCTCATGGGCCAGCTTTTCCTCCGGTTTCGCGTCGGCCCCCTGATCCCGTTCCAAAATGCCTCGGACCTCCTCGGCGGACATGGCCACGGAGGAGACAAAGGTCTCCATGGCACCCCCGAGGGCTTCGAGAGCTTGGGTGATTCTCTCGTCAGACGGCATAGCGATCGAACTCCTCCTCCAGAACCGCGAGCTTCTCATCCGCGGTCAGGGTGGGCAGGTGCCGGGTTTCCTCATACCGGGGCCGGGACTCATCCCGGAAGAACACTCCGATCCGGACCTTGGATTGGTCTTCGGCGTAGCGACGAGCGGCATCGATGTCGGTGGGGTCGTGATAGACCCGGGCCTTGTAGATGCCCTCCAGATCATTGGCCTCTACCCCGTCGGGGTGCACCAGCAACTCGATGGTCTCCGGATCCGTGATGGCATCCTCGAAGAGCTTGGGCAGGTAGGCCGGGCATCGCTGCAGCACGCGAACGAAGGAGAAGCCCTTGTGTTTGTAGGCTTCCTTCAGCGTGGCGAACAGGTGCGAGGGGATCCACTCGGCGGTTTGGGCTACAAAACTGGCGTTGGTCACCCCCAGCGTCGCCTCCAGAGGATTCATGGAGGGAAGCCAGCTCCCCTGAGGCTGGGTGTTGCTCTTCGTGCCCTGAGGAGTCGTGGGGGAGGTCTGCATCTTGGTCAGGCCGTAGATGTTGTTGTCCAACAACATGGCCATCATGTCGATGTTATATCGGATGGCGTGAATCCAGTGTCCCGCCCCGATGGAGACGCAGTCCCCGTCACCCATGACGGCGAATACTTCCAGGTCCGGCCGGTGCAGTTTGATTCCGGTGGATACAGGAAGGGCCCGGCCGTGGATCCCATGGAATCCGTACGTCTTCATGTAGTGAGGGAAACGACTCGAACACCCGATTCCGGACACAAAAACCGTGTCCTCGGGTTTGAGTTGCTCCTCGGTCAGGAGGCGCTGGACGGCGGTGAGGACCGAGTGGTCACCACAACCGGGGCACCACCGGGCCAGGGCGGCTTCGTAGTCGCCCATGCTGAATACGCGGTCGTCCTCCTCAGCGAGGTGGAGGAGAGAACAAGCGCTGCTCACGAAGCACCTCCTTCTGGCATCTTCTGACGAATGGCGTCATGGATGTCCCCCGGCTTGAGGGGTTCACCCAGGACCTTGGTCCAGCAGTCGATATTCCAGAGCGTCTGAGCCCTGAGTACGATCGCCAGCTGGCCGTACCGTCGGTTCTCTTCCGTGACGTACGGCTGGCCCAGCTCGTCTGAGTAATTGATCTCTACGGTCAAGACTTTCTTGAAGCGGCTGAAAATCTCCTTCAACCCAGGCTCCAGGGGGGAGAGGAAGGTGAGGTGGAGGCTGGACACCTTCAGGCCCTCTTCCTTGGCCCGCTCCACGGCTTCCTCGATGGCGCCCTTGGTGCTCCCCCAGCCAACCACCAGGAGGTCGCCCTCCCCAGGTCCGTTTACCTTGGGAGGCTGAAGGGTGCTTTGGAATACAGCCATTTTCCGGCTGCGCATGTTCATGCTGCGCTGCACGACGTCGGTGGTATAAGCCACCTTGCTCCCCTCGTCGTGAGCCAGGCCGGTGAGGGTATGCATACCGCCTGGTGAGCCGGGGATGAACCGTCGGCTCATGCCTGTCTCGGGATCCCAGTCATAAGGCCGGAGCCCCTCAGGGACCGGTGAGAGGTCCGGGGGCGGAGCCACCCAGGAGGGATCCAAGGACGGCCGGGGGAAAGGCGAAACCCCCGTCGCCAGGTTGGCGTCGGTGAGGATGATGACCACGGCGCGGAAGGCCTCAGCGATCTTCCTGGCAGTGATCATGGCGTAGAAGCACTCCTCGATGGTCGCCACCGACATGACCACGTGTGGAGCGTCGCCGGGTTGGCCCCAGATGGCTGCCAACAAGTCCGACTGCTCCACCTTGGTCGGGAGTCCGGTGCTCGGACCACCCCGCTGCACGTCCACAACCACCAGGGGTGTTTCCGTCATGACGGCCAGGCCGAGGAACTCGGTCTTAAGAGCCAGACCCGGGCCCGAAGTGACGGTGAACGCACACTTCCCGGCCCAGGAAGCCCCGATGGCCACGCCGGCGGCGGCGATCTCGTCTTCCGCCTGGTGCAACATGCCGCCGTAGTTCAGGAAGGTCTCCCCAAGGTGGTGGGAAACCGAGGTGGCCGGCGTGATGGGATACATGGCCATGAAGTCCATGCCCGAGGCCTGAGCGCCCATGGCGATGGCTTCGTTCCCGTTCATCACCAGGTGAGGCCGTTCGTCGCCGGTGGGATCGATCTGGAAGCCAAAGCCCAGGTTCTCCGTGGCCCACTTAAAGCCCAGGTGGAGGAGCTCCACGTTCACATCGGTGATCTTCTGGGCCTTCTTCCGGAAAGCGTGGGCGATCTGGCCCGCAGCCAACTCCAGATCCCGGTCGTAGATATAGCAGAGCAACCCCAGCATGAACATGTTCTTCCCCCGCTGGGGGTTGTCCACGATGGTCAGGCACTCCTCCTCCATGGGGACCTCGATGATCCTGTAATTGGCATCGGAGATCTCCTCCATGGCGTCCACCCATTGTTGGCGGATGTCCTCGTCCTTGTGGTCTTTCCACATGTTCTCCAGGAGGACGATGGCGTCGTCCTCCAGGGCGTTCAGGCGATGCCTGGCGAGGAGCACCTGCTCGTTGAGGGCCACAACGACGTTCGCTCGGTCACCCCAGTTCGTCACCGGACTGGAGCCCAGCCGGATTCGGTTCCCGGAAGCGCCAGCGGGAATCCGTGGGGGAGGCTGAATCTCGGCGGGGATGATCTCCACCGTCCAAACCCCATTCCCCATCTTGGCCGACACCGACCCGAAGATCTGCGCACACTTTTGGGCGCCCTCTCCCGGGTCGGAAACGATCTCTACCGTGTTGAGCTTCTGGGGGGTGACCTTCTTCTCCAGCGGCGGAATGGCTTCCTCAGAAACGGTTTCCTCAGAAACGTCGGCCCCGGCTACGGGGAGCTTCGTCTCCATAGTCTTCCCTTTTGATCTTGGTAAGCATGCCCCCGAACCAACCTCTTCAGGCCCGAGGGCGGACAACCCCAATGCACCCTCAGCTTATTTCGTGCCAGCCCAAAAGAAGCTTTGAAGGGGTGGGAAACAAGGCCGTTTTCCATTGATTTCTGGGAGGATCTGGAGGCTACCCGGGCGTGCCCTGGTACCGAGGTTTTATAGGGGGTTACCCGCGGTAGTTAGGCTAGAGACAAATTGTCCCCTTATGGGCCTGCCCGAAGAAGCTGGGAGTCCTTTTTTTCCCAGGGAATCCTCACTTCCGCTCCAGGCTCGGCCCCCTCCCCAGCCCGGGTTTGGAGGTACCGGGCAGGGGCCCTATTCTTCTTGCTGGGAGCCCCGGGTCCCGTCCCTTTCGGCAGCAGGAACCGACCGCGGTCAGGGGCAGGCCAGCGACGACCCTCCGTGGAGCGGGAGAAGAGATTGACAGGATCGAATCAGTGTCGGGCCTTCGCCCCCGGTTCCATCGGGAATCTCGCCTGCGGGTTCGACGTCCTCGGTCTGGCCCTCGGCGGCCCTGGGGACGAGGTCTCCGCCCGCCTCTCCTCCGAGCCTGGCGTGAGGATTACGAACATCCAGGGCGACGGTGGCCGGCTTCCCCTTTCCGTGGCGGCCAACACGGCTGGTACCGCAGCCCAGGCTGTTCTGGACGAAGTCGGCGCACCAGACGGCGTAGAGATGGAGCTGAAAAAGGGCCTTCCCTTGGCCGCGGGAATGGGCGGCAGCGCCGCTAGCGCGGTGGCCGCCGCCGTGGCAGTAGACCACCTACTTGGGAACCGACTTCCGAAAGAGGTCTTGCTCCGTTGCGCAATGGCAGGGGAGGCCGTGGCCTCGGGTGAGACGCACCCGGACAACGTTGCTCCCTCCCTCCTGGGAGGCCTGGTCCTCGTTCCTGTATGGGACCCCCTCCGGGCCATCGAGTTGGAGGTGCCCCGGGAGCTGACGGCCGTCCACGTTCATCCCCAGGTGGAGGTGGAAACCGGATGGGCCAGGGAGATCCTGGGAGGCCAGGTTCCTCTGACGGACGCCGTGGCCCAGTGGGGGAACACCGCAGCCCTGGTGGCGGGCCTTTTCCGGGAAGACTGGGAGATCATCGCCCGGTCGGTGGAAGATCGGATCGCCGAGCCCCACCGAGCCGAAGCGGTACCCGGATTTTCCCATGTGAAGGAGGCAGCCTTGGGAGCCGGAGCCCTGGCCGCAAGCCTTTCGGGGAGCGGCCCTTCCCTCTTTGCCCTTTGCCGAGGGGAAGAGACGGCGAAGAGGGTCGGTGAAAGCATGGTCCAGGCCTTCCGTGAAGCCGCAGACCTTCAGGCGAATCTCGTCATCTCTCCGGGCCGGGCTCCCGGTGCTCGGATCCTGGACCCCTGACCTGTATGGAATTCGTCAGCACCCGAGGCAACTCTCCGTCGGCTTCCCTCCGTGAGGCTCTCTTCCTTGGAATGGCACCCGACGGCGGCCTCTTCATGCCCAGATTTTATCCAGCATTGGACGCTATTTCCCTTCGGGAGCCCCAGGGCCAGGAGTGGGACGAGCTGGCCGGCGCGGTCCTGGCAGGGTTCCTTGGTGATTCTTTGGGAACCGAGACGGTGACAAACCTGGCCCACAGGGCTCTGAACTTCCCGGTGCCCATGGTCCAGTTGAGCGAGCGGGTCCATGTCCTGGAGCTTTTCCACGGCCCCACGTTGGCCTTCAAGGACGTCGGTGCCCGCTTCCTGGCTTCCCTCCTGACCCACTATCGAAACCCGAGCGGCCCACCGGTCACCGTCCTCACAGCCACCTCTGGAGACACGGGCGGGGCGGTGGCCCACGCCCTCCACGGTTTGGATGGCGTTCGGGCTGTAGTCCTGTTCCCCGACGGGAGGGTCACACCCCGGCAAGAGCGGCAGTTTTCCACCCTTGGTGGAAACGTGGTTTCGGTGGCGGTCCAGGGAGATTTCGACGACTGCCAGCGGTTGGCGAAGGAGGCCTTCCGGGTCGAGGCCACCAACACCACCGACACCAACGGAATTCTGACGTCGGCAAACTCCATCAACGTGGCCCGCTTCTTACCCCAGACCACGTATTTTTTTTATGCCTGGCTGCGTCTTCAGGTTTTTTTTAAAACTAGAACAAATGTTCTGTTTTCGGTGCCCTCCGGAAATTTCGGGAACCTGGCGGCGGGCTTACTGGCCAAAGCATCAGGGCTCCCGGACACTTCTTTCCTGGCTGCCACAAACGTCAACGATGTGGTCCCGGAATATCTCCAGACGGGGGTGTTCTCCCCGCGGCCATCGGTCACCACCATGTCCACCGCCATGGACGTGGGAAACCCTTCCAACCTCGACCGAATCGTCCACCTTTATGGCCGGGACTTCGGACGTTTGAGACAAGACCTGGTCGGACAACGAGTTACGGACGAGGAGACATCCAGCTGCATTGGGAGGATCCATCGGGAGACGGGGTATGTACCGGACCCACACACGGCGGTGGGCCTGGTAGCTCTGGAAAAGCACCTCGAACTCCACCCCGATCATGTCGGCGTTGTGTTGGCCACCGCTCATCCTGCCAAGTTTGCAAATGTGGTGGAGCCGGTCATCGGAGAGGAAATCCCCCTACCCGCCGCACTGATTCGTTGTCTGGAAAGTGAACGGCAGGTGATCCCTATAGAGCCCAGGTTGGAAGCTCTTCAAGAGATCTTGGGAGACTGAAGGAAACACCGGGGGCGGCAGACCAGCGTCAGACCCACCACCACGTCACCAGTTGGTTGGCCACAAAGGCACCTACGTAGGCCAGGACACCCATGTAGGTGAACTGGAGGATAGGGATCCTCCAACCCCCGGTCTCCCTTCGAACCATGGCCACCGTGGACATGCACTGCATGGCAAAAGCGAAGAAAACCAACAGGGCCACCGCGCCCCCGAGGTCCAGGTCCTGCCTGAGGGCCTCCTGAAGCCCGGTGGATTCTTCGTCACCATCGATCCCGTTCAGGGTCCCGAGGGTACCAACAATGACCTCCCGGGCCGCAAGGGAAGTCACCAACCCCACCCCAATTTTCCAGTCGAACCCCAACGGTTCAATGATGGGCTCGATGGTTCTGCCCATGGTCCCTGCCAAACTTTCACCGATCTCGGGAGCCTGGCCGTCCACCAGCGGGAGATGAGCAAGGATCCACAGGGCTACCGCCACGCTCAGAATCACCGTCCCAGCCCTGCGGAGGAAAATCTTGGAACGATCCAAAAGCCTCAACCCCAACGACTTGGCCGTGGGCCAGCGATAGGGGGGAAGCTCCATGACGAATGGAGTCCGGTCACTCCTGAGAATGGTGGATTTCAGGATCACGGCCGTCACCAGAGCCGCCAAAAAACCCAACAGGTACAAGCCCAGGAGGGCCGCCGCCCGGGTGCCGAGGAAGGGACCCAGAAGGGGCCGGCTTTCCATGAATGCCGCTATGACCAAGATATACACCGGCAACCTGGCCGCACACGTCATGAACGGAGCAATGAGGATCGTGGCGAACCGGTCCCGTTTGTTCTCGATGGTCCTCGTTGCCATGACCGCCGGCACGGCACAAGCGTAGGCGGAAAGCAGGGGAATAAAGGATTTCCCCTGGAGCCCCACCTTGGCCATGGTTCGGTCGGCTATCACCGCAGCCCTGGCCAGATACCCTGAGTCCTCCAGAATCCCCAGGAAGAGGAAAAGAAGGAGGATCTGGGGGAGGAAGACCAGGACGGAGCCCACGCCTCCCCAAACCCCCTCCACCAAGAGGGACTTCAGGGCCGAATCGGGGAGAGCGCTTTCCAACCACCCCCCGGACCAGGTGATGAGGGCTTCCACGCCGTCCATCAAAGGGACAGCAGCGCTGAAAATGGTCTGGAACACCGCCAAGACCACCAACAGGAAGACCAGGGGACCGAAGAAGGAGTGGAGGAAAAGGCTGTCCAGGCGCTGAGTCCAAACCGGGGCCACCGGGGGCCGATAGGCGGACTCGGCCGCGACCTGACCGGCCCACTGCCGGCACGACGGGGGACTCTGGAGGACCGGGAGACCCACAGGGTCCGGTGCTCGGAACGTGCTCTCCAGGAATTGGGAGATTCCTTCCAGCCCCTCACCTTTCGCGGCGCTCACCAGGACCACCGGCGCCCCCAGCCGCTCGGAGAGGGCGTCCACGTCCACCTCACCCCCTCGACGCCGGAGTTCGTCGGCCATGTTCAGAATCACCAGGATCGGCTTTTCCAGGGCCAACATGGGCGCGGCCAGGACCAGGTGACGCCCCAGGTTCGTCGAGTCCAGAACCAGAAGGACAGCATCCGGAATGCACACCTCCGGCATCTTCCCCCGAAGAAGGTCGTCCGTGATCCTTTCGTCTTCTGAGCGGGGAGTGAGGCTATAGGTCCCGGGGAGATCCAGGATCTCCAGCTCCCGCCCGTCGGAAAGCCCCACGGTTCCGTGGTGCCGCTCAACGGTTACGCCGGGGAAATTGGCCGTCTTCTGGCGGAGGCCGGTCAGTCGGTTGAAGAGGGTGGATTTTCCGCAGTTGGGGGGTCCGACGAGGGCAACGGTGGCCGTGGGGCCGTCCAGGAGGGCGGGACCGGACGTGACCTGAAGATTGGCCTCCTCTGAAAAGGGAGACCTCATCCCAGAAGCCGCAACAGAAGGTGTCGGGTGGTTTCCCGCCGAAGGGCGATCTCGCTCCCGTCCACGCGGTACACCCTGGGATCTCCACCAGGGGCTGCCCGGCCGGCTACGACCGTGGTGCCGGGGATAAACCCCAACTCCATGAGGCGAAGGGCCACGTCTTCTGGAAGCTGGAGAGAGTCCACAACCCCGGATTCGCCTTCCCTGAGGTCCGCCAGGGTGACCGGGGCGCGGGAACGCCTCAGGCGACGACGCCTACGACGACGCCTCCCCCACCCTCTTCCTCCGAACCAGCCGCGGGAACGCATCAGGTTAAGTACCTAGTTGAGAACCATTTTCAACCCCAAACAATCTCTTTTGATCGAGGGGACGGGTCAAGGATAACAACCGGTTCCTCCACCTATGGCCAACGAGCCCGATTCTCCCCATTCTCCCTCGGTGTGATCCTTTAAAATCCCAGCTTGAGAGGCTCGTGATGGACCTTGCTCGTTTCCCCCGGCGACGATATACGGAGGGCTGGACGCCCCTGGAGCATCTACCACTCCTTACCCAGCACATGGGTGGCCCCCACATCTTCATCAAAAGGGATGACCTTCTCGGCCTGACGGCTGGAGGGAACAAGACCCGGAAGTTGGAATTTTTGGTTGCCGACGCGCTGCGCCAGGGAGCCGACACGTTGATCACGGTCGGCGCCGTACAGTCCAACCACTGTCGGCTCACTCTTTCGGCAGCCGTTAAAGAAGGCATGAACTGCCGTCTGGTCCTGGAGCAGCGCGTGCCCGATTCCTACGACTACGACGCCAGCGGAAACAACTTCCTCTTCCGCCTCCTGGGGGTGGAAAAGACCACCGTTGTGGATCTTGGGACCGATCTCAACGCCGCCATGCAAGCCGAGGTGGACGAGTTGGCCGCCGAGGGGCGTAAGGGATACATCATCCCTGGCGGCGGATCGAATGCCATCGGAGCCCTCGGCTATGTCTCCTGCACACAGGAGATCCTGGCTCAATCCTTCGAGAAGGGGATCCAGTTCGACCACCTGGTCACCGCCAGCGGGAGCGGCGGGACCCATTCCGGGATTCTCGTCGGAATGCGGGCCATGGGTAGCTCCATCCCGGTCACCGGAATCAGTGTTCGACGCCCGGTTCCGGACCAGGAAGGGCTAATTGGGGGATTGGCCAAGGACACCCGGGAGTTCCTGGGGCTGCCTGCCACGCCCCCAGAGGGAGAACTCAAGATCTTCGACGACTATGTGGGCCCTGGATACTCCATTCCCACCGACGAAATGGCCGAAGCCGTCAGGACCTTCGCCAGGATCGAGGGCATTCTCCTGGACCCGGTTTATACGGGGAAAGCCGCCGCCGGCCTATTGGACCTGATCCAAAAAGGGCATTTCAAGAAGGGAGAGAAGGTCCTCTTCCTGCACACCGGTGGGTCACCGGGACTTTACGCTTACCAGAACGAGATCCTGGAGTAGTATGGGCCCAATGGCGAGCCTGAGAGGCTAGTCCAGCTCTTCGTCTGCCTTCAATAGAGCGCCGAGTAGGACGTTCACTCCCGCCTCGATGTCTTCGGGGCGGGAGTACTCGTCCGGGTGGTGACTGAGACCGCCGACGCTCGGGATAAAGACCATCCCCATGGGCGCGAAATGGGCTACGGCCTGGGCGTCGTGGCCTGCCCCGCTCGGCATCCGTTGAGAATCCAGTCTCAGGTCCCGGGCCGCGGCCTCAACCCAGTCCCTGAACCGAAGGTCAGTGGGTGCAGCGGCGCTGAGGTAGAACTCGTTGAGTTCGATGGGCGTGTCGTTCTCGGCTCCTATGACCTCGGCCTCCAACTGGATCCCATCCATCACCTCTTGGATCCGATCCATTCCCAAGGCTCGGATCTCGATGCTCATTCGGACCTCTCCCGGAATCACGTTGGGCGCGCCAGGGCTGGCCTCGATTCTCCCTACCGTCGCCACCTGGCTACCAGGAATCGACGTAGCCACCCGGTTCACGGCTTCCACCAACCGAGCCGCACCGATCAAGGCATCCCGACGCTGATCCATAGGGGTGGTACCGGCGTGGTTGGCTGCACCCCTCACCACCGCTGTCCACCGCCTGATCCCCACGATTCCCTCCACCACACCGATGGGCACCCCATTTTTCTCCAAGATGGCACCCTGCTCAACATGAAGTTCCAGATACCCAGCGACGGATCCACGCTTCAGCCGGGCCTCTTCCAGCCGGTCCGGGTCTCCGCCCAGCCGGCGAATCCCTTCTCCGATGCTGAAGCCACTTGCCGAGATCAGCTGGAGCTCTTCCCGACGGAATTCGCCCGCCAGGACCCGACTCCCTGTCTTCCCCCCTTCTTCATTCACAAACGCTACCACGTCCACGGGGTGACGGGGGGTGAGGCCGGCCTCCACCAGCGTTTGAACTCCTTCCAAGGCGCCCAGAGTTCCAAGTGGACCATCGTAGTTTCCTCCAGCCGGCACCGAGTCGAGGTGAGACCCCACCATCAGGGGCTGAAGACTCGGATCGGCCCCAGGGAGGCGGCCAAACAGGTTTCCCACCAGGTCCACCCGTACCTCCAAGCCTGCCGACTCCATCAGGGACCGTACGAAGGCCCTGCCCTGGATGTCGGCATCGCTGAACGCCATTCGATCTACGCCGCCGTCGGGCCGCCGCCCGAACTGGGACAGCTCCCGGAGCCAGCCGTGGAGCCGGGGGCCGTTGATGAGAGGTTGTTCCTGGGACGTCCTCCGGCTTTCGAGGAAAGGAGACATGAGAGCCTCCGGGAACAGGGCGGAGGCACCCAGGCCGGAGCCTAGGGCAGCGCCCAGGGCCGTTCCGAACGTCCGGGAAAAGGCTCTTCGATCCATAGTCATTTCCTCGTTGGCTGCTTCGGCTTTTGACCTTCCCAAACCCTGAAGGTCCGGTCCTCGGCCAGGATTTTCACCGACCGAAACTGTTTTTTTAGAGGGCGTTCCAGGGACAGTCTCCGTTGGGCGACAAAGACCAAGGATCCCTTCCTACTCAATAGACGTGACGCCACGTCGATGAAAGACTCGATCATAGACGGATCCTCGGCCTTTCCCTGGTGGAAAGGCGGGTTGGAGACCACCGCGTCGTAGGGCCCGAGGTCGTCCGAATGAAGCCCGTCCATGAGGTGCCTCCGGGCCCCGGGCATGTTCTCCCTGACCGCCTCCAGGGACACAGCGTCCACGTCCAGCATCTCAACCACCAAACCTACGCCCCGTTCCCGAACCACGTATCCGATCACTCCGCTTCCGCACCCATAGTCCAGGATTCGGCTTCCAGCCGAAAAGGACGGAACCGAGTCCAGGAGGAGCCTCGTTCCATCGTCCAAGCCGCCATGAGAGAAAACACCGGGATAAGAAACCCAATGCGGGGGAAGGTCCGGGTAGTCGAGGTCGAGGAAAGCCCTCCAGGCTTCCAGGGAAGCTTCTTCTCCAGCGCCGGTCCCGGGTCCCACGCCTTGGACCACACGGCATCGCCCCCCGACGGCGAACGTATCCGCCGAAGAGAACACCTTACCCACCAAACTCACGGCCCCCCGAATCCCCTCGTCGTTGGCTCCGTAGACCAGGATCGAGCTACCTGGGCCCAAGACGGAAGCCGCCGCCGAGAGTCCCATGGCAAGCTCTTCCTTGGCCCGGGGAAGTCGGAGGGTCGCCATCCCGTACGGGCCCGGAGACGGCCACGGCGCCGCCTCCCGGTTTCCCAGGGCCCGGCGATCATGGGCGGTGACCGTCACCCCCCTCCTTTTTAATTCGGCCCCAACGTCTAGGAGGGGATCGTCCATGACCAACGCCGGTCCGGTGAGGTCAACACGATCGAGCTGTTCGATCAGGAGACCAGCCGCAGCCCGATCTCGCCACTCTGGAACTTGTCGTCTGGACACGGATTGCCTCCCGAGACCCTCCCTACTGGCCGCCTGAGCCCCTAACCGGAACCGACAGTTCCAGGGACCCCGAGGTCTCGAACCGGAGCGTCAACGCGAGCGAGTCCCCCTCCATCAGGGGATGAACCAGGTCGATGAGCATGATGTGGAGGCCACCCGGTTTGAGCTCGGTTGTGGAGGACGGCGGAAGGGCCAGGGCGTCCACTCTTCGCATTCTCATCACCTCACCCTCGAGATAGCTTTCATGAACCTCCACCGCCGTCGCCGCCGGCGTGCTTCCGCCCAGAAGCCGGTCCTCACCCCTCCCATCGTTCCGGATGTTGAGGTAAAGCGCTGAGTTGGTTCCCGGGCCACCCTCTGGTTGTAGTACGGGCATGGCCCGGGCCCAGGGACCCTCCACGGAGATCCCTGGCCCTGACTGCGCCTCTTCTGTTCCACATCCTTGGAGGACGAGGCCCGTTAGACTGAGGAGGAATACTCCGACTTTCCAGTTCATGTTCTCACGCCTGGTGACCGACGGCTGCATCATGGGCGAAGGGGCTGCTTCGAACCCAAAAAGCCGTTATGTATTGAAACTCCAAGTCCGGAGCTCCCCGGAAACGTCAACTTCAGCATAGTAGGCCGTCATCATGTCGTTGAACCATACCCCCGGCTCCCGGTTTCCGGTGCCCCATCCCACCCACAGGATCCTGTTCTTCGGGTTGTTCCTACTTCTATTCCTGGCCCCCATAAGGAAACCGGTCTCAGGGCAGGCACCGGGTAGCCCCACCGACCCGACCCAAGCGGGACGCTTCGACATGGGGAAGATGTGGACGTTCGAAAACGCCCCCATGGATTACTTCACTCAGACCTACGGGTTCACGGCTGATCAGGACTGGTTCGACACCGCCCGTCTTGCCGCCCTGAGGATCCCTGGGTGTTCGGCCGCGTTCGTGTCTCCGAATGGGCTGGTGGTGACGAATCACCACTGTGCCCGTGGCGCTGTCGTGAATGTGACCAGGGAAGGCGAGAGTCTCCTGGACGACGGGTTCTATGCCACGAGCCTCGACGAAGAGCGACCCATCCCGAACTACTACGTGGACCAGCTCATCGCTGCGGAAGATGTCTCGGATGAGGTGCTCCAGGCCATGGACCAGGCCTCTGGCGAACAGGCACGGGAATCCGCCCGTCAGGAGGTAATCTCCCAAATCCAAGACCGGATCGGCTCGGCCCACGCAGGAGGGGAAGGTGCCGTGAGGGTGGAGGTCACCGCCCTCTACAACGGAGGGCGTTATTCGGCTTACACCTACCGCCGGTTTACCGATGTACGGATGGTGGCCGCCGCCGAGCTGCAGTTGGGCTTTTTTGGAGGTGACCCCGACAACTTCACCTATCCTCGATATGCCCTGGATTTCACTTTCCTCCGGGTGTATGGCAGCGACGGCGAGCCCCTCGAGACCGAACACTTCTTCGGATGGAGCCTGGACGGGGTGCAGGAAGACGATGTGGTCTTTGTCATCGGGAATCCGGGACCCACGAACCGTCTGAATACGGTGGCCCAGCTGGAGTTCCAGCGTGACGTGTCCGTGGCCGCCCAGAAGTCGTTCCTCGGCAGTCGGTTGGACATCATGAGGGAGTTCTACGAAGAGAACCCTGACCAAGGGGAGGCCATGGGGCTCCGGAACCAGATGTTCGGCCTCTCCAACTCCCTGAAAGCCAACTCCGGCCGCCTAGATGCCTTGAAGGACCCGGTCATCATGGAACGCAAGGCCGACGGAGAGCGGTTGTTCCAGGAGGCTCTGGATGCCGATCCGGAGCTGAGGGTCCAGTGGGGTGACTTGATCCAGAACGTAGCGAACATCCAAGCCGAGAAAATGGCCGTAGCCCCCGAGTACTCGGCCTACGTTCGGCTGGCTCCGGGGAACACCGAATCGGCCCTTCTCGTCCGGGGCATCTATGCCGCTCAGTACCTCCAGGCCCAAGAGGCGGGGGGAGTTCCACCCGCCCAGCTAGATCAGGTCAGGGACCAGATCCTGGAGATCGCCTCGCATCCCGAAGAAATGGAAGAGGCCTTCCTGGCAGAACGCCTTCGAGACTTCGAGCGGTTCCTGGGAAGGGACCATCCCGTAACCAGCGCGGCCCTCGGTGGCCGTAGCGTAGAAGGAGCCACCACACACCTTCTGACACGGTCGGCGCTGTCTTCGGCGGAATCGACGGAGGCGGCCCTGGAATCAGGGACCCTTTCGGCCGCCGACCCCGCCATCGTCCTCGCTCGGGCCATCCTACCTTCCCTGGCCGGCTACCAGACGCGTCTCAACGCTCTGTCGGCCCAGGAGCGCGAACTGGCGGCCGATCTGGGAAAGGCCCGGTTCGCTGTCTACGGACCCGACGTTCCCCCCGATGCATCGCGTTCCCCGCGGATCACTGACGGGGTGGTCAAACCCTACACCTACAACGGGACTCTGGCACCGGTCTACACAACCTTTTTCGGCCTCTACGACCACTTTTACTCCTATGGTCGGGAGTCGGATTGGAACCTCCCTGATCGATGGCTCCCTCCCCATCCGGAGCTTGACCTGGGCACTCCTCTGAACTTCATCTCCACGGCCGACACCTACGGCGGGAATTCGGGCTCCCCGGCCGTGACGCCCGGCCTGGAGATCGTCGGATTAAATTTCGACCGGAACGTGGAGGGCCTAAGCCGGGACTTCATCTTCCTCCCTGAGCGTGGCAGAAACATCATGGTAGACGTCCGGGCCATCAAAGAAGCCATGGACGTCGTGTACGACGCCGACCGCATCGTGCAGGAGATTCTCACTCACCGACTCTTCAGGACGGAAGCCGAAGCGGACGCCGTAGGCAGATGACCAGGCGCCTCGTCTTACTCCTGGCACTGGTCTGGCCCTCCACCGGATCGGCCCAGGCGATACTGAACGTGGAGGCACTCCAAGCCGACGAGTCGGAGGAGATTCACGCAGAGGTCTCTGGCCGGCTCCGATGGGCAGAGGGAAACACCGACATCTTCCAGTTCGGGGGTGATCTGGGGATCGGCGTGCTGGGCGAACGGCATTGGATCCGGGGATACGCAGGTTTGGAACACCTGGAGAAGAACGAGAAGAACATCCTGGACAATCGTTACGTCCATATTCGGTACAACTACCGGTTCTCGGATCGGTTCCGGACGTTCCACTTCCTCCAAGTCCAGGCGAACGAAAACCTGTTCCTGAATCGCCGTTTCCTGCTGGGTAGCGGCCTTCGGTACAGGCTCCTCGGCGGAGCGGGTTCTCGCCTGGAGGTGGGAAGCGGGCTGATGTTCGAGGCCGAGCGCCTGGACGAGGACAGGCTGGAGCCCGGGGAGGAGGCCGACACCGAGGCCGTTCGCATGGCCAACCTTGTGGTGGGATCAGGGCCCATCGGCGAGGGAAATCGGTGGGTCACCGTGGTCTATTATCAGCCCAACGTCAAAGGTTTCGAGGATTACCGGCTCTCCGGAGAGGTCGGGCTGGTCGTCAAGGTGGTTTCTGCCTTGGACCTGAACGTCTCCCTGACCTGGAGACACGATAGCAGGGCCCCCACGGGCCTTGATGAGGACGATGTCGGACTCCGAACCGGAGTCACCTACCACATTCGATGAACCAGAGAACCCCTGAGGACTTCTCATGACGGCTGATCCAAAAAACCCCGAAAGAGGTACTCCGGATATCGGTGACCCGGCGACCCCTCCGGTGCCGGACCTGAGGGTGGCCCGCGTCCTGGCTGCTCGCGAACACCCGAACGCCGACCGTCTCCTGGTGATGGAGATCGACCTCGGATCGGAAAAGAGGCAGATCGTGGGGGGGATCGTCGGACACTATACGCCCCAAGAGCTGGAGGGACTCCCAATCGTGGTTGTGGCCAACCTCCAACCGGCCAAGCTCCGCGGGGAGGTGAGCCAGGCTATGTGTTTGGCCACCGAAAACGAGGAGGGGAAACTGGGGCTGCTTCTGGCGCCGGAAGCGGATCCTGGTACCCCCGTACGGCCTCCGGGAGGGCCGCCCCCGACAGATGAGATCACCTTCCAGGGCTTCCACGAAAATACCCTCCTTGCCAGCCCCGATGGGGTTACCCTGAACGGGTCCCCCCTGGGAGGAGCCCGGCTGGTCATGGACCGCCAGGTATACGGGAAGCTCAGGTAGAAGGGTGTTGCGAAAGGGGCGGGGACAGTCCGCATGACCTCGAGCGAGTCCCGGCGAAAGGAATACTGGGCTCGGATCAACCGAGCGGTCGATTACATCGAAAACCACCTGGGGGAAGAGATGACCCTCAGGGACATCGCGTCGGCTGCCTTTTTCTCTCCCTATCATTTCCACCGGATCTTCCGAAGCCTCATGGGCGAGACCGTGAGTGGGTTTGTGCAGAGGATCCGGCTGGAAAAGGCAGCCCTGCTGCTCCGGGCCAACCGAGAGACCTCGGTGACGCGGGTGGCCATGGACTGTGGGTACGGGAACCCGGCCGCTTTCTCCCGTGCTTTCAGAGCCGCTTTCGGATGCACTCCCTCCCAGTGGAGGAGCGGGCCCGGGGAGATCAGCAAGGACTGCACAGCCCCGGGCAAGGACGGCAAAGAAGGCGACCATCATGCGCTTTACCCTTCTGAGGCGAACGGGATCGACAAGGAATCACGTACCAGGAGGGAGAGCATGGCCGCAGAGATGAAGATGGACGTCAGAGTTGAGGAGTTGCCGGAGCAGACCGTGGCCTACATTCGGCACGTAGGTCCTTACCAGGGAAACTCCGCGCTCTTCGAAGGCTTGTTCGGAAGGCTCTTTCAATGGGCCGGGCCCCGGAACCTCCTCGAGTTCCCGGACACCCAGATCCTCTCAATCTACCACGACGATCCGGAGGTGACGGACGACGAGAAGCTGAGGCTGAGCGTGGGGATTACGGTGGAACCGGACACCCAGGTGTCCGGGGAGGTGGGGAAGATGACCCTGGCCGAAGGAACCTACGCCCAAGCCCGGTTTGAGTTGGACCCAGACGGGTACTCAGCGGCTTGGGAAGCGGTCTACGGCGGATGGCTGCCGGAGAGCGGCTATCAACCGGACGACCGTCTCGCCTTCGAACGGTACCTCAACAACCCCAAGGATCACCCTGAAGGGAAGCACATCGTCGAGATCTGTGTTCCCGTCAAACCCCTCTGAAAGAACTGGCAGGGTCCCCGGACCTGGTTGAGCCAGCCAGGTCCGGGGATCCGATTCTCTCCCAGAGGGGATCCTAAGTACCCCATTCCGGAAATACGGTGATGTACCGAGAGCGCCGGAGCGCGCCGCTGGCAAGGCGCGCGATTGAGGCGTACCCGCCGTGGTACGGCGAGTGAGCGCAACGCCGCCAGCGGGGATGCAGCGGCGCTCAAATGCCATCGTATTTCCGGATTGGGGTACTAAGCCCTTTCTACATCTGTCTACATCTGCTCGTCGGCCGAGGGCCCGTAAAGGGCCGGAAGCGGAAGGTCGTTCAGCCTGAGGTAAACGGTGAGTTGCCCCCGGTGGTGGTAGACGTGGTTCAGAACAAACGCCCGAACCACCGCCACTCGAGGCATGCTGAAAAGCTCTTGGCCACCGTTCAGGAGAGTCCAGTGCTTCATGAAGTCCTCATCGCTGACCCCTTCCAACACGGCCTTGAACTCCGCCACACTCTCGTCGAAAGCCGCCAAGACTCCCTCGAGTGTATCCACGGGGGGAGGCGGAACGAACTCACCCTTCTCCGGGTCCAGATCCATCGAATCCGTCGTGAGGGTGGCCGTTCCCCAGCCCGGGAGACGAGCCAGATGATTCGCCATCTCCCCGAACGAGAAGGACTTCTCGTGGGGTTTCCAGTCGAACTTGTCTTCCGGAACCCGCTCCAGGGTCTTCCGGGTGTTGGCCATCTCTTGATCGAGCTCAGGCAACATTGCGGCTGCAATGCTCATTGGACGCTCCTTGGCTAGCCTTGGACAGAAAGGAGTAAGTCCGTCACAATCGCCTCCCCTCGATCCAAGCGCCAACCCGGGAGGAATGGCCAGATTTTCTATTGCACGGACGGCCCCGGAGGGTCATGCTCTTAGGAGAGAGGAGGCTCCGGGATGCCAGCCAACCTGACCCCCATCTACAGAGAGGCCGAAGCAAAGTTTAAGGCCGCCGTAACCAGGGAGGAGAAGATCGCCGCCCTGGAAGAGATGCTGCGGGTTATCCCGAAGCACAAAGGCACCGAGCATCTCCAGGCCGACCTTCGGTCCCGCCTTTCCAAGCTCCGGCAAGAGCCCAAGAAGAAGAGCGTCGCGAAGGGCCTTAGCCACAAGATTCCTAAAGAAGGAGCTGGCCAGGTTGCTCTCGTAGGGGCCCCCAACTCCGGTAAGTCCAGCCTCGTCGCCCAGTTCACCCACGCCAAGCCGGATGTCGCCGCCTACCCCATGACCACCCTCAAGGCCACCCCCGGCATGATGCCCTACGAGGACGTGGGCTTCCAGCTGGTGGATCTCCCACCCCTCTGCCACGAGCACGTGGAGCCTTGGGTGTACGACCTGACCCGTGCGGCGGATCTGGTCTGGCTGGTGGTGTCGATCAAAGCCCCCCTCCAGGGCCTGGAGTTGGTGGAGGAACTATTGGGCGGAAAGGCCATCGGGCTGTACCCCGCGGGTACGGATGCGCCTGAAGCACCTCGCCCGGGATGGACCTACAAAAAGACCATCTTGGTGATCACAGGGATGGACCTCCCCGGGGCGGACGGAGACCTGGAGGCTCTGGAGGAGCTCATCGAGCTCCCGTGGCCTCGGGTCACCCTCTCCACGACCACGGACGAATCTATCGAGGTGTTGGGCAAAGTGACGTTTGAAGCCCTGGACATCATGCGGGTCTATTCAAAAGAACCCCGAAAGGACCCCGACCTGACTCGTCCATTCACCCTCCCCCGGGGGAGCACGGTGGAGGACCTCGCCCGGGCCATCCACAAAGAAATCGCCCAGGAGATCAAGTTCGCCCGAGTGTGGGGACCCAGCGCGTTCGACGGGCAGTCCGTACACGAGCACCACGTGCTGGAAGAGGGAGATGTTGTAGAGTTACATCGATAGGATCCAGTGGGGCAACTGCTAGGGGAGGAGCTCCTTCTTACCACCGTCCTTCGAACCGCTTATACGCCTCGGATCTTCAAGCCTCGACCGAGGATTTCTGTCCACGCTTGTAGATCCACACCCCACCACCGATGACAGCGGCCACCACCACCAACACCAGAACGATCAGAACTACCTTCACCACGATGACGAGGAAGCCCAAGAGCCACGCCGACACCGGCACCAACACAACCTTGAGGGCCTCCAGGAGCAGGAGACTCAAGACGCCTGTGACTGTCACTCCGGCCGCAAATTTCATCAGTACTTCCCAGAGTCGGGTTTTTTTTGACCTCAAACATCGAGGTCCGACCGCAAGAGCCTCTACGTAAGCTCGAGCATTCCGGTTTCACTCGACCTTTGAATAGTAATCACCATGGGCAGAAGCCTCCAAGCCCGGAGAACCGCCGCCCACGCCGAACAACAATTCCGCCAGGCTCCTCCCCAATCCCTCCCCCAGGGCCATATAGCGATCCGGGGTCATGTATTCGTAAGCGCTGGGACCGTATGTCACGTCCTGGTAGGAGGCCTCGAACGTCACCGACTGGACGCCGAAGTTCTCGAACGCCCACCCGCGGGCGAGGCGGGTGTCGTCGCCGGAGGGGGTTGATCCGGACCTGGTGAAATCCCCGTTGGTCGCTTGAAAGAGGTCCATGAGGGCCTCGATCTCCTGGACCTCCCCTTCCGGGGCCCGATCCCTCCCGCTGTAGAAAAAGAAGTTCTTCCGAAGAGACGAGTAGGCGTGGAAGTCCACAAAAAACTCGAAGGGCCTCCCTGAGGCCACATAGGCCTCGATTGCATCCGCAGCCGCCGCAATCGTCGGGGCCGTGGCCGGGTTACGATTGGTCCACTCCCGATTCAGGTTTGCGCCTACCGAGTTGACACGGTAGTTCCCCAACGCTACGCCATCCGGATTCATGAACGGCATGAGGTAGAAGACCGCCCGTTTTCGAAGCTCAACCGCCTGGGAGTCGTCTCCGAGTAACCAGGTGATCAATCCCTCGGCCATCCAGGAACCTGCCACCTCCGCAGGATGCTGCCTGGCGGTACCCCATACCGCTCCCTTCTCACTGTCAGGGAAAGACGGATCGGTGATCTTTACCAGGTGGAACGGCCGTCCCTGCAGGGTTTGAGCTAGAACGACTAGGGAGTCCACCATGGGATGGGATTCGATCTGGCTGGCGAAATCGGTCCACCTGGAGAAGTTGTAGACCGGGTTCAGTGCGATCCACTCGTCGTTGGATGTGGGCGTGTGGACGAACGTGAAAACCCCACCTTCGTACGTGGCGGCGGCAATCCTCCCCCAGGTCGCACCGCCATCGGAGCTGACCGAGGGCTGGTTGAAGGACCAGGCGCTGGGAACCGAAACCTGTGAGGCATTGGTGATGTGGAAGGTCAGCTCATGGCCCTGTCCACCCTTCACGCGGTAGGAATACCAACGGGCGAAGGTGGAGTTGGTGTCGTCCCGGATGGTGAGGTTGAAGCTGAAGGGGGTCGGTCGGGTCCAGCTTTCCAGGGAAGCGCCTTCGAAGTCCACGGAGAGCGATATGTCAGGCACGTTGTCATCTTTTTCGGGCCCAGTGGAGGAGTCACACCCGGTCAAAACAATGGTTGCGCCGAGGGCAACAAAAACTACCTGCTTAAACGCCTTGATTCTGGCCATTTTGACTCCCATTTCCCAGGCAACGCTGGGAGGGGGCTAGTCATCTCAAGATATGGTCGAATATTTTTCTTCTGGACTAGTCCCGCCAGTCTATACGTGCGGGCAAAAACCTCCTTTCGAATCCAAGTGGAACGATGAACCGGGATATCGAAGTCATTCAGGAAAAGATCCAACGAGAGAGCGCTTTCCTGCCCCGCCTCCGGGAGGAGGTCGGACGAGTGATCGTGGGCCAGGAATCCATGGTCGAGGGACTCCTCATCGGCCTCCTCTCCGACGGCCATGTGCTCATGGAGGGGGTACCGGGGCTGGCCAAAACCATGACGGTCAGGACGTTAGCTAGGGCTGTGGACACGACGTTCAGAAGACTCCAATTCACTCCGGATCTCCTTCCCGCAGATCTCATCGGCACCCTGGTCTATGATCCCAAAGACCAGGAGTTCAAAACCCGGAAGGGCCCGATATTCGCCAACATCATCCTGGCCGACGAGATAAACCGGTCTCCGGCGAAGGTTCAGTCGGCCCTTCTGGAAGCCATGCAGGAGAGAACTGTCACCATCGGTGAAAACACCTTCTCTCTCGATACTCCGTTCCTGGTCCTGGCGACTCAGAATCCCATCGAGCAAGAAGGCACCTACCCTCTACCTGAGGCTCAGGTCGACCGCTTCATGTTGAAACTCTCGGTAGGGTATCCCGACCGGAACGAGGAACTCCAAATCATGCGGCGGATGGCCACAGGGCCAGAAGTTGATGTGGAGCCCGTCGTGAAGGCCGACGAGGTCCTCGGCGCACGGAAAGCCGTCGAAATGATCTACCTGGATCAACAGGTGGAGCAGTACATCGTCGATCTCGTGTTGGCCACACGTGACCCAGGAGCATACGGCATCGACGATCTCCAGGGCCTCATCGCATACGGGGCATCCCCACGGGCTTCGATCTACCTGGCCAAAACCGCCCGGTCCCACGCTTTCCTCCGGCGTCGCGGGTACGTGACTCCGGACGATGTCCGGGCCATGACCATGAATGTCCTACGCCACCGTGTGCTCCTGACCTATGAGGCCGAAGCGGAAGAGGTCACCTCGGAGGACGTGGTCGGGCAGATTCTCAACAGCGTAGAAGTGCCGTAGAGGGGCGTTCGGATGGTTCCGCGGGAGATCCTCAAGAAGGTTCGGTTCATCGAGATCTCGACCAGGGGACTGGTCAACGAGGTTTTCTCGGGTGAATACCATTCGGTCTTCAAGGGCCGAGGCATGACCTTCTCCGAGGTGAGGGAATACCAGTACGGGGACGACATCCGGAATATCGATTGGAACGTAACGGCCCGGACCGGATCCCCATTCGTGAAGGTATTCGAAGAAGAGCGCGAGCTGACGGTCATGCTCATGGTGGACGTGAGCGCATCCGGGAACTTCGGGACGAAAGAACGTTTCAAGGGTGAGTTGGCGGTGGAGCTAAGCGCCGTGTTGGCTTTCAGCGCCATCAAGAACAACGACAAGATCGGCCTGATCCTCTTCAGCGACAGGATCGAAAAGTTCGTCCCACCGCGTAAGGGGCGACGGCACGTCCTTCGGGTCCTCAGGGAGCTTCTCTATCACCGACCCCAAGGCCGGGGCACCGACATCTCCGGGGCCCTGGAGTACCTCTCTCGCGTCATCTCCCGCCGTGCAGTTGTGTTTCTCGTTTCCGACTTCATGGGCAAGGACTTCTTCCGACCCCTCTCGGTCGCAGGGAAACGCCACGACCTGATCGCCGTTCGCATGAGGGACGCCCGCGAGGTGGACCTTCCGCCCGTGGGTTTCCTGGAGATGGAGGATCCCGAGACCGGAGAGCGGTTGGTGGTGAACACCTCCAACGAAGCCTTCCTCGAAGCCTTCCGCGGGTCGGCCAGGAGGGCTCAGGAGGAGTTGGATCGGGAGTTTGTCCGATCCCAGGTGGACGTCATCGATATCGAGACCGGGAGCCCCTACGTGGAACCCCTCATGCGGTTCTTCCAGAAACGGATGCGTCGGTTCCGATGAGAGTGATGGCTGGGTTTATTGCTGGCCTTCTCTTGGCCGCGGCCCCTCTCGGTGCCCAGGTACCCCGCCTCCACATGTCCGTGGATACGTCCGTGGTTTCCGTGGGAGATCGGATCACACTCACCGTTTCCGTGGACCACCTCCCCGGAGCTCAGGTGCTATGGCCCGACTCCCTGAACCTGGCCCCTTTCGAGGTGCTGGACGCCCAAATCGCCCCACCCCTCTCCCAAGGGGAGCGGACTCGGTCTTCCCTGGCTCTTGTCTTGGCTGCTTTCGAGCTCGGTGAACTGGAGGTCCCCAGCTTTGACATCCAGGTCAGACACTCGGCGGGCGAAGACGTTACCCTGCCTACCGACCGGTACGGAATCCAGGTCCTGAGCGTGGGATTGGACGAAGGCGGGGGCATCAGGGAGATCAAGGGGCCTTTAGGTATTCCCGTGAACGTGGCCCCCTTCCTCCTCCTGCTCCTGGCCGTGGTCCTGGGAATCCTCCTGGCGAGGCACCTCTATAAACGATTCCGAAGGGAGCACACGGAATTCAGGGGCACCGGACCCGCCGCCCCATGGCGCCCGCCCCACGAAGTAGCCCTGGAAGGGTTCGACCGCCTGGAGAGATCGCCCCTGCTGGAGCAGGGGAAGGTGAAGGACTACCACATCAGAGCCTCTGAGATTTTCCGTACGTACATAGAGAGGAGGTTCCAGGTATCAGCCCTGGAGATGACCACAGCCGACATCATGCCGGACCTGAAGATGGAGGGGTTGGAGGCACCGATCCTGGATGGCTTTGGCCGGTTCCTTGAAGGTTGCGACCTGGTGAAATTCGCAAAGCACCGTCCCGATGACGACTCATCCCGTGCCATGCTGGGCTTGGGTCGAGGCTTGGTCCAGGGGACGGCCAAGGAGTTCACGGCCGACCAGAACGTTGAGGTAGATTCCTGATGTTTCGGTTCGAGGCTCCCTGGATGTTCGGGCTGTTCGCCCTCCTGCCGGTGCTTCTCTTTCTTCGCCACCAATGGGGAGCGAAAAGGAAGGCGACGCTCCGATTTTCCGCTCTGGAAGCAGCCAGGGAGACCAAAATGGGCCCCGGGACCTGGGTATTCCAGATTCCAGCCATTCTCCGGTTCCTGGCCCTTGCCGCACTGATCGTGGCCTTGGCCAGGCCCCAAACCGGCATTACGTCCGAGTCGGTCCTCACGCAGGGGATCGATATCGTCATGGCCATGGACGTCTCCAGCTCCATGCTGGCGGAAGACCTGGAACCCAACCGGCTCGAAGCGGCAAAACAAGTGGCCGCGGAATTCGCCCAAGGGCGCCGAAACGACCGACTCGGATTGGTGGCGTTTGCCGGACAGGCCTACACGCAGGCACCTCTGACGCTGGACTACGGGGTCATCTCTGGTCTCATGAGCGAGTTGGACGTGGGGATGATCGAGGACGGCACGGCGGTCGGGATGGGGCTGGCCACGGCGGTCAAACGTCTCCAGGCGTCGGACGCCGAATCGAAGGTCGTCGTGCTTTTGACCGATGGCCGAAACAACCGAGGAGAGATCGGCCCGGCCACCGCTGCACAGATGGCCCAGGCGCTTGGAATACGGGTGTACACCATCGGCGCAGGGACTCGGGGTACTGCCAGGGTTCCCGTGGACGACCCTTTTCAGGGCCGGCGATACGTGAACATGAGGGTAGACCTGGACGAGCCCACTCTCCAGGAAGTGGCTGAGACCACGGGAGGCCGATACTTCAGGGCCACGGATAGGGAGAGCCTGGAGGCGGTATACGCGGAGATCGACGAGTTGGAGACAACCGAGATCCAGGTTGAGCATTTCACCCGATACGGAGAGCGTTTTCCGCCCATCTTGGCTACCGGCCTTTTCCTCCTCCTCTTGGAGATCGGGTTGGGTCAGACCGCGCTCCGGAAGCTGCCCTGAGGAGGCGACACGACATGTTCCGATTCGCCTCACCCGAGTGGCTCCTGATCCTCCCCCTGGTTCCCCTGTTGGCCGGCGGTTTTTGGCTCTCCACCTGGAGGCGAGCGACTCTGCTGGAACGGTTCGGCGAGACGGAGCTCCTGAAAAAGTTGACGGCATCGATCAACACGCGGGCTCGCCTGGCAAAGACGGTGCTCATCTTGGTCGCCGTGGGCTTCCTGAGCTTGGCCCTGGCCCGCCCCCAGTTCGGCACGCGGGTGGAGACGGTGCGTCGCCGCGGCCAGGACGTGATGGTGGCAGTGGACCTCTCCCGTTCCATGCTGGCGGAGGACGTGACACCCAACCGCCTCGATCGAGCGAGGCTGGCAATCCTCCGTCTCATCCGGAGTCTGGACGGAGACAGGATCGGCCTGGTGGCATTCGCGGGGGACGCTTTCGTCCAGAGTCCCCTGACAGTGGACTACACGGCGGCCGCCATGTTCCTGGACGCCATGGAGCCGGACATCATGCCGGTTCAAGGAACCGACCTTGGAGAGGCCCTGCGTATGTCTCTCGACGCCCTGGATCAGGGCGCCCGAGAGGATCGAATCGTGGTCTTGGTCACAGATGGAGAAGACCATGAAGGTCAGCTGGACCCCCAACTCCAACGGGCCACGGAGGCTGGGGTCCAGATTCACACGGTGGGAATCGGCTCGGAGGAAGGTGTTCCCATTCCGGCGTCCGGCACCGCAGGCGGTGGCCAGGGGTTCAAGAGAGACGAAGACGGGAACGTGGTCACGACACGGTTGGACGAGAGTACGCTCCGGAGTGTGGCCGAAACCACGGGCGGACAGTTTGTCCGTGTTGCCCCGGGAACCACTGCTTTCGAAGAGTTGGTGGATGAGATCGCGGCCGGCGAGGGCGATGAGCTGGACGCCCGGGAGATCACCCAGTTCGAGGAGCAGTACCAGCTGTTCCTAGCGTTTGCTTTTGTCCTGCTGTTCGCCGAAGCTCTAATCCCGGAGCGGCGAAAGGCAGCGGAAGCGTGGAGTGGGAGGTTCGAATGAGAACGACATGGTTCCTGATGGTGTTGGTCGCCCTGTCGCCTGCACAACTGGAAGGCCAGCGGGGAAGGTCACAGGTAGAGGAAGGCAACCGCCTGTACTCTGAGGGCCGATTCGGGGACGCCCACCAAAAGTACCTGGAAGCGCTTCTGGAGGACCCCGAGTCACCGCTTATCCGGTTCAACGATGGGAACGCGCTCTACCAGAGCCAGGATTTCCAGCGGGCCATGGAACGTTTCCTGGAGGCAGCCGAAAGTGGCGATCCCAACCTCCAGGGTGCCGCCTGGTACAACCTGGGGAACGCTCTCTTTCGGGCCCAACAGCTTCAAGAAAGTCTGGAAGCTTACAAACAGGCGCTTCGGGCCGATCCCGGCGATCTAGACGCCAAACACAACCTGGAGCGGGTTCTGGAACAGCTCCAGCAACAAGAGCAAGAGCAAGACCAACAGGGGGAGAATCAGGACCAACAGGAGAACCAGGACGATCAGAACCAACAAAGCCAGGATCAGCAGGATCCTGAGGCACAAGACCAGCCAAAAGACCAGCCCCAGGAGAGTCCTCAACAAGATCAGGAAGGAGAGGACGAGCAGCAGCAGGGTGAGCAACCCCCTCAAGAGGATCAGCCCCAGGAGGGGGAAGGCGAACCCCAACCTCAGCCAGGCCAGATGACACAGGAGGAAGCAGAGCGCCTCCTGGACGCGATCCGTGAGGACCCCGGGGACGTGAATCGGAAGCGTGCAGCCGCAACCGGTCGGCGCCCAAGGAAGGATTGGTGACGGTGGCCCGGGGACTCATTCGCGGCGCACGGGCGACCGTAGTTGTTGCTACCCTCCTGTTCGCCCTTTCTGTCCCGGTGGGTCCGTCTGGGCCTTCTGAAGGGGCGGCCCAGGACATCACGGTCCGGGCGTTTCTCACCCCTGGGACCGTAGGAGTGGGGCGGGTCTTCGTCCTCAACGTCGAGGTGATCGGGTCCCAAAGCGTCGATGCCGAGCCTCAGCTTCCGGACCTGGCAGGTTTCAGCGCGTACATGGGAAGCGGGTCCTCCACCTCCATGCAGATCATCAATAACCGGACAACCGTTTCCCTGACGCTCCAGTACCGATACCAAGCACTCCAGGAAGGGACGTTCGAGGTTCCGGGCTTCACCGTCCCGGTGGGAGGAGAGTCGTATCCGACGGAGCCATTGACTCTCACCGTGTCTTCCGAACCTCCACCCGATCCCCAGCAGGGACCCGGTGCGGGCGACCAGACGATCATCGCCCCCGAGGATCTCTTCGTCTCCGCCGAGGCAAGCGGGAGCAGAATCCGAGAGGGCGAGCCTTTTGTGGTGGAATACCGGCTCTTCACCCGGGTGAACGTTACGTCTTATGGCTTCACCAGCCTCCCGGAGCTGGAAGGATTCTGGGTCGAGGAGCTCCCTCTGCCCGAACAACTCGAGGTCGAACAGGTCGTCCGAGACGGCCAGCAGTACACGTCAGCTGTCGTCAGGCGATTGGCCTTGGTCCCAACCGGGCCTGGTGAACGGACCTTGGATCCCCTCGGAATCGAAGCCCAGGTAAGGGTCCAGCGCCGAACGCGGATGCTGGATCCGTTCGAGAGCATCTTCGACCTGGACCGATCTTCCCTTTTTGGATCGGTGGTCCCGGCTACTGTGGTCTCCAACCCGATCCAATTGCAGGTGGAGCCATTGCCTCCGGGGCAGCCTGAGCCCTTCAGCGGTGTGGTCGGAAACCTCGCTCTCGCCGCCACGCTGACCCCAGACTCGGTTCACACCGACGAGGCTTTCACCCTCACCGTCACCGCCACCGGCCAGGGGAACCTCAGGGCCATCCCCGAACCGGCGCTGGAGTTGCCGGAAGACTTCGAGGCGTATCCACCCGAGGTTTCCGAGAGTATCCAGCGGTCCGGAGCCGGACTCAGGGGAACCAAGAGCTGGGAGTACGTCCTGATTCCCAGGGCGCCGGGGAATCGCTCGGTCCCACCGGTCACTTTCGGATACTTCGACACGGACGCCAACGCCTACCGGACAGCTTCCACGGGCCCCATGGACTTGCTCGTCTCGGGTGAGGTCCAGGAAGGGCCGTCTGCGCTGGTCAGGGGCGGGGTCGCATCTCTCAGGGAAGACATCCGCTTTATCCACCTGGGTCCGACTCGGCTGACACAAACGAGCCGATCCCTGTTCGGTGGGTTCGGGTTCTGGGCCGTGCTTTTGTTGCCCATGGTCGCAGTTCTCGGGGCTGCGGGATTCCGCTTCCACCAGGACCGCCTCGAGGGCGATCCGGCCTACGCCCGTCGGCGCCGGGCAGGTCGAGTGGCCCATGCCCGGTTGGCTGAAGCCAAACGAATGGCAACCGGCGACGATCCACGTGCCTTTTATGCCGAGGTAGCCCGGGCCCTTAGGGGGTTCGTGGCAGACAAGCTGGACATGGCCGAGGCGGGAATGCAGGAGCGGGACCTGGATGTGGGCCTCCGGAATGATGGTGTGCCGGAGAAGGTGGTTCAGGAGGTCATGGAGTGCCTTTCGCGCTGTGACCTCCAGAGGTTTGCCCCTGAGACGGACGGATCCGGCGAAGAGAAACGCTTCTTGGAGAAGGTGTCCGGATTGATGACGGAGCTGAACCGGAGGATGGGACGATGATGCGTGCCGTCAAAACAGCCGTGCTCGTGGCAGCTCTTTTCTTCCCGGGCCTTGTGGCCTCTCCGGTCCTCGCACAGGAGGGCGGGGAGTCGAGCGGGAGTTGGGAGGGGTTGATGGCGACCGGGAACGCCCGTTACCAGGCGAACGACTTTCCCGGCGCGTTGGAGGCGTACGAGACGGTCCTTCAGGCCGGATTTGAGAGTCCCGACCTGCACTACAACCTGGGGAACGCCTATTTCAAAACCGGAAGTCTGGGGAACTCCATCTTGAGCTATGAGCGAGCCCTCAGGTTGGACCCAGGTGATCCGGACATCCGGGCGAACCTGGACCTGGCCCGCTCCCTCACCGCCGACGAGATCGAACCCCTCCCCCGTTTCTGGGTCCTGTCGGTCCTTTCCTGGTGGACCAACTTGCTCCCGCGAGGCGCTCTTCTCCTCACCGTGGTCCTGACGTATACGTTGGCTGCCGCCAGCCTATGTATCCGGATCCTCTCCAGGAGCGCCACCCCAGCCCGAGTCGGGACTTGGCTTCTGGTGGGAAGCGGTGTGGTTTTTCTCCTGTTCGGGGCCACCCTCCTGGGCCGGGACGGTGTCTTCGGGGGAGCAGACTGGGGGATCGTCATGGCCGAAGAGGTGTCGGTACGGTCCGCCCCGGCGGCCGAGGACGACCTGACGCTCTTCCGGATCCATGAAGGCACAAAGGTGCGTTTGGATCAGGAGATGGAGCTTTGGTCGGAGATTGTTCTGGAGGACGGCAGGGTCGGGTGGGTCCCGTCCGACGTCTTGGGGATCATCTGACACGGCGCAGGCTTTCGCCAGCTTCTTAACCGGACCTTACTCACCCCTTAGAGCCGCTTCCAACTCCTCCTCCACCCAGGGATCCTTTTCAACGTGGAGCCGGAACAGAAGAGCTTCCGCGACCTCGAAACCCCCGTCACCTGGGATACCGACCCTGTTCAAAATCTGACCGAGGGCCCAGGCGGCGTGGCCCCTTACGAGGGGTTCCGGGTCGTCCAGAGCCCTCGCCAGAGCAGGTACCGCGTCACGGGAGCCCCAGTTTCCCAACGCTACGGCGACATTCCGCAGGAACCCCCTCCGCTTGGCCCTCTTCACTGGGCTTCCGCTGAACCGAACCCCGAACTCGTCATCCGAGAGGGCCATCAGCTCCACGAGGCTGGGTCCGTCCGTATCGGGGCGGCCCTGATACCCCGGCTCGGAGGCGGGCTCGGCGAACCTCTGGTTCCAGGGGCAAACCTCCTGGCAGATATCACAGCCAAAAACCCGGTTCCCAAGGCTGGGGCGAAGTTCCCACGGAATTGGCCCCTTCAGTTCGATGGTCAGGTAGGATATGCAGCGTCGGGCATCCATGACCGGGGCGCCGTTTTGGTCTCTCCCAAGCAGAGCTCCCGTTGGGCACGCCTCAAGGCAGGCCTCACAGGTGCCGCAGTGATCCGTGTCGAACCGAGGATCTTCCGGAAGGCGTAGATCAACGAGCAGGACACCGAGGAAGGAATATGATCCTTTTTGGGGGTGGATGAGCATGGTGTTTTTTCCGAACCACCCCAAGCCGGCCAATTGGCCAAGTTCCCTCTCCAGGATGGGCCCGGTGTCTACATAGGCAAAGCCACGAACTCCTCCAGCCAGTCGCCGCTTCTTGGCCTCGATATTCAGCCACCCCAGGAGCTCCTGGAGGCGTCTCTTGAGCAACTCATGATAGTCCTGGCCCCGGGCGTACCTAGCCACGACCCCCCTCGCCGGATCCCCAGGCACTCCCGGAGAATCGGCTTGATTGTAGTTCTGGGTCACCACCACCACGGAGCGGAAGTCCTCCATGGTCCCTCGGAGATTTGCTCTCCGAGCTATGGAGTCGGGTCGAGCCAGGTAGGCCATCTCGCCATGGAAGCGACGGTCGATCCATTCTCGGAAGAGGCCCATGTGCTCCGAGGACCTGGGGGTGCAGATGCCCAGATCCTGGAATCCGAGGCGGGCGCCCTCCTTCCGGAGATCCCGAACCAACTGCTCCATCATCTAACCGACGTCTTGCTCTCAGCCCCTCCGGGAACCGGGCCCGTGGGGGGCTGAGTTCTCTCCCTGGGTGTCATCTCGTAGTCCCGCCCTTTCCACTCTATGTGGGAACCTCTGCGCCAACTCGTGGAGAAGATATATAACCCAATGGCCGCACCTAACGGGTAAAGGAATCCGTAGAGGGGGTTGGACTTCATCAACAACGAGGCGCTGCACCAGATGAGGACGCCGAGCCCCGTCGTCAGAGCTGCCCATGCCAGGAGAGCGCCATGGGCGCCCATGAGGAGAGCCCATACGAACGCGACTGGGGGCAAAATCCAAAGGGCTAACCCGGCGACGAAAGAAAAAGGAAGGATGATTGGGACCAGCCAGGAGCTCGTAGTCTGGAGAGCTGCCGTGGCAACGTTTTTCGACCATCCCTCGACAAGGTCGGAGAGAGAGCGGTACATGCGGGTCCGGAGCCCATCCGCAGTCCGCATCGCAAGCTTCCATCCCCCCCGAACCAGGACCTGGGCATAGCGGAGGTCCTCCGCCACCTCTCCAGCTACCGACCGATGGCCACCAGAGGTTTCGTAGGCCCCTCGAGTGAAGAGGAGGTACTGACCGTTTGCGATAGCATGCTTCCACTGGTGGGGTGCTTTCGGCTTACCGGCCCTCGGGTACCTGGCGGCCAAGAGCATAAAAAACTGTGGCTGGACGACCCGCTCCCAGAACGAACCCAGGATTTGGCGTCCGAGTACCGTGTATACGTCAGCACCCTCAGACCTCAATCCCATAACAGCCTGCCCGAGGAGGCTCGGGTCGTGGATGGTGTCGGCGTCGGTAAATAGGAGGAGCTCCCCCTTTGCCTTCCGGGCCCCCTGCCAGCATGCCCATGGCTTCCCAAACCACCCTTCCGGCGGCGGAGACCCGTGGATCAACTCCAACCGAGACGCGTTCCCTGGAGAAAGCCCCTCCACGATCTGGGCGGTTCTGTCCTCACTCTGGTCGTCCACCACAAAGATCTCGAATCCGGGGTAATCCAGTTCGGAAAGGGATGACACACACGTCTCGATGTTCACCTCTTCATTCCGTGCAGGAACGACGATCGAGACAAACGGTAAGGACCCGACCTTTCCTCCCTCCCAAACCGGGACCGGTTCGGGGTTCCGGAATAGAAGGATCAAGTACAACACCACCAGGATCCAAGGCAAAGCAAGGAGGATCAGGTTCACCGTTGGCAACCTCCTGAACTCAGGGCTCCCAAAGCTATGCTTCCGACCTAGGCCTGGCGCCAGTCCGGCGTTCTGCCCTACCCTTCCGACTCCAGAAAACCGACGTCCGCCAGGAAAAAACTACCATGTCACTTTCTCCCCATGAGGCCCGGGTCGAGTTCCCGATTTTGCGTACCCACACATACCTGAACTCATGCTCACTGGGTGCGTTGTCCCATCGTGCCGAAATGTACCTCGACGAGTTCCTGGGCCTTTGGCACACCATGGGAGCGTCGGCCTGGTACGAGCATTGGATGGAAAAGATGGCAACCCTCCGGGGAAAGGTCGAAGTGTTCCTTGGCGGGCCTGAGGGTTCCCTGGCCTTGGTTCCGTCCACGTCCGCGGCTCTTTCAACCGTGGCGGAAAGCGTCCCGCTGGGAAGTAAGCGAAACCGAGTCATCTGCTCGGAGTTGGACTTTCCCACTCTGGCCTATCAGTGGTCCGTCAAGCCGAACGTGGAGTTAGTGGTCCTTCCCTCCCCCGACGGAATCGGAATGGACCTGAGCCAGTTCGCCGAGGCGGTAGACGAACGGACCCTCTTCCTTGCCACCAGCCACGCCTTCTTCAGGACGGGATTCCTACAGGACATCAGTGCCCTTGCGGAGATCGCCCACGACGCCGGTGCTTACTGCGTGATCGACGGTTACCACGGCGCCGGCCAGATACCCTTCTCCTTGACGGAGACAAATGTCGATTTCTATACCGCGGGGCCATTAAAATGGCTCTGCGGCGGGCCCGGCCTCTCGTACTTGTACGTCCGGCCGGAGCTGATCCAGGAACTCAATCCCAGGATCACAGGGTGGTTCGGGGCAGCAAATGCGTTTGAGTTCGACATTCGGGAGTTCCGGCCCCACGACGACGCCCGGCGGTTCGAGATGGGCACGCCTGCCCTCCACACCGTCCACACGGCTCTCGGGGGCCAGGAGATCATCGATGAGGTGGGTATGGACGTGATCGCCCGCCGGAACAGAGAGCTGGTGGATTTCCTGGTGGAAGGGTGTGCCGATGCAGGTTTCTCGCTGACGACGCCCGGCAATCCTGATCAACGATCCGCCATCATCATGATCCAGCACACTGACGCTCCCGGGGCCGTGGCCCGCCTAGCCGATGCCGGTATCATCGTGGACCATCGACCAGGCCATGTCCGGGTGAGCCCCCACTTCTACAACACGGAGGAAGAGATCGCCTTCCTGCTGGGTGCGTTAAAAAGCTTCCCTGGTTGAATTCCTCAGGCCTATCTTGTCACAGACGGGTACCGGAAGCCCTGTTTGTGCAGGCCTGCCGGGCTGGACTTCCAGATCACCTCGACGCGGATGAAACCCGATGAAAGCACGCGCAAGCGCCCTCCTCCTCTTTGTGGCCCTCCTTTTACCCTCAACCCTCTGCGCTCAAGGATTCGGCATAGGAGCCAGGGCCGGGACCTTGGGATTCGGTGCAGAAGCGGCGGTGAGTTTTTCCGAAAACTTCGCGGTCCGGGGCGGTCTGGGATCGTTCTTCTACGAATATGACGGCGAGTTTGACGACGTCGATTACACCGTCAGCCCACCGTCCATGACCGGGACCCTGGGCATCGACGTGTACCCCCTGGGGGGCACCTTCCGCTTAATGGCCGGGATCATGTTTCGGGACGGCGACTTCGAGACAACCTCCGGTGACATCTCCCAGGCGGGCGGCGTGGAGATCGGGGATACGGAGTACACCGAGGCGGGCACTCTCCATGGCGTGATCTCCACCAAGTCCACCGCCCCCTTCGTCGGATTGGGCTTCGGAAACCACACCCAGGGGGGGTTCGGGTTCTTTATCGACTTCGGCGTGGCTTTTGTGGGCGAGGCTGACGTATCCCTCACCGCCGACGGCGCGCTGGCCTCAGTGCCCGGCCTCCAACAAGACCTGGCCGACGAGGCTCAGAGCATCGAGGACGATGCAGGGGGTTACCTCAAGTATTGGCCCATTTTAAGCCTGGGGCTGAAGATCCCGTTCAAATAGGGCCTCTTCCTGGGAGGGGGCTAGTAACCCTCCTACGACATCAAGGGGTCCTCCAAGTTTCCGGACCGGCTCCCGATCCTGTGGGGGCCGGCTCTTTTGCGTCCCAGGACCGGCTCCGCTCCTCCTGAGACCGTCCCAGATAGAACCCAACCGCCATCCAAACCCCCATCACCGGTACAGCCACGAAGGCGATTCCGGCCAGTGTGAGACCGATCAGCTCCAGGCCGGTGATCACCCACCCATTCACCAGGTCCCCACCCCGATAGATGGCGGCATCGATGAAAGCCTTGGACTTATACCGCTCTTCCCGGTCCACAACTGTGAACAGGACCTCCCGTGCTGGGCGCGCGATGGAGTAACGGCCCGCACGGTAGAAGACACTGAAGACGGCTACGACCATGAGGGTGGGATAAAGTCCTAGGCCCAGATAACCCAAGAATGCGATGCCTGGTACGACGGCCAGTGCCATTCCTATCCGCAGCCACTTCAATACGTGGGCCGCGACAAAAGTCTGGACGAAGAGGGTGAGGCCGTTGGTCCAAAAGTCCAGCCAACCGTAGAACTCCGTCCTTGCTCCACGATCGGGGATGAAGTCCCGAACCAGCGTACCCTGGTGGAAATAGAGGACCGTCGACGCGTAGGTCATCAGGAAAATGAAGGCCCCGATGGTGAGGAGATACGGGGATTTCGCCAGCAGCTTGATGCCCGACCAAGCATTCCCGGGAACTCTCTCCTTCTCCACCCTCAGCGTCTGCTGGCCTTCCCCTGCTCGGCGGTGGAGGAACCAGGCGAACCAAGCCGCGATCTCCAGGGGGAGGATGGCGATGAGCAGGAGTACGAAGGTCTCGACTCTGGTAGCCAGGAGCGTAACCACCAGCGACCCAACGAGCCCTCCTGCCGAGGACCCCATGGCGATGAAGCCAAAAACCCTCTTCCCCTGACGGTTTCGGAACAGGTCCACGATGAAGCCCCAGAAAACCGTGACCACGAAGAGGGCGAAGACACTGGTCCACACATAAAAGACCCTGTCGATCCAGGGACGGGCCGTGAGGGGAAGGAACTCCAGGGCACCGTAAAAGAGGACCAGATTGAACGCGAAGAACCGGTTGGCCAGGGGAATGAAGACTCCCCGGGAGAAGCGAGAGACGATGGAGGAGTAAAGGGGTACAGCCAGCACCATGACGAAGAACACAGCCGTCCAGAGAATCTGGAGGTTCCCGCGGTCTTCCGCGCTGATCTCGTCCCGGACCGGGCGCAAAATGTAGTAACTGAGGAGAATACAGAAGCCGTAGGCCGTGGCCAGTAGCACCGGCGCCCACTCATCGCGCTCAACCGGAATCACCTTCTTGAGGACCTTGAACAGGGGACTTTCGATCCTATCGGACATGAATGATCCTTGGTTGGATGGCGATGCCGGCCCCGTATAAAGGCCCGGCCACAGCTGAAAAAGAACTGTGTGGGAAGACCGGCGAGGGTGAACCATGGCCCAATCGGGCCGTTTCCTCAAGCCTGATCCTTTCTCGCCCACCTGAAGCTATCTCGCGCCTTGTACTTCTCCAGGACCCTTGAGAGGGCCTGGTCCAGGTCGATATTTTGCTCGTTGGCAATGATTAGGAGGACAAACAGGACGTCGGCCAGCTCCATCGCCAGATCCTGTTCCGGCTCCTCCGGCTTTTTTGGTTTTGACCCGTAAAGATGGTTCAACTCCCTGGCCAACTCCCCCACTTCCTCCATCAGGCGAGCCAGGTTGTCCATGGGGGGCCAGTACCCCTCTTCGAATTGAGAAATCCAGGCGTCTACCCTGGCTTGGGCTTCTTTTAAATCCATGCGAACACTCCTCGCTCCCCTACCCGCTACGCTGATTGGCCGCTCCCGCAACGGCCTAAGCCCACTCTCGCTATGGTGTCAGGACGATTTTTCCGAACACCTCGCCGGCCTCCAGCATTTCATGGGCCTTTCGGGCGTCTTCGAGGGGTAGAACCGAATGAATGACCGGTTCGACTCTTCCCTGGAAGACAAGGTTCATGGCATTCCTATAGTCGGCCGGATTCCCCATGGTGGACCCCAGAATGGACAGTTGCCTCCAGAACACCAGGCGGATCTCTGTGGAGCCGGCGGCCCCGGTGGTGGCCCCTATGGTTACGAGCCGTCCCCCAACAGCGAGGGCCCTGATGCAGGCGGGCCAGATGGCCTCCCCGACCGAGTCCAGGACCAGGTCCACCCCCCTCATTCCCGTATCCCTGAACACTTCCCGGCCCCATTCCACTTCGTCGCGGTCGTATACAACGTCGGCCCCAAGTTCTCTGGCTTTGGCTACGTTCCCCTGCCCACTGGTAACGGCAAATACCTCGGCACCAGCAAGCTTTGCCATCTGGATGGCGATAGTGGACACGCCCCCGGAAGCTCCCGTGATCAACACCTTCTCCCCGGCCATGAGGCCGCCCCGGACCATCAGGGCTCGCCACGCCGTCACCCCAACCAGGCTGGCCGCCGCCGCGACTTCGAAGGAAACCGAATCTGGCACTTCCACCAGGTTTTCAGCCGGAACTACGCAGTACTCGGCGAACCCACCCTGAGTGTGCTCACCGATGAGGCGCATATCTTTGGCGGGGAGCGCTGGGCCTGACGGGGCTTCGTCATACCACCCGTAGTCCAGGGACGGGTCCACAACCACACGGGTTCCGGGTTGCACGCCTGAAACCCCCGGCCCCACCCCCTCAACCACCCCCGAAATGTCAGAGCCCCCGATGTGGGGCATGATGATCTCGAAGGGAAGGCCCCGACGTACCCATAGGTCCAAGTGGTTCATGGCTGCCGCCCGGACCGCGATTCGAACGTCTCCAGGCCCGGGATCGGGCACCGGCACATCGTCTAGGTGGACCACTTGCGGACCGCCAAACTCGGCGAAGATTGCAGCTTTCATTTCATTCTCCTGACCCGTGATCCCGGACGTCTCCCCGTGTGCCTACAGATCCATGTCGGTGGAACGGCGCTAGAGTACCGGCCCGGGTCGGGGAGGACAACCTGGGAAGCCTGATCGGAAAGGGGGGCGAGCCGCGTTACGAGCGCCACGGCCGCACCCCCCTTTCCGATCAGGATTCTTCCCATGGCCTTCCAGCAACCCCTCCTCTACCTTGTTTCCGTCAAAAAATGGACGATGAAACCTCTGGAGGAGAATGTCCGAGACGTCCGGCCCGATCCCCCTCGATCAGGGTGCACCGGAAGGCCAACCAACAGCCGACGGCACCCTGGGGGGATACCTGAGCCACCACAACCGTCCCCCGGCTTTTGAGGGGGACGACGGGCACCCCTACACGGTGTCGGTTGAGGTCGAGAAGATGCCCGATCTCGCCTCACCCTTCTCAGGGTATCTCGTGTTCCCACGATGGGCAGACACCGGCGCCGGCATCGTGGGACACCTGGAAACCCCCCTCCTCTTCCACGGCCCCACCCGTGAAGACGTGGCAGCCCAGTTGGAAGCGTTGACCCTTCTGGAAGTCAACGACCTCCTGAGCAAGGCTATCCGGCAAGCACAGCAAGAGACCGACTGATGCTAAGAAAAACTTTGATATTCTTGAGCGAATCCAACTCAGCGAAGGCCGTAGTAACCAAAACCCCTCTCCGTCGAATGAGCCGACGTTTTGTACCCGGGGAAGCCGTTTCGGACTTCCTGCGGGCCGCGGCCGAAGCCAATGCCATCGAGCTTTCGGTCACCGGCAACTATCTGGGCGAGGCGGAACACGACGAGCGGACGGCAAAGGACGCCGTGGAGGCCTATCTGCAGATCCTGGACGGGATCATCGAGAAGAACCTGGACGGCAACATCTCGGTGAAGCCGACCCAGGTCGGCCTGGAGATTGGGAATGAGTTTTTCAAAGACAACCTCCGCCTGATCATGGATCGCGCGAAGGAGCACGACATCTTCATCCGATGGGATATGGAATCCTCCGACTGGACGCAGGCCACCCTGGACCCCTTCGAGGAACTCTGGGAGGAGGGCTACCGAAACATGGGCACGGTCCTCCAGTCCTACCTACTCCGCACCATGGACGACGCCCTTCGAATGAATGAACTAGGCGTGCGGGTCCGCCTGTGCAAAGGGGCCTACGCCGAGCCACCGGACGTGGCCTTCCAGGAAAAAGAAACGGTAGATCGGAACTATGTGGAGGTGGGCAAAGCCCTACTGTCTGATGGGAACTATCCGGCCCTAGCCACACACGATGACGAGATCATAAAAGAACTCCTGGAGTTCGTGGAAAAAGAGGGAATCGGATCGGAGCGCTTCGAGTTCCAGATGCTACACGGGGTCCGCCGAGACCTGCAACAGGACCTCAAATCCAAAGGGTACAACGTTCGGGTTTACGTTCCGTTCGGTGAGTCCTGGTATCCCTACCTCATGCGTCGCCTGGCCGAGCGCCCCGCCAACATGCTCTTCTTCGCCGGCAGCGTGATCCGGGAGTCTCCCTTGGGCTTTCTCTGGCCCCAGCCCAAGAAGGGCGCCAGATCGGGTTAGAAGGGTGTAGCGAAATGGGTGCGGCCAAGGCACAGGAGTACCTGCGCGTCACGGAGATCTTTCACTCCATCCAGGGAGAGTCCACCTGGGCCGGCCTCCCCTGTACCTTCGTCCGTCTCACCGGATGCCCCCTGCGATGTGTCTGGTGTGACACGGAGTACGCGTTCCACGGTGGCGAGAAGCGACTCCTTTCGTCCATCCTCGAGGAGGTGGACGAGATCGGATGTCGGCTGGTGGAGATCACCGGTGGTGAACCCCTCATCCACGCCAACGCCTTTCGACTGGCCACCGACCTCTTGGACGAAGGTTATACCGTTCTCGTGGAAACCTCCGGGGCTGTGGACGTGAGCCCGCTGGACCCTCGGGCCCACAAGATCATGGACCTGAAGTGCCCCGGGTCAGGAGAGGAGGAAAAGAACCTCTGGTCAAACCTGGACCACCTCACGGAGCGGGACGAGGTGAAGTTTGTCCTGGCCGATAGCCGGGACTACGAATGGTCCACCGGGGTGATCCGTGACAAAGGCTTGGACGAGCGGGTTTTGGATGGCTCTTTGAAGGCCATCCTTCTGTCTCCCGTTTGGTCCGGTCCTGACCTCCGGCAGCTTTCTGGGTGGGTCTTGGCGGATGGTCTTCCCGTCCGCCTTCAACTCCAACTCCACAAGTACATCTGGGACCCTGACGACCGGGGAGTTTAGGACCTCTGGACCCTCCCCCCTTCCCATCCAACGCCCAACCCTGCACCGCCTCAGGGCATCTAATCCCCGAAGAGCACGATCTACCTGACCCGGCACGACCTTTGGAGGCCCGAGATGAGGCCCTACTCTCCTTCTTTTCGCACAGCCGTCTTCGCCGCGACCATCCTCACCTCCATTCTCCTCTGCTCAGCCTGTTCTTCCGGCGGCCAGGGCTCGTCGGCGTCGGAATGGGAGGCGATTCACGACACCATAGGAGACACCATCGTGGTCAGGACGGTTTCGGGGAGCGTGTGGAGGGACACGGCTACCCTGGTGCCGGAGGTCTCCATCGGCGTTTTCGACGGTCCGGAGGAGTACATCTTCGGCTCGGTGGTATCCATGGCCATGGCCGATGACGGGACCATTTATGTGATGGACCGGCAGGTCCCTGCCCTCAGGGTTTACAACGCCGATGGAACGTACCGGACCACCTTTGGAGGCAAGGGCGAGGGCCCTGGCGAGTACCTGGAACCCGACGGCGGCTTGAACGTCCTATCCGATGGACGGATCGTTCTCCGCGATCCATCGAACGCACGAATCCAGGTTTACTCCCCTGATGGAGAAGCCCTCGATACCTGGCGGATCCGTGGTGGGTTCAACACCTCTCGTCGAATGGTGGTGGACCAGCAGGACCGGTCCCACGCCCTGGTGTTACTGGATCCCGATGCCAGCGTAATGGACTGGGAGATGGGCTTGGTCCAAATCCTTCCAGATGGAAATCCGGGGGACACCCTCAGGGTCCCAGACCTACCCTGGGAGGAACCGACCATAATGGCCAGCCAGGAAGACGAAGAGGGGAACACCACCAGTATGAGTGTGAACCTGGTCCCGTTCGGCCCTCAGGAGCACGCCACCCTCAGCCCCATGGGGTATTTCATCCACAGCATCACCACCGACTACACCCTGACGCTCCTCAAGGAGGACGGCCCAGCCGTCCGAATCCAAAAGGAGTACACCCCGGTTCCAGTGACAGGAGGGGAAAAAGCCGAGGAAGAGGCCCGGGAGATCCGAAACATGCGGTACACCGATCCCACCTGGAGGTGGAGCGGGGAGCCAATCCCCGATGTGAAGCCGCCGCTCCGAACCTTCTTCCCGGGCGAGGACGGGACCATCTGGGTCATGGTCCACCAACCGGCATCACGGGTGGAAGACCCGTTCTATGATCCCTCTGATCCCGATGCCGTCCCGGACGAGTGGAGAGAGCCCATCGTATTTGACGTATTCGATGAAGACGGGACCTACCTGGGAGCCGTTCGAGCACCGGACGGCCTGGGCAGGAACCCTCATCCCATCTTCACTCGCGAGTGGGTCCTGGGAACCATTCGAGATGAGTTGGACGTCCAAACCGTGGTGAAGTTTCGGGTGGACATACCTGGGGAAAGGGGATCGCCAGCGCCGTAGAATCCGGCCCCAGCGAACCTCACCGGCCGGACGGGGTAGGGGGTGCCATGTCCAGCCATCGATCCCGCCTAGCCGACCCCCGATTCGACATCCTTCACACTAGACTCCAGACCTTGGAGGAGAACTTCGGACCTATCCCGGAGGAGGACGGCGTAAGGGTGCACGCCGCCGTTTCTCTGATCTTGCGGGAGGGGGCAGAGTTGGAAGTCCTCTTGATCAAACGGGCCGAGATCGACGGGGATCCCTGGTCTGGTCAGATGGCTTTTCCTGGAGGCCGGAAAGATGCCTCCGATTTCTCTTTGCTCCAGACCGCGATGCGGGAAACCGAAGAGGAGGTAGGACTGTCCTTGGAGTCTGAGGCAGTGCGTTTGGGGCGCCTTGCACCCACGATCCCGGCCACCCACCGGCTCCCCCCCATCACCATCTTTCCATTTGTATTCGGAGTTCCGTCGAAAACCCAGGCCCGGGTTGCCAGCAGCGAGGTGGACGAAACCCTGTGGGTGCCACTGTCCCGGCTGCAGAGCCCTGGCTCAGAGAGCACGGTGGAGATCCACTACCCGGATGGCAGTAGTCGGGACTTCCCGTGCCTTCGTATCAACGGCAGGGTCGTTTGGGGCTTGACCTACCGGATCCTCGTCGGGTTCTTCGGCATCCTTCCCTCCGCGCAGACCTACGGTTAGGCTTGCCCAAAGTTTAGGCGCAACTTCATTTTGTTGGTTGACAGGCTGCCGATTCCGACTCCGGCAGCCTTTTCTTCTTTGGGGGAATCTGCTTTTTGCTGACCCTTCGTACACTTGGAACACTCACTCTTTTGGACCGGGACGGGAACGAGGTCACCTCGATCCTTTCCCAACCGAAGCGATTGGCTCTCCTTGTGTACCTTGCCGCGGCCAAACCCGGCGGACTCAAAAGGCGCGATACCCTTTTAGGGCTCTTCTGGCCCGAAAGTGACGAGACCAAAGCCCGGAACGCACTCTCCCAGAGTCTTTCCTTCCTCCGCCGCAACCTCTCGGACGCCTCGATCATCAGTCGGGGTACGGAAGAGGTGGGTTTCGCGCCGTTTACAATCCGAACAGACCTGGAAGATTTCGACACGGCCATCGCAGAAGAACGCTGGGGGGATGCCCTCGATCTGTACGGTGGGGGGTTCATGCAGGGCTTTCATCTCGGTGGGGCCTGGGGCTTCGGAGACTGGGTGGACGGAGAAAGGGAGCGACTCCAGGAGGCGGCCGCCGGGGCGGCTTGGGCTTTGGCCAAGGAGCAGATCGGCAGGGGCACCCTGGTGGACGCAGAGCGAAACGCCCAGAAGGCCCTCGCCTTGGTCTGGAGTGACGAGACCCCAGTCGCCGATTTTATCGAGTCCATGGCAAAGGCCGGGGATCGGGCCGCGGCCCTGAGATTCTATGAAAAATTCCGGGAGAAACTCTGGGATGAGTTAGAGGTCGAACCGTCCCTAACGACGGCTGCAATCGCCGACGCCATACGAAACGGAGACCTGGTCCCTGACGTTCACCCGGCTGGTCAGGGTTCGGATGTGACCGAGGGAGGCCCGCCCCCCACTCCCGCCTCGGTCCCGACCTCACAAGGACCCTGGAAGCTCTGGTTTTGGTCTCTCGCTTCAGCCGCCATTTTCAGCTTCGCCGCTACCGGCGCGTATCAAGCCGGGTGGTTTTCACCGCCGCTGGGCCCGCCTCCTTCTGACCGGCCATTCGCGATCCTGGCTTCCGTGGCCGGCAACGCCGGTGGTGAAGAGAGAGACGCCGTCGGGTTCCTGCTCCAGAACCGGCTGGACGGTTCCCATGTCGTCCAAACGGTTCCGGTGACGGTTGTGGAGCGAGTCCTTGCATTGATGGATCGGGCGCTCGACACCCCGCTGACCCCCGGCCTTGCAAGGGAGGTAGCCCAGCGGCTGGGAGTGAGTACCGTGGTCCTTCCACGCCTCGACCTGCTCGGAGGGGATCACGTCCTGGCCCTCAGAGTGGAAGATTTGGAAGAAGGCCGTTTGACGGCTGAGGGGAGAGGAGTCGCGGACTCAAAGGAAACAGTGGTGGCCATGGTGGACGAAGTGGCTCGGGACATCCGGCGAAAACTGGGGGAACCCAGGGCAGTGTTGGCCGACACCGAACCGCTCCCGCAGGTCCTCACCAGTTCCCTGGAAGCCCTGAAGAAGTATCAGGCAGCCCGCACCTTCACCAGTCAGGTCCAGGTTCAGGGAGCCAGAACGCTCCTCTGGGAAGCCGTGGCTCTGGATTCAGCCTTCGCCATGGCCTGGCAGCGCCTTTCCGACGTCTACCTCACCTTCCCAGTGGACAGGGATTCATCTGGATACGCTGCAGAGCGTGTACAAGAGTTCCGCCACCGTCTCACCGAGGCCAGATGGGCGGACATCCAGCTTCACCTCAGACTCATGGACGACATCGCACTCTGGGATCAGGCTTTTGAGGAAGCGGAGGAGGCCATCGAGAGGGACCCGACCTGGAGCGATTACTACGCCCTGAGGTTGGGCCATGAAGGGGCACTTCCCGACTCTGGGTGGAGCATCTTCATGCGGTCCGAGGGTTCCGGAGCCCAGGTAGCCCGACGGTTCGATCCTGACCACCCCTACTACTCAGCATGCCACAGCAACTACCTGAAGTGGGCTGTATCCCTGAACCGATCGGAAGAGTGGTTGACCGTCCTGGACTCCCTCGGTGGGAAATTGCCGGAGGATTGCGCCCGAGATCTTTCCTTCTACGAAACCCTGGCGGAGGGCGAGTGGAACCGGGCAGACAGCCTACTGCGTGAACATCCTGACGGGTGGCGCTGGCCCAACGGAGTGGAATGGACCTCCCGGCAGCTTCACGCGATCCGAGGCCGTGTCAACGAGGCCCATGGCCTCCTCAGCCCAGCCCCAGGTGACCCCTTCGGTCTTACTCAATCTCAGCGGACACGCCTCTCTCACCTGTTCCTGGATCTAGTGTTCCACCTCCCACACCACGAGCCGGGCCCTGGCGACACCCCCATGGAGCTCGAGGGGCGAGGCAAGTTCCCGGTGGTGGACTTCCTATTGTACGGTGCCCGGGAAGGCCTCATGGGTGACACGGTGGACGCAAAGCGGGTTGTAGCCCGCCTGCAGGCCATGCGAGATACGGCCACAAGTCGGACCTTCGAGAGGAACTTCGGGCCGTGGTTCACTCTCCTGAATGCGGCGCCGGCCTTCCGTCGCGGGGATTGGGGAACTGTGGTCGAGGAGCTGGAGCCCATGGCAGCCAGCGTTCGGGATCCGGGCGTCGGCGGGTATCTGCCTGGTGCCGCCTACCTGGCTTGGTGGTTGCTGGCGGAAGCCCACACCGGTCTGGGAGATTCTTCTTCAGCCATTTCCTGCCTCGAGGCCTTCTTCCCCCGACCCGTCCATCGGCTGGATGACTGGGCTTTTCACGGGTTCTTCCGCCCCTCAGCCCGCCTCGGCCTTGGGCGCCTTTATGCGGAAATGGGAGAAGGAGAGAGAGCCCGAGCCCACCTCCACGCCTTCCTGGATACCTTCACCGATCCGGACCTGGAATACGAATGGATGGTAGAGAAGGCCCGGGAAATCCTCAACTCTCTGGATTCTCCACCCACTCAGCGATGAACACATTGGTGTTCCCGGGGTGGCTCTCATTCCGGTTCGAGCCGAACACCAGGTACTTCCCGTCCGGGCTGAACATGGGAAAACCGTCGAATCCGCCCGTGAAGGTGATCTGCTCGAGGACCGTTCCATCGACATTGATCATAAAGATGTCGAACTCCCGGCCCCCTGGATCGTGGAGGTTGGAACTGAAGAGGATTTTCTCCCCGGATGGGTGGAAGTAGGGCCCGAAGTTGGCGGCGCCGTTGTCGGTGACCTGGACCTGGTTCGATCCATCGACATCCATGACATAAACCTCCAGGGCCGAGGGGCGGATCAGTCCCCGAGCCAGGAGCTTTCGGTAGTCCGCCACCTCTTCCTCCGTGTCCGGATACCCTGATCGGTACACGATCTTCTTGCCATCGGGAGAAAAGAACGGACCCCCGTCATATCCGAGTTTGTGGGTCAGGCGCCTGACATCGGAACCGTCCCCTCGCATGGTGTAGATCTCCAGATCTCCGTCCCTCATGCTGGTGAAAACCATCAGGTCTTCAACCGGAGAGAAGGTGGCTTCGGCATCGTATCCCCAACTCTCGGTCAGCTGAACGATGTTGGTGCCATCCGGATCCGCTGCGAAGATGTCATAGGTGGGATAAAGGGCCCATACGTATCCCTGGCTCATGTCAGGAGGAGGGGGACAGGCCAGATCCCAGTGATGGGTGGAGGCGTAGAGGATCCTATTCCCGCCAGGGTAGTAATAAGAGCACGTCGTCCGACCCTGGCCGGTGGATACGAGGCGGGTCTCACCGCTGGCCAGGTCCAGGGTGTAGATTTGATCGCATCCCTCGCCTTCGGCCCGGGATTGGTAGATCAGCCGGGTACCGTCGGCGGAGAAATACGCTTCGGCATTCTCCCCCGAAAAGGTCAGCTGGCGGATGTTCCTGAGGTGCCCCTCATCGGGATGCAGGAGGGAACCATGGGGGGTCTCCTGCGCGGATGCGGAGGCAACAGAAAGCAATAGAGATGCCCCCAGCGCAACAGAGGGGATCAGGGCAGATCTTTGGATAGAAAGCATTTATTACCGAGCCACGAGAAAAAGCAGCGATGATGATGTCGACGAATTGGCGTTTTCCCAGAGCCGCCAGGCCTCTGGTTTTTACGGCACTACTCGTACCGGGATCCGTCCTGGGAAGTTCCCAGCTGCAGGCACAAGCTCAGGAATCCTGTCCCCGCCCCGGAACCCTGATCCAGGACCTGGTAGGGCCGTTCGCCCATGTAAGGTATCTGGCCGACGACGCCTTGGAAGGCCGGGAGACGGGGACCCGCGGGGAGCGCTGTGCCGGGGAGTACATCGCCGGGGTGTTTCAGGACTTGGGCCTGACTGGGGCCGGGCCGGACGGATCGTTCTTCCATTCCTTCCAGGTTCAGATGGGATCGGTACTTGGTGAGGGAAACAACCTGACGGTTGAGGGAGAGGTGTTGGCCCTCAACAGCGCATGGGTCCCCTTCGGGTTCTCCACCGCTGCGGCGGTAGACGGCTCTCTGGTTTACGGCGGCCCCGGGGTAAGCCGCCCCGGGAGCGAGGACGACGTTTACGCCCACCTCGACCTGAATGGGAAGGTGGTGGTGGTGGAAGGGGCCGATCCCCACGGCGCTATGAACACCATGGCTGGGGATCCCCATTTTAAGGCTTCGGTAGCAGCCGGACGGGGTGCGGCGGCCATCCTGGTTCTCCTCAGTGAAGGGGAGGATCTCCCAGATCCGACCGCCGAGCAAAGACCAGCAGTGAGGATCCCGGCAATCGCGATCTTTGGCGCAGCGGCCGACAAAGTCCGGGAAGCAGCTAAAGGCGAAGAGACCGTCAGCCTGACCGCCGCGGTGGAGCCCAGAATGGTAGAGGCCCGAAACGTTGCGGCCCTGATCCCCGGTGAGCATCCCACCCTCGCCAGGGAAGTGGTCATCGTGGGAGCCCACTACGACCATTTGGGTTTTGGTGGGGACGGCTCCCTGGATCCTGACGCCGCGGAGGTTCACAACGGAGCCGATGACAACGCCAGTGGCACCGCAGCCCTCATGGAGGTCGCCCGACTGCTCCAACAACCCGGAAACAGGCCGGCCCGCTCCGTTCTCTTCTTGGCCTTCACCGGAGAGGAGAAGGGGCTCTGGGGGTCCGCCCACTACGTGAACGAACCCCTTCTCCCTCTGGAGAACACCGTGGCCATGTTGAACATGGACATGGTGGGAAGACTCCGGGAGAACACCCTGACCGTCTACGGAACCGGGACGGCGGAGGAATGGCCGGACCTCCTCGCAGACCTCAACGAGAATCAGCAGGATCCCTTCGTCCTGGCCTCCATCCCCGACGGGTTCGGACCTTCGGACCACTCGTCCTTCTATGGTGCGTCCATCCCGGTTCTCATGCTCTTCACCAACACCCACTCGGACTACCACCGGCCCGACGACGACTTCGAGCTCATCAATCGGGAAGGTATGGAGAGGGTGTCTGCTTATGCCGCCGAAATCATCGGAGCGGTGGCCGGATCCGGTGAAACCGAAGCGTTGGCCATGACGTTGGTGGAGGGTGCAGGAAGCCCCCATGGGGGTGGGATGCCCACGGACTCGGCGGCCCCGTCGTCACCCGGGCCCGGCTACGGCGCGTACATGGGGACAATACCGGACATGACGCCCCAGGAGACCGGCGTCCGGATTACGGGCGTCCGGGAAGAGAGCCCCGCAGAAAAAGGTGGGTTGAAAGGGGGAGACGTGATCGTGGAGTTTGGTGGGAGAGAGATCACCGACCTCTACGCCTACACCTACGCTCTTCGGGACCACAAACCCGGAGACGAGGTCGTGGTCGTTGTGCTCCGAGACGGAGAGCGGATCAGCCTCTCAGTCGTACTGGGGAGCCGGTAGGTTCCGCGCCGCCTCGGTCCTTAGCTCAGCAGCTCCATCTGGTCCGCGGCCTCCGACCCCGACTCGGAATCTCCCTCCCCGGTCCGGTCGGGTGCCGGGACCTTGGTCTTCTTTCCTGAGGCCCTGGTAACCTCCACGACCCTGTCCCCTGGGGGCAAGGAAACCAGTCTCTTCCCCTTGCTTCTGCGGTGCTGTTCCGGGATGCCGTCCACCGGCACCCGGAATACTTTCCCGCCCGCCGAAACCACCATGACGTCTTCCCCCTCTACCACCTCGAGGGCGGAAACCAGCTTCCCGGCCGCCGCCCCTCCCGGCATCACCATGGTGCCCAGACCGCCCCGGTTCTGAAGGGGGAACTCGTCCACCCTGGTACGCCTTCCCATCCCATCCTCGGTAATGGTCAGAACCTGGGCCTCTCGCCTCACCAGGAGCATCCCCACCACGGCGTCATCACCTTTCAGGCCAATGCCCTTCATCCCCTGGGCCGTTCTGCCGAGGACGGAGATCTGATCTTCCGGAAACCTTATGGCCCTACCACCCTTTGAGAGGGCCATGACCTCTGCCTTCCCATCGGAGAGGGCCACGTGGAAGATCTCATCCCCGGACCTGACCCCCGAGGCGATGATACCGCCGGCCCGGGGATTGGAGAATTCGGCAAGACTCGTCCGCTTCATCAGCCCCTTTCGGGTCAGGAAAACCAGGGTGCGATCGGACTCCAGGTCCTCCACGGGCAGGACTGAAACGATGGGATCGTTCCGCCCAGCCCTCACCAAAGCGTACAGGGATTGTCCTCTGGAAACCCGACTCCCCTCCGGCACATCCAAAACGGGGAGGAAGAAGACATGGCCGGCCCGGGTGAACACCAGAATCCACCCTTGGGTCCGAGCCACAAATACCCGCTCGAGATAGTCACCTTCGAAGCGGTCCATGCCGGCTAGAGCTTTTCCACTCGTGACGCGACGTCGGTAAAGGTGCATAGGGATCCGCTTCACAAACCCCTCGTGGCTGACCGTCACCACCACGTCCTCATCGGCCATGGAGCTTTCCACCACCGCCTCTTCTTCCTCACCGTCACTCAGGAGCACGGTTCGACGGCCGTCCCCGAACTGGTCTACGACCTCCTCCAACTCTTCCAGGAGAACGTCCAGCTGCCGGTCCTCACTCTTCAGAATGGCCCTGAGCTCTTTGATGCGGCTCTGAAGGGCCTTCAAGCGAGCCTTCAGCTCCTTATGCTCGAGGGCCGTGAGCTTGCCGAGCCGCATATTCAAGATGGCTTCGGCCTGGACCTCACTCAGCCCTAGTCTGTTCTGCAGTCGGCGGGAAGCCGTTGGGCGGTCCTTCGACTTCCGGATGATGGCGATGACTTCGTCGATCTGATCCAGAGCCGCCAGAAGGCCCTCGGTGATGTGGCGCTCAGCTTCCGCCTTTTCCAGGTCAAACCGAGACCGTCTGCGAATCACCTCCAACCGATGATCCCGGTAGTGCGCCAGGATCTCCTTAAGGTTGAACTCGCGGGGCTGGCCATGGTCCAAAGCCAGAAGGTGGGCGCCGAACGTGGCCTGGAGATTTGTCCGTTTCAGGAGGGTTTGGAGCATCGCTTTGGCGTTGGATCCGCGCTTCAGCTCCACCACCAGGCGCATCCCGTCCCGATCCGACTCGTCCCTCAGTTCCGAGACCTCGTCAATTTTCCCCTTCCGTGCGAGGCCGGCAATCTGGTCGATGATCTTGGCTTTCGACACACCGTAGGGAAGCTCGGTGACCACCAGTTGTTGCTTCCCGCCTCTAAGCGCTTCCTTTACCACCCGCCCTCGCATGACCAGACGCCCTCGTCCCGTCTCGTACATCTCCTGGATCCCCTTCCGGCCGACGATGAAGCCGCCCGTGGGGAAGTCAGGCCCCGGAAGAGCTCGCATCAGGTCCCCGATGGTGCACTCAGGGTCGTTAACCAGAATCCTTACCGCTTCACCCACCTCACGGAGGTTGTGGGGCGGGACGTTGGTGCTCATCCCAACGGCGATCCCGGCGCTGCCATTCACGAGGAAATTCGGAATCCTCCCCGGAAGGACCTCCGGCTCCTCCAGTCGATCATCGAAGTTCGGCGTCCAGTCTACCGTGGCCTTCTCGATATCCGTGAGGAGTTCTGATGCCGGCGCGGCCAGGCGGGCTTCGGTATACCGATAGGCCGCCGCCGCATCGCCGTCGATGGAGCCGAAGTTGCCCTGGCCGTCCACCAGGGGGTACCGGAGCGAGAAGTCCTGGACCATCCGGACCAACGCATCGTACACCGCGCTATCGCCGTGCGGGTGGTATTTACCCAGCACGTCACCTACGACGGTCGCGCACTTCTTGTAGGGTCGATCCGGTGACAGCCCCAGCTCGTGCATGGCGAACAGGATGCGCCGGTGGACGGGCTTAAGGCCGTCCCGGACATCGGGTAGAGCCCTCTGGACGATCACGCTCATGGAGTAGTCCAGGAAGGACTCCTTCATCTCCTCCTCGATGAGGCGGGAGAGGATTCTTTCTCGTTTCTCGGCCGTGGCCATTCCTTCACTTCGCTCGTTTCAGGGTGCGCTTAGAGGCCTGATCGCGGGTGATACCGAAATCAACCCAGGCGTGGGCTCAACCTCCCAGAATCGGTGAGGACTGGCAAGGCCGCCATCAGCCCGGGAAGGAACACAATGAGAAAACCGCCGGTCCCCTTAAGGACCGACGGTTCGACTAATGGCCACCGTCGCCGATTCGAGACAGGCGAAGGTCTCTGTTTCTAGCCGCCCTTACCAGCTTCTTGGGCCAGGAGCTCCAGAACCTGGGATTTCACGTGTTCCGGACAGGCTTCCTCCTCGGTGGACCGATGGAGAAGTTCCTTGAAGCGCTCTTCCAACTTCAGATGGGGATAACACCGCTTGCACATGGAGAAGTGCAGGGTCACTTCTTCGTGGGAGACATCGTCCAGCTCCCCATCCAGGTATCCCTGGACCCTCTCGAGGGCCTCCATACAAGTGATGGGGTCGACATCGCTGGAGGGTTTCCCGTTACCGCCCGCCCTGCTCCGAGACTTTTGGGAACTCCCCAGAAGACGTCGTAAGCGGTCGAAAAAACTCATATGAGATCCTCAGGCCTCATCGGGGGCACCTTTGATGTACCCCATTGAGACTGCGTAATCGTATAAAGCACTCTGTAACAATCGGCGGCCTCGGAAGAGACGGCTTTTCACCGTGCCAACCGGGACCTCAGTCATCTCGGAGATCTCCTGGTAGGTAAAACCCTCCAGGTCCGAGAGAACCACCGCCGTCCGATAGTCTTCCGGCAGCTCTTGGATGCGTTCCAGAACCGCCTCGTCCACGATGGCATCGAAGAACTCCCCTTCCGGGTCTGCCTTCACAGCCTTCACCCAAACGGGGTTTACGACTTCAAACGGGCCGGAGCTCCGGTCCACGTTCTCTGACACGATCTCATCGTGGCGTTGGCCCCGCTCCCTCTGCCGCAGGAAGACGTTCCTGCAGATAGTAAATAACCAACTCTTGCATTGGGTTCCCGGGGTGTACTTGTCCCACGATCGGAAGGCCCTCAGGAACGTCTCCTGAACCAGGTCTTCGGCCTGGTCCTGGGACCCGGATAGGCGTAGAGCGAACCGGAAAACGGCATCCATGTGGGGCAATGCCTCTTCATGGAAGTCGGCCTTCGGGACGCTTTGGCCTTCGGGCTTCGTCACGTGAGGTCCTCCAAGGCTTCCTGGAGCTCTTCGGCAAGGCCGCTGTGTCCGCGGCCCTCTGCAATCTCGATCCCTCGGGAGTAGGCCTCCCGAGCACCTTCGTTCTCACCCAGATCGGCTAGGGCCGCTCCTAATCGCCCCCAACCATTTCCCTCGTCTTCGGCCTGATCCAGGTAAGCTCTGAGGGCATCCGCCCCTTCTCGGGTTTCTCCTCGATTCAGGAGCTCCACCGCGAGGCCGAACCTCAGACGGGGATCGTCTGGTTTGTTCTCCACCATTTTCCGGAGTGTGACCAGGCGATCGGTGGCCCCGGGCATTCCCTCTCTCCTCGGACGGTCCCTAGTCGGGGAATCGGAAGGTAGCGGCCACAGCCGGGGTGACAGCAGCTCCCGTCACGAGCTCGATAAGCGCTTCCATCTCCTGCCCCAGCTCCACCACTCGGTTCAAGACCGTGAGGGCGTGGGCATAGTGGAAGTACGACGACACTGCCAACTCGTCCGCGGGATGGGTAGCCACCACGGATTCGTCCATCTCCTCTCTCAATCGGGAGACGATGGCGGAGATTCCCTTCAGGACCCGACGTTGCTCCGCGAGAGTTTCCATGGAAAGATCGCCATGGAGGCGCGGGAAGAGGGCTTCGACCTCCTCGAGGCCTTCGGGGGGAGCCACAACCGCAGAGCTGTCCTCCGGCCTCTCCGTCAGGAGGCCGTTTGCTCCCCTTCGCAGGGCGCCCAGCTCTTCAAAGTTGCAGCGAAGTATCATCGTCGTATTCCCCGAAAGTCCTTAAAAGGGTGTTGGGGGATGGGGGCGAGCCACGTTACGCACGCCACGGGGCCATATGCGAGGCGGGGCTTCGCTGGCATAGCCATGCGCTACGTCAAGAAGTCCCAACGAAGCAGAAGGCCCCGTGCCGTCGTAACCCAAAGGGCATAGGGGGGTAGCGGCGCTATACCGCGTCAGAACTCCTCCCCGATGCTTTGGCATCGCATTCGTCATTCTTCCTTGTCTAGCATCCGTAGACTCCCTATGCGTGGCCGCACCCCCATCCCCCAACACCCTTTCATCCCTCCCTACCAGGCTAAGCCGGGTTTGTTTCAGGCGGTCGGCCCTTCGGGCCTGATCGGAGGCCTCCGATGGCCCTTTTCAAGAATACGTACGTCCTCCCCCACCCGAAACCTACCGTTTCCTTCGAACACCGCGTTCTGGCCGAAGTAAACCTTCCCTTCCCACTCCCTGAAATCTCTTAGGCCACTGAGGGGCTCCTTCCCTACCTCCGCCGTCCTTTGGTTTACCGTTATCACCCTACACCTTGCACAGGGCTTTACGACTCGGAGGGTGATCCCCCCCGTCTCCAGCACCCGCCACTCGTCTTCGGCCCAAGGCTCACATCCCTCCAGCACCAGGTTCGGCCGATACCTCAGCATGTCCGTGTCCTGGGAGAGAACCCGGTTCATTTCCTGAAGGGATTCCACGGTGGTCAGATGAAGGGGGTACCCGTCGGCCAGGCTGACTCGGAAGCCCGGAGCGTACTTCCGGTCGCAGGGACGACGAACCTCTGACGGGAGGAAGACCAGACGGCAGGGTTCTCCCAGGAGGTCGGAGAACCACTGGTCGGCTTCAGCGAACCCAACCCAGGCGCGAAACCGATCCCTGTGCACCTGGACCTCCATCCAGGATCCGTTGGCAGGGGCCGGGATATAGACATTCTCCATCCCGGGAGCAGACACTGAAAGGTCCAACGCCTTGGCGCTGCCTCCGAGCCGAGGGGGTGCGGTTCGAACCAAACAGAGGCGGGGATGAGTTCTTTGAGAGATAAAGCCGCCGTCGGGTTTGGCAAGCATCCATCGCCTGTCCCCGGGGATGCCGGTCTCGTCCACCCCTGACTCGCGGAGGTCGAAGCCTGCCGCACCTTTTAAGGGGTACATCAGGATGCGCGTCAGTCGGAGGTGGGATCCGCTTTCCATGCTTCTCGAGTCCCGTCAGGCCTGGGCGGAAGGTCCCTGGCCGCTGGCATCATGGATAAAAAGAGGGACTCCAACCTGGTGCTCACCGTCTACGGATACGTCGAAGGAGTATCTTCCGGCCTTCTGGAATACCAGGCGCTCCATGTTGACGACCTGAGGAACCCTGACCCGCCCGCCTGTGGCCGGTGGGCCCAATCCCACCTTGATCTCTCCGTTCAGGCGAACGACCTCGGCACCGTCCGGATCCCGCAACACGATCTCCACCGAGTGATCCCCCGCCTCGTTCATGGACGCACCGAACCGGAGAACCAGTGAGATGTGAGGGTGCTGAGCCGGGAAGCCACCGGTCGAAATGCGGTCAAAGACTCCCAGAATATTGAGCTTTCCCGCGGCGTCCACTGTGGCGGCATCGGCGAGAAGGGCAAGATCTACTTCCATCTCTATCACTCTTTCAGGAGGGTTTCGCCGAGAAGAATCCCAGCGATCATATCCAGAATGGCATGTGCGATGATGGCCGGCCAGAGGACTCCCGTGATGATGAACGATGCGGCCAGGACAAAACCCAGGGCGGCCGTCCGGAAGATCCCGAGCCAACCTTGGTACCCGTGGAGTAGCCCGAAGAGAACCGACGACAAAACGGCAGCTCCCCACGACCACCCGATGATCCCGGCGAGGGCCGGAATCAGAAAACCGCGATAGGCGATCTCCTCGCCAAGGCCCGCAGCCAGGGAGAGGAGGACGAAAACCCCCTTTTCGGCTCCGGTGTTCGGGAGCAATTCGCGGAGCAGAGAGCTCTCGGAAGCACCAAAAGCTCTCCGGAGCAAAAGGAATAGACCGAGGAGGGCCATGGCCGCCGCCGTCAAACCCAAGGTCCACAGTCCGAGGGACGGCCAATCCATGGACCGAAGTCCCATGGCCTCGAGGCCGAAAGCTCCGGCACCGACCCCAAGACCCATCCCACCGATCAGGAGAATCAACACCGCCGACGATAGGTAGACCGGGATCCTGGGAAGGGGTTCCTCGTCATCCACCAGCGGGAGCTGCGCTAAAGCCAAAGCAGGGAGGAGCTCCAAGAGAAACGCCAGATAAAAAGCCGCCAAGAAACCCAAGGGAGTCGAGACCCAGAACAAAACCCCAAGGACCGGGAAGAAGAGGAGAGAGCCCTTCATCATGCGGACTACGACAGGTGGCAGGTCGCTCAACCGAGCCCCCCCTTCCCCAATCTGCGTTTCCCGACGCGAACGACCTCCTCCAGTGTCTCCTGAACGTCCTCCCAAGTCGACCGATAGTTCAGAATCGATAGTCGAAGGGAGAACTCACCTCTTAGGCGGGTCGAGGACATCATGGCGAAACCGGAGTCCACAATCTCGTCCTGAATCTCCAGATTCAGCTCTTCGACCTTCTCTTTAGACATGTCCGAACCCGGCGGTCGGAACCGGAAGCACACGATCCCGAGTGAGGAGGGTCCCATCATCTCAAGAGCAGGTGAACCCGTGATATACCTCTCGGCTTCCCTCGCATGGCGGATTCCGGTCTCGATTGCCTCTCTGAAGGCCTTCAGGCCCAGGGTTTGGACGGACATCCATATCTTCAGGGCACGGAACCCCCGGGTGAGCTGTATCCCCCGGTCGGCAAAATTCACATGCTCCTTCCCCAATGCCGTATCCTGCAGATACTCCGGGAGAATCCGGAAGGCTCCTTCGAGGGTTTGTGTGTCCCGGACCATGAGACAACCGGTTTCATAAGGCTGAAACAACCACTTGTGGGGATCCAACGTCACGCTGTCCGCCTTCTCTATCCCACGGAAAGACTCCGCCTCGCTGGGCACCAGTAAAGCGAACCCCCCGTAGGCCCCGTCTATGTGGAACCAAAGGTCCTCTTCCTTGGCCAGAACTGCGATGCCATCAAGGGGATCAATGGCACCAGTATTGGTGGCCCCGGCGTTCGCGCTGACGCAGAGGGGATGAAGGCCCTTTGCCCTGTCGGTCACCACCGCCTCGGCGAGGAGTGCGACATCCAATCGGTATTCCTCGTCGGTGGGAATGCGGCGAATACTCTCGGAGGGAATCCCAACGATCCGAGCCGCCCTCTCCAGTGAGCTGTGCCCCTGATCGCTTACGTACAGAACCGGATCGACCGGATTCCCCGCCCGCTCCCGAGCGGCCACCAGGGCACACAGGTTTGCGGCTGAACCCCCGGAAGTGAGAAGGCCTCCCCCCTCCTCCGGAAAGCCCAGCCACTCCCTAAACCAATCCATCACCACCAGCTCGAGCTGACTGGGACCGGCGGATTCGAGCCAAGTCCCTTGGAACACGTTGAATCCGGTGGCCAGGAAATCTCCCATGACCGAGGGCCAGGTAGGAGACGAAGGGATGAACGCAAAAAAACGCGGATGATCGATCCGGCCGGCTTTGGGGAGGACCCTATCCACCACCTCCCCGATCACCTGATCCGGATCCCTCCCCTCTTCCGGTGGCGGACCCCACAGAAGAGGCTCCAACTCGTCTCGCGGGGAAAACTGCCAAGCAGGACCGTCACGGAGATTCGTCCACCGGTCCACCAGCAGATCCACCACGTGATAACCCAACCGGCGCATCTCGTCCGGGGGTAGCTCCAGGTCGGACGGCTGGGGGTGTTCGTCGGGATCCTTCAAGGGAGACCTCCGTGGGGCACACGTTGACGTTCGGACCCGGCTATTTTAGTGTCTTCCCCCCCCACAGGGAGAGGGCTGGAGACGAATTGGACATTCCAGGGAGACTGCCATGCCTACACAGACGGGAACACGCAACCACACCTTCAGGGTTATCGATGCCATGGACCTGCCCCATCGGGGACGGGCGGTGCGGCTGCGCCTGAAGGGGGGGCAGCCCCCTGCTCTCCGTGATCTGAAAGGGGCCACCCTGCGAGCCCGGTCTCCTGAAGGGGAGGAAGAGATGCTGAAGGTCGTCGGGTTCTTCTTACCCGGCGGCCGTCCGTCCGACGCTCGCCTGAGCCGCACGGGACGCATCGACCTAATGGTAGAGCGAGAGTCCGGTGACGACCGGCCGTCGGTTTCCACGCAGTGGGAGATCCATGGCCCCTTGTAGGGAAATCCACGGACGACAGAAAGAAAAACCCGGTCCGGAATTCTCCGGACCGGGTTTTCTCATTTTGGGCTGAGTGGGCGGTCAGCCCAGCCCAGGCGGTTGCTTGTTGAACGTCGCCAGGAACCATTCCCGGTACCGCTCCTGGGCTTCGGGATCCTCCCGCAGCCACGCTTGACGCTCCTCACGAAACTCGTCTCCGCGAGCGGTCAGGAGCATGGCGTCCAGATACCCATTCTCGTTTGCGTAGAGAATCTCCTCCAGGGGATCGAAGGGCATCGCCTGATACACCGCCCGCCCGAGGAACCACGCGTCGGAAATCCTGGACACGATGGCCCGCTCCAACTCGTAGCCCTCGAGTTCCTCACCTCCGGGGAGGAACTCCCCGATGCGCCCCATCTTCACCATTAGGCGGTAGTGGGCGTAGAGTCCGAAGACCTCGCCAGCACCATCGAAACCACCCTGGACTCCGATCTTCGCCGTATCCGGCTCGACCAGGAGAATGGACTCCCAGGGGTAGGACGGTGTGTCGCGGGGGAGAGTCACGATCATGAAGTTCGGATCGTTGATGATGTTGTCCCGCTGGGCCCGGAACCAGGTGTCGGTTTCCGCCAGGCGTTCCGCCTCGGCGTACAGCCGTTCGCCGGAACGAATCACGATGGGCCGCGGCGCCGGCATCTCCGGTGGACCCGGGGAACAGGCCCCGAGAACCAGGGGAATAAACAACATCAGCAGTCCGGAGCCGGAAAGGCCTCGACGGGTTTTATGGAGAACGGACGCCTTCAGCTGCATTGGGTATCTCCAACAGGGTTTTTTTGTTCATATCCTGGTGCCAAGTTAAACCCCCTCGGCCCCCTTCGGGTTTCCAACCGAGAATCTTGACACACGAACTAATTTCGGCGGAATTGTCTAAACGATCTAACGTTACGGAAACGGTATGATTACAGCGTATACGAGTATGACTGACGAAAGCGCTGGGTTCAGAATACCACAGAACATGACCCCCGAGGACTTGGGGGACACTCTGGCCCGGCTCGTTTGGGAGAGTTTCTCCGACTTCATCGCCGACGGGGACGCCGAGGTTCTCCTTGGCGGCCTGGGGCTGACCAGGGACGACGGCATCCCATCGGAAGCCCCCGCCGAAGAGATTCTCATCTTCCTCATGTGGGCCCACACCCGAGGACTCCAGCTGGCCTTCATTGGGAGGTCGGATCGAGAGTTGGTTCGGGAAGGGTTGGATGCATTCCATTCCGCCATCTTCCACGACATGGTGGACAACGGCACTCCCCAGGCCCAGGTGCCACTGTTTGAGCAACGTGTGAGCGCTCGGTACGCCGAATACTACTCGGCGGCGGGTCGGTCCGACCCGGACCTGGGGAAAGCGGTTGCCCGTCATCTCGCCGGATCCAGGCAGAGTCCCGACTCCCTCGCTGCCGCTCTCACGGAGCGGGCCATCGCAGTGGCGAATCCGTTGAAGGATTTCCTCGAGGAGGTGGAGTTGGTGCACTAAACCCGACCGGGCATGTCGCCGACGGAAAAACCGGCGCCCCCTCAGGGCGCCGGTTTTTTATTTCTCCGTGGATCAGCCAAAGGGGAGGCACCCGCTCCCACCGTCACCTCAGAGGCCCAGCGACGACCTGATGAGGGGACTGATCCGTTCCGGGGTCCACGGTGGATCAAACGTCAGTTGGACCTCGGCCGTCTCCACCCCGTCCACCTTGGCGATAGCCAACCGGGCCTGGTCGACAATTTCGCCAGCCACCGGACACATGGGGCTGGTCAAGGAGATGACCGCTTTCGCCGAGTCCCCCTCGACCTGGATGTCGTAGACCAACCCGAGCGTAACCAGGTCTATGTTGAGCTCCGGATCCTTCACGCCCTTCAGGGCGTCCCGGACCGCTTTTTCTGTCACCGCCATGTTGTTCCTATACTCCTTCGATGTTCTCCATCGAGACAGGGGAAACCACCGGTTCCCCCTTGAAGCCCTACTGCTTGCGGACAAACAACACCGAAGCTTCCACCGGCTGGTCCGGCTGAGCCTTGGCGAGGGCCTTATGGAGGGTGGTCACCACCTCGCCGACCGGTTTGCCCTGAAGGGACGCCACCAGGTCGGCAGCACCTCTGAACACCCCCTGAGAAACTTCGGAGAGTACGATTACCGAATCGCCAGCCCCCAGTTCCAGCCTCTCAGTCCCGTACTGGAATCCCTCCATCATCCCAAGGGGTGGTCCGTGTGATCCGAATTCCTGGAACACCCCGTCCCTGCGAATGACCGCCCCCGGGCAGATCCCAGCCCCGGCCCACTCGACTCCGCCATCAGAGGGGAGAAGAACACCGGCATCGACATATTGATCCATCCCCTCCACAACCGCCGTCGACAGGCCCGAGTTGATGCGAGCCAGAAAACCCTGAAGGTCGTCGTGGTCCCGGCCCAGTTCTCGCAGGAGGCTCCGGGCCACAGCTAGGTAGTGGGCCGGAGGCAGGCCACTGCCCTTCACGGTGAGGTTCACGAGGCCGACTCTTCCGTCCTTGAGTTCGAAGAAATCCCAAAGCGTCCGGCCCGGGCCCTCATCGACCAAGCTCGTCCCTGCGGCGATGTCGAACCCGGAGATCCTGGGCGCCTCGGAAGGCAGCAGGCCCCGCTGAATCGTCCGGCTGATTTCATCAAACGAAGGGGTTCTATCTTCTTCTTGCACCGAGATCTCTCCCGTGGGAACCGCAAAAGGGGGAACAAAAACCAAGCCGCCACAATCTAAACGTCCGATTATACCCCATGAAAGTGGCGCCGGCATCCGAAAGGCTCGCACCGGCCCAAGGACACGCAATAGATTGCGGGGTCCACCCCATCCCTTTGAAGAGCACCAGGAGTCAGCCCGTTGGAGGAAACCCAATCCCTCTCAATCCAGTGCTGGGGCACTCGAGGTTCCATCCCTACTCCCGGTCCGGCCACAGCCAGATACGGAGGAAACACCTCCTGCGTCGAGGTGTTGGCGGGTGGCGAGCGGATCATCCTGGACGCGGGAACCGGAATTCGACTCCTGGGGGAAAAGCTCAAACAAGACGACACCGCTGCGGATGTCTCGCTCTTCCTTTCCCACTTCCACTGGGACCACGTGCAGGGGTTTCCTTTCTTCGCGCCTGGGTGCGATCGTGACTCTGCAATTCGGATCATTTCTCCTTCCCCAGAAGGAACCGACGCCGAGTCCATCTTCCGTGCCCAGATGGACCCAGCCCATTTCCCCATCCCCTACGACGCCCTCTCGGCCGGGATCATATTCCACGAGTTGTCAGCGGACGGTTGGGAAGGCGAAAACACGCGGCTAACGGCCATGAGGGTCAGGCACGCCTCCAACACGGTCGGGTACCGGGTGGAAGCCTTCGACCACTCGGTGGTGTTCGTTCCGGACAACGAGTTGATCGGCGGCGATTACCCCACGCCTGAGAAGTGGATGGACCAGATGGTGGCATTCGCTTCAGGCGCGGACCTGCTGATTCACGACGCCATGTTCACGGCCGAAGAGTACCGATCTCGGGAGGGGTGGGGTCACTCCACATTCTCCCAGGCCTTCGACTTGGCGGAGAAGGCCGGTGTAAGGGGACTCCAGTTTTTCCACCATTCTCCCCATCGGTCCGACTCCGACCTCGACAGGATCGTCCAGCATTTCCGTGAGCAGGCCGGTGCTCGAGGGCTCAGCCTGAAAGTCCAAGCTGCAACTGAAGGAGTCCGCCTCAACCTGGGATGAGGTGGGCCTTGACCTCCGGCCATCGTTCCTTGTTCTTTCTGTGACCCAAGAAAGACCGCCCGGTAGCCCCGGGCGCTTTGGTTTTCCCCGCGACTCCCCGACAATGAGGTTTGGGAGCTAGAGCCAATGTCGATGAAAATTGCTGTAAACACCGGGGGTGGAGACGCGCCGGGCCTGAACGCCGTGATCAGGGCCGTTGTGTTGGCGGCCATCAACGAGGGATGGGAGGTCTACGGAATCCGTGACGGATTCGGAGGCCTCCTCAAGGACAGCGAATACAACGGCGACGGCGTGGTCCGTTTGACGGCCAACTCGGTTACCGGCATCACCCACACGGGCGGGACCATTCTGGGCACTTCGAACCGGGGTAACCCCATGAAGTGGCCCCAGGAACAGCCTGATGGATCCATCATCGAGATCGACCGGTCCGACGAGATCATGCAAGAGTTCGAAAAGCGAGGACTGGACTGCTTGATTTCCATCGGCGGTGACGGATCCCTGACCATCGCCCGTCGGCTCCGGGACCGGGGCCTCCCGGTCATCGGGATCCCCAAAACCATCGACAACGATCTCGCGTCCACCACGACGACGTTCGGATTCCTCACCGCCGTGGAAACCGCTACCGACGCCATCGACAAGCTTCACACCACTGCGGCGTCCCACAAAAGGACCTTCGTGGTGGAGGTCATGGGCAGGCATTCCGGGTGGATCGCACTCTTCGCAGGGGTGGCTGGAACCGCCGATGTGATCCTCATTCCGGAGATTCCCTTCACAATCGACAAGGTTTTCCAAAAGGTCCGGCACCGGTACGAGGTTGGACGGGAGTTCGCGGTGGTGGTCGTGGCCGAAGGAGCGAAAGAGATCGGTGGGGAAGCCAGCTTCGTGGAAGAGGCCAAACCGGGCCAGGAAGCCCGCTATGGGGGCCTGGCCAAGAAGCTAGCAAAGAGGATCGAAGCCGAGTGCGAGGTGGAGACCCGATCTTTGGTATTGGGCCACCTTCAGCGTGGCGGCCAGCCGAACTCCTACGACCGGCTCCTGGCCCTGCGGTTCGGCTCGGCAGCCGTGGAGCTGGTGAAGCGGGGAGACTTCGGTTCCATGGTCTCCCTTGACCCACCCGACGTAATCGCCGTTCCCCTGGGCCAAGCCCTGGCGAAGAGGAAGAACGTCCCGGTGGACGGAGACGTGGTCCGGACCGCCCGGGCCCTGGGGATCAGCTTCGGGGACTGAGGACCGAAAACTAACCACAAACTCTGTCGGTCTCATAAAGTAAGGCACCGCAACCTTTTATGGGCTACGGTGCTTCTTGTAAGGAATCCGTAGATACCACCCGGACCGTGAAGGTCCCGTCACATACCTGGTTCACGTGGCATCTCGGTTCGGGGTGTCTCTTGTCTGGTTGGCAGCGGGGAAGGGAGATGTGTCCGCCGAGCCGTCCGGGGAACAAAAAGCTAGTGCTGTCGCTGCCCACGATGCAGCAGCCGACCTTTTTCTCTTTGGACCCAATGCCTACGCCGAACTGATCTCCCTCCTATTCGATATCCAGGAGCGGTATGGCGAGGGCGCGGTTGATGATGACGAGCTTCAGGAGGGAACCCTCCGCATAGCGTCAGCAATCAACGACTGGGCACTGGCACCTCTCGTCGCACTGGATCCCGAAGGTCTAACCTGGAGCCAGAAAAAGGCAGTCTTCCGTCTCCTGATTAGTGCGCTACAAGTCCTTATCTCAGCGCACGGGGACCAGAAGCCCCTGGCGGAGGTTGCAGAGCACTGGAAGCCCGTGATGAGTAGAGAGTATCGGACTGAAGACGACTGAGAAACCCACTCAACCTGGGCGGCTTACTGCAAAGATCGGTGGGGGCTGGAGCGGGAAACCGTAGCGCGAGTAATTCGTGCGACCGACGTAGCCAAGAGGTTGGTGCCCGTGTCCCGGGGGACACCCCCGACATCCGAAAAACAGGCTCGCACCCTTTCCGCACTGCCTGAAGACGAACAGCCCAAAGCCTGGGCTGAGAAGTAACAGCCGACAGCCGTGACGGGCTGGAGCTAGGTCACCGGCGAAAGACCCCTAGGTAAGTCATGCCGGTCACACTCTCCTGCACCACAATCTGGTCAGCTCCATCCCAAGTGCCGGACATCGGGTTCGGAGTGATAATATCCGGGTTCTGGGGCGGGTCGAAGACAAACGACAAGCTATTGGCACTCTTGGTAAGCCGCCCAGAGAAGATCAGGGCGACGGCCTCCCATGTCAGACCATGATCGTGGCTCTCTGTGGTGGTGAAGGCCAGCGCGAATGCCGTTCCCGTGATTTCCAAGCTCGCGCTGGAGATCCTCATTCGCCATCCGTTTTGAATGAGATTGACGGTGGCCGGTAGTTCTTGGCCATCAAAAGTCCTCAAGAAGTACGATCCGTCAATTTTGGTTTCTGGCCCCGTGACGTTGTCGCAACCGCTGCAGGCCATCAAGATCGCCAGCAGAGGGATTAACACGAACGGGGACCGATTGGAAAACACAACCATGTCCGCTCCGGGAAGTCTGGTTTCAACCTTGTACCGTGGCTTAGGAGGTGATGGAGAGATCACGGTGCGACCGTGACCATCCAATCTCCTGATGATCACCCCGGGTGTTGGCCTACTCTCTCCCACTGGTCTGGCCCCTAACCATCCCCACCAGGGCAGTAGAGCGCTACGGCGTCCCAGTACGGGTCCGCGTGCTCCGACCGGTTGGCGCCTGGGGTGCGGAAATCTCTGAGGTCGACCGCATTCGCGCCCAACCGTCCAGCTTCCGCCCGTAGTGTGTCAACAACCGCAGCTCCGGCGGCAGCACGTAGAAGCGCGACTCGCTCGCAATCACCCGGGATGACATCTGAAGGGAGAAAAACCCCCACGTCTTCTGTCCCCAGAGGTTGCCCATGGAAATCTTTGGAGAGAACGGTGCTGTGGACGGGGACATATCGAAAAGCCCCGGGGAAAGGAACGCAACCGGAGGCTAAGAAAAACAGCAGAACAGCGTAGGATCGAAGCAAGCGTCCTCCTTTGATCTGTGGGTAGATCCCCGGAGAACAAATTCCGTGCCAGTCAGAGTGCGACTGATACAGCCGTTTCGGGTTGGGGTCTGTGCCTTCGCGAGGACATCCGCGACCCAATTGTAGGACACGGCCGGGAGTAGCGCCCTATCGCCCCTAATCTTTCGGTGCACGTCGGGCGAGTGACCGATAAACTGCCAGGGACGCGACGATCAGGGCCATCCCTTCCAACACCGCCTGGGCGAGTCCTTTTCCCATCGGAACGAACGACCGGACGATTCGGGCAAAGATGATCCCGCCGATTCCCGCCATGAGCAGGCGCGCAGAAATGTAAGAGCTCAATCCCTTGTTCCTGGTTTTAGCCCCCAGTCAACTACCACGATCCAACGCGTTCATCCAGGCGTAATCCACATCCAGCTGGTCTCTCCAAGCCATACCCCATCCAGAGTCAGAATAGACCAGAGGCGGATGTCATCCCAGAACGGCTGATAGGCTTCCACCCAGAGGTGGAGTGTATGATTTCTGACTCTGGTAGTTCTTGAAAACTTCTCGATCTTGGTTGTCCGACACCCTGCTGTACGTCATTACAGAATGACCTCACGGCCAAACACCGAGGTTCACCCTTTCCTGGTCATGGGCGTCCTGAAACATCAGGTACGCCTGCTGCCCATCGTTGGTGTAAAGCCAAATCCGTTCGTTACCGGGGGGGGGTCGTTAAGAATGATGGCGGCCCGGTTCAGCGGCCCACCCGGCGCTTGAAAGAAGAGCCTCGGAAGTTGGTCCTGGTCTCGGATGACGATCTCTCCGTTATCTGCGCTCAGGCTAATTCGAAGGCGCTCGTCACTGTCCCAGAGGCTTATGGTCCTGGCTTTGATGTGCTCCTGATCTTCCACTCCGTAGCGCTAGGCAGGGACGGGAACTAAGAGGACCAGAATCAAGAGAGTGATGGAAAGCTGTTGCCAGCGGCGACATTCCTTCTCAAGTCGTGCCAGGCGGTCTTCGATTCGTCGCGTTCCATTGGCAGATCGACGAAGATGGTGGCGGTATCGTTTATACGTTCGTGGATCGCAGGTCCGTATTGATCCAGACCAGCGACACCTTTGACGTTCTCGGCGACCTGCCTGAATGGATTTCGAACGCGATAAGGGAAGACGGCAGGGAGGTCGGCGAGTGGGTGGCCGCCAGCAGGACCGGGCACCAACTGTAGGTACACTGGGGCCTTCGCTATTCCCTGGGGATCTATGAGCCGAAACAGCCAGTATCAAAAGGTGACCCTATGTGCTCTCCTCCCGCACCGAGTCGAAATGAACGGATACTTGGCGAGGTCCTTGAATTCCGTCTCAGCTGGAAATCAACTGCAACCACCTCTCCGCCTAGCCTTGCCCATCCTTTTTGTCCTCGTCGGGCTGACTAGCGTCTGTCGGACTGAGAGTTTTGGGCCGGAGGCTGGAAGAGATCGAATCGCTACCCTGTTTCTTCAGGTTGCGCTGGATCCAGGTCTCCCCCCCGAAGGAGCGCTCCCCGTAAACCAAATTGGTGTGACCATCTTTCTGGCCGAAGACAGCCTGGAACTGGGAAACATCCCAGTCGATGTGAATCCTTCCCATGACCAGTGGCTGATTCCGCTGGACCTGGAGCTCCCTGAATCGGAGGGACTGGAACAGGCGATCTATGTCTGGGTCGGTCTCCTGAACCTTGACCAGACGGGCCCGAACTCAGGGGTGGGGTCAGTGGAGTGGAGTGGCAGCATTGCCCCGTTCAACGTCTCTGCCGGAGGTACTTATACAATGCCGGTTCAGGACATCTGGCGGGGTCTTTTCGGGAATTCGGCCGTCACCGCCATTTCGCTTGATCCGATTCCACAGACCGAAGTCGGGAAGCAAACGCAACTACGTGCGTCGCTCACGACCATCGATCCCGTGTATCCAGTTCGATACTACCTGGTCTCACTTGACCCGAGCGTGGCAGTCGTTGATGACAACCGATACCTGACAGCCATCGCTCCCGGGTCAGCGCGTATCATGGCGATTTGTGGAAGGGTCGCGGATACGGCTATGGCCACCGTGGTATCCGGATCTGACACCGGCCCCCCCCTGAGCCCAGGGCCCGGGGAGGCTCGAAGATGGCTGTTCACGACAGGGTCAGCCCGAAAGGGAAACCGTCGAACGGCGTACCTGTGGAGGGAGGAAGGAATTCACCCTCAACCATGGGAGGGCTGATGACAAACAGAGCCGGGTTCTTTTGGGCGTCATCTCTGATCCTTGCTTGCTTCCCTACCTCAACCGTCGCCCAGGTCGAGATCTTGGACGTTGGCCCTGGTCAAAGGGAAGTAACTGGATCCGTTATCTCCGCCGAAACCCACCAGCCTGTTCCCAGCGCCGTCATTCTAATCTCGGACAGCGCCGGAGACGTCCAACTCACCACTTTGTCCGGTGTTGACGGCGGATTCTCCTTCCTCCCGCCAGAGGCCGGGAGTTACTCGATTCAGGTTACCAGCATCGGCTATGGATCCGTTGAGGGGGCGGTGAGGGTGTCGGCTGAAGGGCGAATACGATTACGGGTCCTCATGGACGTGGACCCGGTGGAATTGGACCAGATTGAGGCTCGCGCGAGACCGCACCGTATAACCACCGATATGACCTTCGAGGGGTTCGATGCTCGAAAGGTTTCGGAACGCGGGGTGTTCTTTGACGAGGAGGAGATTGCCCGGAGAAAACCTTCGCGGATCACTGACCTAGTGGCTCGTTCTTCAGGTTTCCGTATCCTCCGATCTCGCGGCCGCCAGGTGGACGTTGAGAGCATAAGGGCTATAGGGAACCCCTTTCACCGTGGGAACTGCCTACCGGACATCTGGCTGGACGGGTTAAGGGTGAGGGTGGGGGGATATAAGGAGGAGGGGCCAGGGCTCTTATACCTGAACGACGTGATCAACCCCGAAAACCTGGGGGGAGTGGAGGTCTACGTGGGATTATCGCAGATCCCCATTCAGTTCCGGGGGACCAACTCAGTGTGCGGTGCGGTCATTCTATGGACTAAGCGGGCGTGGGTGGACCGGTTCGAGCCTCCGCCGCTTTGTAGGTAAGAAAACTGACCCAGTATAGCTGAGGCCAACCGAAACCGGGCGCGGTGACGGCTAACAGGGGGCCAGAACCACACGTGAACTCTGAGCATAGGACCCTCAGTCGGGGCCGGAATGGCAGCACGAAAGAAAACCCTCCTCGTCCTTTCCACGATCTTGATCGTCTGGGGTGGCACGGCTTTGTATGGGGTCCAGGAGGTAGTCAAGTGGATCGCGGCCAACCAGGTCCTGTCTTTGAACAGTTCCACAACCGCGTTACTGGACACCGTCGAATGCTATACGACAGGCTTCGCGGTTGTTCCTCTGATAGTCTTGGCCACCGGAAGTTGTTCAGAGAAGTTGGACGTGGGTGATGTCGGGAGCGGCATTAGCAGCCAACATCTCCATTTCTGGTTTCTCGCTCTGCTCCCGAATCTCGTACCTCACCACAAATGGAATGTCACCTAGGCCCAGCTCTCGGCCCCAGATCCGGCCCCACCAGCCACTATAGGGTCCGTAAGACCTCCTAGCGGCTCGCCGGGTCCGATCCCGATGAGCCGCTGGGGCCTGAAGATTAAGAGGTTATGCCTCGCGGATCCCTATCCACCCGATTCGGGAGAGACGACTGTCTCCAAAGCACCCACAAAGCTGAATCCGATGGCGAAGTACCATGGATTGCTTCGGGCTGTCAGGGTTCTCCCAATCGACGCCTGGAGAGCGTTGTCAAAAAGTCCGACCAAGAGCCCGAACGCCAGGTCAATCGTCCTGTCGGTTTCCTCCTCAGTAGCCACCTCGACACGGACAGGTTCCGTTTCGACTGTTCTGGTTTTGATCCGGGTGCCAAAGCGGGGAAATGACACATTGAAGCCAAAACTGGGACGGAGCCACCGAAGGGTCGGGTCTGTGCGATGGTAGAGCGTCCAGGCCATTGAAACACCAGGAGTGGGCGAAAAATCGACAACCTCTGGGATGGTGTCCGCTCCGGGAGCGTCGGATGCCTGCGGCTTGTCGTCGAGCCGGTTGACGAACAAGAACGAGTCGGTGAGGCGTTCCTTCCAGCCGAAATCCCGCACCTTTAGGCGGAGCGTCAGGAACCGGTGAAGTGTGGGATCGTCCTCGCCATTATGAATCTCAATCTCCACTACATCGCCGCTTCGCACTCGATCGCTTGGTAGATGAAGGTCAGTATCCTTGAGGAAACGGGCAAACCTTTCTGCCAACGCATCGCCATCAGCCTGGGTGCTGTCGGATGGTTCCGGCCCGCCATTGAGGTACTCGATGCATTCCCGAACCGGAAACCGCTGAGAACAATCGATGATTATGTAGGCTTCATCAATCTCCGCGAGCGATGCCCTGATCCGGGCGATCGTCCCCGCATCCCCTTCCGGATCGGACGATTCCAAGAAGCCCAGGTTCGTCAGGGCCAAGTTGATCTCCGCTAACTGTTGCTCGACGGAATCCGGAAGGGCGGGAGAATACAGGGAGTCTTCGAGCGCCCAGAGGCGACGCCTGAGCCTCGCACTCAGCTCATCGTCCGTGGCAGCGTTTAAGCTATCGTCCACGGTAGCCATTTGGTCTTCGAGGAATTTCACCCGGGAGGAGGGAAGCCTATGTCGGTTCTGGATCTCTAGCCTCCTCTGATCCAACACCTTGCTACTATCGGCCTGTCGGTCTTGGATTACGTTGACCATCGAGTCGGATGCGGCCAAGCGGGGAAGAAGGTTTTCATAGACTGTCGTGGCAAGGTGCCGGAGAACTTCCGGGTCCTGCTCGATCATACGGGAAATGACATTCAGGATGGTCGTGTCGGAGGTCGCTAATGTCCGGAGAGAGATGCTGATCAGATCCTTTTCGGCAAGGATCAAGGGTCGCGCTTCCTCCACGAATGTTCCTAGGATGCTCCAGTGCACAGGGTCATAGCCTCGATAGAGGCCCGCCTGGTCCTCAATGATCTGGACGGAGTCAGTCCCAGCCCTCACCGCTGTGCAAAAGGCTTCGGCCCGGGGGCCAAAGCGATCTCTGGCCCCCCGATCCGAAAGGCCTCCGTAGCCTACCTGTGTGCCAAAGGAGTCAAATGGATCGACACCAAAACCGCATTCCAAGGCACGCTCAAGATCTGCCAGTTGTTCTGAAAGGGCATTCCATCGAATGGAAAGAGAGGAGAAGATGTTTCGCCAGTCCTGCGACGACCGAATACGAGCCGCGGCGATCTCCTCTTCCTTCCCGAACACCGAGTATCCCGGGACATCAAGCTGGTCCTTGACGCCTCCGGACAGCACACTGGCGCGGATCGTCAAAGCCCCGTCAAAATCATCCCGCTCGTCGATAATCCACTGGCGGTCGAACCGAATCAGGATCCGGCTCCCTTCGTCTACCTCGCCCTCCACCACGTCGTAAGGCCGGACCGTGGAGTCTGGCATCGCCTCGCAGGGGTCGTCCGGTACAGACGAGCCGTTGAGCGATGCTAGGCCGCAGTAGATTGGAATCCTCTGGAGAGATCCCTCCGTGAGCTCGTAAATTGAAACGAAGTTGGCCGGGTGCAGCACGTCCACCAGTTGGTTAGCCGTGGTCGTGTCCTGGATGGCTGCGGAAAGGGCGAAAGCACCGAGAGCGAAAAACATACAACCTCCTCCAACCTCCGCACCGGCTCATCTCGCCTTTCCCACGGAACCAGGAGGAACGGGGTATAAAAACCCCTCCGGCCACCGCGAAGTGTGCGTGACCAATGAGACCAGGTGCTAGTTCTGTTGGGGGGGTGCGTAGCTAATACACAACTAGAATATATGTTTCGTCAAGAGAATTTTCTTTTCGCAACTGTTTGCACTTCTCCAAAAATACTCGGAGTCCTTTTGGCGAGAAGGATCACCCCGGAGATGGCCGGTGAGATCACACGCCGAAAAAACCTCCGGACATACCGCCGACGGCTGGCGGAGAGACACCCATCGCTCAAACACACGATCGCCTTCATCGATCACGTGTCAAAGGGTTACGGGTGGGACCAGGATGTTGGTGAGCTTGCGCCGGCAACCACGAACGAGACACCGGAAGAGGAGCGTGGGGTTTCAGTCCGATCCGTGGCGCAGAGCCTGTCCGATTTCTGGAACCCGGGAAGTAAGCTGGAAAGGACTGAGGTTCGTCGGGCTTTCTGGGGTGCGGTGTCAACAGGCCATAATCCAAAGCACCTAAAGGTTTCGGCCCTGGAGTTTGGTTTCCTCCGAGCGAGTGAAGTGATCGGTAGTCCTGCTTCAGTCCGATTGAGTAAATCCTGGAAGACTGACGAAGACGGTAAGAAAAAGCTCCTTGTGCCGGAGACCGAGCTTCCCTGGTGGGAGTGTACCGAGAAGCTGAGGAATGCGACACTCTGGCACGCTGGCAACTGGCTCGTGGAGGAGTTCGGTGAGATGGACGATCAGGTCCCGAACACCAAGAAAGACAAAGGCCATCCTGTCCAGGTCGTGGTGGATTCGCCGCTCCTAAATGGAGAGAAGCCTCCAAAGCCCCGTCGCCCGGGATGGAGAGGGGTCGAGGACGATCCGTTCGGAGAAGAGGACCATTGAATCGAAGAAGTGCTAAACGACGAGGATGACCCTCTGCAGACACACCTCCAGGAGATCGGGTTGATTGCCGAGCGCGTCGGATCTCCCAGACAAAGAGAGATCTTTGAAGCCCTGAAGAGATTCGGCGACGAAGAACTCGTGTGTGAAGACCTAGAAATCACCCTCCTGAACTTCCGGACTCAGCGAAACCGTCTCTTCGAGAAAATCCGTAAGTATTCCGACCCTGAAGCTGTTTGAGTCTACCCGCAGTTAGGCTCCTACCGAGCCAATAATCACTAAACCATACTCCCAGGCCCACCGGGGCTCCATCCAGGTTTGTCTTCAAGGTTCACACTCATCTATAGGGACAGGTGAACACAAACTCTGGAGGGACCAGATGGCAGTATTTGTCGCGATCATGGCTGGCGAGAGTGCCAGTGAAGCCGAACCCGTCTTCGCTTCTTCCGATCCGGTTTTAGTCTCGGCAGTTTCGAACTGGGTTTCGAAAAAACTCGGCCCTCAACCAGTCTCGAAGATCCTCGCTGAGGAGGGGTTCCAGAGCACGCTCTCGCCCGACGCTCGTCGTGCGATTCGAGAGGGCGTGAACAGCTCCCACGACGATCTGAAACCAGCTGCCTAAGGACTACGCCGGGGCCGTGGTAGAACCCCACGGTGAGCTTCGGCTCCTCAGACCCCCACCTCTGAGCCCGGCAAGCTCCACCCCTCGTGGGGGAGGGAAACGATGGAAGACGATGGATCAATTGACCACATACCTGGCGGCTACATCCTATTGGCCAGGAGGCTCCAGGGTAGCCCCATTTGGGACCAGGACCATCATCACCTGCGCCTGTGGATCTACCTGCTGCTCAATGCCCGCTGGAATCCGGTCCCAGAGAACCGGCGTGGGGTCACGGTCTGCCGAGGTAAGCTTCTCAAATCGTATCGGAGGATCATCGAGGAAAGCGAGTGGCTGGAGAATCAGGAGATACGGAGATGGTCCCTCTCCCGTGTCGGGAGAATGCTGGATTGGCTTAGGGAGCAGGAAATGATTGAGACCCTTGGGACGGACCTTGGGACAATAAGAATAAGGGGAAGAAGGGGAAAAACCCCTCCACCCCAAACCCCGCGCCTCTGATTCTCGAAAAGAGAAAACGCTACACTCCCGCCCAACTCCAAGCCATCGAGTTGGCCCTCGAAGCTTTCCGCTCGACCCGGAAGACCGGCAAGATGGCCGACTCCGTCGTCCTGGCAGAGTTCGATTACTGGGAAGACTTCACGCCCGACCAAGTGTGGGCTGCCCTCCGAACGTACATCGAAAAGGGCTACGCCCGGGAAGAGAGGAACGAGAAATACGCCCGTGGCATCCTCCGGGGGCAGGAGCCAACCCAGTATCAGGTCTTCACCGCTGGGTTGAAAGTGGCGAAGGAGGCCGCCAGGGCCAGGAATGAAGGAGAGAAGAAAGACGCAGCCCAAACTACGTTACGGCGAAGGCCGAGTGTCAGGTGGAGACCAGACTTTTTCACCCCATCCAACACTCAATGGGCCTTCCCAACAAGACATCACCGTCTGAACCCAAGTCCCACTTGAATGGTGTTTGGCGCCCCGCCCCGGAAGCGCCGCATGAATGGAACCTCGAAATAGGGGGCCAGCACTGTGCCGCGCCATACCATCAAGTCCCATCCAGCGCCGATCAAATACGCTAGTCCCTCCCCCTGGCCTTCTTTCCCGCCATCTAGGGAATCGACAACGACGAACCCGCCACCCAAGCCACCCTTCAGAAAGAACCCCCTTTTTGAGAATGGGTATCCGTACGCAACTCCAAGAAGTCCAAACTGCGTCTTTCGCTTTATCCCATCGTCTACCCCGGTCCACGCGTTTAACTCGACGCCGAGCCGCCATTTTCCCTTGATGCCTGAAGACAACCCGAGGGAGCCGGAAAGTCCAAACACCCTCTCTTGGGCTATGCTAATCGAGCCTTCACGCAGATCTTTTGGGACCGGGAACGCACTCCATCCAGGCCCAATCCCAAGGTGCAAATGCCAACCCCCGGAATCTGGGAATGTTGGTTGAGCTGAAAGTGCGGAAACACATAAACCACCCAGCGCGGCACCTGCGAAAAGGACTGGATTCAGTACTCGCATTCTTCCATCCCGTCCTCAACTGAAATGTACAGTTGATCATTCAGTTGATTAGAAAGAGCATCTGTTACCGTCAGGTACAACCACTCACCTGGCTCCTGGATTTCTCCTGTCACATTGATGCCGGTCCCGGTAAGCGCTCCAGACCATTGGTAAGAGTACGGCCAGGCTCCGCCGGAGACGTTTGACGCCGACCAGGTGCAGGCCTCCTCAGGGGGAGCCTCAAACGGCCCGGCTATGGAACCCGTGAGGGGTGCGTTCCAAACCTGAACCTGTGAAAACAGATTGTCATATGATGTGTGGAAGATGGCCCCGAAGCTGGAGAAACGGCCTTGGTAATTATCGTTCGTTGCGAAATTCACCCCTGCCAGAAGTACATTCGCAGTGTCCGACCGAATGAATACCGGACTGCCACTATCTCCACCCTCGGACCGGTAGTCCGTGTTGTAGGTGCAGAGCACCCAGTACTCCGGGTGGGGTCCCGTTTCGCTGAAATCCTGGATGTAGCAGGTCTTAGTTACCTTGCCCGCTGTCCATCCCGTGGCAACTCCGACCTTATGGACGGAATCCCCTTGAATCGGCCAGTTCACGGAGCCTGTGACATAAAAACGTGGGCGTACCGGATCGATATTCACGTTTCCCGAGCTTCCTCCGGTCCCCGGAGGTCCCACAGGGCGAGCAATCGTCCCGAAACCCACACTGTCAACAACCCCGGCGTAGTAGGCGTAGGCTGCGGCGTCACTGTACCGGCATTCGTCGCGATCCCAAATAGGACCGCAGGTCCACCCGTTGGGGTCTACGGCTTCGACGCCAACCGTATCAATCCCGTATACCTGAACGGCTTTCGTTGCGCCGGGGTCATCATCAAACAGGTCGTAGGTGCAATGAGAAGCCGTAACGAAGTAGTTATTCCCATCGGGCCATCTCCTCGCATTGAACCCCATGGTGCAACCGCCATTGTACGATGGATTGGCCCAGAAGAATTTTACGCCCCCTGGGATAGGACGGATGCGATCATAGAGGTAGTCCGTCCGCGGGAGAGGGGCGCCTGCCCCCGGCTTGTCGGAGAGCACAGTCCGCTCCACGGTGCCCTCGACGTGAATCAAGACGCCTTCTGCCGGAATACCTAGGGAACGGAGAGACTCTAGAACTCGAGCTCTTCCAGAGCCGGTCTTTAACCCAATACTCACGCGGTTTAGGCGCTCATCCAGGTCTAGGGATCCCAGGTCGTCAAACTCCCCCACGTGGCGCCAGACGAGGTTCCTCCAATTGGCGAGTTCCAAAAAGGAGTAATCAACTCGACGGATTTCAATCCCGCTATGAGCTCGCCCCCTCCGCTGAACCTCTGGGAGGAGTTCCTCCTGGATCGCCGTGGTTATGGCTTCGGACCTGTCCAGACCGGTCATATTCACGACCAGGACAGGGCCCTCTAAAAAGAACCCAGCGAATCGAGGCTCGATTACCGAGAGTTCAACAAAACTCCGCTCACCGCCGAACAACTCCTGAGTTCCGGTGTCTTGGAGGCCCTCTATCGAGGCCTTTTCGAGTAGCGACTGATCGGGTTCGAGGGAGGGAGTAATCTCGTCCGTACAACCTACAACGAGGGCGAGAACGAATGAGATGATCGAAAGAGGCTTCAGGGCCGCGGGAAACCCCACGGCACCTCGCACCATGACGCCAGCACTGTCCATGGACATTGCTCCTCCCCGAGAAGTGGGAAACGACACACCCGGTGAGTATGGTCGCACCGGACGAACTGTCCGGGAGGGCGCATGGGGTCGGTAGCTGCAGGAAGGTCAGAGGCGATCAGACTTCCCACCCGTCTTCCTCAGTGTTTCTACAACCGGCCGACTCCCGATCCCAGGTTGTTGGGAAGGCGTAATAAAAATTCCGCCTTGGGCACCCGGATTCCGGACCTTTGGGGAGGCATGCTCCATCAAATCCTCACCAGGATACCCACAAAGTCAATGGAGTTTATCGCGGGGCAAATGAGGTCGAGACGGATGGGGCAGATCCCATCCATTAAGGGGATACTGTGTTTTGTGCCCTACGGCGCCCCCCGCTTTTTTGCCGGGTTCCAATCCTCGCGGCATCTTTTTGCCGATAGTCTCCGCACCATTCTACGGGAATGGGTCCATGCCAGGACTGAGTTGGGTCGTGGGTTTTCAAGTGATCTTCCTTCTCGGGGCTGCGGCTTTGACGTGCATCGCGGATTCCTTGAAGGTGATGGAGAAGATTGGGGGTATCCTTCAGTCGAGGGCGAGGACTGCGTTCGCAGCAGCCTGGGTATCTCTCGACTCATCTCCCTGGGCTTCAGTCCCGGAGGAATCCTTAAAGTTTTTCTTGACCGTGAAGGATCGACTCGATCGTACGGCACATGCCGTCTACTTGGGGTTCAGACGGTGGATTGTCTGGTATTCCTGGAAAGATCTCATAGTCTCTGGCGGCTTCATGCCTATAATGTGGCTGGTCGTAAGGCAGTCAGGCGTTGGCGAGATCGCCCGGGGTGCTGCCGGTCTCCAGAACCAACTTGCCCCCTGGGGATGGTCTTTGGCTTGGCAATGTTCGCGGTTGTCGCCCAGATCCTTTCCGATCGCGGTTGCCGACATCTGGACTGGGTGGTGGTGTTGGTGGTTACTTCCATCGCTGGACTCGCGCTGCTCTTCATGTTGTTTGGGCTTAAGCAGGTTCCTGCTCGGTGGACCCTGCCCGTCGCTGTTGTGATTACACCGGTCTACTGGGTTGGGGTCGGTGGTGCCGCCATCGTGGTCGTGTCTCCATTTGCCGGAACCAAGAGTTACTTCAGCAAGCTACAGCTGCCGTTCTCGGCTCTGCTTCTGAGCCTCCTGGTAACAACGGTTGCGGCAAATATCGGGTGGTGGTTGACTGCGACCCAAAGCCCGGCCCTCTCCCTCCAGCTCTTCTTTGTAAACGGACTGACCGATGGTATCACCTGGTAGGTGACTCTTTTGATTCTCGAACGAGTACTGTCGGGCGGACGAAAGGCGTGGCTAGTCCCGGCGCTGCTCCTCGATGTTTTTTGCGCCGCCATCCTAGCTTTTTTATCGCTGTTCTTTGGTTTGGCCGGCACGCTGGATGCCCTGACGTGGACGGAACTCCTGGCAGTGTTCCTTGGTCAGGGCGTTGGTGGGCCAGTCCCTCCGCTTGGGGCCTACTTTTGGGTAATGCACTCCGCCTTCCTACCCACTTCGTTTATCCTATTGCTGATACTGGTTTGGTTCTTAGCGAAAACCGCTCTCCAGCTCTTTTCTAGGCTTGTGTTGTTCTCGTCCCTCCATCGAAACCCGCTCGAGATAGCCTGGACCCTTTTCGCGGCGGGGCTGCACTCTTGACCTTTTTGGCATTAATCCTTGAACTCGCCGCCGGGAAAACCTGAGCTGGGCCTAGTTGTCCAAGAATATGTGCGGAACCCAGCGGTTGGTGACCGGAGGGACTATGTCCCAAATGTGTCCCGGGAAACGGAATCCCAGTCGCAAAACCGATGTCTTTTGGCCTGGGGTATGGATCGATTGCGGAATGATCCGGAATCCCTCAGGGGTGCCAACGGCCTGCCTACTGAGTCCAGAGCACGATCGTGCCACAGCGTGCAAAGGCACCTGAGAAACGGCCGGGGAGACCCGACGCCGAAGGATAGACTTCAATCGCCTCCAGGTCGATGGCGAAGAAGCGACCCAGGCCGCCTGGGACGGGCCCGCCCATTGCGAGGACCACACCGTTCAGATACACCTGTGGATAACACACGGGGGATTGGGGGGAGATCAGACGCTGCATCTGCGGCCGACGGAAAACGGGTTCCTGCCCCCCGCTAATGGGATCGGAAGCCAACCCAACACCTGGAAGTAGCGCGATTAGCTCGGAGACAGGCCGTCCGCTTCGCGCTCGGATTCTATGCTGGTCGATGTGCCATCCGATGCCGGCTTCCCTCCGGTCGTAGACTCCCTCCCATGCCAGCCGGAAAGACCGCCTTTCCCCCTCGACCACCACCTCCCCCAACTCCACGGGGCGTGGCTTTAGCCCAAAGACCAAGTCGACCGTGTCTTTCCCGGCGAGGAGGATCGGGCCATCGGAGTGGTCATCATGGAAGGGGGATTCGGCCTTGATCCAATACTGGCCGGGCTCAGGGGCCAGGAGGAGAAAGCGACCGTCAGTGTCCGTCATCGTGACGACGACCGGTTGGCGGTCGGCATCCAGAAGCGTGATCCGCCCGACCACGATAGGGGTCCCTGCTCCCATGTCCAGAAGCTGACCGACCACGGCTTGGGCTCTGACCTCGGATTGCGGTAGGGCTTGGATGAGTGTTGCTCCAACAAGAAGAACCCCTACAGCGCCGAGTCGCATTGTACCCCTTTTCGTATGAGGTCCGCCGGGGCCTCCCGTCTTTCGGGATTGTGCAAGGGGTGTGCCGCCGGTTTGGGCGATCAGAACATCCTCATAAAGCCCGAATTCGAGCTGTCGAAGAGAGAGCTGCGTCCACTCGTTTGGACAATTGGGCCTCCGGCAAGGGGACACTCGGGCCGGGTCCCGCTCCGACCCTCAGCTCCAAGCTCCCATTTCCCACCCGGGCCGCAGCGTTGAGGACCCCTCTGAGGGCCTGGGAAGATTCCGCTGCGGAAGGTGGCCAGGCCCCCAGAGATGCTGGCTGTCGATCCCTTTCTCCTCCGCTAGGATGATCATCCAGACTCATCCGCCATCCTCCTCTGGCTTCGGTTTCTCCTCATCCGAGTGGAGTTCCTTCCACTTCTCCTTTGCCTTCGCCAGGTCATCAATGGCCTGCCCAGCTTTCTCCTTTGTTTCGTCATCGACATCCGGCTTCTGGATGATTTGCCGTAGCTTGCCAATTAGGACGTCAATCAAATCACCGAAAACCTTCACCAGTATCGCGTACAGGTCTTTTCCGGAGGATTCTTTGAACTTCTCCACATCCAAGTCGGGGTCCCCAAGGACTGCGTCGACGAGCTTGGCCAAATCCGCCGCAAGTTCAACAAGGTCCTCTTCCCTCTGTTGACCGGGTTTGGCGGCGATCTGCTCAAGCTTCTTCAATATCGACATAGCCTGACCAAACCTCATTGTCCTCTTTAGGAACGGGAGGCCGTACTGCAGGGTGAGCAAGATGATCACCAGGATAAGGAGAATCACAATGGCGAGGGCCAGCGGACCGATCAGGAAGGCCAAGTCCAGATCTGGAACAACAGCGCCCAGCACTTCTACCGCCAGGAGGAGAACTAGGAGGGAGAAGACCGCTATGGACAGGAACGCCATCTGGCCTGCACAGCGGTTTTTGACGAAGGCGGTTTCATTGAAGACTTTCTGAAGAAAAATGAGGGCTGTGCTTGCCAGGAGTGCAGCAATAGCTGTTCCTAGCAAGGGCGCTGTTTCAAACATGTCTCACCTCCGGGAGTCCGAGTAAGCCTTCGAAAGCAGCGAGGCCCCCCGGGCCTGTTTGGCCCGCGGCTTCCTATCTGCATGATTGATTCGGATTTTTGGTTAATCAGGTTAAGTTTTGTCAGGCGGGAGGGTGTCCGCAAGTCAATGGGCAGAAAAGCGAACCGGAGCCCTTCGCCTCCATCGCCAAACGGACATGCGTTTTGTTTAAGGACACTTTCACCGAAACCTCTGACCCGGACTACGGCCCATCTGCCCGGACACCGGAGGACTGTGCCAAAGAATGTGCCATGGGCCACGGTTTCTGGCGGCTGCTGGCGGTTGATAGAGATTCGGAACCGGAAAGGGAAGACCAATGACCACCGGAGCATTCACCGGTTGGCCGGTTGCCCACGGTTGGCCCGGTTAGGCTTCGGGGATTAAGCAGCGCGAAGAAGCCCGAGAATTTTTTGCGAGGAAGTAACCAGGACAACAGTCCAAAGCAGCGTTCGGCTACCTTCGGCTCCAGACCACGACCACCCCGCACATCGAGCCGGTCCCCCTGAACTGGATGGGCGTTTGAGCGGGTCCGGCGTAAACCTCGATTCCCCCGATATCCTCAGGATTGATCAGGTCGTTCAAGAAGAGCAGGCCTGGTTCATCCCCTTTCCTGAACCCGCCCTCCCGCACCAGCAACCCGTCTAACCAGATGGTGGGAAGGCACGGCATAATCCCTCGCTGAAATCCGCCTCCTTGGGCTCTCAGCACCTTCACGTCAACCGGTCGTCCCCTGTATCGTAGCAAGGAATATTCAGGGGCCCGCATGACCAGATCAGTGACCCGAGACGGATTCCTCTGCTCGATCTCCTCTTCGTCGAAGAACAATCCACGGACGGAGGCACTTCTGGCCGTGAATCCTTCCAAGCTCATCTCCATGTGTCTCGGCCTGGCCCTTACCAGTGCCTCTAACTCACTGAGCGGAACCGGTGACACCGGGAGATCCACCCTCAGCGTGAGTGCACGATCGCCTGGAACATTGACCTCACCCTCCACTCGGGAATAACCGATCTGTTCGACAGCGATCTGGACGGTTCCGATGGAAGTGTCCGGAAAACGAAAGGCCCCAAGACTGTCGCCGGAAAAAGTGAAGAGGACGTCACCGTCACCATCGCTGAGAGTTATGGTCGGGTTCGGAACCGGTCTGAGAGATTCTGCTTCAACGACCGTGCCGATGACCTCCGGAGTGCCTGGTCGCGTATTGACGATGGTGACCTGTCCCGCAACCGGTACCTGTAGTGTGGGAGTAATGAGAATGACGATGGCGAGACAACCAGCTCTGGTCGGCATGATCCGCGTTCCTGCTGAAGAGATTCCCCGTTCTTTTTTCTGTACGAGAGACCAAGAGCGTCCTTACCCGGTCCAATCAATAACCTTTCTACTATTACCCTAGTTTTTTGCTGAAATGCTGCGGAACAAAAACTTGCGCTCCAACTATTATAGTTATAGTAGTTCCCTGAAACCCGGGAGAAACGACCACGCTCGGAAAGCCAGCCACGGGAGGAGCGGATGAGCGCAGAGACTGCAACGGCCACGGCAGAGTCGGGAGCCTTCGTAACCGCCAACGATCGCTTCAAGAGATCCTTCGGATCTTGGTTCTGGGGCTCGATGATCGTTGCCACGGTGGCCCACTTCGCCATTTTTTTCTTCTTCCCCGAGATGACAGCGGAGGACGTTTCGGTCATCTCTGATCAGTTCGAAGCCATTGACCTTCCGCCCGAGATCGAGATCCCGCCGCCGCCCGAGCAGATCGCCCGCCCGGCTACGCCCGTGATCGCCGCAGCGGACATCAGTGAAGACATCACGATCGCACCGACCACCTTCGAGGATAACCCCGTCGACGACTTACCACCTCCACCTGATGAGGTGACAACCACGGACATCTCCGCAACCCCCACGTTCACACCCTACACGGTTCGGCCGGGTGTGAAGAACCCCGACGAAGTAACCAGGGCCATGGAAAGGGAGTACCCTCCCCTCCTGAGGGATGCGGGACTCGGTGGAACGGTTCGGGTCCATTTCTTCATTGATGAAGAAGGGCGGGTCGTGAACACCCTGGTGGCCGAGACCTCCGGCCACAAAGCCCTGGACGACGCGGCGCTCTCAGTGGCCAACATCATCGAGTTCACCCCGGCGTTGAACCGCGACAAGAAAGTGCCGGTTTGGATTTCGCTGCCAATCACCTTCACCACTCGGTAGGGGTCCCGAAAACCCGGCTAGGTTGTTCCTCAATGACCGGCGATGGTGCGCGCCGGCCAGTAAACGGGGAGACGGGAATGCCTGGGCCTACACACTCTCTTTTGAGCCATTGACAAGCGCGAACTCCAAGAAACCCGGACCGAACCATTGCATTTCCCTGATGACTTCCGGCGCCGGTCCATCGAGTTTTCCAAACGCTTCCACCGTTGTCGCTAGCCAACGGCGCCCTGGAAAGGGTTGTCAGCTCACAATAAAGGGCGGGTGTTTTTATGTCCGTCTCTCGTTTTCGCTTGTTCAGAAGCCGGACCGGTTGTCCAATAGGCATCGCGATACTCGTTTGCGTACCGACGCTCTCAGCTCAGAGCCGGACGGGGGAAATCGCGATAGGGCATGAGGAGACGATCTACTCCCCGATCCTAGGGGAGGAGCGGCTGTTGAGGATCCGTCTTCCCCAGAATTATGCCCGCGACGATAGTCGGTACCCGGTGCTGTTTGTCCTGGACTCTGAATGGGACCCACTCTTCCTCCATGCCGTTGGAACGGTGGCGATCGCAGCTGATGCTCCCCACGTGCCCGACCTGATTGTCGTCGGAATCACCAACAACGACCGAACCCGCGACATGATTCCCGTTCAGATCCCTAGCCGTCCCGGATCTGGTGGGGCCTCGAGATTCCTGAGGTTCCTGGTGGAGGAACTGTTGCCCTCTGTCCAAAGCCGATACCGTACTGACTCCAACCTCCTTCTCTACGGTGCCTCGAATGCCGGCCTCTTCACGGTCTTTGCTGTTCTGAGCGAGCCATCGGTGTTCAAAGTAGGAATTGCCAGCAGTCCCACGATCGGTCACTGCCTTGGCTTCATGGAGGACTTGGCTGCCGACATGAGCCGCCGAGAGCGGATGGAGCCGACAGGGCTTTTCATGGCCTATGGAGAGAACGACTATCCGCAGTCCTTGGACCATGTCGTTGGCTTTCATGACCTCCTGAGGAGCAGGGCTGGGAGAGGGTTCACAAGCGAGGTTCTGATGTTTGAGAATGAAGGGCACGTTCCCTATGGAAGCCTCTATCAGGGACTGAGGTGGGCCTTTGACACATCGATCAAGCTTTCCCAGGGTCGGGGGAGGGAGAACGCCCATGATACCGAAGATTCCGAATCCCAAAGCCGTCTCCATCTCCTTCCTGGTGTTGATCAGCCTCTCCTCCGCCTGTAGAACGGAGGGTGATGTTATGATCGGCACGGTGGTTCAGGACCGAATCTATGGAAAAGAACTTGTCTACATCCCCGCCGGGGAACTGGTTTGGGAGAAGGTAGCGGCGCGTTGGGGTTACTCCCACTCGTACCAGCAGGCTCTTCCCCGTGGGCCTGTAGGCTTCCGTGTCGCACGGGACCGATGATGCAAGCCCAAGGTCTTCAATCTTCTTTCAGGACCGAGAGCGGATCCGTTCGCGCGGCCCGAAGGGCTGGGGGAATACAGGCAACCAGGGCCGCAACTGCTGTCAGGCTGATCCCTGCCAAGTAAGTGAGGGGATCTCCGGGGGAGACCTCGAAAACCAGGCTTTGCATCAGCCGGCTAGCCGGGAGGGCCAAGGCCATTCCGAGCACTACGCCGACGCCGGTCATTCCCAACCCTTCCCCGACAACTAAACCCATTACGCCCTTGGTCTGTGCGCCAAGAGCGACCCTGATCCCGATCTCCCTCGATCGCTGCGAGACACCATATCGGAGGACTCCAAAAAGGCCTGCCGCTGTCAGGAGAAGGGCCCCAGATGCGAAGGTGATGAGAAGGATCATCGAAAACCTCCGCTCTGCCATGGACCCCGCTAGTAGGTCGGTCATCGTGGACATTCCGTAAAGAGGTATGCGGGGATCCACGTCGGTGACCGATTCCCTCATGAGGGAGGCCATGGGACCTGCCCCGGCTTCCCCTCGCGCTACGAGAGTCATGTAGGTAAGAGGAGCTTGGGAATAATGACGGAAGATTTCGGGTCTCGGCTCCCGGTCCAGGCCACCTTGGAGGGAATTCCCAATGATTCCAACAATGGTGGACCATTCTACCTCTTCACCCTCGGGGTCGTCCCAGGTGACCCTCTGGCCCAGGACCTCTTGATCGGGCCAGAATCGGTCCGCCAACGCTTGGTTCACCACCACCACCGGCGGGTCCTCAGATCCTTCCTCCTCTGAAAAAATGCGTCCTTCAAGGAGTGGAATGCCTAGTGTTTCGAAGTAACCGGGGGTGGCGATCTGATACCCGGCGCGGGTTTGATCGCCCTCCGTGTCCGATCGTCCTTCGATGGAAAAGAAGAAGTCACCCGACAATCCACTCTTGATAGGCAGACTGAGAACCATCCCGGCCGATTGAACGCCAGGGCGCCCGCGTATGTTCTCCTCCACACGCCGGACAAAGCCCGAGATCGCCGACTCAGTGGCGTACCGGGCTTCTGGCAATGACAGGTGAGCAGCCGACGTTCGATCAGGCTGGAAGCCGGGATCCACATGGCTGAGTGCGATGGAGGTGCGAATCATCAAGCCGGCACCCACGATCAAGACCAAGGAGAAGGCGACTTCCGCAGCCACCAACATTCGCCGAGTTCGGTTCTGGTGTCGGGATCCAGCGAATCGGGATCTACCGAGAAGACCGTAGCAAGCTGGTGTCTCACTAGAACCCCGGAGGGCGGGAAGGAGACCAGACATTGCCCCCGTGGCCGCCGAGAGTAGGACCGCGAAGGCGACAAGACGGAGATCCATCCCGACCTCCTCCACCCTAGGGATTCCGTCGGGAGCCACCGACAGGAGAACGCGAGAAATCCAAAGCCCTACCAGGCCACCCATAATCCCACCAAACCCGGCCAAGAGGACGCTTTCAGTCAACAGTCGAGAGGCGATACGGAACCGACCGGCGCCTAGGGCTTGGCGGATTGCCAGTTCCTCCGATCTCCCCGTCACCCTGGCTAGTGTCAAGTTGGCCACGTTTCCACAGGCAATGAGGAGGAGGACCCCCACCGCCGCGAGGAGAATGCGTAGAGTCGGGCGAATGTCTTCTGTAATCGCATCCTGGAGAAAAAGAACAGCGATCCCCTCATTCTCGTGGGTCTCAGGGTGCGATTGAACCAATCTACTCCAGAGGAAAGCCAGTTCTGAGTCCGCTTCGCGTAGGGTGGCTTCTTCCCGCAGGCGCCCAACGACATCGATGTACTCGGCTCCACGGTCCAACCCCGGATCCTCCCCAGACTCAAAGATCGGATCCGGGGCCGCATGCTTGGATGAGGTCCATAGGCTGACCCCAGGGTGATCAAACCCAGGGGGCATAACCCCGACGACCTCATAGATTTGGTCGTTCAGCTCAATCGGCTGACCCAGTACTCCAGCGTCCCGGCCGAACCTGGTTTCCCACAGACCGTGGCTCAAAACCACCGTGGAAGGGTGCCCCGGTCCATCGAGGGCGGGAGAGAGGGTCCTTCCCAACGCAGCATTCACCCCGAACACCCGGAAAAAGGCCGGGGTCACAGAGGCTCCGCGGAGCCGGTGC
>JANQDZ010000039.1 GCA_028278645.1 Longimicrobiales bacterium | reverse complement strand
CCACCAGGAGAGTTTCCACCTCTGCGTTCATTCCGGGTTTCAGCAGCCCTTGCCGGTTGTCCAGGCGAACAATGACCGGGAACATGGTCACGTTTTGCTGGTTCACGGCCTGGGGCTCCATTTTCTCCACAACGCCCGGGAACGACCTCCCGGGGTAGGCCTCGACCTGGACCGAGGTCTCCTGCCCAGGCTGGATCTGGCCCATGTCCGTCTCATCCACCAGAACCCTGATTTGTACCTCGTTCAGGTTGGCCATGGTGAAAAGGGCCGTTCCACCGGATACGTTCGAGGACGCAGACTGGATGACCGTTCCCTCCTCAACAGTCCGGGTAAGGATCGTCCCGGCGCTGGGAGCCCGAATCGTCACGTCGTAGCGTTGAAGCTCACGGAGTTCTTTGTTCGTTTCCGCCTTGACCAGGGAAGCCTGGGCATTGGCATAGTCCGATCTTTGACCTTCGAACTCCTGCTCGGTGATCACACCGGCCTCGTAGAGGGCTTTCGACCGGTCAAGCTGGGCCTCGGAAATCTCTGCGCGGATCTTGGCCACGTTCAGGTCCGCAACTGCCTGGTCGTAGGAGTTGATCACGTCTCTGGGATCGATCTCCGCAAGGAGGTCCCCTGGTTCGACCACGTCTCCCACATCGACATGGAGTGTCAGGACTTCGCCGGAAGCCTTCGACTTCACCTCCACGGTTCTCACCGGTTCGACGTTCCCGGTGGCTTCGGCGGTGATCCTCATATTCTCCCTGAGGACCGGTTGGGCTTGAAGGCTCGGAGCTTCCGCTGCCTCCCCACGTCCACAGCTACTCAACAAAACCACGGAAATGCCCAGTAGGCCGGTCTGTAAGAATCCTCGGGCCGGGAACAAGGCCTTCATACTTCAGCTCCTACCTGGTGATTGACAAAATCTCGCTCGATGAGCCCATCCATGAGATGGACTTCCCGCTTCGCATAAGCGGCGATGTTGTTCTCGTGCGTAACGAGGACAATGGTCTGGCCTTCTTCGTTGAGATTGGCCAGAACGTCCATGATCTCCTCACCCGTCACCGAGTCCAGATTTCCTGTGGGCTCGTCGGCCAGGAGGAGGGCGGGGTTGTTGATAAGCGCTCGGGCGATTGCCACCCGCTGCCGCTGACCGCCGGAGAGCTCAGGTGGTTTGTGATCCATCCGGTCACCCAGGCCGACCAACTCCAGTTTTTGCCTGGCCAACTCACGTCGTTCCTTGCCTCGGATCCCCGCATAGATAAGGGGGAGTTCCACGTTGTGGAGAGCCGTAGCTCGGGGAAGGAGGTTGAAGGTCTGGAAGACAAAACCGATCTCCCGGTTCCTCACTCGGGCCAGCTCGTCATCCGAAAGGTCTTTCACTCTCGTTCCGCTGAGCCAGTATTCCCCTGCCGTGGGTGTATCGAGACACCCGATGAGGTTCATGAACGTCGACTTGCCGCTCCCCGAGGGCCCCATGATCGCCACGAACTCGCCGGTCCGGATCTCGATGTCCACTCCTCGGACGGCTCTGACTGTCTCAGCACCCAAGACATAGTCTTTTCTCAAGCCCTCGGTCCTGATGATGATGTCGCTCAAGAGGTTCTCCCTGTTGTCTGGCGCGGCGGGCGCCTATGCGTTTAGGGTTTCCGCCGCCCCCCAGTATTTGTGGAAGAGGAATCCTGGCGTTCCTGCCGACGACGCTCCCAAACGACCAGGAGGGAGTCGTACACCACCCTCTGGTCCGGGGTGAGGATTCCCAGCATATCCTCCCTGCTCTGCGCCATGATTTCTCTATAACGAGTACTGTAAGCCTCGTCGAATTCTTCGTGTAATGCGCGCATTTGAGCGCGGTAGTGCCAATAGATCGAATCGGCCTGGGCCCGTTGGCCTTCCGTCAGCCCGACCTCTTCTACGATCAAGGACGGGCGACGGCGGGTGGAATCTCTCCCCTCCCCCGGGCCTCGTTCCGGGTTTTTCCCTCGTTGATCAGGACCCCATCGACGCCCATCCGGGCCCGGTCTCCCCCCGTCCCGACGGAACCCTTCGGATTCAGCGGCCGCACGGGCCTCGAGCTGTCGGTCCAACGCCACTCCGAGAACCACGCCAGCTCCGAGGACCAAGGTCAGAACGATGCCGGTGGTGAGACGTGCTCTCGTGCTCCGCTGAAGAGTCATGGCAGGAAACCCCCAGCCGAAGTCAGAAAAGCGGTTTCATCCAGTTCGGCGGTCCGCCCAAGGACCGTCGGGATGGGATCCCCTTCCACATCGAGGATCAGAGCCTCCTCCAGGGCGACCGGAGAATAGAGGGGTCCGGGCTCTTCATTCACCATGACAAAAATCCCGGCCAGGGTGGCCGCCAGGAGCGTCAGGGGAACCAGCGGCTTCCGCCACCGGAAGACCACTTCGGAGAGGCTCATGTCCGGAGCTATTCTCCGCCGTGCCAGCTCCGCCTCCGCATCAGAGAGTACCCGCCCGTGGAACCGAAGCCAGAATCCCGGATCCCACCACCCTGGATCGAGAGGATCCAGTTCCATTCGGTCCTTTGAGTCGTTCATAAAGCCTCCCCTTCCGGGGTCCCTCCGTGGAACATCCCCAGGCGATCCCTGAGGTGCTTCCTGGCAAAGTGGAGGTGGGACCGGACGGTCCCGTCCGGTATTCCCAACCTCTCTCCTATTTCCCGATGCTTCCACCCTTCCAGATCATGGAGCAAGAGGACCTCCCTCCGAACTTCCGACAATCCCTTCAACCCTTCTTCCAGCTGCTCCCTGATCTCCATCCGCCTCAGGTCTTCGGCCGGCCCCCCCTTGCCCGGGGAGATCTCCGGAGTCAGCTCTTCCCCCCTGCGGAGCCGCTCTCGGCGGAGCAGGTTCCGAGCTCGGTTCCGCACAATAGTCAGGAACCACCCCCCGAACTTCTCCGGATTCCGACAGTCCTCCAGTCGCTCTAGCGCCACCAGGAACGCTTCCTGAGCCACGTCCTCGGCGTCCTCCGGGTTCCCCGTCACTGAGAGAGCGACGAGGTAGCCGGGACGCATGTAGCGCGTAACCAGGACTCCGAAGTCCTGAGTCCGGCCCTCCAGGGCCGCCCTTACCAAGTCCCCGTCGGTTCTCTCTCTCAATTCACTTTTTCTGACACGGGAGGAGGTCTTCTTGTTGAGAATCAGGCAAAGCAAGGACACCCGCTCATCCAGTTTGAGCGGGTGCCTCGCTTCAGCTTTTTCGGTCATGGAGCCGGGCCAACACCATCCGCCCAACTCTTAACCTATGTAGGGGTGCTTGTTAGGGAAGGTTCCCTCCCTTCTCGAGCCCTTGGGGAATCCCACCGCCCCAGCCACCGCGGCTTCCTCGGGGGTGCCTCATGAACCGCGAGGCGCTCATACCGGGCCGCCTCGCCCGGAGGCCCTGTCCACCTCGGATCCCTCTGCCCTGGCCCAGTACGCCCATCCCGATCATTCCGCCTCTTGCCGACGCTCCACCGGTACCACGGAAGGCCGGATTCCCGACCCCGAGGGGACGGCCCTTTCGAACCAAAGGTTGGAGTTTGTTGTGTTGTTCGACGGTGAGGATCTCTTGTACCCGCCCCCTTAAGGGTGCCGATGCCGTAATCAGCTCGCCTCTTAGAGCGTCCATCTGCCTCATCCCATCGTCCCGATCCACTTCGCCGCCCCGAATGCTCTCCTGGAGAGCCTTCATTTCTTCGACCAAGCCCGCCACTTCACCGTTCATCACGTTTTGTAGTTCCTGCAGCTGGGCAACCTGGCTTTGTTCCAAACCCAGAGCTTCTTGGTGCTCCAGAGCCAACTCCACCGACCTACCCATGTTGGGCCCCTGTGGACGCTGCGCCTCCAAACCCCTGCGCCCCAAACCTCGCTGTGCCTCCAAGGGCATGACCGCCACAAAAAGGCCCACCAGAAGGGCACTCCCGATCCATCTCCACTCGCCACGCATGGTTCTTTCCCCCATCTATTCGTTCAATGGAGCCCGGCGTTCCCGGCCTCCATATACTCTGATGATCATGGGGACTTTTCGTTAAAAGGAAGGAGGAAAAAAAGGCGGCGCCCCCACCGAGGAGGCGCCGCCTTCGGCGCGGCTGGACCGTCCGGGGGGGATCGGCCCCTACCGCGGTTTTTTGCGAGTGGTTATGCCGCACCTTTCCATCGGCCAAACGGAAGCGTCGGTGCCGGCCTTACCTTCCCACCCCATATGAAGGCAGCGATTCGAGGATGTTCGTCTTCACCCGGGAACCCGACTCGGTCGCCCGTTACCACGATACCCGCAGAGCTTTCTTCGGAATCGAGATCCACTTCGGCTTTTTCTACCCTTCCCTGGCTCATGATCGAGAACCCCTCCCAATTGAAGATTCGGCCACGATTGGATCCGGAATGTTCCAGCACAGACCCTACTCCTTTAGCACTGCCCGTGCCTGGCCTCTGATCGTGGCCCAAGTGCATGGGGAGGTTTGGTTTAGCCCGGATCGAAAGGGTCAGCGGGATAGGAGGGATGTAACCCAGGAAGGACACTCGCCGTGTTCTTTCGACACGGAATTGGTTCTGGGGAGATCGCCGGTTCGCCGCTTTGTGAAGGAAAGGTGGCGGGTGGGGTGGCGATTCAGCCCGATCGGGATCGGCGGTTCTTTCTATTCCCGTTCCCTTTTTTGGGCTCCCCTTTTTTGTTCGTGGGAGCCAAAAAGGGTTCCGACTCCCTGAGGGTCGCGAGGAGATCATCGTCCGTCAGGTCGGCCAGGTCTTCGCCGTAGCGAAGAGACCGTCTCAGAGGTTGATCGGTGGCTTCGGGGTGGGAAAAGAGGAGTTCCATGAGAGGTACAGTCCGAAGGGGAAGAATCCCACTGGTGGACCGGCCTCCAACAGAGACAACCCAGTCGGAGCCACTATCCTCATCAAAAATGACCCGGTTCTTCTTTTGGCTGTCTTCTTCGGGATTTTCCTGGCCTTCCATAGCCATTCGAACAGGCGTGGGGCGCCGGTCTTCGTCTGAAGGGGGAACATCACCCGCAGGCGGTACGGCGCTTTCCCGCTCAGCAGCGGCAGGCAGAGGTGTTTGGGCGGGTCGCTCTGGCTCGGCGATCGCTTCTGGTGGGTGCTTCTTTGGCTCGTTCTCCCTCATCCAGACCGGTCCTCCTCGTGGAGTGGGTGGTGAAGTTTGCCCCGATCACGTGCTGAGTTCAAGTTTTCCGGCCCGGGCCTGGTTGATTTTCGGGATGGAAATCACCACCCTCTGAGCCGACCGGGACACCACCTGCGCCGGGCGGCCCTCGTTCTCACCGTTGTGGAGAATCCAAGGATGGAACCCTCGCTAGATCCAGTTTTTAACCCCCAGGCCGTGGCAGTCATCGGTGCGAGCCGGAACCCGGGAACCATCGGATACCAGATCGTGGACAATCTCGTTAGCCACGGCTTCCAGGGTGTGGTATACCCCGTCAATCCACACGCGCGAGCGATCCATTCCCTGCCGGCATTTCCTTCGATCTCCGAAGTACCGGGCCCTGTGGATCTGGCTGTGGTGGTGGTACCGAAAGAGTCCGTGCTGAAAGTAGTCGACGAGTGTGGGCATCAGGGGGTAAAAGCAGTCATCGTCATCTCTGCAGGTTTCAGAGAAGTGGGCGGTGAGGGGCGAGGGCGGGAGGAAGTGCTTCTCGAGATCGTTCGGCGGCACGGAATGCGGTTGGTGGGACCCAACTGCATGGGGGTAATGAACACCTCCCCCTCAGTGCGGATGAATGCGACTTTCGCGCCGACGATGCCGCCGGCAGGGGCCACGAGCTTTCTGAGCCAGTCGGGAGCCCTCGGGGTTACGATCCTGGACTATGCGGCCGAGTATGGAATCGGGATTCGGCAGTTCGTCTCGGTTGGCAACAAGCCCGATGTAAGCGGGAATGATCTACTGGAATACTGGGAGGATGACGACGGGACCCGTCTGATCCTCATGTATCTTGAGAGTTTTGGGAATCCGAAGAACTTCATCCCCACGGCCCAGCGAATCTCGCGCAAAAAGCCGATCGCCGTGGTGAAATCGGGTCGAACGACGGCCGGAGCCAGAGCGGCTTCCTCCCACACGGGTGCACTCGTCGGCACCGATCTCGCCATCGATTCTCTCCTGGCACAATGCGGAGTGCTCCGAGCCGAGTCCATCGAAGAGCTCTTCGATCTGGCAATGGCTTTCGAGGACCTGCGAACCCCGGCGGGTAACCGGGTCGCCATCGTTACGAATGCAGGGGGGCCAGGGATCATCATCGCTGATACCTGCGAGTCGGCGGGACTGGACGTTGTGGAATTGGCGCCGGAAACCCAGGCCCGGCTGCGCGGCATATTCCCGGCGGAGGCTTCGGTTAGAAACCCGGTGGACATGATCGCCTCCGCCACCGGAGAAAGTTATGAGGTCGCCCTCCGAATCGTACTGGACGACCCGGGCGTGGACGCAGCCATTGCTGCTTTCGTCCCTCCGTTGGGGGTGAAGCAGGCGGATATCGCCGCGAGCATCGTGGCGGCTGTCGAGGGCCGGCGGGAGAAGCCGGTGTTAGCCGTTCTTATGGGGCGGGAGGGGCTCCCCCAAGGGATCGCGGAGTTGAACGAGGCCGGCATCCCTGCATACCGATTCCCCGAGTCGGCGGCCAAAGCCCTCGCGGCCATGTACAAGCATCGGACCTGGGCTGACCGTCCCTTGCTGGAACCAGAGGTCTTTGATGTAGACCGGGTGGCCGTGGAGAAGATCCTCGACGGTGTGGAAGACGCCGACCGCACTCAGCTCACAGAGATCGAGGCGCTCCAGGTTTTCCAAGCCTATGGAATTCCCACCATTCCGTTCAGGGTCGCCAACTCTGTAGAGGAAGCGGTCGAGGCGGCCCAGGAGGTAGGGTTTCCGGTCGTCCTGAAGGTTCTCTCCCCGGACGTGGTCCATAAAACCGACGCGGGAGGGGTCCACATTGACCTTCGGTCGGAAGAAGAGGTGGCCGAAGCTTATCGAAGTATCCTGGAGTCGGTGCTGAAACACGATGAGACGGCTCAGATTTGCGGCGTAATCGTGGAGAGCTTCGAAAAGGATGGCCGGGAGGTCATCATCGGAATGTCGACCGACTCCCAGTACGGGCCCATCTTGATGTTCGGCTTGGGGGGGATTTACGTCGAAGCACTTCGTGACGTGGCCTTTCGGGTCCATCCGGTTACCCGAACCGACGCAGAGGAGATGATTCGTGCCATCCGTGGGCTCCCGCTTCTGGAGGGGGTGCGGGGTGAGACGGGTGTCGATCTGGACACCCTCGCGGAGGTGATCCAGAGAGTGTCTCAGTTGGTGGGGGACCATGACCGGATCGAAGAGATGGACTTAAACCCGTTCCTGGCGGTGGAATCCGGGGGTATGGCCGTAGACGCACGGATGGCCTTGCGTCTGGAAAAATCTGTTTCCGCTCCCTTCGATCCCAGATAAATTGGGAAAAGACAAATTCACTCTCAGGGAGAAGGAATGGCTCAGAAGGTTCAACCAAAGGTGAAGGCGGTCAGGGAGTATTCCCAACTCCTCCGGGTCCAGGAGCGTCTATTGGCGATGCTCCAGGACGCCCTGGACGAGATCGGAGCCCCCACGACCTTGAACCTCCTGAGACAGCTGCGGAACCAAACCGGGAGTACGGCTCCCGAGGACTTCAGCCGGATCGCCAGTTCGGTTGAAGGTGCCATCCGGGAGCTGAAGCTCTTCCAGTCCGAGATCCAAAATGAGTTTTTGGCGGATCGGAGCGATGTCTCAGTGGAGGGGATCTCGAACCTTCCGGCGCCCTTGGCCCGGTTCCTGGCCGAACGAACCACCAACGAGCGGTTTTCCTACGAGGTCCGGCAAGACCCTGTTCGGGGCTGGATCATCGCGTGGAAAGAGTATACGGCGGAAGGAATCGTCCGAGGATTCGGCCAGTTCTACGAAAGACCCTACGCATGGTTGGAGGAGTGAGCCGGTTCTCCGCCCATCTCTAGCCCGACGAGTCCCCCCGGGCCTCCAAGAAGGAAACGGTATCCTCCCCATAGAACATGCCGATGTACTTCGCCTGGATAGGCGTAAGTCGGCGGACAGCCCAAACCAGGTGAACGTGGTTAGGCTCTTTGGGCGTCGAAAGGAGTTTGAGTCCGGCTTCTTCCGGGAGCCGGTTCCCCTTCCGATTGTTACACGGGGAGCAGCTCGCCACCACGTTCCCCCAGGTGTTTCCACCCCCCCTGGAGAGGGGAAGGATGTGGTCCCTGGTAAGGAATTGGCGTCCCCGGAGCTCGCTTCGGTGCCGCCCGCAGTACTGGCAGGAGTAGTTGTCCCGGGCGAAGAGGAAGGTGTTGGTGACCTGGCGACGAAACCGCCTCGGAACCTGAACGAACCGAACGAGGCGGATGACGAGGGGAAAGGGAACCTCGGCTCGTTCCGAACGGAAAGCCCTTTTGTCATCTGCTTCAAGGAGCTCCGCCTTCCGGTCCAGGACCAGGCGCACAGCCCTCCGCACCGGGACGACGGTTAACGGCTCATAGGAAGCGTTTAAGGCCAGGCATCCCATAACAACGATCAGCGGCTCACTGGATTGGGGTCCTCCAGACCCGTTCTCGGGCCCTCTCAGATACTCCATAAAACCCCGTGGCCCGGGGATTTGTTCGGATAATATTCGGGGGAAAAGCCACAAGCAATGTTTTCCCGCGGCACGAGAAGGCTACAGTAATGCCACAGGGTCCCGGTCGATTACCACTCGGACGTCCCGGCCCTTCGGCCGGTGCCCGCCCAGATAGGATCGAAGGATGTCCCCCAAGGTGGCTGGGGAAGGGGACCTCAGAAGGAAGTGCCACCGCCACCGCCCGTGCAGTTTCTCGATGGGAGCCGGGGCCGGTCCGACCAGTTCCAGTCCGGAGGCCATTCGTCTGAGGTGGTTCCGGATCCACGCCGCACTGCGCTCCGCCTCCCGGGCCGCTTCCTCCGCCGACGGGCTGCTGACCAGAACATTGGCAAGTCGTGTATGAGGGGGATACCGGGGATCCTCCCTTTCAGCAAGCTCCCGGGTAGCGAAGGCCTCGAAGTCGTGGTCCAAGGCCGCCTTTACGGCGAAGTGATTCGGCAGGGAGGTTTGGACCAGGACTTCGCCCCCGAGTTTCCCCCGGCCGGTCCTGCCGGCGACCTGACTCAGGAGCTGGAAGGTGCGTTCGCTTGCCCGGAAGTCAGGCAGATGGATGCCGACGTCGGCATTGATTACACCCACAAGTGTGACCCTGGGAAAGTCCAATCCCTTTGCGATCATCTGGGTCCCGAGGAGGATGTCCACCTCACCCCGGCCGAAACGCTCCAGTATCTCGTGGTGGGCCCACTTCCCAGCGGTGGTGTCCACATCCATGCGGGCAATCCGTGCCTGAGGGAAAATCTCGGCCACCACCCGTTCAACCTGTTCGGTCCCCAAGCCGCGGAAACTCAGGTCGTCGGAGCCACACCGGGAGCACCGCTCAGGCTTGGGTTCCTCATGGCGACAGTGGTGGCAAAGAAGCCTGCCTGTAAGGCGATGGAACGTCAGAGAGACCGAGCAGCTCAAGCACCGCCAAACCTCACCACATTCCCGGCATTGGACGAAGTTGGAATATCCACGGCGGTTCAGGAGCAGGATGACCTGTTCCCCCCGGCTGATTCTGTTCCTGACCCCGTCCACCATCTCGGATGAAAGAACCCCTCGGCCAACGCCCTTCTTTGACCGGTCGGGGGTTTCCTTCTCCTTCTGCCAAAGCGCTTTGAGGTCGATGACCCGGACCGGAGGAAGCTTCCCCCCTCCGACCCTCCGAGGGAGGGAGAGGAGACGGTACTTGCCCGTCCTGGCATTGCGCCAACTCTCCAGGGATGGAGTGGCGCTTCCAAGGACGCATAGGGCTTTGGTCATTCCCGCCCGAACGATGGCCACATCCCGTGCGTGGTACCGAGGGCCTTCCGATTGCTTGTAGCTCCCGTCGTGTTCCTCATCGACGATGATCGCGCCTAGGTTCTTGATGGGAGCGAAGACGGCCGATCGGGCACCGACGGCGATTCGCTTCTCCCCCGAACGTAGTTGTCTCCAAGCATCGAACCGCTCCCCTACCGAAAGGGCGGAGTGGAGAACCGCCACGTCGTCCCCGAAGTGGGATCGAAATCGGGCCACGGTTTGAGGGGTAAGGGAAATCTCTGGAACAAGGACGATGGCGCCTCGTCCTTTTCCAAGGACGACCTCTTTCAGCACCTCGATGTACACCAAGGTCTTCCCGGATCCGGTGACACCGTGGAGGAGGGCTGGGGTCGGGGAGTCTGCCTCCAGCATCTCCCGCATTGAGGAAAGCACCTCCGACTGGTCCGGGGTGGGCACATGGGTGTCCGGATCCTGTTTTTCTTTCGCCTTAAACGGATCCCGGAGAACCTCCGAATCCTCGACTACGACCACACCCTTGTCCTCTAACCCTCGGACAACAGAGCGACTGAAGCCGCCCTGTTGGAGGAAGTGGCTCAGCTCCGCTGACCCGCCCGTGCTCTCGAGGGCCTCATAGGCTTCCTTTTGGCGGACAGCCCTCCCGAAAAGCCCCTCCCTCTGGGCCAGATCCTCTAGCCAGCTCTCGATCCGGACGATGCGTTTGGTTCGAATCGGCGGTTCACGAGGCGGAACGACCTTATGCCGAATCACTTGTTGCCGCGTCAAGCTCCTGATCTCGGGCCAGATAGAGCCCATTGCCAGGGATTTCCTGAGAGTGCTCACCCGCCGGGGGCCTTCTGCCTCCCGGAGAGCCGTCCAGAGCTTCTGTTCTCGTGGTTTGAGGACTCCCGGCCTCGCCTGTCCGGCACTCAGGTAGTCCCGGGAGGAGTCGCTCAAGACGGTGGGAAGGGCGGTCCGAAGGACCATTCCGAGAGGGGACAGATAATAATCAGCCATCCAGTGTGCGAGCCGAAGCAAGTCCGGTGGGACGGAGGCCTCGTCGTCCAGGACATCCAGGACCCGTCGGAGGTTCGCCCGCCCGCTGTCCTCTCCCGGACCCACAACCCATCCGACACGCTCCCCCCGCCGGAAGGGCACCAAAACCCTTTTTCCCTCATCGGGAAGCGGTCCGTCGGTCAGATAGGTGAAGGTGGAGGGAATGGGGATCGGGAGGGCGACTTCTACGAGCGAACCACCCAACTCAACCCTCCTGACCGTCCTCGGATCCGAACAGGGGGAGCCCGGACGTCTGGTGGTCGCCGTCCAAGGCTTCCCCTGTTTTCACCGTCCCGTCGTGGGAAGGGCCGGCCTTGATCCCTAGCAGAAGATTCAAACCCAGGATTCGTTCCTTGGTCAGGAGGCGGTGGACCTCCATCTCCCTTTGGAACACGGTCCAAACCCCGTTCCTCCATCCCCACCTCCTCCGAGCCCGTCGGAGGATGCCGAGTTTCTCGTTGATGTTGAACAACTCGGCAAAATCGGGGAATGGTTTCCTGGCTTTCGACCGGAAGGCTGTTCCGGCGTCGATCCAGTCTTCCGTGTGCAACTCGCCCACGCCTGATTCGAGAAGGAGTCTCCGGAGTTCCACTGCCATCAGCGGCCGGGCCCCCAGGTGCCTCGAAAGCACCTCTTTTCTCTCCTCGCTCACCGGGGCTTGCCAAACAAGTTGGACCAGGACCACTCGCCCGCCAGGTCTCGTTACCCGCACCAATTCCCGGATCGCGGCCTCGGGATTCACCGTGGCCGCCAGGCCCACTTCGCCCATCACGAGGTCGAAGGTCTCGTCTCTGAAAGGCAAGTCCGACGGCGGGGCGGTTTGGAAGGCTCCGTCTTTTGAAAGGCCTGCCTCCCTGAAGTGGGCCTCGGCCGCCCCCACCAAATCGGGATCTTCATCCACCCCCGTTCCGTGGACTCCGTACTCACGGACGAAGTACTCCAGGGCCACTCCCTTCCCACAGGCCACACCAAGGACCTCCATGCCGGGAGAGAGGTCGGTCAACAGACCTATTTGTCGGTAGAGGTCCTCACCGCCCGGAGGGAACAGCCGACGGGGGCTGAGGCGGACCAGGTCCAACATGGAAGGGGACCGTGCCCCGGTCCCCTTCTCAGACTTCTGTTCAGGTTCGGAAGGTGAGGTCAGAAGGGAACCTCCTCTGCGGCTTTCTGTTCCTGCAGGGCCTTGGCCAGCACCGACTCTTCTTCCGGGGAAAGGTCTCGAGTCGGCTTGGAGTCCTCCTCCTTCCGGGCACGGAGATGCTTCAAGGCCGCGATCACTCCGATCAGGCCCGCCACCAGAGCCAGGGGAGGCATCAACCAAGCCAACAACCCGCCACCCCTGGCCTGGGGAACGGCACGATACTCCTCCCCATACTGCCCGAGCATCCAGGCGACGATGCTGTCGGAAGAAGCTCCGTCATGAGCCAGGATCTGAAGCGTATCCCGAAGCTCCTTCGCCTGAGGGGTTGGGCAAACCTCCAACATCAGGCCGGGACAGTAGGGTGATCGGAGACGGCTAATGGCCGCATCACCTTCCGGGTGGGCCTGGATTGGTTGGTCCAGAAAGGGTACGCCCTGAGCCTGAACCGATTGGTCCAGGATGGGCGTTTCCTGAGCCTGCGCCGAAAAGCCAGGAAGAACCACAAACCAAAGGGCCCATACGGCCCCACATCTTCGAATCATGTCCCTTCCAGAGTTCGGTGAAGCCCGGAGCCAGGGGGGAGGTGTCCTGCCCCGGAGAACTTATCGGTGTACTGAATCTACCCCTTTGGCGTGCGAAAGGGCCACGGGAGGGCGTCGGCGGGCAGTCAAGGTCAGCCCGAGGCTTCCCTAGGAGCCCGGGGGATCAAGCCCTACCAGAGCCCTCACGACAGCCACTGTTCCGGCTCCAACCCGTTCCGGGACGTACCCCCCCTCCATGAGGACCACCAGCCGGCCACCTGCCGTTCGGTCCGCCACGGCCATCAATTCCCTCGTGAAGCCGTGCAGATCCTCGGGCTCCAATTCTTGCCCGCCAAGAGGATCACCTTTTAGCACGTCATAACCGGACGAGATAAAAATGAACTCCGGCTCGAAGGTGGACAGGACCTCCTCCGTGGCCCCCCTGAACCGATCTCGATATTCCTCCCTGGAGGTGCCCGGTGGGAGTGGTACGTTCCTGGTCGTTCCCTCTCCTGGACCCGCCCCGGTCTCGCCGGCCGAGCCTGTCCCGGGGTAGTGGGGGGATTGGTGTAGGGAAAGGAAGAACACATCCCCATCCTCATAAAACACGTCCTGAGTCCCGTTCCCGTGGTGCACGTCCCAGTCCACGATCAGAATTCGGTCGGCCAGTCCTTTCGCCTGGACGTACCGGGTTGCCACTGCCACATGATTGAACAAGCAGAAGCCCATGGCCTTGGTGGGTGTGGCATGATGGCCTGGGGGGCGGGTGGCAACATAGGCATTCCGGATCGTGCCGTTCGCGACCCCGTCCACCGCCGTGAGGACCGCACCGGTGCTCCCCATCGCGGCGTCCCACGACGCTCCCGAGACCAGGGTATCGGATTCGAGGGGAATGGAGCGTTCCTCTTCCATGGCCCGATCCGAGTAGGCCTGGATCAGGTCCACATGCTCCTGGGTGTGCACCCTGAGGACGTCCTCTTCCGAGGCCGACCGGGGTTCCATCTGAGCCACCCGATCGTGAAGGGCCAGCATATCCTTGCTCACCGCGGAGGAGACGGCCCTCATACGGCCCTGGTGCTCGGGATGGCCCCAACCGGTGTCATGGAGGGCCGCGGCGGGATGGAGGAGGAAACCCGTAAGCTTCCCGCTCTTCGATCCCTCGCCTCCGGTCATTGGCCCACCTCCCTCCGGGCATCGGCTATCCGATCCTGGAGAGCTCGGACCGAAAGGGTCCGGCTCCGGAGAGCGATAAGGGCATCGCACGCCGCGCTGGCAGCTGACATGGTAGTAAGATACGGGATGTTGTGGGTGATGGCTGCCCGTCGCATGGCATAGTCGTCGTATTGGGACTTTTTCCCCAGGGGTGTGTTGATCAGGAAACCCACCTCACCGGATACGATCCCGTCGACGATGTTCGGCCGTCCCTCCCCAACTTTGAAGATCCGCTTGCTGGGAATACCCAACCGCGACAGGTATGCATGGGTGCCTTTGGTGGCTCGAATCTCGTAGCCCAGATCGTGAAAGCGCCGAAGGATGGGGGTAATCGTAGCCTTGTCCCGGTCGTTGACGCTCACGACCAGCGTGCCACCCCTCAGGGGCACTGCATTCCCAGAGGCCTTTGAAGCCTTCGCGAAAGCCATCCCGAATGAGTCGTCGATCCCCATCACCTCCCCGGTAGAACGCATCTCCGGCCCAAGGAGGGTGTCCACCTCGAAGCGGTTGAAAGGAAACACCGCCTCTTTTACAGCCACCCCCGGCACCGGTGGCTCGGCGGGAACGCCCAAATCAGCCAGCTTCTCGCCGGCCATGACACGGGCAGCCAACCGGGCCAGTGGGACGCCCGTGGCCTTCCCGACAAAGGGGATGGTCCTCGAAGCCCTGGGGTTCACCTCCAACACATAGACCTGTCCATCCCTGATGGCGTACTGGACGTTCACCAGCCCGACCACGCCCAGCTCGAGAGCGAACTTCCTGGTGGTCTCTCGGATCACCTGAAGCTCCTCAGCCCCCAACAGATAAGGGGGCAAGACGCAGGCCGAGTCGCCGGAGTGAACACCGGCATCTTCGATATGTTGGAGGATGCCGCCGATGACCACGTCCTCCCCGTCGGACAGGGCGTCGACGTCGGCCTCAAAAGCGTCCTCGAGAAAGGAATCGATCAAAACCGGGCGATCCGGAGAAGCTCTTACAGCGCGCTCGAAGTATCCTTTGAGAGATTCTTCGTCGTAAACGATCTCCATGGCCCGCCCACCCAGCACATAACTCGGTCGTACCAGCACCGGATATCCGATGGAGTTGGCGACCTGAAGTGCCTTTTCCTCACTCGTCGCGACGCCGTTGGCGGGGACCATCGCCTCGACGAGTTCGCAAACCTCCGCAAACCGCTCCCGATCCTCGGCCCGGTCGATGGCATCCACAGAGGTCCCCAGGATCGGCGCACCCAAGTCCCGAAGGCCTTCCGCAAGTTTGAGCGGAGTTTGGCCGCCGAGCTGAACCACCACGCCCTTCGGCTTCTCCAGCTCAATGATCTCAAGGGTGTCTTCCAGGGTCAGCGGTTCGAAGTAGAGCTTGTCACTCACATCGAAGTCCGTAGAGACCGTTTCAGGATTGGAGTTCACCATAATGGTCTCGTACCCGGCGTCGTTCAGACCCATCACGGCCTGCACACAGCAGTAGTCGAACTCGATCCCCTGCCCTATTCGGTTCGGTCCGCTACCGAGGATTATGATCTTGTCCCGATCGGTGGGTACCGATTCGTTCTCGGATTCATAGGAGGAGTAGAAGTATGGGGTGGCGGCGGGGAACTCACCCGCACACGTATCCACGACGTTGTAGGTCGGCCGGATACCGAACCCCCAACGTTCCTCCCGGATTTCCCTCTCGGTTGTCCCCCGGAGGTCCGCCAGCTGACGGTCGCTGAAGCCCTCCCGCTTCATCAGGCGGAGGTCCTCGGCTGCCACTTCCTCCAACCCCCGGAACCAGTTCTCGTGCTCGATCACCTGGGAGAGCTGGTCCAGGAACCAGGGATCAATCTTTGTGGCCTCAAACAACTCATCCTGAGAAATCCCGGCCTCGAAGGCCCTCTTCAGCTGGAAAGGGCGCTCAGCGCTGGGCCTCCTCAGGGCCGACAGGAGGGCCTCCGGCTGGTCGGATTCCAAAGCATCGTCTTTGGGGGTTTGACCGATTTCCCAGCCGGCTCGATCGATCTCCAACCCACGAAAACCTTTTTGCCATGCCGACCTGAAGGTCCGTCCGATGGCCATGGTCTCACCCACAGCCTTCATCTGGACGCCGAGAACCGGATCGACTTCGGGGAACTTCTCGAAGGCGAACCGAGGTAGCTTCACCACGACATAGTCCAGGACCGGCTCGAACGACGCAGGCGTGGTCTCGGTGATGTCGTTTGGTAGCTCGTCGAGGTGATACCCCACCGCAAGCTTGGCCCCTATCCGGGCGATGGGGAATCCGGTGGCTTTGGAGGCGAGGGCCGACGACCGGGACACCCTGGGGTTCATCTCCACCACCAGGACCTCGCCGGTTTCAGGGCTGACGGCGAACTGGATATTGCACCCGCCGGCCTCGACGCCGATCTCGCGGATGATCTCGATGGACGCATCCCTCAAAGCCTGGTACTCCACGTCCGTGAGGGTTTGCGCCGGGGCCACGGTGATGGAGTCCCCGGTATGGACACCCATGGGATCGAAGTTTTCGATGGAGCAGACAATGATCACGTTGTCCGCTCCGTCTCTCACAACCTCCAGCTCATATTCCTTCCACCCCAACACGCTCCGGTCGATGAGGACCTCGGTGATGGGTGAGGCGTCCAGCCCTTTACGTATCTGAGCCTCGAATTCCTCCAGGTTGTACGCGATCCCACCCCCGGTTCCGCCAAGGGTAAATGAAGGCCGGATGATGGCCGGGTATCCCGTGTCCTTCACGATCTCTCGGGCGTCCTCCATGGACCGGGCGAATCCACCGTGGGGCACGGCCAAGCCGATCCGGAGCATGGCCTCGGTAAACTGCTCCCGGTCCTCTGCCATGCGGATGGACCCGGCATTAGCCCCTATCAGCTCCACGCCCCGGTCTTCCAGAAACCCTCTCTCGTGCAATTCCATAGCGAGGTTCAACGCCGTCTGACCCCCCATGGTCGGAAGCAGCGCGTCGGGTTTCTCGGCGTCGATCACCCGCTCCACCCATGACGGAGAGAGGGGTTCGATGTAGGTCCGATCCGCCAGGTCGGGATCGGTCATGATGGTGGCCGGGTTGGAGTTCACCAGGATCACCCGGTAGCCCTCCTCCTTCAGGGCCCTGACCGCCTGGGTGCCGGAGTAGTCGAACTCGCAGGCCTGGCCGATAACGATGGGCCCAGACCCGAGGATCAGGATGGACTCGATGTCAGTGCGTTTGGGCACGTTCGTCGTCTGTGCTAAGGGTCGGCTCGGGAAGTATCCGGGACGGCCAAAGGTGTCGGAACCCTAGAGGGCTTGGCAAGGAGGGTGGCCAGATCCGGCCAAATCGACTCCCCGTCTTGCGGGTTGGACCCCGGGTATTGAGACTTCTTCAGGAAGTAGTCCGGCCGTAGAACTCAGGAGGTCATCGTGTACACGCTCAAGCCCGGTGGCATGCTGTTAGCCGCCCTCGTTCCCCTCTCCTTGGTCGGTTGTGTTCAGAAGAGCACCCACAACCGGACTTTGGAGGAGCTCTCTGCCGCTCGGCTTACCCAAGAGGAGTTGAACGAAGAGTTCCGGCGTGAGCTAGAGCGCAGAGATGACCGGGAATCCCGACTCCAATCCCGGATCGACGGCCTCCAGACTGATGCGGATCAGCTTATCGAACAGCTGGGTACTTCCAGGCGGGAAACTCTCAGGGTCCAGGAGCGACTCTCCGAGTGTCAGCTCGAGGCCCAGCGAAACCAGGATCTCATGAGCGCCCAGGGTGCGGAAGCTCAACGCCTTCGAGGCCGCCTCGATCAGCTGGCGGCTATCGAAGAGGAGATCCGGGAGAGGAATCGCATTTACGAAGAGGTCCTTGGCCGTTTCCGGTCTCTCATCGATGCCGGGCGACTGAGCGTCTCGATTGTTCGGGGCAGGATGGTTATCAACCTGCCCCAGGACATTCTCTTCTCTCCCGGTAGCGCGGATCTGGGCCGGGACGGACGGGAAACCCTTGGGGAGATCGCTTCCGTCCTGAGCGAGTTCGATGATCGGACTTTCCAGGTGGAGGGGCATACCGACGACGACCCGATCTCCACTGCCCAGTTCCCCAGCAACTGGGAGCTGTCAGCCGCCCGAGCGCTTTCGGTGGTAAAGCTGCTGGTGGACCGTGGAGTGTCCCCCGACCTGGTGTCGGGAGCGGGTTACGGCGAGTTCCAGCCGGTGGCGACCAACGCTACCGAGGACGGTCAGCGTTTGAACCGGCGAATCGAGATCGTGATGCTCCCGAACCTGGACGTCATCGCCGAGTCCAACGTCGGGGGTTAACCGAAGCTCTTGAGCCCGGGCCGAGGGCCTCCCCTCGCGAGAGAACCATCCGCTTCGCTTCTGGACACTCGCTGTGGGGAGTTCCCCGGCCCGGGCATTTTTTCCGGTTCAGCCGAGCCCTCACCTGGCGACCAAGAACCGGTAGCCCCAGTCGATCTCGTCTTTCTCAAGGACGTCGCCGTGAGCGGCCGCCCACGCCCCTGAGTCCAGGTCGGATGCCAACCTCTCCAACGCCTTTTCGACGACCCGGGGGTCCGAGAGTTGGAAAGCCGACATACCTGACCGGACCTCCGGGTCCAGGTACAGCTCAGGTCGCCGCCATCCGGATGACATGAAGCAGTCCTTCAGGTCCCAAGGCACAAGGAACGGGACTACGTCCACGCTCCTTCCCGTGACTATGGCCAACTCCCGCCTGACCTCACCGATGGGCGGGGACCGTTCGAGAGCCAGCTCCCAGAGGGTTGGGAAGTATTCCTTGAACCAAGGTTCCTCGGCCTCCCTTGCGTCGAACGTCAACCAGACGAGTGGCCCCTCGGGGCAAACCCGAGCCATCTCGGCCCCCGCAGACCTCCTTGACTGGAAATGATGGGCGGCAAGGAGGCAGATGACGGCATCCACGGAGGCATCTTGGAGCGGGAGACGCTCAGCCACCCCTTCATGGACCCGCACGCCGTTATGGGGGACGGCCTGATCCCGCATGACCTGGGATGGCTCGACAGCTTCAATCCGGTACCCGAGGTCGGCCAGTGCCCTGCTGTAGTTTCCGGATCCGGCCCCGATGTCGGCAATCGTGGCGGGGGGGGATAGGTCCAGGAATCGGAGGATCCGGTCCACAATCCGCGGATCGGCTCGCCTATACTTGGAAAAACCGTCGCCGATCCGATCGTAGACAGAGCTCATCGAAGAACCTCAACTTCCTCGCCCTGGACGAACCTTCGGAGCGGAGGCAGGGGAGGCCGGCTCCCCTGAGAGAGTGTCCAGTAGCGAAGCGAATGGTTCTCTCGGACCCGCCCGGTCGAATAGGCCGGAGGGCCAGGGTCCCGCGAGCGAGTGTCCGGAAGTGAAACGGCCGGTTCTCTCGCGAGGGGGACGCCTGGCCCTCCCGCCTTTCACCCTACTCTTGGCTTTTGTCCGACTCGCTCCTAACGGCCTTTCGCAGGGCGATGGAGAATCCGCCCCAGACAAAAGCCAGGATGCCGATCATCGTGACCCAGGTCGCGGTGGTCATCGGTCTTACCTCACGCTCGGGAGTGCGCCTTCAAGGCCGGGATCGTCTCTGACTGCCAGAGTCCCTTCGACGGTAATGCCATTGGCAGTGACCCGCACCAGGTACGTTCCGGCCGGGGCCACTCCACCCTGGGGCCGCCTCCCCAGGAACCGGGCAGCCTGCCCGCTGGGTGCCGCCCCGGCAAACCGTTCTCGCATCTGGGCCATTTGCTCTTCGAACTCAGCTACTTCGGCCTCACTGGGTGGGAGCCGAAGATCCCAGAACCAGCGGTTGATCCCGGCATGGGCCCGGTGGAGTTCCTCCGCCGTCGCCCGCGTTCCGTCCATGGTGAGAACCTCCACCAGGACAGGGCCTTCAGGGTCCGATCCCAGCCAGAAATGTACGGCCGCAGAATTCTGGAGCTCGTTCGGGGAATTCCCGGGAGGTTGTTGGTTGATTGTGAGGGGGTTCCTGCCGATGAAGAGCTGATGGCCTCGGGTGGCCCCCCGGCTGATACCCTGCCATTTCGTGGCGACCTTCTGCTCGAAAAGGTGAAGCCGCGACGCTTTGACCTCGGGGGTCAGCTGTTGGAGAGGCGTGATATCGTCAAGAATCCAGATGCTCCGGCCGTGTGTGCCGGCAATCACGTCCCCTTCCCTCTCGTGGATCACCAGATCGTGGATCCCCACCGTGGGCAAGCCAACGCCCAGCCCGTCCCAACTCGAGCCTCGATCCACCGAGAAGAACACGTCGAACTCCGATCCGGCGAAGAGCAGGTCGGGGTTCTTCGGATCCTCCCGGACCACATAGATCGGGTTCCCATCCGGGATTCCCGAAGTAATCCGAGTCCAGGACTCACCGTAGTCCGTCGTCACGAAAATCCATGGGCGGAACTCGTCCGACCTATGGCCGTCGATGGATACATACGCCGTTGCTTCGTCGAAATGGGACGGCTCCACCCGACTCACCCACAGGCCCCTCGGCGGGTCAGGGATGGTGAGGCCAACCTCCACCCAGGTCCCTCCCCCGTCCCTGGTGAGATGGACCCTGCCATCGTCGGTCCCGATCCAGATGAGTCCCGGCTTCACCGGGGACTCGGCGAGGGTGATGATCGTGGCGTGGGTCTCAGCGCTGGTCACATCTCTGGTGAGCCCCCCGCTCTCCGGATCCGTGAGATCCGGGTGATTGGTGGAGAGGTCCGGACTGATGATCTCCCAGCTGTCACCTCGATCGTAACTCCTAAAGAGGTGGTTTCCACCGAAGAGGACCGTATTGCTGTTATGGGGGGAGAGGCGCAACGGCGAGGACCAGTTGAACCGGAAGAGCTCATCCGGCAGGTTCCGGCCGACCTCTTGGTCCGGGAAAATCTCCTGGAAGTTGATTACCGTAGCCGGGGTAGGTGTGATGGATTTTCCTTGTTGCCGAAAAACGGCATCGAGGCGCCGGATATTCCCCCCCTGGGACTCGGTATAGACGGTCCGCCAATCGTTCGGATCGGCTGTTGTGTGGAATCCGTCCCCCGAATGGAACTTGAACCAGTGGTCGGTGAAGATTCCGTTCCAATCCCGACTATTGGAGGGGCCGCCCCAGTTCCCATTGTCCTGTAGTCCTCCGTAAACCCAGTAGGGATCCCGGTTGTCGGTGGTCACCGCGTAGAACTCGCCGATGTCCATGTTGTCGAACATCACGAAGTGGTGGCCCTGGTCGAAAGTTACATAAGATCCCTTATCGTTTCCGACGTAGTACATGTCCGGATTGTTGGGATCAATCCAAAGAGCATGGAAGTCCCCGGCAATTCCTTGAAGGACCCGGTCGAACGTCCGGCCTCCGTCCTCCGAGACCTGAGCCGACCCAGCCAGCACGTAAACGCGCTGATCGTTCTTGGGATCCATCCAGATATGCGAGTAGTAGAACGGTCGGTTGTTATATCGGTTCACATACTCCCAGGAGGCGCCTCCGTTTTCCGACCGGTACAAGCCGGTCCCCAACTGGGTCATGTCGGAGAAGGCCGGGTCCTGTCGGGTGGGCTGAAACCCGTGTTCGACGATGGCCATGACGATGTCCGGGTCGGAATGGTAGATGGCCAGGCCGATCTTGCCCGTGTCCCCCGATGGCAGCCCTTCCGTCAGCTTGGTCCAACTCTCCCCCCCGTCGGTAGACTTGAAAATCCCGCCGTTCGGCCCCCCGGAAAGGAACTTGTGCGGCATCCTGATCCTCTCCCAGAACGCCGCGTACATCACGTTAGGATCCCGGGGGTCCATCTTCAGATCGGAGGCCCCGGTCCTGCCATCGTCTGGGAGTCCTTCGGACAGGTGTCTCCAGGTACGACCCCCGTCCTCGGTTTTGTAGATGCCCTTCTCACCGGTGTGGCCCCAGAGGTGCCCTTGGGAAGCTACATAAGCCACGTCGGGGTCGGTCGGGTGGACCAGGACCTCGCTGATGTGGTGGGTGTCCGTCAAGCCCACGTTCACGAAGGTCTCACCGCCATCGGTGGACTTGTAAACGCCATCGCCCCATGTGACGGAGTTTCGGGTGCACGACTCACCGGTCCCGATCCAGATGATGTCCGGGTTGGGTTGGAAGATGGCGATATCACCGATGTTCCCGGATCCATAATGTTCAAAGATCGGCTCCCAGGTTGTACCGGCGTTGTTGGAGAGCCAAGCACCACCTGATGCCGATCCGACGATGACACGGGCGGGGTTCGAGACTACCGCTTCGATATCGGTGACCCTGCCCGCCATGTTGGAGGGACCGATGTTACGCCACTCCAAGTCCCCGGAGAGGTTTGGGCCATCCTGAGCGGAAACGCTGCTCACACTGAGGAAGAGAAGTGCGAAAAGGGTCGGGCCGTGGGTGAGAACACGCATCATGCTGGACCTCCAGCGAGACATGGTGGGCACCGATCGAGACCGGAGTGAATGCCGGGACTCGAGATCCGGGAGCATGGCCGGGGGTCTCCTTCCCCGCAAGGGCCCCACCCAGGCTCCGGCTCGAGCTTCGGTCTTCCACCCGATCCGGGATAGTACCAGATTTGGTCAAGCCCCCCCTGCATCCAACTCCTCGGACCAGAAACGGGAAGCCCCGGGGATTCTCCGTGAGGGGGGACACACTCAGGAAAGTCAGGAAAGGTCGGAAGAGGTGGTGGAGTCAAAGTTCACCGAGTTTCTGAAGCGGTATCCGGACTACCACGGTACCGAGGCAATCGACGAGCTCCGGAAACGGGAGTTCTCCAGGTTGGACCGGTTGGGTCATACTTACGTCGACTATACCGGGGGTGGTCTCTTCGGTGACTTTCAGATCCGTCACCACATGGAATTCCTTTCCGGCTCGGTCCTGGGGAATCCCCACTCCACAAATCCGACGTCGGCTCTCGCCACCGAGCGGGTGGTTTCCTGCCGAAAGAGGGTGTTGGAATTCTTCAATGCCGATCCTGAAGAATACGTTCTGATTTTTACGTCCAACGCCAGTGGAGCGCTGAAGCTCGTGGGGGAGTCCTACCCGTTTTCGGAGGGTGACCAGTTCCTTCTCACTTTTGACAACCACAATTCGGTGGTTGGGATCAGGGCTTTCGACCGGGTGAAGCGCGCTTCCACCCAGTACATCCCTGTGGAACCCCCAGACCTCAGGGTGCCTGACGAACGGTTGCAGGCGTTTTTGAAGAGCAGCCCCGACAGCCAGAACAAGCTGTTCGCCTATCCGGCCCAATCCAATTTCTCCGGGGTCCAGCATCCCCTGGAGTGGATCGGTCGGGCGCAGGAGTTGGGTTGGGATGTCCTTCTGGACGCCGCCGCCTTCGTTCCCACGAATCGCCTGGACCTCCAAAAGTGGCACCCGGACTACGTCACCCTCTCCTTTTATAAGATGTTCGGGTATCCGACCGGGGTGGGAGCGTTACTCGCGAGGCGCCCGGCGCTCCAGAAACTCCACCGGCCCTGGTTCGCCGGTGGGACGATTTCCTGGGCGTCGGTCCTGGCCGAGAGCCACACCCTTTCCCCCGGATCCGAAGGGTTCGAGGACGGAACTCTGAACTACACCAGCCTGCCGGCGGTTGAGCTGGGCCTCGAGTTCCTCGACTCGGTGGGGGTGGACACAATCCATGATCGGGTCAATACCCTGGCCGGCTGGCTGATGGATGAGCTGGTGGCCCTCAGGCATTCCACCGGGGAGAGGGTGGCCCGGATCTACGGCCCCATCGATACGCGCTCCCGAGGGGGAACCGTCGCCCTGAACCTCTACGATTCGGCCGGGCAGCCCATCGACCACCAGTTGGTAGAGGAGAAAGCCAACAGCTGGAAGATCTCCCTTCGCACGGGATGTTTCTGCAATCCTGGAGCGGGGGAGATGGCCATGGGTCTCGAGAGGGATGAGATCGTCGGGTGTTTGACTCGGGCCCAGGACCGGATGACTCTGGATCAGTTCCACCAGTGCATCGACAACAAGAGCACCGGCGCAGTCCGGGTTTCTTTTGGTGTCGCTTCCACGTTCGAAGACGCGTGGAAGGTTCTTCAGTTTTTCGAAGAGTTTCAGGGAGTCTAGGAAGACTCGACCGGAACGTACTCGGAGAAGTTCATATGCATGAACTTCCAGGCGCCCGAATCCCGAACCAACACGAAGGTGACGGGCCCTTTCTGGGGATCACCGGTGGTGTCCCCCGCTGCCTGGAAGAACCAGAGGCCAGTGGCGACTGCCAACTCTCCCCTCAGATCAGTGTTCAGGTCTTCGAGCCAAAGGCGAGTTCCCTTCGGATTCCCTCCAGGAACAAAACCGAACCCTCCATGGTGTTCCAGGACGGCTTCCATCCCCCTGATCACACCCTCCTTCTCTGAGGAGAAGTACGTGAGGCTGGGGTGGTCCAGGAACAGCTCGGTCACTTCATCCAGATCGTAGCTATTCCACATCTCCACCCACCGATCCAGGACCGCGGTCGGAGGGTCGAGAGGCTCCGACACCGGCTCCCGGGCGTCGCACCCGGCGGCGAAGGAGAAGCAGAACAGGGCAACAAGAGCCGGAGAGAAAAGGCAGGCGGCAGTGGCTCGTGCCGGAACACCGTGGGATTGGAACATGCTGAGGCTCACTTAACGGGTTAGATCACACTCCATGGCATAGAGATTCCCCACCGAGACTTCGCCGTCAGGGGCCAGGAAAGGGGCCCATATCCGATTGTATTCCAGGCCTTCAAAATCGTCCAGCCGTCTCCAGAAACGCGGGAGGTCGTCTGAGACCAGGAGGTGGGCCTCGATTTCACCCCCCTCCGGACACCATCGGAGAGCCGGGTAGCTCATGGCGGCACTCCATCCTCTTTCGAGAAGCTCCCCAGTGACCCAACCCTTGGTCCACTCACCGTCCAGTTCGGCCAGGAGTCCGTGATTCGGACCCCCAGGAGCCAGGCTGCCGTAGACGATCAGGCGCTTGGAAACCGAGAAGAGCGCATCAATGGCCTCCTCGAGCAAGCCGAGCACCATCGGGTCTCGAGGCTCCTGAGTTCGCAGGAGATTAATCCTGATCAGGGCGTCGCTCAGCTGATCCCGGGAGAGAGACTGCATCGAAGGCGCCTGCTCCATCCAAAACACTCCTATCGGCCGCTTGGTCTGACTTGTTGAGAGGTTTAAAGGTGGCAAAACTCCTTCGCCGCAGGCAAGTGGAGGGCCCCCTCGCGAATCCCAGCCGGGGCCGCCGTATTCGGGACCCCGGCTCAGTTCAACCTCGAAACCCCTCGACTGACGATCCGCTAGTAGGAGAACTTGACCTTGTATTCCTGACTCACCGGGATGGACCTGTTCCCCGTATCGACCAGGTTTATCACGGTTACCCGGGGCGCCCTTTTCGACCGGTCTTCCACCGAAACCTGGAACTGGAGATCACCGCCCCCGGATCCCACCACCACGACTCGGTGGATCGTCGGATCATTCTGCTGCGCCCAGAACACCTTCGTCCCGCCGGCTCCCGAGAACCCCTGGACTCCGCCTCCGACGACCTCCAAGACTGCGGCTCCTACCGAAGCCCCCGGTGTCTTGAGGGCACCAGTAATGTCCCCGGGGCCATCCGGTCCGGAATCACATCCGCCGGCAAAGACCAGCAGAACCAGAGCAATCGCCGAACGCCTCATCGTCCTCCACCCCCTCTCCGATCCGCACCTTTTTGAGGCCGTTCCAACTCACCCACGGGAACAACGATCTCCAGCAGTGTTTCCAGTTGGGTGAAAGAGCCCACCGTTGGGTTCCTCAAGACATAGGCTCTGAGATCACCCAAGTCATACACACCGTTCCGATTCCCCTCGTTGTCGAGGAAGACCTTCGTGTCGGGAGAAAGGGGTGGCCCTTGAAGGAGGAAGTCCGAAGCCAAGGCGTCCGACGGGATTTCCGGGTCTTCGACGTCCAGGGTCAAGGTCACGAATCCCTGGAGGCCAATGTCATCGATAACCCTGAGGGTAACCGGATACTCACCCATGGCCGTAGGTGCCCCATGGATCGAGCCACTTGGCAGCAACTCCATCATGGGCGGCAAGGCCCCTGACGTCAGGCTCCAATGAACCGGTGGGTTGGCGTTCTCCACGGTGAGTAGAACATCGTGATTGATTCCGCCGTCCAGCTCCACCACAGAGGGGTTACCGGCCACGCTGAAGATCACCTCAAAGACCGCATCCGCCTGGATCGGTTCGGAAACCGTTACCTCCGCCGGGTTCGGAAGGCCCACGAACCCCCCATCCCATTCTTGGAAGAGGAAACCCGTCCGAGGAGTGGCTGTAACGGTTACTTCCTCATCTGCGGGCACCCATCCGTCGCCGTCTCCAACTGAGAAATCGATGGAGCCAGGGACCACCCCTGGGGCGGAGCTCGAGAGGGTCACGTCCACCAGGAACTCCTGCCCCCCGTAGGTAGCCGTGAGCGTGGCGTCCTCGAGTTGGGTTGTGTGCTCCCGAATTCGAGGGGCGCCATCGGTCCAACCCTCGAACCCCACACGGATCCCCTCCTCCACCACCTCACCGGGTGCTGCCTCGATGACGTGATGTTGGAAAGGTGCAGAGTTGATCACGAGAGCTGAACCCCCAGGCGGGGCACCGTCCACTGAAACCAGTCCACCGCCTGACGGTGACCCCTGAGTCCGGAGGGTGAGGTCTTGGTACCGCGTCAGGGCTCTGAAGCTCATGTCCTGACCCACCTGCCGGATGTCCAGTAGGGTCACCCCCATGGAATTCCCCCCGTGAGTCCAGCTGCTGGGATCGGAGGAAGCGTGGAACTCGGTGTTCCCGGAGGAGCCGGGGAAGGGATCACCACCGTCGCCCCTGCCGCCGAAATCCTCCGCGAGCTCATTTAGCCCGTCGGCTTGTCGGAGCCAAACACCCATCCGGTCCGGATCGTTGTTGATTCCCCCCGGGGATCCGTCGACAGTGACGGGATCGACATGCCAGATCAGAAGGCCTGGTTCGTACAAGTGTTGGTCGAATCCCAGTCGTTGCCGGTTCTCCAGAAGGAGGTACTCGGACGATCCGTCCCCCGAATCGATTCGATACACATCCCCCCCCGTCTCGACCGGGGGAAGCACGACGGTCCCCAAATCGGTCCCAACCGGCAGGGTTTGAACATTGACCCAACCCAGGACGTCTTTGCTCCAAGCACTCATGTGACAGGGGCTCCAGGCCGACTGGCCATCGCATCCCCAGGACCCTGTGCCCATGAGACCCCAGTTTCCGATGCCCTCGTGATTCTGGCTGCTGGAGGTGACATAGAGGTCGGGGAGTCCAAAGCCGTGACCGAGCTCGTGAGCAAAAACTCCGATATAGTTGATGGTCGTCCCGCTGCAGGCCATCACCGGTTGGATTGTGTAGTCGAGGACCTTGATGAACGGAATGCCCGGAGTGGCCGACGGAGTCTGGGTGACATACCCCTCGTTCTGAATGATCGAGTTCCGGACCGATGGGCTCCAGGACAAGCCATTCGACTGGGCGTTCCAATAGAGGTCCCACCGGTGGGACCAGATCCGGATGTCCCGGTTTCCGCTCGCACACTCCGCTCCTGGCGTGGGGTGCATGACCGCCAGGACGTCCACGTAACCATCGTCGTCCCCTGAATTGGGGACACCGTCGGGCCCGTCGTTGTCGAAATGACCCCAGTCCACCGTGCCGTCATCCACGGACTCCAGGATCCGAACGATGTACTCCCCTACCCTGGAGCCGTTTCCAATGCCGCTCGCTCCGGCCGTCACTTGAACCTGGGTCAGATCGGTGGAAACCCAGTCGAACGTGGTGCCGGTGAGGGTCACCCGATTCCCGGATATCTCGGAGTAGAATTCGGGAATGGTGCCTACGGCTGCCGGGTTCGCTTGGGGGCCGTCAAAAAACTCCGCTTGGACCGCGGCCTGTTGGTAGGCCGGGAGGACCGGATCGGAATCGGCGAACAGGCCGAGGATCAAAGGGAAGTTAAATGTGCCGACGACCGGGGATCGATCAGGGGCTTCCGCGAGGAGCCGGGCGAACTCCTGATCATAGGTGGCGGGCAGAGCTCCCGACGGGGTTTTGATGTCCGGGAGCTCTCGCAAGCCCAACCCCCTTCGGATGAGCGCTCTCCGAAACTGAAAGGCACGGGGGTCCTTCTCCAAAAGGTCGTAGTACCCCTGTGGAGGCCGGGTGCCGTGGATCTTTCCCCACAGCTCCACGTCCTGTGCGCCTGCCCCAGCATTCCCCATTAGAAAAAACATCATGGCGGATAAAAAAGCCCGCCGGATCGTCGGATGCATGCCTGCCCGCTCAAAAGTGGTGCTAGAGAAAAAAGGACCCCCGGGCCTGCCCGGGGGCCGGTTGTTCCCGTCTGATAAACATATCACGGGGCCGGAGTTCCTGTGAGAACGCTTTCGGGAGTTCGCAGCTAAGCCCCTGGGACCGGGCCACCCACCTGGTACAGGGGTTCGAACACCGCCGTGAAATGCCGAAGCGCCGGTGCCTGATAAGCGAATCTGAAACCACCGATCCCGTCCCTCCGCCGGTGGACCTCGACGATGGCTTCGACCATGAAGTCCACATGGCTCTGGGTGTAAACCCTCCGAGGCATCGCGAGTCGAACGAGCTCCATCGCCGCCGGAATGTCTTCGCCGGTGTCGAGGTCCTTCCTACCGAACATCACCGTGCCCACCTCTACGCCCCGAATCCCCCCCTCCAGGTAGAGCTCGCTCACGACCGACTGGCCGGGAAGCTCCAATGCCGGAACATGAGGAAGAAAGGCGGCTGCATCGATATAAACAGCATGCCCACCCGGGGGCTGGACAATGGGGACTCCCTCTGCCGATATGTGCTCGCCCAGGTATCGAACAGAGGCCAATCGGTATTCCAGGTAGTCCTCCAACAGGACCTCTTCGAGACCGACCGCAATTGCTTCGAGGTCCCTTCCGGCCATGCCGCCATAGGTGGGATACCCTTCGGTGAGGATCAGGAGGTCCCGCTCGCGTTTGGCCAGCCACGCGTCGTTGGTGGCCAAGAACCCGCCGATGTTCGCGAGACCGTCCTTCTTCGCGGACATGGTGCATCCGTCGGCGTACGAGAAGAGTTCCCGGACGATCTCTTTGACCGTCTTTTGGCTATATCCGTCTTCCCGGAGTTTGATGAAGTATGCATTCTCAGCGAACCGGCAAGCATCGATATAAAGGGGAATCCCGTGGGATTGGCAGACCTCCGATACCTCCCTGATGTTTGCCATCGAGACCGGTTGTCCGCCACCCGTGTTGTTGGTCACGGTCAACATGCAGAGCGGAATCGCCTCGGCGCCCACCTCCGCGATCAGGGACCTCAGCCTAGGTACGTCCATGTTCCCTTTGAAGGGCCGTGGCTCCGACGGGACCAGCCCTTCGGGGACAGGAAGGTCCACAGCCTGGGCCCCAGCAGCTTCGATGTTTGCCCGCGTGGTGTCGAAATGAGTGTTGTTCGGGACCACATGACCCGGCCGGCAAACCGTAGAAAAAAGAATCCGCTCGGCGGCTCGTCCTTGGTGGGTGGGGATCACGTGTTCGAAGCCGAAGATGTCGGTGACCGTCTCCTCGAACCGGAAAAACGAAGGGCTCCCTGCATAAGCCTCGTCACCCCTCATGACCCCAGCCCACTGTTGGGAACTCATGGCTGAGGTCCCCGAGTCTGTCAGGAGGTCCATCAGCACGTCTTCCGAACGAAGTCGGAAAACGTTAAACCCCGCAGTCTCCAGGTAATCGAGGCGCTCTTCCCGGGAGGTCATCCGGATGGGCTCCACCACCTTGATTTTGAACGGCTCGATAATGGTCTTCATGAGCTTTTGGGTCCTTGGGAGCACCCCACAGTCGTTAAGGCGGGGCCTCTTGTGTCAGCCTGAAAATTCAACTCTCTTCTTACGAAGTTAGAGCCTCACCTGACTGGGGCAATCCAGGGGAGGGGGAATGGGACTCTCCCGGACCCGACCCAATAATCAGACCGGGAGGGCAAAAGGGAACCGCTGGGGGCGGGGACCGGGACCCGAGGTCGACCAAAAAAGGACACCGAGATGACCAAGCTGGACGATGCAATCAAGGGCGGGGTCGAGGCCCCGTTGGACAATGCGTGGCATACCTACATGGAGAACCTGTTCGCATCCATGCAGACCATGGAGCAGGCGGTAAACGAAGCCGCAGAGATGCCTATGGACTGCACGGAGACCTGGTGCTCCAACGCCCGGGCCCTTTTGGACGACCTCAACCATCAGATCTTCTCCATTCATGAGCCCAAGTGGAGCACTCCGGAGGACTCTGCCCGCATCAAGGCAATGAAAAAGAAGATCTACGACATCTACGCCCGCCTGGCGACAATCAAGCCGGGAGCCTGATTCCGAGGTCCCGGCAGCGTAGCACCGGCCCCCCTTTCGAACGACGATCGGTCGAAGGGGGTCGCGTTCTGAGTAACCGGTTCCCGGGGGGATCTCCCGGGGACCGGTTCTTCTTCTCACCCCTTTTAGGATCCCCGGTTTTCCCCTGAGCCGAGAGGCACCAGATTAGGGGAAGCGCCGTTCTTTCACATTTCGGGGTTTCAACGCCATGCGAGCCAACTGGACCCTCCTGAGCGTTCTCCTGCTCGTGGGAGGATGCGGAGGATCACCACCCCCTCCCGGGGCCGAGCCACATCCGGCCAGGGCTCCAGGCCCGGCCCCTGTCTCTGAGGAGCCCTACCCACCCCTCGTCGTCGTGGAAGCGCCGGTCTCTTATTCCTTAATCGAGGAGTCCACCGAGGGTGATCCGGCCTTGGTCTCTCTCATCGCCCCCTTCCGGGACCGGATGGATGAGGAGATCCGTGAGGTCATCGGAGACGTGGACGGAGTCCTCAGCAAAGCCTGGCCCGAAGGGACCCTCGGCAATTTCGCCACGGACGCGATGCTCTGGGCCGCCAACCGGACCCACGATCGTCCGATTGATATGGCTCTGACAAACAATGGCGGGTTGCGTGTCCCCATCGGCCCGGGGCCCATAACCATGGGACAGATGTATGAACTCATGCCCTTTGAGAACATGCTTTCCGTCCTGACCTTATCCGGTTCCCAAGTCCAGGAGCTCTGTGACCAGCTGGCTGAAAAAAGGGGGGAACCCATTGCTGGATTCAGCTTTCGGATTGTGAGCCAGGGTCAGGAGCGGATCGCCCAGGACGTCCTGGTGGGGGGAGAGATGCTGGATCCGACGGCACAATACAGACTGGTCACCAACGACTACATGGCGAACGGAGGTGATTCCTTTTCGGCCCTGGAGGCGCCCCTTTCTCGGACCGACCTACCGGTCCTGGTCAGGGAGGCGTTCATTGGGTACATCAGAGAAGTGGGTACCCTCCAGCCCAAGCTGGAAGGGCGCATAACCGAGGGGATCGGAGAATGAGGCGCCGCCGGTTCCTCCGGCTCGCGGGAGCGGGGGCTGTCGGGGGCTTCTTCTACCCCGGCCCGGCGGGTGCCACCGGTGGGGAAGCCGATGATGTTCGGCTTGTGATTCTCCACACAAACGATACCCACTCTCGTATGGATCCTTTCCCCATGGACGGGGGTCCATTTGAGGGCTTGGGGGGTGCGGCGCGGCGAGCGACCCTCATCCGGCGGATTCGAGAGGAGAACAGCAACGTTTTGTTGCTGGATTCGGGCGACATCTTCCAAGGGACCCCGTACTTCAACTTCTTCGACGGCGAAATCGAGTTCAAAGCCATGTCGGCCATGGACTACGACGTAGCCACCATCGGAAACCACGATTTTGATAATGGGGTTGACGGCCTCGTCGAAATGATTCCCCACGCCACTTTCCAGTTCGTATCCGCCAACTATCAGGTCGACCATCCCGCACTTAAGCCTCACGTCGAGCCATGGATCATCAAGGAGATAGGTGGTGTGAAGGTAGGGATTTTTGGGTTGGGTATCAGGTTCGAGGGCCTGGTCTTGTCCAGCCTCCACGAGGGCGTGGAATACCGAGACCCATACGCCATGTCTCGGGCTGCCGTCGAACACCTAAGGGGGGAAGGGTGTGGGCTGGTGATCTGCCTCTCCCACCTGGGCTACCGGTACCGGGGAAATGAGCCCTCCGACACCCTTCTGGCCCAGCGGGTGGAGGGAATCGACCTGATTCTGGGAGGACACACCCACACCTTCATGGACCAACCCGACGTGTACGATTATCCGAGCGGTGGGAGGACCGTCGTAAACCAGGTGGGTTGGGCCGGGATGCGGTTGGGAAGAATCGACGTTGTGATGGGGCCCGAAAGCGCCCGGAGCCAGGCACGCACCACCTGGTCGGACGGCGGCTCCAGTCACCACCCCAGATCGTGGGGCTGGAACTCCTACAGCGTGGATGCCGAACTGGACTGAACCCCTCAGTCCTTCTGTAGATCCTCTCCCCGAATGCCGAGGACTTCACCGGCCTCCCGCATCCCTTCGATCACGTTCTGGATGTGTTCGCTTCGGTCCAAACCGATAAGCTCGATGCCCCGGGCGACCTGCTCTCGGTCCACTCCAGCGGCAAAGGCCTTGTCCTTCAGCTTCTTAACGACCGACTTGGGTTTGATGTCATCGATGCCGTTGGGCCGCATGAGGCATGCGGCGTGTATCAGTCCGCTTATCTCGTCGCACGCGTACAGGACCCGGTCCAGGTCGGTTTCCGGCTCCACACCGGTGTACTCGGGGCGGTGGGAAAGAACAGCGTGAATCACCTCCTCCGGGTATCCACCCCGCTTTAAAGCCTCAACACCTTCCATGGGATGAACATCGGGGTGTTTTTCCCAGTCGAGGTCGTGGAGGAGGCCGGCAAGGCCCCAAACCTCTTCGTCCGCGCCCATCTTCCTGGCATAGAACCTCACCGCGGCTTCCACCGCGTACATGTGCTTTCTTAAACCCTCGGTTTCCACCCATTCGTGGAGGAGTGCGAGGGCGTCGTTTCGATCTGGCATGTGTAGTCTTTCGTCTTTCTTTCTGCAGATGTTGGCCGACGGGTCCTATTCGTTCAGCCGGGAGATTATCCGTCGATTCCGCTTATTCAGCGGGTCTCGACCTTCCGGGGTGTACAGGTAATCCAACCGGTCTCGATAGAAGTCCCGGACCTTCCTACGGACGAGTTTCAGGGAGCTGTTCAGGAGAAGGTTCTCCTCGGTGAAGGGCGCGCCCAGGATCGCGAACGCCGACGGGAGCCATTCGGTCTCGAAAAGACCTTCCCGGGAGCCTCCCTTCCGAAAGGAGTCTATCTCACCCTGAAACAGCTCGATGACGGCTTGCTGACCCTCGTCGGAGGCACAACCCAGTCCTTTTTCTAAAAGCCACTCCCTCAACCGCTCCCGGTTCGGAACGATGAGGGCCACCGTATAGGGATCGTGGTCGTTGTGGAGCATGACCTGATCGATGTATGGCGTGCCGGCAACCAGAGCCTCCTCGATCCCTTCCGGGCTGTACTTCTCACCGGTCCCGTTGATCAGAAGGCTCTTCACCCTGCCCAGGACATAGAGGAATCCGTCCGAATCCATGAATCCCAGGTCCCCCGTGAACAGCCACCCGTCACGAATCGTTTTCGCCGTGGCCTCCTCATTTCTCCAATACCCGGCCATAACGTTCTCGCCCTTAACGACGATTTCCCCCTTTTCACCCACCGGCAGATCGTTCCCGTCCTCGTCACAAATCCGAAGCTCGAGATCCGGCACAAGCCTACCCGAGCTCCCGAACTTGTGGGCGTTGGGAGTGTTGGCGGAGATGATCGGCGCGGCTTCGGAAAGGCCGTACCCCTGGTACATGGGGATGCCGATGGCATAGAAGAAACGCTGCATCTCGATGTCCAGCATGGCTGCGCCCGAGATGAAGAACTCCAATCGGCCTCCGAATTCTCCCCTGACCTTGGAGAAAATGAGGCGGTCAAAAACCTTATGGAGAGGGGCTCGAAGGGCCCTTAACCCCTTCCCACGGTTCCACCCGTCCCCGATGTAGCCGTATGCGTTCTTCAGTGCTCGCTCGAAGAGCTTCTCCACCCGTGGGCCTTTCTGGCGAATCCCCTTCTCCACGTTTTTTCGGAAATTTGATGCCAGGGCAGGAACGCTAAGCATGAAGTGGGGCCTCACCTCCTTGATATTGACCGGCACATTTCGGAGGTAATCCATGGCCGAACTGCCGGCCTGGACCGCCGCCAGCTTCGCGCCGTAGTGCATCATGATGTAGATGCCTACAGTATGGCCGAAGGCATGATCCCAGGGGATTATGATGAGTGACCGCCAGTAGGGCTGAATCTCCTTCACCATGGCCGCGCCCTGCATCACGTTGGCCGTGTAGTTTCGGTGGGTGAGGACAATTCCTTTAGGATCCGCCGTAGTTCCGGACGTATAGCTGATCGTGGCCGGATCGTCCGCTTCAACGCTCCGGTAGGTCGACTCGAGTTCCTCCGTGTGGTCCGCCAACCACTCGTCGCCCATGGTCAGCAGACGATCCACCTCCATCTCGTCCGGATCCTTGGCCGCCCCGTCCAGGAGGATGATGGTCTCCAGATCGGGGAGGTCTTTCTTGATGGCCTCCACCTTGGGAGCCTGGTTGGACGAAACCACGGCCAGGCGGCAGCCGGAGTGGGCCAGCCGAAACTTCAACTCCGTGGGTTCATTGATCTTCACCGAGATCGGAACGTTGATAGCCCCCGTGTAGAAGATCCCCAGCTCAGCGATGACCCACAGGTTCCGACCTTCGCTGATAACCGAAATCCGGTCGCCCTTCTTGATCCCCAGGGCCAGCAGACCCGCGGCAAACCGGTGGACCTGTGTCCGGGTCTCCACGTACGTCAGCTCGTCGTAGCTGTCGTCCGGCTTCTCCAGGAGGTAAACCTCGTCGGCGAACTCCTTGGCCCGGGTCTCCATCAGATCGATGAGCGTACGGGGTTCCATGGTCGTCCTCCCAGGCGTTGGTCAGGGAAAAACCGCTTGGCTTCTGGCCCAGCGTCCCAGGATGCTTAAGGGGGCCGGGGGGCCGGAGCAAGGGTGCGGGCTCTGATCCCACCGGGATGCCGTGCCGTCACGAGACCCTGTTGACGCTCCATCTCAGAGCCCACTATCCTCTCCCGCCGATACTTCTTGCAGGCCCCCAGCCACCGCCCATACATGGGAGCGCACGATATGTCCCGTCTTCTTCTCCTCGGTCTACTCATTCTCGCACCGGCCCTCGGCGCCCAGGAAGCCTCCTCAGGGCCGGGTCGGGCGTTCATTCCGGAAGACTGGTATCGTCTCACGCGAGTGTCTTCCCCGGCCATGTCCCCGGACGGGAAATACGTGGCATTTACCGTGACCACGGTGAATGAGGCGGAGAACGCCCGACACTCGGAAGTCTGGATGGTGGCCACGGATGGTGGAGACCCTGTTCGACTCACGGCCCCGGGCACCGAAAGCTCCGGACCGAGATGGTCCGAGGACGGGACCCATCTGTTCTTCTCGTCTCGGCGGGAGGGCGGTGAGGGAAGCACCTGGGTGCTGCGAATGGACGGCTCCCGAATGGGGGAAGCATTCCAAATGGATGAGGGACGCCGGGGATCAGAGCCTGACGACGGATCGTTCGTGGTCTGGACCGAAGGAACCGCCGACGAAGAGGAGAGCCAGGGGGCGGACGAGGAGGAGCCTGAGAGGGATCCATATGCCAGGATGCGGCCCATGGCGAGACCACCTCTCGGAAGTATCACCCAGCCGGTTGACCCTCAGCGTTTCGACGGGATGCAGATCGTGGACTTCCCATACAAACGAAACGGTGCCGGGTTCACGCCCAACCGCCGGGAGCCCAGGACCTACGACGCCGCGCAGATTTGGAAACAACTCGATGGAGACACGACCAGAATTCAGCTCACCGACGAAGTCTTTTCCCATCGAAACGCCACCGTATCCCCGGACGGTCGGTGGATCGCTTTTGTTGCCAGCCCCCGCCTCTTGCCGGACTCCGTGCTGCAAGCCGAAAGGGATTCCATCGCGAAGCTCCCGTACGATCCGGTTCGGGACGAAGCACCACGGAATGACGCTGACATCTTCGTTATCCCAGCTGACGGAGGCGTGCCCAAACGCATGACGAATCAGAACGGGTCCGAAGGCCGCATCGTATGGTCCCCGGACTCAAACCACATCCTTTTTTCCTCCCGGCTGGAGAGAACGTCCAATAACAAGCTCTGGATCGTCGATCTGGAAGGTGGCGAACCCAGGGATCTCCTAGGTGACTGGCAGTTCGAGCCGGGCGGGTTCCAGTGGATTCCAAGAGGGCCGATCGTGATGAACGCCTCGATTGGAGGCCGGTCAGCCCTTTTCCATGTGGATCCGGAATCCGGGGAGATGAAAGAGGTGATCTCGGGGAGGAGGCGAATCAGCGGATTCTCCTACGACGACCATTATGAAACGGTGGCCTTCGTAGCTACGTCTGTCCACCAACCCACCGAGCTCTTCATTGCCGACCTGGACGGCGGGAATGAGAGGAGACTCACCGGCTTCAACGACAAGCTCAATCGGGAAATCGCCTGGCCCAAAGCGGACCGTTTCACCTACAAATCAGTGGGTGGCCTTGAGATTGAAGCCTGGCTCCAATACCCCCACGGGTATGAAGAAGGGAAGCGCTACCCCTTGGTCCTTTACATCCATGGCGGGCCGCACTCGGCCTACGGAGAAGGTTGGTTCGACGAGTTCCACAACCTCACCGGGGCCGGCATGTTCGTCCTCTACACCAACCCCCGGGGTTCCGGCGGATACGGTGCGGAGTTCACCTACTCTACCCGGGGCCGTTGGGGAATGGAGGATTACGAAGATCTGATGAAGGCAGTTGACATCGTCATCGAAAGGCCGGATGTGGATCCGGATCGCCTCGGGGTGACGGGCGGGAGCTACGGCGGGTTTATGACCGCATGGATCACCACCAAGACCGATCGGTTCAAGGCCGCCCAAACTGATCGGATGATTTGTAACTGGTTCTCCTGGTACGGCACGTCCGAGGCTCAAGGCCTGACCGAGTTCGAATTCTACGGGAAACCCTGGGACAACCCGGATCTCTATTGGGAGCTATCACCTCTCAAGCACGTTGGGAACGTCAAAACGCCCACCCTCATCGTCCAGTCCGAAGAGGATCACCGTACTCCAATGACCGATGCGGAACAGTGGTTCATGGCTCTTGAGAAACAAGGTGTGCCGGTGGAGTTCATGAGATACCCAAGATCCACCCATGACCTTTCACGTTCGGGCGAGCCATGGCTCCTCGTGGACCGGCTGGGGAGACTGAGGGACTGGTTCACTCACTGGCTGAAGGAGAGTTGACGCCCCTCACTTCAATCAAGGAGTGACCAGCGAGTCATGAACTCCCGCCAGCGTTGACCTTCAGCTCCTTCACAGTGAGGGTCATCTCGATGGTCCCGTCGCCGCCGAGCATCTCCTTCAGCTGTTCGATTTGGGGGCCCATCATTTGCTCCATCATAGCCCGCTGGGCCTCGGGCATCTGGTCGAGTTGGGCCTGCATCTGTTCGAGCTGTCTCTGAATCTCTTGCCGATCCACGTTGGCGGCCTCCAGCACACCCTCCGTGATCACCCGGGTTTCGAATGGGTGTACGTAGCCGTCCACCTCCCGGTAGTCCCCCAGGAACATGTTCATCTTGACCGGGGCCAGGCTCCCGTCGTCTTGCACGGCCTCCCCTTCCATCTGAACGTGTCGGAGTAGGAAGTCACCGTCGGTCATGGAGTAGCGGAACGATTTCGGCTGAAAGTCCTCGCCCGAGTCCCCTGCCCCCGGCATCTCCGGGACTTCGATTCCCGAGAAATCGTCAATGACAAAGACCAGGACCGTTTCCCCATCCAAGTCCTCCCGTCCCACGAAGCGGGTATGTTCCACCCATTCCTCCTGGAACGGATTGGACCAGTCCGCCTGTGCCATGTCCTGAGGGACGGCGTTAGTCATGCCTGCCACTGTCACGGAGACGGGCATGAGGATCGGTGTGCCACCGGCGTCCCGCTTCTCCATGTACATGCTCATCTCCATGCCCATCGTTTCCTGAACGATGGTCACGTTCTCGACTCCGGAGAGCCGCTCGGCCTGGGCAGCCATGGCCCGTCTCATGAGATCGGCGGCGTCCTGCCCCGAGGTAGCACTCGGCAGAATGGCGAGGCCCACCACGGAAAGTGCAGCCCAGCGAGGCATCCGATTCTTTTTCATCGACTTCACTCCTCCGTATCCGATTTCATTGTCCGCGCCACAGCCTCCAAGACCTCATCTTTGGTGAAGGGCTTTTGGAGGATCCCGTCGGCGCCGAGGAGAGCGGCGTCACTGAGAGCCTGATCTCGGGAGAGCAAACCCCCTCCCGACATGGCCAGGACTCGAGCGTCCGGGAACGTCTTTCTGATGTGTACCAAGAACTCGATCCCGTCCATTCCCGGCATAAAAATGTCGGTGATCACCAGGTCAGCCGGTTTCCCCTCGAAATGGCGGAGCGCAACCTCGCCGTCCGGCGCATCGGCCACCGAATGGCCGGCACTCTCGAGGATCTTTCTCAAGATCCCCAGGACTCCGGGTTCGTCATCGATGATCAGGATTTCCGCCATGGTCTCTCTCCAAAGCTGGACAACATCGGGAACCTACTCTGCTAAACTCTCTCCCCCGGGCTCGGTTGGCAAACCAAAAAGGACTTACGGACCGAGGCCCCTGCCCGAACGGTAGGATCCTCAGGTTCAAGTACGGAATACCGGGCCCTTGGTTCCTCAATCATAGAGGAGGCCGTTGAACAGCAACTTCACGGTAGATCTAGCCTGAGCCCGGTTATGGACGTTAAACCCGAAAGCCAGGACCTTTCCTTCCCCATAAGGGATCTCGAGTGCGGCAGCCTTCGTCCGAATCAAGTCATCCCCCACCATCCAACCGCTCAGGAGGAGAGGCTCGTCCGGGTAGCGGACCACAATGTCCACCATCGGGCCCGGCTGACTCTCATCCAGCTCCCCTTTCTCCGTCGTTCCCGGATCGTCCCGCTTCACCTCGAAGACACGTCCGCCCGAAAAGAACACCATTCCTCTGGCGGGCATGCCGTAGGCCAGGGGGTGGGTGTTCTCGAACTCGGCTTTGAAGATCGCCCCAGGGGCGTTGAAGCTGTCGGCGGCGACTCCTTCCAGAACGTTCTTGATCGGGAGACCAAAGTGCTCGATGGGGAGATCACAAGAACGGTTGTTACAGATCAAGCTACCCCCCTCCCGGACGAACTCCCTCAGGGCCACGACCCCCTCGTCTCCGATTCCACCCACGTAATCGGGGGGGACCGTCCCCCTTGCATGCCCATCCACGATCTCATACGCACCTTGGTCGGCAAATACCAACACATCGTATCGATCGCCTAGGTCCCCGGATCTTATCTCCGCGTTCGTGACAGAGCGGAAGGGGATCCCATAGGTATCGAACAAGTAGGTGATCCACCCGGCATCCATGCTGGCTACCCACGCCTTGTGGAGACCGATCCTGGGCATCCTCACTCGGGTGGCCGATACGCCAGGCGACCCGTTCACAAATTCCAATCCTGTGGCCTCGGCGAGCTCACCTAAGCGTTGCCTCGCCCTTTCCCCTCCTCGTGCTACAAATGTGCCAGGGGGAAAACGTTTGCCACCAAGAGAAAACGGTTCGTCGGCTCGGCGAACGTCGGATCCCGCTTCTAGGAGAGCGAAGGCCGCGGAGATACTGGCGTTGTCGGCGGAGCTAAACACGAAAGACCCACTCGTTGGACCCGTAGTCGACAAACCGGCCCGATCAACCCTGGTCAAGCCAGCGGTAATGGGAGAGGACATCTCCCGGTAATTTACCCCCATCTGAAGGGGCAGAGTCCATCCTACCCCATCGTAGGGCCGAAGCGGCCCGCCCTCCCACTCCTCCGGGTTCACCAATCCCTGCCAGAGATGAGAGTACTCTCGAAGGTCCGGGTAGGCCTGCCTCTCGAAGATGTTCTTCAAAAAAAGGCCAAAGGGCTGGCTGGTGGGGAGGACGAAGGTCCCCTCCGGGTATTGGATGCCGTTGTGCTCGAAGGGTCCGTCGGCGGCGTACACGTCGATCCCGTTCAGGATCATGCGGTCGATAAGGAGAGCCGTGCTCGACCGATCAGGCTGGTCGGCCGGGATGATATACCCATAGGGAGGCTCAGATTCGAATCGGGCCATGACCTCAACGCCGGTCCGGTATTTGTCATAGATCAACTCATATTTATATCTCCCAGCCACCTCCAGGACGGCCTTGCAAGCGGTGCTGTTATACTCCACGGCGTCCCCTAGTCGCCACCATCCGCCTGGCCAGGGGCTCGGATAGAACACCCCCATCGTCAGGTCACGATGCCCTTCCGGGAAATCCTCCACCGTGAAATGCTGAGGGGTGGCATATCGGTACAACTGAGTCTCGGTCAGGATCGACACGACGTTGTGCGCGTCCACGACCTGCGTTGCATAACCCGGATACCAGGTATCGTATCGGATTCTGGAGATGGCCCCTGGCTGCCTGTTCTCCTCGAATGCCTTCCCCATAGCCGTTCCGATCAGGTTCTTCCAACGGACGATCAGCGGGTGGACGTTCGGGTTCGTCGGCTCGGCGTCCGGAGGAGTCCATATCCGGGCCGGGAACGGACCGGTCTGGTGCTGGTTGTAGAGGATCTCGGGGAACCACTCTTGTGAGTGTGCCCGGTTCATATTCTGGGTCTCGACGAGATTCGCCATGAACGAGTCCCGATTATTGTCGTGTCCGACATATTCGTGATATAACCACGGGATCGGACTCACTTCATAGGGTGTCCCCACATTCCCCATATACCAGTCGGACACGATGGTCATTCCGTCTGGATTGGCGAAGACCAATAGGGTAACGACGTTTTCCCGGACCATCTCCATCTGCCGATCTTCCCCGGTGACCAGATCATACGCCAACTGGGGCAGGAGTTGGGCCGGCGCAACTTCTGTCCCGTGGAGACCTCCGTCTATCCAAACGAACGCTTTCCCCTCCAAGGCGAGCTCTTGGGCTTCCTCATCAGATAGGCCGTGGGGTAAACTGATCCTGCGGTTGATCTCCTTGAAGTGATCCAAGCGCCGAAGGTTCTCAGCGGAGGAGATCACTCCGTACTTCATCCGCCTTCCGGCGGTGGTCTCCCCCATGTCCAACACGATCATCCGGTCGGTCTCCGAGGCTAGGAGCTCGAAGTACCCAATCGCCGCCTCGTACGTCATGAGGTGGAAATCGGCCCCCGGTTCGAACCCGAGGTAGTCCGCGGGTGCGGTGATCTGGGCAGAACCCGGGGAAGCGCTGAAGGTTATCAAGGAAAACTGAAGAAACATCGAACGAACGAAGGACGTCAGGCGGGATCTCATCGCTCTCTCTCCAGAAGGAAGAGGGTTCTACTCCGTAAGCATGTATACGAGGACGGCTCTCATCGGTCCCCCCCATCCACATCCTCGGAAGGCCCTTCCCCAGCCACCTTCATCCACCGATCGAACCACCTCAACTCGTTCAGCATGCGGTGGACGTTGTTCCAATGACCTCGAATCCCGTGGGCCTGCCCCTCATACTGGATCATCTTTGCAGGGACTCCGTTTTTCTTCAGCGCGACGTACATCTGCTCGGCTTCGGAGTACGGTACCCGTTCATCCAGTTCGCCATGCACGAAGAGGGTCGGAGCCGTCACCTGACCCGCGTATGTGAGAGGAGACTGGCGGATAAGCCGGTCGAGAGCTTCCGCTTCCCATGGAGTCCCGAAGAACTCGGTCTCTTTGGTCCGGGCGATATCGGCGGTCCCGTAGTCGCTTACCCAGTTAACGATCCCCGCCCCGGCGGCCGCGGCCGCGAATCGACCTGGATACCGGGAGATGAGCCAATTGGTCATGAACCCACCGTAGGAATGGCCAATAGAGGCCACACGGTCCGGGTCGATGGCGAAGTTCGAGATCGCATAGTCGATTCCCGCCATGACGTCTTCGCCATCTTTGTCCCCCCATGCACCCCAGGTGGCCCACTTGAAGTCCGTCCCGTAACCGGTGGAGCTTCGGAAGTTGGTCTGGAGGACGAAGTATCCGTTCGCTGCGAACAACTGGTGCTTGAAACTGAACCCGTAGCCGGAGGCCGAGTGGGGACCTCCGTGGCTGTGGACGATCATGGGGTACGGGCCGTCCGATGGGTCGTATCCGTAGGGGTAGAGGATCCAGCCCTCAATGGGGGTGCCGTCGTAGCTGGGGTAGAGGAGAGGCTCTGCTCGGCTCAACGTGACCTCCTCTCGCAACTCTGAGTACAAGTCCGTCAGCCTTCGCTCTCCGGAGCCGTCCAGCTCCGATGCAAACACGTCGGCCGGAGTCTCGAAGAGGCCGAGGGTATAAACCATCGTCGAGAAGTCTTCGGAGATCTGTATGGAGTTGTAGCTCCTCTCCCCACCTGTGATCTGCTCTACCGGTCCGCCCTCCACCGGCACACGAAAGAGGTGGGTCCCCCCGCTTTTCTCTGCCCGGAAGTAGATGTGCTCCGAGTCGGGGGACCAGAGCGGACCGCTGGGATCCAGATCCCAGTCCGCCGTCAAGTTCATGGCGGGTGGGGTTCCCCCGGATTCCGCGCCCCCGGACTCCAGCCCCACCGGCAACCCGGCCTCCAGAGCCACCAAGAAGAGGTCCCTGGGGCCACCGTGGTCCAGTCGTTGTTCCTTGACCATGTCGGTCCCATATCCTCCCACGTAGGACAGGAACCTTCCGTCCGGGGAGAATGCCAGTGAGCCGTAACTCCACCCATCGTCGGTGAGTCGAACCAACTCCCCCCCAACCGTGACGAGCCAGATGTCCGGCCGCCCATAGCGCAACTCGTCTTTCCAATCGGGATCGGCGGTGAAAGCCAACACGTTGGAATCGGGGTGCCAGACGGGATCCCCCGGCCGGAGCCCGAGATCGGTCAGCCGGGTTGCCTCGGCTGTTTCATCACCCTCGAGGGAAGCCCCACCCTCCGCCGGAATCACGACGATCTCCCTGGGATTCCGGGCCGTGGGATCGGGATTCGGAAACGGGGCTCCGTCGCGTTGGAAGTTCAGCCAGTCGAACTGGACGCCCCGGAAACGTTCTTCGTGCCGAAGCTCGAACTCGCTAAGAGCCGGCGTGAGTTCCTCCATCCTCGGGGACTCTTCCAGCGAGGCCACCCAGAATCCGTCCGGGCTCACGTTGCCCCGAGGGTCCTCGGAGACCTCGGACCGGAGGGACGCCACGGGATCGGAGGGATCGATGCTCCATCTCCCGTCCTTCGTATAAAACAGGCGACCATCCTCCCCCCAGGACGGGGCCATCACGTCCTCCCCTTCATGTTGTATGGGAGTCGGCGGCTCCGATCCGTTCGATCGGACGATCCACACCTGGTGGATGTCTCCGTTTGTCTCCTCCACGGGATGGGCAATCGCCAAAGCCACCCAAGCACCGTCCGGGGACACCACCAATCCCCGAAGGTTGGGGGTTTCATAGTAGTCTTCGATCCTGAGCGGGCGCCCTTCCGGAGGCGCAAAAACATCCGGGAACTCCTGCGCCGGCACCGCGGGCGGGGGGTCGGTACAGACAATGAGAGGGGAGGAGAGGGCCAAGAGGATCGCGGTCCAGAGAATGATGCGCATGGTCGATTCCTTCCATCTCAGGGGAAGCAACTTGGAAGATTCGAACAATATCGGGGTCCGCCCCCAAAAGGGCGACCACCCAAACCGACTCTTTCCTCCGGTGCCAGGAGAGGCATCTCTTGCCTTTTTCCCCTCCCAGAGTCACGCTTCCAACCTTATGACGAAGGGAAAAACCCTCCTCTCAAAGTTCTTCGGCTGGACAGCCGGAGTATTCTTCCATGTGGAGCGACAGGGTGGGCCGGTTCCCGACGGCCCCCTCGTGGTGGTTGCCAACCACCCGAACTCCCTAATGGACCCCCTCGTCCTGATCCGGATCTTGGACCGCCAGACCAGGCCCCTCGCCAAAGCACCCCTCTTCGATCAAAAGATCCTCGGGTACATCCTCCGAGCGATGGGGGGACTCCCCGTTTACCGGAAACAGGATTTCCCCGGGGAGATGAGGAAGAACCGGGGAACGTTCGACGCAGCGGTGGAAGCCCTCCACAACGGAGAAGCCATACAGATCTATCCGGAGGGGCTCTCTCATTCCGAAGCCTCGCTGGCGCCCCTGAGGACCGGTACAGCTCGCATCGCCTTCCAGGCCGAAACGGGCAAAGATTGGAGCCTCGGGTTAAAGCTCCTCCCGGTAGGTCTGACCTACGTTCGGAAGGCCTTTTTCCGGGGCCGGGTCGTAGCCCAGGTCGGGAAACCCATCGAGGTCTCAGCCTGGAAAGACGCCTACTCCACCCGGGAGCGTGAGGCGGTTCGAGACCTTACGGAAAAAATAAGGGACGGCCTGGAAGAGGTCACTCTGAACGCCGAGTCTCCCCGGGAGAGAGAGCTCATCGAAGTCGCCGAAAGGGTTTACGCCCGAGAGGTGGGCCTTGTCCAATGGCGGGAGCGAGAAACCCTTGGTGAAAGGATGCCTCGGCTCAAGCTGTTCGCCAGGGGAGCGACCTGGCTCAGAACCGAGGACCCGGAGAGATACAGGCGGCTAGCTCGCCGGGTGAGAGCCCTGGAGCGAGCGGCTGGGCTTCTGGGAGCCGGTGAGGCCGGCGTCCCGCCAAAATACCGGACCGGCGCCACGATCAAGTATGCCCTGGTGGAGGGGAGCATCCTGCTGCTGGAGGCTCCGTTTGCGGCGGTAGGTATCGTGGCCTGGCTTCCGGTCTACCTTCTGTCCCGGGTGATTGTTCGACGCATCCACCCTGAACGGGAAGCGTTATCGACCTGGAAGTTCTCTGCCTCAGCACTGCTGGCAATCATCACCCTGGTGGGATGGACCTTCCTGGCCTGGTGGTACGGTGGTTGGACGTGGGCCCTGGGTATTGGACTAATCCTGGTCCCGTTGGGCCTCTTGGCCATCGCCTGGCACGAGCGGTGGATCAGAGTGGAGGAGGATGTGAAGCTCTTCTTCCGAGTCGCTTTCCAGCGGGACCGAAGGGAACGTCTCGGTGCAATGCGGGCGGAGTTGGTGAAGGAGTTCGACCGAATCGGGTTGAGGATGGAAGCCGGTGACCGTGCCTCTGCTCGGGAAGGAGAAACGGGCCCGGAGGAACCCGGCTGACCCTGGCCCGAGCGGGCTCGGTCCTTCCCTCCCTCTGCGGTCCGGATGGTGCCAGACGTCTCCTGCCTATACCGTAGACGACGGACAGAGGTGGGCCACCACACATTCCGCGCAGCGTGGTTTCCGTGCAGGGCACGGGCCCCGGCCGTGGAAGATGAGAAGGTGTGAGAGGGGAGTCCACCGGTCCCGAGGGAACACGTCCATCAGGTCCAGCTCAATCTTCTCTGGCGTCGATTCACGGCTGAAGCCCATGCGGCCTGATAGGCGCTTCACGTGAGTATCCACCACCACCCCCTCGTCGATTCCGAAAGCGTTGCCCAGGATCACATTCGCCGTCTTCCTACCTATCCCGGGGAGCTTCACGAGCTCTGCCAACGTTCTAGGGAGCTCACCCTGGTGGTCTTTTTGAATGGCCTGGGCCATCCCGATCAGGTTCTTCGCCTTGTTCCGGAAGAAACCGGTGGAGTGGATCACGCCCTCGAGGTCTTTTTGGGACGCTTTTGCCAGAGTGGCTGGGTCTGGATACCGGCGAAACAACTCCGGAGTCACCATGTTGACCCGTTCATCGGTGCACTGAGCCGACAGCACGGTCGCTACCGCCAACTCGAACGGATCCCTGTGATCGAGGGCGGTGCGGGCGGTGGGGTGTTCCTTCTCCAGCAGCTGAAAGATGGCCGCAGCCCTCTCCCTCTTCGCCTTTTTGGACTCCCTCGGCATCAGTCCTCCCTCAGCACGATCCTCCGGGCCGTCAAACGGCTGGGGATCGGCCCGTCACCTACGTCCCCAGCGGGCTTTCCATCGGCCACGGCGGCCGGAAACGTGTCCAGGTACCAGAACACTCGCATGGCCAGCTTCACCGCCTCTGCACCGGCCTCCAAACCGTAGAGATTCTCCAGGTCGGCTCCAGGGAGGGAGCTGCGAAAATCGTCCCCATCCGGCCTCACGGTCAGCGTGGCCCACTCCCCAGCCGCCGGAAGGGGAAGGTTCGGTAGAGGTACGACGCTCACACCGGGCCTGTCTTTTCGTATTCCCATCACGAGCAGGAGTGAGAGGTCGTCCGATTCAGGGGCAGACCAGAAGAACCCATCCACCGATTCCGGTTGGACCCCCTCTCCGCCAGGGACCCATAAGAGGTGCTGGGGAAGTTGAACGTACCCTGCGGCGCCGGGTAGGGAGGCTCCCCAGCCACCCTCTCCCGGTCCGGCCTCAACGAGATATCGCACCGCACCGGTTTCCAACTGAAAGAACGGGAGTCCCTCCTTCCAGAAATGGAAGGCGTGGTATAGCAGAATCCCGAACTGATGAATAAGCTGAGGATCGTCCTCCTCCCCGCGGATTTCTCGGAGGACGGATCCGGCCTCACTCAACAACGCAAACCTCTCGGGGTGGGAGAGATCCACCTTCCGCTCCTCCGCCTCTTTTTGGATCAAGGGAAACCGCTCGTCGGCAAAGCCCTCCTCAGGTAAAAGAAGTTCGAAGGGCGTAATCCTGGCGTAGCCGTCATGGATAGGCATTGCTCGCTCCAGTCACCCGGCGCTGCTCCTTGGGCTGCTCCTTGCTCTGCTCCTTGCGCCGCTCCTCAGAGCTCTCCCCCCTGGTACTGATAAAGCCCCGCTGCCAGCATCCTGAGAGCCTCGTCCACCGCTGCCTTCAGCTCTCGGTCGTAGCCGGCCAATTCGTCTTCAGGGGTGTTCCAGACGAAGACATCCGGGGCTACTCCGTAGTTTTCGAGATTGATGCCGTGGTTGTGGGGTTTTGTTGGATCGTAGTTCACGACCAAAGATCCCGGGGTTCGGATCGATCCGCCGTGGATCAGGCCATAACTCCCGGTGGCGATTACCGCTGCCGCCGTGGGGTTCCCCACGATGCTTCCAAGTCCGAGATCCCGGAACCCCAGGGGAGTTACCTCGCTGTCCGACCCCGATCGGGCATTGATGAGCATGACCTTCGGTCCGGCGATTGCCTGCCTCGGGCGTCTGCCGGAGCTGGGCGCCGCCCACCGATTGTTCCAGTATTCGTAGGGACGCCTCTCCAGAATATCCAGAATCTGCTGGTCGGTGTTCCCTCCGCCGTTGTAGCGGATGTCGACGATAATCCCCTCGGCATTCCAAAAACGGTTGATCTCGTTCTCGAAGATCCGCAATGAGGGTTGGTTCATGCCCTCGATGTGGACGTAGGCGATCCTCCCGCCGGATTCCTGTTCCACAAATTCCCGATTCTTCTCCACCCACTCCAGATAACGGACGCTCCTGAGGGAGGTCGCCGTCCGCACTCTTTGGTCCCGTGCGTTGGCTCCGCCTGGGGAGTCGGCCACACGGAGCGTGACGTATTCGTTGAGGACGTGGTTCAGGATCTTCCAGTAGTTTTCCGGCGGTCGGATTTCCTGGTCGTCGATAGCCAGGACGTAATCCCCGACCTCGATGTCCAGCCACTCTTTGTCGGCCGGGCCGTCGCGGTAGACATGACTGACCCGGTACCCACCCTGGGCCGCCTCCAATTCCACCCCGGTCTCACGGGTGGCATATTCCGACTCCATGCTCACGCTCGACGAACCCCGAACCCCCACGTGGGAAGCGTTGAGCTCACCGATCATCTGGTTCGCCAGGTCATGGGCATCCTCATAGGTGCCAACATGGGCCAGTAGGGGCTTGTAGTGAGCCTTAATGGCGTCCCAATCCTTCCCGTGCATGTTCGGGTCATAGAAACGGAACTTCATGACCCGCCAGGCTTCTTCGAAGATTTGCTCCCATTCGGCTCGATGATCGACCTTTACCGAGAAGGAGAACTCCACTTGCTCGGGCCTGGCGCTTGAGAGGGACATATGGTGAATCTGACCCCTACCTCGTCCGAAGAAGATGGCCCTTCGATCCTTGGTCGGTTGGATGTTGGAAAAGCTTCCCGACGCCACCTTCCGGGATTCACCCCCCGCCACAGGCACGGAGAACAGGCCAGCCCCTTCGTCGTCGGAAGAAGTGTAGTAGACCGTCTCACCATCGGCCGAAAGGAAGTAGGACCCGGCACCGTTACTCCCTGACGTGAGCTGTTTGGCCCGCTCGCGGATCCCGTCCGGGTCCACGGTCAGGGCCGTCGGCGCTTCCTCCTCGTCTCCCCCGCTCCCTCGACGATCCTCCTCCTCGTCTTCCTCTTCCTCATCCCGGCCTTTCACCAAGGGGTCATCGGGGTCCTCCGTGAGGGCATCGAGGGATGCAACAAAAAGGTGCGGGGTGCCGGCATCTCGGGACGAGCGGAACACGATGAAAGCGGCATCGGGGGTCAAAACCCCGTCGTAGTCCCGGAATGGATCCTGGGTAACGTTGAGTTCCCTGCGGGAATCGACCTCGAAGAGGTATACCTCCGAGTCCTCGTCCAGGTCGCTCCTGGAGAACACCAACCAGCGCCCGTCCGGCGAGTACTCGCGGAGGTTGAAGCCTCGATTCCGGTTGTAGGCCAGCTCGGTCGTGCGGCCGGAGCCCACATCCACCTCAAAAAGGCGGTTTGCGGCGACAAAGGCGATGCGCTCCGAGTCCGGAGACCAGACGTAGTTGGCGCTCTTATAGGAATCGTGGTCGGTGAGCTTTCGGCGTTCACCCGTGGCCAACTCGGTCACCCAAAGCTGTTCTTCCGCTCCTTCGTCGGAGATGTGGGCCAGATACTCCCCGTTGGGAGAGAACTTCTGGTAGCGGTCTCTCCAGGCCGAGGAGGTGACCTGGCTCTTTTCACCCTTCTCCGAGTCGGCCGGGACGATGAAGATCTCCCCCCGGGAATCCACCGCCACCATGTCGCCGCCCGGGTGTGCGGCAAACCCCTGGGCCTGGTCCTCCACCTCCACCCACTCCACCTGGTTGATGGAGGGATCGAAGGCCAATTCCACCGAAACCTCCTGGGGCGTCCCATTGGGGACGTCCAGGACGAAGAGCTCATGATCGTTGGTGTAGACGATGGTCCGGCCGTCGTTGCTGATGGCCGGGTACTTCACCCCTCCCTGTGTATGACGGGTTACCTGAGAGATGTTCCCGCCGTCCGGCGACATTCTCCAGAGGTTGAAGATCCCGTCCCGCTCGCTCACGAAGTAGATCATATCGTCGGCGCCCCACATGGGGATGGCGTCGTGAACGTGCTCCCGGAATCCCTCCATCTCCGGGTTGGAGATGGGATCGGTGAGCCTCGTGAAGTCCCCGGATCGGCGGTCCAGGATCCAGATGTCGGTCGTTCGATTCCCCTTCTGGCCCTTCCGGGAGGTACTCAGGCCCGCCCGGTTGAACACCAGGTACCGGCCATCGAGGCTCTCGGCCGCGTTCCGAGCCTGGTCCATCTCCATGGGCACTGGGAGGTCCCCTTCAGGAGAGACCGTATAGAGAGGTGAATAGAAACGACTCATGACCCCCCGGGAGGTGGCGAACATGATCCGGCCGTCCCGGGTCCAACCTTCCACGACATCCCCCACTCTGGCCTCTGTACGGAAGGTGAGCTGGGTGGGCTCCCCTCCCTCCACCCCCACCAAAAACACGTCGTGGTTCCCGAAGCGGTTGGAAGAGAAGGCGATCTGCTGCCCGTCCGGGGAAAACCGGGGGGAAACGTCCCTGGCCAGGTGGTTCGTAAGGCGCCTGACGAGGGTTCCATCCCGCTCCACGATCCAGATATCGCCCTGGTAGGAGAAGGTGATTAGTTCCCCATGAACATGGGGATTCATCATGAACCTGATGGGTTCAGGCGCGGTCGCTCCAGCCTGAGTCAAGGCAAAAAACGAAGCCAGAAAGCAAAAGAACGTCAAAAAGCGCAGGGTCCTCATGGTCGTCTCCACGGTGTGGCGGATCCAGTCAGGGAACGGCGTTAAGGTACGGCCGGACCGACATCGCTGCCACGAAGGTTCCGGAGGGAGTGCCCCCCGGTGCCCATTTCACTACCTTCTCGCCCCAAGGATATTGGTGGTCTCCGAGGAAAGTGACTCCAGGAGGAGCTTGAAATGCCCTTTAGAATGATCCAAAACAGCATCCAGCGGCTCGCCTCACTCTGCGTAACGGCGGTCCTACTATCCCTCCCCGTCTTCAGCGGCCACGGCGGGCATATCCATGCCCAGGAGTGGCTCCACGCCCCGGCCGAGGCCGTGGACTATCAAGAGGGCGGCACGCTCTACGGTCCGTTGATGGAGTTCGTTTATGAGCTCGAATCCCGGACCGAACTGATGAACGTGGTGAAGATCACGGAGACCCTCGGAGGTCGGGACGTGGTCATGGCCATCCTCTCCAACCCACCCGTATTCCAGAAGGCCGACCTGGCCTACTCGGACAAACCGGTGGTCCTGATCGTGAACAACGTCCACGGTGGGGAGGTGGCCGGTAAGGACGCCGCCATGGAGATCATGCGGGACCTGGTCATGGGCGACCTGAATCCTCTCTTGGACGACGTGGTGGTGTTGGTGGTGCCGACCATCAACCCCGATGGTGCGGAGGTCCGGCGCCGGACCAACGACGAAGGCTTCGACATGAACCGGGACTACCTGAAGTTGGAGTCCCAGGAGATCCAAGCCCTGGTCACAAAAATCATCTACGACTGGCGGCCGGACATCTTTGTGGATACGCACCACGGAGGCTCCGCGCCCTACACCCTTACCTTCCAGACAAACATGAACCCGGCTGGGGACCCGAACATCATGCGGCTCGGGAACGAGGAGATCATGCCGCAGATCCGGGCGGCTCTCCAGGCGGAAGATTACGATGGATTCTGGTACTCCGGGGCCCGGCAGTTGCCGAACGGTGAGGTCGGCTGGTCGCCCACCTCCGTGGAACCGAGGAAGCAGCACGTCTACGGCACGTTGGCCAACACGCTGGGCTTTCTCTTCGAAACGCCCAGCGGAAGCCACCGGGTAGTGGACAACGGCACCCGGGTGGTGGAGATCCCCCAAGAGGAGAGATATCGGCATCAGGTGAGAGGTGAGTACATCGGTCAGAGGGAGCTCATCAGATACGCGGCTACCAACCCGGAGAAAGTCAGAGCAGTGGTGGCCCAAGCCCGTGCGGACGCTATCGCTCGTGGGAACGACGACTCCGACAATGACCAGATCCCTATCGCCTACGAGCAGGTTGAAAAGCATCGGGAACAGTTCTGGTACAGGGCAGGTGGCAGAGGATCGGATGGGGAATTCGAGCTGGTTGAAGGGCCGATCCTCACCAAGTGGGCACCGACGGAGACCGTCACCCGCCCGTGGGGTTATTTAATCCCGAATTCGTTGGCGAAGGTGGTCCCCCTCCTCCTCCAGCATGACATCTCGGTGAAGCGGACCACCGAGCCGGTGGAGTTGGAGGTTGAGACTTGGTATGCCACGGAGGTCACCCACGATCAGTACTTCCAAGCCCACTATCTGAAGTCGGTCACGGCCGAAAGGCGAACCGAGACCGTGTCGCTCCCCGCCGGATCCTTCTTCATTCCCAGTGGCCAGGCCAGTTCGAACCTCATCAGCTACCTGCTGGAGCCCACGACCAATGACAACCTCGTCACCTGGGGGTATTTGGATAACGTGGTCCAGGTGACGCCTTCCGCCGAGGCAATGGCGGAACAGAGGGCCCAGTTGGAAGAGAGGCTCGCCAACCTCACGCCGGACCAACGGGCCCAGATGGGTGCCCGTTTGGAGCGGCAGATTGAGCAGGCGAACCAGGGCCGGCCCATTCCCATTTACCGGGTGATGAAGAAGGCTGACATCCCGGGGATCCTGGTGAGGCCCTTCAACGCGTACGAGCCCAACCGCTACTATCGTTGACGGCACGTTTGGTGGTCATTTCCGAGACCGATTGAGAACGGTTCGTCGCCAAAACCTGAAATGCGCCCCGGGGCATCGAGCCTCGGGGCGCTTAGCGTTCCCCTGGAAAAGAGACTCTCCGTAAGCCATCATTTTTTCATGGACGATCTCGACTTCCTCAGAAAAGCCATCGCCCTGGCTGAAGAACATTCGCTTTCCAGCACGGCCGGCCCGTTCGGCGCTCTGATCGTGCGAAACGGGGAAGTTGTGGGTGAGGGATGGAACCGCGTGGTGGAAAAGCGGGACCCCACGGCCCACGCTGAGATCCTGGCAATTCGGGAGGCTGCCAACCACATCGGAACCCACGTTCTCGAGGACACGGTCCTGTACAGTAGCTGTGAACCCTGCCCCATGTGCCTGGCGGCCATCTACTGGGCCCGGATCCCCAGGGTGGTGTTTGCCACGGATGCCGAGGACGCCAGGGCCATCGGGTTTGACGACGCCCTCATAGCCCAGGAGTTGGTTTTGCCTTGGGAAGCCAGAAGTATCCAGAGCTCCCAAGCTCTCCGAGACGAGGGCAAGGAGATCATGGAGAAGTGGAAGCGTAAGCCCGATCGGACCGAGTACTAAAACCCGGCTCCGGGACCATCCACCTCTTACCTAAAGAGGCAACCTACCCCGACTCGTCTCCGGCAAGAGACCTCTGGACCAGGAATCGGTTCAGCCCCATGAGGACCGCCAGGACGATGGCCCACTGAATCAGGACGGAACCGATATTGTAGTTGGAGAAGAGGGTCCAGGTTTCCCGCCAGTCTTGCCCCCGGGATTGGAGGAGCATCCACACCATCAGGACCACCGCCTCCACCACTACAAGGCGGATGGCCCAGTCCCACCACCGACCCACACGGATGTCAGAGTGGCCGGTGTTGATGAAGGTCTCCCTCCACTCCGTGACCCCGTACTTGAGGACAGCCACGGCGAAGAAGAAGCCCGAAAGCATGAGCCCGACTCCCCACACCCAATCCTGGTTCTGGAATACGGCCATGTTGAGGGCGCTGGGAACACCGCAGAGGAGGCCCGCCACGCCCACGATTCCGATGGCCCGCCCCCGGGTGAGGCCCATGTCCTGGAGGATCCTGCTTGCCAGCTCGATCATGGAAACCAGGCTGGTCCAAGCGGCGAATACCAGAGCCATGAAAAAAATGGCCATGAAGAACTGACCCCAAGGGATCTGAGCGAAGAGCTGCGGGACCCAGATGAACGTCAAACCTTCGTTTCCAGCCCCCACGATCGTCCCGTAGGCGTCCGGCATGATGGAGAAGACGGTACACAACACCATGATCCCAGCCAGGAGGGACATGGAGTTGTTCCCGAAGCCGATGACAAAGGCATTCAGGGCCGTGTCTTCCCTCTGTCGCATGTAGACGGCGTAGGTCAAAGCGAGCCCCCAACCGGCGCCCGTATCCCATGCGTTTTGTGTGAGAGCTTCCAGCCAAAGCCGGTAGTTCCCCAACTCGGCCCAATCAGGGGTGAAGAGGAAGGCCAGCCCACGGCCCGAACCGGGGAGGGTAAGGGCTTTGATCGCCAGGACTATGACCAGGACGATGAGACTGGGAATCAGGATCTTGGCAGCCTTCTCGATCCCCTTCACGCCCTTCGAGACTACAAAAACCCCGAGCGCCATGGCGATGAGGTGGGTAATCAGGGCGGAGTTCGTTCCCGCGAAGCTTTCCCAGAAAGCGCCGGGCACCTCGGTGGGGATTTCCTTGGTGATCGTGGCCCAGAAGAACCGAATCGTCCACCCCATCACGACGCTGTAGTAGAACATGATGGCGGTGGCTGTCCACGCTACCCAGGCCCCCATCCATCCGAACTTCGGGCCCAGTGTCTTGGCAAACGCCCCAACCGTGCCTTTCCGCGTCCCCTTCCCCATTCCGAACTCGAGGATCAGGAGCGGAACCGACCACAGAAGGAGGAACACCGCCCACGCCACCAGGAAAGAGCCCCCACCGTTGGAGGCAGCGATCCGAGGAAACCTCCAGATATTCCCAGTTCCCACCGCCATGCCGAGCATGGCCAGGAGCATCCCCCAACGAGAGCTGAAGACCTCGGACTTGGACGCCACGCATCCCTCCTAGCTGGAAAGCTTGATTCCTGAACCGGCCAAGGTGCTGGTTGAAGAGAACCCGGTCAACGTCGGGAGCAGACGAAGGCCCCTGGGTATTTTGGGCCCCGGCGAGCCTCAGATACAGATAATCGCTCCTGGCTGCCATCCCATTGGGACGTAGAACCCGTACGCCAAGAGGCAGCGTCCCCCACTCTCGGGGTGGCTCACCTGCCCGGCCCACCCGCTCTCCCCAGCGAACAGAATGTCTATTTCCAGGTCGGGGGGTTTCCGGTTTCGGGGGTCGGCGATGAGAGCATCGACGTCCGTGGTGTAGGTGTAGTGTTCGGAGTAGTTGATCTCCTGAAGAGAGGCCATGACTTTCACCAAAGACCGGATGTCTGCCATGACGGAATCGGAGGGGGCAGGGCTCGAGATGGCTGGTTCCAAGCTGGAAGACTCCACCACCGTCCGATCCAGGCCTGGGCCAGGCGGGCTCCCCTCGGGCTTCTCCAGTCGGTAGATCCTGACGTAGTTCACGTCAACGTCGTCCAGGAACAAGCCAGTGAGATAGTCCTCACCGATCTCATGGGGTAGGAATCGGGGAGGGGTGGTCACCTGGGCTACCTGGTTCCCATCGAAGTCAAACACTTCCCACTCCACCGGATCATCGGTTGGCGGCCGTTGGCGAGGGCTCCAGATCCGACCCTGATCCGTCACCCGCAGGATCCGGAGGGTGCCCACGGAATCAGGGGATGGTAGAGCTTCCACGGCCGCACGGATGGGGCCCCGGGCTCCCGGAGGGACCGGGCTCACGATCCAGTCCTGGCCAAGGAGCCAGTCGTCCCCGGGAAACATCTCTTCTCGCGTGGCTAGGAGCGTCTGGAGATCCTGGAAAGTCCCGTCCTCTGCAAAGTTTGAGACCCTCAATAGGCTTTGGTCCCAAACCTGGAACCCCCCGTCGGCCGCCCGCCGAAGACCGGCCGGGGACCTGAATTCTCCAGGCCCCTCACCCCTCCCACCTACGGAGTGAAGGAAACGACCCTCAGAATCAAAAAAACGGAGCTCCTGCGAGCCCCCATTCAACACCACTACCTGGCCGTCCTCCAGCAGGACCGAACCATGGACCCGGTGAAGTTGGTATGCGTCTTCACCTTCCCGGACCCCGATCTCCAGGAAAGGCGCTTGGGCCAGCCTCCACATCTCCGGCTCTTGGACGGCCCGCCCCTCCGAAACGGCGGCTTCCGGCCGGTCGTTTCCTCCTTCTCCGCAGGCGAAGAGAGGCATCAAGAGCCCAGTCAGAAGGAAACAAAAACCGGAGTTCCGTCCACGCTCGAAAACCATATCGGCCTTCCTCGACACTAGGGGAGCCACTGTCGCGCCGAAGGGCGCTGTCTCACTGTCTCGCACGATCAACAAAATAGGGGGCGGCCAACCTTACGCCGCCCCCTTATCTCAAACAACCGCTACCTGCCGGATGAGCACTCCTATAACCGCTCCCTCACCCAGGTCAGGACGCCGTCGGCCGGAACGCGGACCTGCTCCAGAGAATCCCGATCCCGTACCGTGACCGTTCCATCCTCGTTGGTTTGGCCGTCCACCGTCACACACCACGGGGTTCCGGCCTCATCCTGCCTGCGATAACGGCGCCCGATGGATCCGGCCGCATCATAGAAGGAGGGTATTGCAGCGGCCCGGAGATCCGCGTGAAGCTTCTGGGCAATCTCCGGCAACCCGTCTTTCTTCACCAGCGGGAAGACCGCCACTTTCAACGGAGCCAGGGCCGGGGCAAGGCGGAGAACCACCCGCTGTTCACCCTCCACCTCCTCCTCATGGTAGGCGTCACAGAGAACCACCAAGAGGGTTCGATCGACCCCCACCGCGGTCTCGATCACATAAGGAACGAACCGTTTGCCCGAGGCGGTATCGATGTATTCCAGCCGCTTCTTGGAGTACTCCTGATGCCTGGACAGGTCGAAATCGGTCCGGTTATGGATCCCTTCGAATTCTTTCCAGCCGAATGGATACTCGTACTCGATGTCGAAGGCGGTCTTCGCGTAATGGGCCAACTCGTCTGGGCCGTGTTCCAGGAACCGGAGTTTCTCCTTCCTGATCCCCATCTCCACGTGCCAGTCCATGCGGGCCGCCTTCCAGAACTCGAACCAGTCCTCGTCCGTGCCCGGTTCGACGAAGAACTGCATCTCCATCTGTTCGAACTCCCGGGTCCGGAAGATGAAGTTCCCGGGTGTGATCTCGTTTCTAAACGCCTTCCCGATCTGGGCGATTCCAAAGGGCACTTTTTGGCGGGCAGCCGTCTGGACGTTGAGGAAGTTCACGTAACTCCCCTGAGCCGTCTCCGGTCTCAGATAGACCTGGTTGGCAGCTTCTTCCACCGGCCCCATGAATGTTTTGAACATGAGGTTGAAGAGGCGAGCCTCGGAGAACGTGTCCTTTGTCCCACAGACCGGACACTGGCCCTCCGCCACTTCGGGCATGTCGGCCCGGAACCGGCGGTGGCAGGTCCCGCACTCCACCAACGGGTCCGTGAAGCCTTCCACGTGCCCCGACGCCTCCCAAACTCGGGGGTGCATGAGGATGGAAGCGTCCAACCCCTCAATATCGTCCCTTTGGTGAACCATTGCGCTCCACCATCGGTCCTTGATGTTCCGCTTCAGCTCGATTCCCAAAGGCCCGTAATCCCAAACCGAGCCCGTCCCCCCATAGATCTCGGAGGATTGGTAAATAAATCCGCGCCTCTTGCAGAGGGATACGAGCTTGTCCATCACGTCTTTTGCGGCCATGGGTCGTTCTTGGTTCGGGGGTCCCATCCGGAAGGGATCTCAAAGGGCTCAAAAAGGTAGAAGCGCCAACCCCCCACATCAACCTGGGGTATCGCGAACTTCCCTTGACGCCTGCGGACCGGGATTCTGCGGCCCACGCCTTGCGTGGCATGGATTTGCCCGGATATTGAACATACCGGTGAAGGCTGAACTCAACGTTCGGTCGTGGGTAGGAGGGGGCGGACGGGCATGGGCCCGGTTAAATGGTAAGGAGAAGTCAATGGAGCTGAACATCACCGATCGAGCTCAGAGTGTGGTTCGATCCTTCATCGATCAGAGCGAAGGGGACCTGAGGGCCCTCCGGATTACCGCACATGAAGGTGGCATCGGCGGACCTCGGTTCGAGCTTTCGCTCGTGTCTGAAGGAGACAGAGAAGAGGACGACGTTCGAGTGGACATGGGCGACTTCTTCGTCCTGGTTTCCGCTGAGAGTGCAGAGCGCCTCGAAGGGGCTACGGTGGACTTTGTCGAGCGGGTCAATGAAAGCGGATTCGAGATCCGACCGGCGGCTCGGGCACCAAAAACCTCCGCAGAGCCAAAAGGCGAACTAGCGACAAAAGTGAAGGAAGTCCTGGACGCCCAGGTCAACCCGGCGGTTTCCGCCCACGGTGGCGAGATTGTCCTGGTGGACGTGAAAGGGAGCGAGGTCTTCATCGAGATGGCCGGCGGTTGCCAAGGCTGCGCCCTATCCCGGATGACTCTCAAGCAAGGGGTGGAGCGTATGGTCCGGCAGGCGGTTCCCGAAATCACGGCCGTCCATGACGTCACCGATCACACCTCGGGAGACAACCCCTTCTATTAGGCCGGGCACAAGTCAGGCAGAGCCAAACGCTCTGAATCAACAGGGTCCTGGGGCAAAACGTCCCGGGACCCTGTTTTTCTTGTCACGCGGTGCCCAACACCCGGTTAACCGCCAGAGAGAAGGCGGCCCACTGGCTTTCTTCCCTTGCCAGCTGCTTTCGACCCGCGCCCGTAAGGGAGTAGACCTTTGCCCTCCGCCCGGTTGCGGTGGTCTCCCAACCCGCTTTGATCCATCCCCTCCCCTCCAGGCGATACAGGGCAGGATACAGGGACCCCTGATTGACCTCCAGCACGTCCTCGGACACCGCCTGGATATGCTTGGATATGGCCCAACCATGCATGGGACTCAGGTCCAAGGACCGCAGGATGAGGAGGTCGAGGGTGCCGTGTAGCAGGTCGGGTTTTCTCTTGGCCATGGTTCCGAGTCCGATGGGAAGGGGATGCCTAGATAATCGACACTAACCCGCCTGCCGCCCCTACTCAAGGCTCTTTTTGAATCGGGCGCCGGCGGCCAGGAGAACCAGGAACGCCATGGAGGCGAGAACCAGGAAGTGGACCCAGAGCTCTGAGAAACCGTGGCCCTTCAGGAAGATGTTCCTGACCATCTCCATGAAGTACCGGATCGGGTCGAGGCGGGAGAGGTCTTGGAAGAACTCCGGCATGGTGTCCACCGGATACATAAACCCGGACAAAATGATGGCGGGCAGGAAGAAGAGAAACATGGTCAGGAAGGCTTCTTGCTGCGTTTTCGAGATCGTCGAGATCAGAAGTCCGAATCCGAGGCCTGCGAGGATGTAGAGGAACGAGGCGGCAATCAGGGTCAACAGAGGTCCCCGGAGAGGGATGTCGAACCAAAGAACTGCCATGGTCGTGATCAAAGCCAAATCGATCAGGCAAATGATCACCACCGGAATCGTCTTCCCGAGGATCATCTCCCGGGCAGAGATAGGGCTCACCATCAGTTGCTCCAGGGTGCCGAGCTCCCTTTCCCGCACCACCCCCAAGGAGGTCAAGAGCAGCGCCATGAGCATGAGGAGGAGACCTATGATCCCCGGAACATTGTAGTCCTGACTGGCAAGGTCGGGGTTGTACCAAGCCCGGGATCGGAGATCGATCCCACCCGGTAAGTCAAAACCTCTTTCAGATGCCTGTTCCGCTGCGAATTCCTGAACGATTCGGCCGACATAACCTTGAGCAACCGTAGCGGTGTTGGAGCTCGTGCCGTCGATCAGCACCTGCACCGACGCTCGTCTCCCCGCTTCCAGGCTCTCTGTGAAGTCGGGTGGGATCTGGACCCCGACGCCGGCCCCTCCTCCATCGAGGGCTCTTTGAATCGCGTCGGCACGCTCAGACTGTTCGACAATCCTGAAGTACCCTGAGGCGGTGAGGTTCTCCTGAAGGAGCCTGGAGACCGATGTCTGGTCCTGGTCCACCACCACCATCGCGAGGTTCCGGACATCGGTGTTCACCGCGTACCCGAAGAGAAGGAGCTGGATGATGGGAGCTGCAAACGTCATGCGTTTGGTCTTCGGATCTCTCAGGAGCTGCCGCATCTCCTTCTGGACCAAGACCCTGATCCGGAGCGGGGAGATCTTCATACTCTGATCTCCTTCTTGAACACCTTCGTGGCCAGGGTCAGGCCTACGACGGCAAACGCCAGCATGAAGACAGCCTGGGGCCAAAGGACTCCGGCACCCACACCTTTCAACAGGACGCCTCGGGTAACCACGACGAAGTATCGGGCAGGGATCAGGAACGTGATCCCCTGAAGGACTATCGGCATCCCAGCGATGTCGAAGAGGAACCCAGAGAGGAGAATCGCGGGCAGATAGGTGGCAACCATGGCCGCCTGCATCGCGAAGATCTGAGAGTCGGCGACCGTGGAGATGAAAATCCCGATACCCAGGGCCCCGAGAAGAAAAAGGAGCGAGAGAAACCCCAGGAGGATGACGCTACCGTGGAACGGGACCTGGAACACGACGATCCCGGTTGCCACGACCATGGCGACGTCAAACAGTCCGATGCAGAGGTAGGGGAGTAGCTTTCCGAGCACGATTTCCACCGCCCGAACCGGCGTGGAGGCCAACTGCTCCATGGTTCCCCTCTCCCACTCCCGGGCGATGGTCATGGAGGTGAGCATGGCGGCAATGATCGACATGATCACGGCCACCAGGCCGGGGACGATCATGTTCCGACTCGCCAGGGTTTCGTTATACCAGATACGGGTTTCGGCGGTGGCCCCCTCTGGGAGGGACCGCCCCAGGAGGAGGACGTGGGCTGAGTGCCGCGTGACAATGGCCTCAGCGTAGTTGGATGCGATTGTCGCCGTGTTGGCGTCGCTTCCGTCCAGCAGAAGTTGGACCGAAACCCCGTCTGGCGTCGCCAGGTCCCGTTCGTACCCAGTGGGGATTACCAGCACGGCCCTCACGCCGGCCGTGGACAGCTGCCTTTCCGACTCCCGGTAGGATTCGGGGTACTCAACGATGGAAAAATAGCCGGAGGCCTGGAAAGCTTCAGCGAGCTCTCGGCTCGCCCGGGTCCCATCCTGATCGAATACGGCCAGCCGGATATCCTTCACGTCCCATGAAATGGCGTAGCCAAAAAACAGGACCATGAAGAGCGGAAGGACGAACGCCAGGATCAGGCTCCGTGTATCGCGCCGGAGTTGAATGGCCTCCTTCCGGGCAATGGCCAGAAGACGGTACAAGTTCATCTTCCTCAGCCCTCCACCGCCCCACCCTCCTCCTGGATCAACGCCACGAAGACGTCTTCCAGAGAGGGTGAAACCCGTTCCACGGAGGTGAACGGGATGCCTTCCTTCTCCAGCTGTCGCCGGATCGCCTCCGCCCCTCCCTCGTCACCCGGGACGACGGCGTGGACCTTCCGCCCAAACATGGCCGCCTCGCTGATCCCGGACATCCTCTTCAGTGCCTCAACAGCCTTGGGTGGGACCGGAGTACTGATCTCCAACAAGGGATCGGTCATCCGGCTTCGAAGCCCAGCCGGCGCATCGATGGCCACAACCTTCCCCCGGTTCATGAGCACCATCCGATTACAGTACTCGGCTTCCTCCATGTAATGAGTGCTGACAAGGATTGTTGTTCCTCCTTGGGCCAATTCATTGATCAGGTCCCAGAACTGCCGTCTGGCGGAGGGGTCCACACCGGAGGTCGGTTCGTCCAGGAAGAGGATGGGAGGTTCGTGGAGGACAGCGCACCCAAGGGCCAGGCGCTGCTTCCAACCCAAGGGTAATCCGCCAGTCATCCGGTGAGCATGAGGCCCCAATCCGGCCATCTCCAACACCCAGTCTCTCCGCTCCTTGAACCGGTCCCCTGTCACGCCGTAGAGTCCGGAGAAGAGATGGATATTCTCGTCCACGCTCAGATCGGGGTACAAGGAGAACCGCTGGGACATGTACCCGATCTCTCGCCTGATTTCCTCGGCCTTTTTTCGGACGTCCAGGCCCGAGACGGAGGCTTCTCCGGACGTCGGCGGGAGGAGGCCGATCAGCATCCGGATCGTAGTGGTCTTCCCGGCACCGTTGGGGCCCAAGAAACCGAATATCTCGCCTCTGCCCACTTGGAATGACACCGAATCCACGGCGGTGAACTCTCCGAACCTCCTCGTGAGGTTCTCCACCCTGATGGCGGGCTCCTCCCGCATGGGAGAGAATGGACCCTGGTGGCCGCTTTCAGGGTCTGGCATCACCAACCTCCTCATTTCGCACCAAGTGGAGGAACACATCCTCAAGCGACGGTTCCACCAATTCGACCGATTCCGACGGGAACTCCGATGTCTCCAAGCGGGCGACCAATCGGTCCAAGCTCCCAGGGTCCCCGGCCAGAAGTGCATGGACCGCATTCCCGAAAAGCGCCGTGCTCACCACATCCGGTAGAGTGCGCATGAAGTCCCGCCCCCCCCTCGGATCAGCCATCCGGACCGAGGCCAACGCCCCTGGAAGAAGCGTCATCAGGTTTGAAGGCGTATCCAAAGCCAGAACCCTTCCCTCATTCAGAAGGGCTACTCGATCACATCGCTCGGCCTCGTCCAGGTAGGAGGTGGAAACGATTACCGTAACCCCCTCCTCCACCATCTCATGAAGAATCAGCCATAGATCTCTCCTGGAGATGGGGTCCACCCCGAAGGTCGGTTCGTCGAGAAGGAGGGCTTGGGGTTGGTGGATCAAAGCACAGCTCAGGGATAACTTTTGCTTCATCCCTCCGGATAGATTTCCGGCCAAGCGGTCCTGAAACGGACCCAGGTTGCTGAACGCGTACAACCGATCGAGTCTCCCGGGCCGGTCCTCCCTTGGGACCCTGTAGAGGTCCGCGTAGAACTCGATATTCTCACGGACAGTGAGGTCCTGGTACAGCCCGAACTGCTGAGACATGTAGGCGATATGAGGTTTCGCCCCTTCAGGATCTTCCCCAACGTCCACTCCGCACACGACTGCCCGTCCGGAGGTGGGAGGAAGGACCCCCCCCAACATGCGGAGGGTTGTGGTCTTACCAGCCCCATCCGGGCCGACGAGGCCAAAGAGCTCTCCTCGATCTACCTGGAGGGTGAGACCGTCCACCGCCAACTCGCCCCCGAAGGAACGGGTCAGCTTCTCGAGAAAGATCACCGAGCTCAACCCTCCGGTCCGCTCGAGGATGGGTACTCCAAAATCACGTCTGCCGGAATCCCTGGTTTCAGGTCGTAGGAGGGATCGCCGGTGATCCTCACTTTCACCGCGTAGACCAACTTCACCCGCTCTTCCGTGGTCTGGACATTCCTCGGGGTGAATTCTGCCTCGTTCGAGATGAAGGTGACTTCCCCGTCGTACTCTCGTTCGGGATAGGTGTCAGAGGAGATTCTGGCCCGGCGCCCCAGGGCGACCTCGCCTATTCGGTCTTCCCTGACGTAGATCCGGACCCAGCGGTCCCCAGGGTCTAGAACGGTGATGACCGGGATTCCAGGCGAAACCGTTTCACCCGGCTCCCGGTGCCGGACCGTTACCAGGCCATCGAAGGGCACTGTGACGACCGCGTTTGAGAGGGCGGCATCGATTTGCGCCACGGCTGCTTCCGCCTGAGAGACGACGGCCCGTTGTGCGGTGATGCGTTCGGTTCGGACGCCCTCCCGGAGAATCTGGAGCCGCTGCAGAGCTTGCTCGACAGCCGCTTCGGCAACCCTGAAAGCGGTCACCGACTTATCCAAGGCCTCCTGGCTGATGCTCCCGCCGTCGAACAGCCGTTGGGCCCTATCCCGATCCCGTTTGGCATCATCCCTCCGCTCTTCAGCTTGAGTCAGAGCCGCCCGCCCCTCCCGGACCTCCTCGTCCCGGAAGCCGGCCTGCATTTCGGTCAGGAGAGCCCGGGCAGCGGCAACCTGTGCTTCAGCCGCCCTTTTTCGGGCCAGGAGCTCCTTCCGGTCGAGGGCCGCCACTTCTTGCCCGGCCCGAACCGAATCCCCTTCCCTCACTAGGATGGACTCGATCCGGCCCGCCATTTGGAAGCCGAGGTCGGCGTCCGTGGCCTCCACCGTCCCTGACGCCCTGATCTCGTCGGACTCAACGTCCCTGCACGAAACGAGGGGAGACGTCACCACTAAAAGAGCCAACCCCAGGATTCGACCTCCGGGCTTCATCGGACCACCTCCATATTATCCTCGATCCATGCAAGGGTCAGTTCGCCCATTACCCGGGCAAGCCGGACCCCGGCCATCGTCTCTCCGTGTCTCGCTTCAGCCAGGGCCGCCCGGGACTGGAAGAGATCGGCCTGAGCGCGCAAGAACTCGGTTTGGACGCCAGCCCCGACCTCCAGGGCCAGCGACTCGATCCTGGCTACCTCAGCGGCTTGCTCCACCGCCCTTTCGAGAGCTTCCCGACGAGCCCGGATCTCGACGACCGATGCTCGGGTTTCTTCGATCTCCTGGTCCACACTGAGCTCGACTCTCCTCAGGTTTTCGGCCGCCATTCGCTCCTCAGCCACCGCTTTTTGGCGTTCTCCATCCCTGGCACCGCCTGTGAAGAGGGGATAGGAGAGTTGGAGGGCACCCTGCCACTCCTGGGTGTGGTCTCCGGCCAGAGCTCCGAAATCCGAGTAGGCACCGGCCACCTTTATCGTAGGTAGCCAACTCGCGTTTGCCTCCTTCACTCCGGCTTTTGCCCCGGCGAGGTTTTGTCGGGCCTGGGCCAGGTCCGGGCTCGCTTCCCGGGCACGAAGGAGGGCTTGCGAGACATCCGGCTCGGGTCCCCGATTGAGCGCTACGCCTGCCAGATCTCGGGTTCGAATCTCTTCCGGCCGGATGCCGGTGAGACGCCCAAGCCTTGCCCTGGCAACGCCAAGTTGAGAACGGAGCGAAACCTCGACGGCCTCGGCCTGACTCAGAGAGGTCTGCACCCTCAGGAGATCCACCCGGGCGGCCTTCCCCACCGCCAGGAACTGTTGAACCCGCCTTTCTTCGGCTTCCAGCGCATCCCTCTGGGTCTCGGCAGCCTCCAGGAGCTCCGTGGAGGTGAGGACCCCGAGGTATGCGGCGCTCACCTGGACCGCCAGGTCCATTTGGGTCGCCTGGCGCCCCAGGGCCGCCGAAGATCCACCGGCCTTCGCCTTCTCGATTCGGGCCTGACGGGCTCCGCCCTCAAACAGAGAGAAGCCCACTGTGAGGTTTCCTCTCACCAGGCCGCGGTCGAACTCAGGCGCCATCAACGGATCGAACCCGTGAAGAGGAGCGACGAGCATGGGTTCCTGGTGGCGGATGATGGAAGCGTCGGAGTGGACGCTGGGGAGCCAAGCCGCTTTCGCTTGGTTCAGGACTCCTGCGGCCATGGCCTCTTGAGCCTTTCTCTCTCCCACGGCCGGGTGGTACTCCAGCGCGAGTCGGATAGCCTCCGGAAGGGAAAGGGAACCCGGGGCCCGCAAACTCCCAGAGTCAGGCTCCTGTCCAGCCAGGCCAGGTGGCCATCCGGCCAGACAAAGGATCAAGAGGAAGAAACTGATTCGGCACCTCATTTGGGCTCCTCCTGAGAAACAAAAAAGGCCCGCCGCAGCAGAGCGATCACGTGGCCTTCCGCCGATTCCAGGGGCTCAGGGAGCTCGGCATCCCGAAGATCCTCCCGCCCCAAAAACCGCGGCATCAAGGACAAATAAATGGGCTGGGAGAGTAGTGTGAGAGCCAGGAGGACCGGGTCGCCTTGAACCAGCTTCCCTTCCTCCTGCCCGTCTCTCATGATTGTTGAGAGGGACCCCAACACAGTCCTCACCGTCTCCAGGACTTCGGGGGAGGGTTCGTCACCTAGAACGATCTCCCGAACCATGAAGCGGGGTAGGTCGTGGTGCTCCTTCATATGGTGGAACATCACGCGAACGAAGAGCTCAAGACGCTCTTGAGCAGGGAGTGGCGACTGGGCCAGTCGCGACACACCGTCCCGCACGGGCCCGAAGACGCTTGCGAGGACCGCCTGATAGAGCCCGTCCTTGGTGTCGAAATGGTACGTCACGGCCCCGAGGTTTGCGCCGGCTTCGGCAGTCAGGGCCCTGACTGAGGTCCCATCGAACCCACTTTTCGAAAACATTCGGCGGCCCACGGCCAACAAACGTTCTGCCGTATCTGAGGACTTCGGCTCCCCGACTTCACCTTTTCCTTCCATGGAGGCACCAGCTCCCGGCTTCTTCGTTGGATGATTCATACGTTTGTATGAATACCTGTGGAAGGCGCCGGTGTCAACCCATGTGTAATCCTTCCGGATCCAAGGTCCCGGTTGGGGAAGGGATCAGGCGGGGGGCACCACTCCCAGCGCCGGAGCAATCCACGCGGCTCTGGATCAGATCGCGATTCCTACGGTGGTTCTGGTGCGCCGGCGCCGCGACGAGTTAGTCCGGGTTAATCCCTCTTTTGCGCCTTCAAGACCTCAGCCGTGAGTTCGCTGCGTTGGGATGTCTTGGGCTTCCCAGCCATTCCCTTCGCCGTCTGGAATCCCCCAAATCCCAGGAAGCCCAACGCTACGGCAGCGGTAAGGTGTTTCAACTCGGCCAAGACGGCACCGACCAGGAACGCCGACCGTTGCTCGGCGGGAGTGGTGGTTCTCACCTGGAGCACGTCCATTGGGAAGAACACCAGCACGGCGAGAACGATCACGAACCCAAGAATCGATAACACGGAGACCACACGAAGCGTGGTTTTGTGGCCCAGAACGTATGCCGTCGCCGTTGCCAAAAAGACCCCAAGGACAGGCGTGCTGAGATAGGCGGCCATCAGCCCCATGGCCCCGTACCGCCAGTTCGGATCACTCCACCTGATCGGGTAGACCGTGGTGACCAGGTCAACCACCGGCCAAAGCACCAGGGTGACCAGAAAGAAATAAGCGCCAAAGACCAGCATGGCTGAGGTTCTACTGGGATTCGGGCTCATGGACTTGACCTCTGAGGGTAGGGGCGAAGGACCAGCCACTCATGACAATATTAAGAAAGCCGAGCCCCCTTGAGGAGGCTCGACTTTCCGACAGCTAGCGCGCAGATCGAAATTCAGCGTCGTCCCTTAGGAGTAGCCATTCTCCTTCAGGCGACGACGGCCAACAAAAACCAGGAACAAGAGCCCGGAACCCAGAAGCAGGTAGGTCTGAGGTTCGGGAGTCACGACCTCTGATTGGACAAGGAAGTACTGGCTGGTCAGACCCTTGTTGCCGTTTACGGCCTCTGTCTTCAGCAATCGCCAATTGTCATAGTTCCCGTAGCCCAGGTACCCCGCGTCAGCCATGGCCAGGTAGCCCGCCACCCCAGGATAACCCGAGACGCCACTCGGCGCCCCGGAAACCAGAGTCCAGATGGCGCCATGGATGGCCTTCCAGGCTTCAGCCTGTCCCGGCTGACCGGTATAGGAATGGAACATGGAAGCCAGGTAGGCGGCCTTCTGGAAGTTCACCAACGGCACCGGCATGGTGACATTCGACGCGCCCCAGCGCTGTGAGAACGGGAAATGGTCAGCATTGCCCAGGCTGAGAGCTTGTGCCGTGATTACACCGGATTTCACACGCCGATAAAAGTCCACACAATACAGGGTGATGTTGGCATTGGTGGGAGTCAGGAGCGTACCCGTATAAGGCCCAACCGCTACACCCCACTGGACAACCCACTCTTCCGGCCCGGTGTAGGTGTAGGTCACAAAGGATTCATCCGGGAGCGTCGGAGCATAGTCCTGCGCCTGCACGGGCTGAACCAGTAGCGCCAATCCGAAAAGGATGATTCCGAGCTTTTTCATGGTTTTTCCGTTCTGTTCGCCTGCTACGCTAGGTGTACATGCTTTGACGAGCGGAAAACTTTGCAAGCCACGTGCCTCTCTGGCACGGTAGCCCCACCAGAACCAAAAGTATGGCATCCCTGTGGCGGCAGAGCCGCCACTACCGACCTAAGTATCTATCTTTAAACAACTTATCTTTGTGTAACTTTCTCTCCTGCCAGGCGCTTAGTCTTCGGTAGTCCGAAAAAAAGGACACCTCAGCAAATTTTTCCCTGTTGCAGGGGCGCCACTGTCCGTCTCAAACCTGCTGCGGGGGCCAATTCTAAGGGGATCAGGGACCCGGGCGCAACCCCAAAACCCAACAGATTCCTAGGGTTTTTCGGGGTCGAGGGCCCCGGTTTCCCCCTCGGTCCACTCGTGGACGCAATCCACCAGGAACGCAACCGCGTCTGGATCGGTGGCCCGTTCGATCCCGTGCCCCAGGTTGAAGATGTGCCCGGGTCCGGGCCCAGCCTCCCTCAGGACCGAGCGGATTTGGGTCCCCAGGGCCTCCCTTGGCGCAAAAAGGGCCGCTGGATCCAGGTTCCCTTGAACCGCCACCTCCGGCCCCACGACCGCACGGGCTCGGGAAAGGGGCAAACGCCAGTCGATGCCCAGGACATCGGCGCTGGCCAGGGTCGCGTCCTCCAGGAGCGTGGACCCCTGGTTGGGGAAGTAGATCAGGGGCAGTTCGAGGCCCCTGAGGCCTGCAAGGGTCCTCCGGACCGCCGGGAGAGCGAAGCTACGGAACTCGTACGGGCTGAGGAGGCCGGCCCATGAGTCGAAGACCATGAGGGCCTGGGCACCGGCCTCGGCCTGTGCTCTGAGGTACGCCGACATCAGATCGGCGAGTTTGTTCAGCAGGATCCTGGCAGCGTCCGGCTCGGCGAAGAGGAAGGATTTGGCCCCGATGAACGTCTTCGAAGCGCCCCCTTCCACCAGGTAGCAAAACAAAGTCCAAGGGGCTCCTGCAAAGCCGATGAGGGGAGCTGAATCTGGGAGCTCCTCTCGAAGGATCCCGATGGCTTCAAAAACGAAGGGTACCGTTTCCCTCGGATCCGGCACCCGGAGGCGCTCCACGTCCTCCAGGGTTCTGATGGGGTTCCCGATCACAGGGCCCGGATCGAAGCCCAGGTCCACCCCCATTCCTTCCACCGGCGTCATGATATCACTAAAAAGGATCGCCGCATCCAAGCCGAAACGCCGAATGGGCTGAATGGTCACTTCCGCCGCCAGCTCGGGGGTCTTGGTGAGGGTCAGGAAGTCTACTTTTTCCCTGACTTTTCGATACTCGGGCAGGTAGCGTCCCGCCTGCCGCATTATCCAGATCGGCGTGAACGGTACCGGCTTCCTTCGGCAAGCGGCCAGAAAGGGCGGTTCAATCCCGGTCATCCGTCAGGTCGTCCCGCCCTCAAAAACTGCTCTGAGGACCTCCTTGGTAGCCGACAGAACCTCAACAATGTCCCCCTGCGTATGGGCCGATGAGAGGAAGAGGGCCTCGAACGGGCTGGGAGCCAGGTAGACACCGCTGTCCAACATCCCCCAGAAGAACCCCTTGAAGGCCTCCCGGTCAGACCGGGCTGCGGACTCCCAGTCCGTCACCTCGTCAGGAGTGAAGAACAAGGAAGCCATGGATCCGACACGGGTCCAGGAAAGAGGGTACCCGTGGTCTTTGATGATCTCTTTGACACCCGCTTCGAGCTGCTGGCCCCGTTCCTCCAGGGTTTCGAATACCTCCGGGGTTTCCTTCAGGAAGGACAGGGCGGCGATCCCGCCCGATGTGGCAAGGGGGTTCCCGGAGAGTGTGCCTGCTTGGTACACCGGGCCGTCCGGTGCAATCTGCCGCATGAGGTCCTCCCGCCCCCCATAGGCCCCCACCGGAAGCCCACCACCAATGACCTTCCCCAAGGTGGTGAGGTCAGGCATGACTCCATATCGCTCCTGGGCTCCTCCGAGGGCCACCCGAAAACCGGTCATCACCTCATCGAAGATGAGGATAGCCCCTTCTTTCGTGCACACCTCCCGGAGACCTTCGAGGAAGCCCTCAATTGGGGGCACACACCCCATATTCCCTGCCACCGGCTCCACGATGACACACGCGATCTCGCCGGGGTAGGTGTCGAAGAGGCTCTCCACCGACTCCAGACTGTTATAGTCGGCCACAAGGGTGTCTTGGGCCGCGCCAGGAGTCACGCCCGGGCTCGAGGGAACACCCAGGGTCGCTGCCCCTGATCCGGCTTCCACCAGGAAAGCGTCGGCGTGGCCGTGGTACCCTCCTCGGAACTTCACCATGCGGGGGCGGCCAGTGGCGGCTCGGGCCAGGCGCACTGCGCTCATCGTGGCCTCTGTCCCGGAGTTCACGAGCCGAACCACCTCTACCGACGGGACCAGCTCGACGACCAACTCCGCTAGCTCGATCTCCCGAGTGGTCGGGGCCCCAAACGACGTGCCGAGTTTCAGGGCTTCGTACACAGCCCGGCGGATCCCTTCCTGGTTGTGCCCCAGGAGCATGGGCCCCCAGGACCCGACAAAATCCAGGTATTCCTTCCCGTCGGCATCGGTGATGCGGGCGCCATCGGCCCGGACGACAAAAAGCGGGTCCCCACCCACACTCCCGAAGGCCCTCACCGGGCTGTTCACACCTCCCGGGATGGTCTCCTTGGCCCGCTCGAAGAGTTTTTTGCTCAGCTCATGCCCAGACATGGTCACCCCTTCTCCCTTATCCCTCTTCCGCCAGCCACCGAGCGACGTCCTTCCCGAAGTAGGTCAGGATCATATCTGCCCCGGCCCGCTTGATCCCCAGTAGACTCTCCATCGCCACTCGTTTTTCGTCGACCCAGCCGTTTTGGGATGCAGCCTTGATCATGGCATACTCGCCGGAAACCTGATAGGCGGCGGTGGGCAGGCCGAACGTGGCCTTCACCCGGCGGATCACATCGAGATAGGCCAGGGCGGGCTTCACCATGAGGATGTCGGCTCCTTCGTCGATATCCAGCTCGACCTCTTTCAAGGCCTCGTCCACGTTCGCCGGATCCATCTGATAGGCCTTCCGGTCACCAAAAGCAGGAGCCGATTGGGCAGCGTCACGGAAGGGGCCATAAAAAGCCGACGCGTATTTCGCCGCGTAGGAGACGATGGGTGTCTCCACAAAGCCCTGGTCGTCCAGGGTTTCCCTGATGGCCCATACCCGCCCGTCCATCATGTCCGACGGAGCCACGGCATCCGCGCCCGCCTGGGCGTAAGCCAAGGCGGCGCGAGCAAGCAGCTCGAGGGTGGGATCGTTTTGTACCTCTCCCTGCTCGGTCAGAACACCACAATGGCCATGACTGGTGTACTCGCACATGCAGACATCGGCCCAAACGAGTAGGTCCGGGGCCACGTCCTTAATGGCACGAATTGCCCCGGGAACCAGGCCTTCCGGGTTATAGGCTTCCGTCCCCTCCGGGTCTTTGTCTTCGTCGTCAGGAACACCAAAGAGAATGACGGCCGGGATTCCCAAGCCATGGATCTCTGAAGCTTCCTCAGCTACCTGATCCACCGACTGTTGGGATACGCCGGGCATGCTGACGACAGGATTGTTCACGCCTTCCCCGGGGACCACAAAAAGCGGGACAATGAGGTCATCGGTGGAAAGAGCCGTCTCGCGAACCAGCCTCCGCCAGTTCTCGGTCTTCCGGAGCCGCCGGGGCCGTTGAGTGGGAAATGCCATGGGTGTATCGCCTTTCAGTCCGAACTTTTCTGCCGTTTCGCCTAGCTTTTTGGTGTTCCGGTCATCCGGTCGGAGCTCGCCCTTCCGGAGCCCGTCGATCTACGTGGACCTAATAGCTTCCTCCACCGCGTCGACCAACCCGGCCAAGGTGGGTTCCTTAGCCGCCGATAGGTTCATCCACCCGGCCTCCGTCAAGGCCTGGGCGGTAGTGGGCCCCATCACCGCCGCCGGCAACGAAGTCGCGAGCTCATCGAAAAGCTCTTCGCCGATCCCGCCTCGCAGAGCTTCCATTGCCGATGGGCTTGCGAAGGTCACCACCTGGACGGTGCCTCCCTCGAAAGCCTCTCGGCAAGGGGCCTCGTCGACCGGTAGCGTGACCGTCCTATAGGCCGTTGTTCGGTCGACCTCCGCGCCCAACTTTTCGAGACCCGAGGGGATGACGTCTCGAGCGATGGCGCTTGCGGGGAAAAACACCCTGGCACCTGAAGCATCACCGGCCCGATGGAACTCCTCGACCAGGGCATCTCCTGTCCCCCGCTTCGGTACCCGATGGACCTCCCAGCCAGCCGATTGGAGTGAAGCCGCAGTGGTTGGCCCCACCGCGGCGATCCGCACCCCCGCGACCGGATCCGGAATTCGGCTGACCACCGCCTCCACTGCTCGGGGCGAAGAAAAACAGATCCAGTCGTAGTCACGGATCCTGGCTAAACTAGCCAACAAGGGACAAAGGTCCTCGGGGGGGGAGAAGGTCACGCAACCCCAGTCCAACACCCGGGCCCCCCTTTTTTTGAGGAGGGTTCTGAGGGGTCCGTCCTTCCCTTCCGCTCGGGTCACTGCTACACCGACCCCCGACAGGGCAAGCTCCCTGCTCACGACTCCGCCTCCCGTATCTCTTCCAGGATCTCCCGCCCCCCCTTCCCCTCCAGGTCACGAGCCAAGGATTGCCCGAGGGCCTCCGCTTCGGAGAGGGTCCCCGTCAGCTCTCCATCCACCGCCCGGGCCCCGTCCAACGAGCAGACTGTACCCTTGAGCAAAAGCCGGCTTCCCTCCACCACCGCGTACGCCCCCACCGGAACCTGGCATCCTCCCTCCAGGGTCCGAAGGAAAGACCGCTCGGCAGCGGTGGCGGCCCTCGTATCGGGGTGGTCGAGAGCCCTCACCCATCCGCCCAGATCGTCCTCTCCGGCCCGGATCTGGATACCGATGGCACCTTGGGAAACCGCCGGAAGAAACCCGTCGATGGGGAGATAGGCGGAGATCCTGTCCTCTAGGCCCAGGCGTTTAACCCCAGCCGCCGCCAGGACGATGGCGTCGTACTGGCCCTCGTCGAGCTTTCGGATCCGGGTGGGCACGTTCCCTCTCAGGTGGGAGATCTCCAAATCCGTACGCCACCGGGCCAGTAGCGCCCGGCGGCGGAGACTACTGGTCCCGACTTTTGCGCCCATGGGAAGGGCCTCTGGCGAAGGGAGGGGTCCGCCTGGCACAACAGACGGTGAACAGAGGAGGACGTCCCTGGCGTCTTCCCGTTCCATGACGGCTCCTAGCTCGAGCCCATGGGGCAATCCGGTGGCCAGGTCCTTGAGGCTGTGGACGGCCAGGTCCACGGCGCCTTCGAGAAGGGCCTCTTCGATCTCCTTCGTGAAGAAGGCTTTTCCCTGAACCTTCGATAGTGGGACGTCCTGGATCTTGTCCCCCTCCGTCTTGACCAGAACAAACTCCACCTCCGGCCCGTCAGGGAGGGTCTTCAGAGCCGATGCGACATATTCAGCCTGCCAGAGGGCCAAGGCCGATCCGCGGGTACCAATTCGAACCCGGCCTCTTGATCCGGTCACGAGTCCACCTCGTCCCCACCAGTCTCGGAAGAGGAGGGGTCGGTTTCGCCGTCGGCTTTGGCGTTTCGGTCTTTTTCAGTCCCGGCATCAACTTTGGACTCTCCAGTCCCCTTTCTGAAGCCCTCCAGGTCCAACTCGAACAACTCCTGGATGGCCACCAGCTTATGGATCCCGTGCTTGCTGGATGGCTCCACTCCCCGAATCAGGGTGGTCGGCTGGTGGAGGAGTTTGTTCAACAGGGCCCGTGTGTACTCTTTGAGGGCCTCCAGGTCCCCAGAGTCGAAGTTTTTGACCTGCCGGGCCATTTCCTTCTCTGCGATTTCCTGGAACCGCCCCCGGAGAGCCCGGATCACCGGGACCATATCGAGTGATTCGTACCAGGCCAGGAACCGGTCCACTTCCTCGACGATGATCCCCTCGACCTTGGGGATCTCCTTCCTCCGGCGCGCTTGATTCTGTTCCGCAACGCTTTCGAGGGCGTCCAGATCGAAGAGGAAAAGCCTGTCGAGGTTACCTGAATCGGGATGGACGTTCCTTGGGTTTGCGATGTCCACCACCACTTTGGGTCCCAGGGCCGAGCGCTTCAGGACCCTTGCCATCCGGTTAGGATCGATGATGGGCTCCCTTGCTCCGGTGGCGGTCACGATGATCTTGGCCTCCACCAGGGCCCGGTCCATGTCTTCCCACCGTAAGGGTTTCCCGCCCAGTTCGTCGGCCAGCGCCTGAGCCCGCTCGAAGGTGCGATTCACGACCGAAAGCACCTTGGGACCGGCATCCGCGAAGTGCCGCGCCACCAAAGCCCCAGTCTCTCCGGCTCCCACCACCAGGACCGGGCACCGGTCGATCCGGTCCACGATCTTCTGAGCCATTTCCACGGCCGCGTGGGCAACCGAAACCGTCCCTTTCCCGATCTCGGTTTCAGTCCGGCTCCGTTTTCCGACGTGGACCGCTGTGTTGAACAGGCGGGTCAGAAGGGCGCCTACGGCCTTGTGATTGTCCGCGGTATCGAAGGCTTCTCTCACCTGCCCGAGGACCTGTGACTCGCCGATCATCATCGAGTCCATTCCCGACGCGACCCTGAACAGGTGTCGGACCGTCTCTCGGCCAGACCAGGAGTAGGTGTGTTTTCCGTTGTTGAAGTGGGAAACGCCTTTCACTTCGTCGACAGTCTCCCGAAGGAGCTGGTCGGCCTCAGCCCGATCTTTGGCGAACCCGTAGAACTCGGTCCGGTTGCAGGTGGAGAGGATCAGGACCTCTCGGAGGAGCTCCGAGTGGGCCCTCAGCCTGGAGTAAACGACACCCATTTCCTCAGCATGCACCTGGACCTCGTCTCGGATCCGAGCCGAGGCGGTCTTGTGGCTTACACCGAGGACTATGAGATCCATGGACTCAGGAGAACCGATGGAACGAGGGGAGGAAGAGGTTCACTGCCAAGGACGAGCCGAGGAGGAGCACAAACGCAGCGATGGAAAGATACGCCACCTGCCGGTTGGGCCACCGAAACAGGTACCGACCCCCTAGGGTGAAGCCATAGAACCCCCACAGGGCCACAGTCAAAAGGAACTTCGGATCTCTGAAAAAGGCCCCCTCCAACCACCCTCTTGAACCCAACTCATTCGCCCAGATACTGCCCAGGAGGATGGCCAGGGTGATGGCGGTCCATCCGAGAAAGACCGCTGCCAGGTTCAATCGCGAAAGGGTTTCGAGGCTCGGCAACCTCCGAAAGATCAAACCGATGCGGGGGGTTTTTACTTCCCGGTACAGCAGCACATACATCGAGCCGTAAACAGCCGCTACCGAAAGGGCCACATAACCCAAAAGGGCCGTCGTTACATGGACTGCAAAAAGGGGCCCACGAAGGATCTCAGCCACGTTCTCCGAGCGCGTGACGAAGGCGCTGGAGAGGACCTGGAAGAAAAGCACCGGCACCATGAGGAACACGCCCGTGGCCTGGTCTTTCGATCGCCACTCCAAAGCCAGATAGACAGCCGCAACCGCGAAGGCGATGAAGGAGAACCCCTCCCACGGGTTGGCCATGGGAACGTGCTTGTAGGTGAAGCCCGCCAATACGAGGTAGAGGAGGTGGAAACCCACCGCCCCCAACGTGATTCGCGTTGCCCAGGATCGGGCCCATTCAGGAGCTTCCAGGAAGACGACAAGGTAGGTTACCGCAGCGAGTAGGTACCCCATCGGTAGCAGGACGCTCAATAACTGTAGGACCGCTTCCACGGGCCTGGCCTCCTTCGGTCTTCCAACACCGGACCTTTGGCAGAATCCGAATAATATGACCTGATGGGGGATCAATTGGAATTGTGGGGTGGACGTGGCGCCGGACCCAAACTCCCTCCGGGTTGAGGGCGCCGGCGCCTTTTGTTCGCGGACGAGTTCGAAACACCCGCCGGCTCGGCCCATCTGCCCAGGAAGCTTGGGTGTGGGTTTCGGAAACGTTCGGGGATGGGTTCGAAGCCGGCCGGGGATCGGTTGGAATCCGGCCGGTGGTGGGTTTGAATCCGGCCGGTGGTGGGTTCCAGGAGGGGTCGGCTGATGACCCCTGCTTGTTTAGCTGATGAGACCCCGCGTGTTTGGCTGATGAGGCCCCCGCGTGTTTGGCTGATGAGACCCCCGCGTGGGCTTCTTCCGCCCCTCGCCGTCAGATGGTGACGCCTCCTAGCCACCCCGACGTGAGATCCGACTCCTCCCACGACGCCTTCCGGAGCAGCTTCGCGGGCCACTCTCCATTTTCTGGCGCCCCTTGGAGCATCCTCGTGTCTCATCACGATCTTCCAGGGGCGGATCGGAGGACGCACCAGCCGCCCTTGAGATCATGAGGCGGCGCCCATACGGGCATGCATCTGTCCCATCCGACCATGGACGGTTTTCGGGCGACGGACTGAGCCGGGTCCCGCACCCCCTGTTTCGGGCCCCGCTGAGGCGTGTGTTTGCCTCTCTGACGTCC
>JANQDZ010000087.1 GCA_028278645.1 Longimicrobiales bacterium | reverse complement strand
GCCGAAGGCGGAGCTTGCGAAGATCAAACTCGACGACCTGTGGGTACTCGAGGCGACCCCCACCCGCCTGCGTGCACGTCTGTGCGGCTGCCGGAACGTCTGCCTCGCGTAGCCGCTCGACGGGCACTGGGCCGGTCCTGGAGAATAGACTCGGGCACGCCCCATCAACCCGTCCGACATCGCTGGAGGCTCTGAATAGCCGTCATGGGCTACCGGCCCTCGCAGTACAACCGGAAGATCCGCGACCGGGATGAGCGCGTTTTTCTGTTCAACTGCCGGACAGGGAACATGGTCCGGATTCCCCACGCCCTGGACCTGGTGATAGACTCCCTCCCGGAAGGCACAGCCTTCGATCTCAACACGGACGTCCCACCTGAGGGAAAAGAGCTGATTGCGGGGCTGGCGAAGGCGGAGTTTTTCGTCGATCAGGAACTGGACGAGTTGGAGGCAATCAAGCATTTCGTGGCGGCTGGCCCCGAGATGAGGACCCTCAATCTCACGATCCTTCCGACAATGGGCTGCAATCTGCGCTGCACGTACTGCTACCAGGTACGCCACGGGTTGATGATGCGACAGGAAACCCGCGAAGCGGTGATCGCAGAGGTCGAGATCAAGGCCGCCGCCCGCGAGATCGACGGGATCGAGGTCGATTGGTTCGGAGGCGAACCCCTGCTTGCCCGCAAGTCGATCGAGGAAATCTCGTCCCGCCTCCAACAGGTGGCCGCCCGCCACGGTCTCCCGTACCGGGCCGCCATGGCCACGAACGGCACCCTGCTCGACGAGGACATGGTCGAATTCCTGGTCGGATTCGGTCTGGAAGAGGTCCAAATCACCCTCGACGGTCCCCGGGAAGTGCACGATCGTACGCGACCGCGGGCAGGCGGCGGATCGAGCTTCGACGCCGTGGTGCGTGGCATCCTCGCCGCTTCGAAGCGCTTCAAGGTCATCGTACGGATCAATGTCGATTTGAATTCGGTCGCCGGTGCGTGGGCGGTCCTCGAGCACCTACGGGAGATCGGCTGTTTCGAGGCCGGACGATCGGTTCACCCCTACATCGCCTCGATCGGCCCACTGAGCTCCGTCTGTTCGCACACCTGCGACACGATGATACCAACCGACGACTTCTTCGACCACGTGCGCGCTTTTCAGCAGACGGTGCTCGAACTCGGCTCCGACCTCGATCCGGCCGAGGTCCTCTGCCTGCCGCGGCCGATAACCCGGGCCTGCGGGGCTCACAGCGAACTTTCGCTATGTGTGCATCCCACCGGATTGGTGCACAAATGCGGCCTCGAAGTGCACGAGCCGGAACGAGCCGCGGGTCCGATAGGCGGGAGCTACCAGGAGCACGCCAACTACCGCAAGTGGGTCGAGCTGGATCCGTTCCAAAACCCCACGTGCTCGAGCTGCTGTTTTCTTCCTCTCTGTCTCGGGGGGTGCCCCAAGTACAGCCGTGATCCCGACAGCCCTTACCATCGCGAGGCCTGTCTCTACTTCCACGAATATCTTGAACCCGCTCTGAAGCTCTACGCTTCGACGCAGGGCTGAGACGCACCAAATCATCCATTGGTGCCGGGGGATGCGCCAAGGGCAGCGACGGGGAATCGTGTCAGGGCCTGCCCTCAGGCTCCCCGGAGATCCTGCCGGTTGCCGGTGCTTGGCCCCTGGCGGCCTGATAGATTTGAGGTCGGTGGCGAGCCTCCGCTGGCCTCGCGGGCCATCCTGACTCCTCTTCGACCGTGTGGGGCCCCGTCCTGTCTGGACTTCCCACGGTATCGTGGACAGCTAGGAGCCGCTGCGTAAAGCCTCCTCGAAGGCTTCTGGGCTGACGCCACCGAGATGGCTGTGACGCCTCGGACGGCGCTGGCTCTTCCTCCCGTTTTTATGATCCAGGACGACCATCGTTTTGAGCTATCTCCTGGGCTGACATGGGAGCCACCTTGGGGCGGCCCAGGACTAACCCGAGGAAGGGGTCCGGTTCAAGGTATACATCTGGACGTGGTCTATCTCGAGTTCATCCCGCCACACTCCAAGAACGAAGTCTTCCCCGATTTGATGGATCTGGAGCCCAGGGGGGGTGGCGACCTCCCCAAGGAGCCGCCCGTTTGGGTCGAAGACAGTCCAAACCCCTCCACCTGTGGAGAACGGTCGGTGTTCCTCAATCCAGAAGTAACCGAGAAGATCGACCAAGACCCTCTGGTATGCCGGCATGGTCTCAGGGGGGATTGTCTGTTCAGCCAAATCCCTCAGAGTTTGGCGCGTGTCATTGTCGGATGCCCCCTCCAGGACCAGCTGTTTCCACCGGGTGACATCGTCTTCGCTAACCCGTTGGAGGACCCGGTCTCTGCGGATTATCTTTTGGGGGCCTCCGTCGAATCCAACCAAATCAAACCCGGGGGTTTCGTTATCCCCAAAAACCAACCCTCCTGGGCTAATGGCGAAGGACGATCCCCTGGCAAAGGGCACATCCCACCGGGGTACATCCGGCCCAGAGAAGAACTCTCCGGCCGGAAACCGGCCGATGGTATCGATCAATTCCCCCTGAGGAGTACACCTGATCACTGTCGTGGTGTCTCGGCTGGTACCCCCTTCGACTCTTTCTAATCGGGATCGGTAGGGAAAAGCGCCGGCCACTATCGAGCCGTCCGGCAACGGGAGGATCTCGTGGACGAATACCGGTGCCGCGAGGAATGGGGCCAAACGGAAGGACCTGGAAAAGGACCCTTCGTTGGAGAAAATCGATACTCGCCGGTGCTCCGAGTCGAACACGGCAAGTGAGTCCCCTCGGTATCCCCTGAGCAGCCTCATGCGTTGGAATTCTCCGGGGCCGTCTCCCGTACCGCCCGAGCTATTGAGAAAAACACCGTCTTTTGAGAAGAATTGTAATTCGCCCGCCCCGGCATTCCCTACCACCAGGCTCCCGCTTTGGAGCCGGATTACCCCGACAACCCTGAAGAGGTCGAAACCCGCTTCATCACTCAACCCTCCGATATCCAGGATCGGTATGCCAGGGATAGTCCATCCGGTTCCCGCATGCCACTCCGGTTGATAGTTCTCGATTACCACGATTCCGGCACTGTCGAAGGTTACGAAAGGTACCGCTGCCTGGGACCCTGAATCACAGCCGGAAGAGATCGTGAGGACGAAAAAGTGAAGAAGACCCATCACTTTCCACGTGCCTGAATTGGCCATGGACGGACACCTCCCTATGGATCGGTGAGAGTCCGACAGCAACCCAGCCGAAGGCGAATCCACATAGGGTAATGTGCCGCTGTCGGTATCTACCTGACCTTCTCACATTTCCGGTTGGGGGAGCAACCTCATACTATTGTCGAGTGTCATAGTATTGGAAAAGTCGACCATTTCAAGGGCAGAGGCCGCTCAGGCGGGGCGGCTATCTGCCGTGGCCCGGGGATTCACCGAGGGTCCTCGGACCTCCGCACAGGTCCCTTCCACGTTGGCGGGGCCTTAAGAGTATGTGTGTTGAGAAGTGTTTCTTCAGGGCGCTTTTCCGTCCACAAGGAAAGAGACCTGATCGCTTCCACAGCCGTCGCACACCAGCAACTCTTTCCCGGGAGTTTTGCAGAGAAGGCAATACGTCTGACCGCAAACCTTACACCTCACTCCGTCAACGTTTTTGCCAACGAGGTCGATGGAGGTGTGAGTGGCTGGCTTTCCGCAGGAGGAACACGCCGGCGCATTCCCACCGAACAATTTTGAAAAGAAACCCATTTTCAGCACTCCTCTTATTTGATGCGAACGATCTGAAACCCAGATCTCGCCAAAAGGTCGGGGAGGGTCCGGATGAAGGTACGATCGAGTTCCCGAACATCTTCATCCAACTGGCGCCAGGGCACCAGGTATGGGCTGGTGGTTCCCTCCGGCTGTTTCGGTCCCAGAGTCCAGCCCGTTTGTTTACGCTCCTTTACCCAGCGATCGTGCTCCATCTCCGCCAGTTTCTCAAGCTCGTCGTTCTCAAACTGGAAGTTGTCCGGGTCCCAATCGGATAACGTGATCAGATCGCATCCGATGGCCGCGAGCTTGGTGCCGATGTGAGCAGCCTGAGCCCGGTTCGACTCTTTTCGGCCTTCTTCCAGATCACTCCATGGCACGAGGGCTGGGTTTGTTCCAAGACCTTCCCCGGCGCGTCTTCGATCTTTGAGGTACTCCTCGTGCATGGCCCGAGCCAGAATCTCGTTTACACCTCCCAAGAGAAGGTCCGGGTTGCACATACGGTCAAGGAGGCCAAAAGCCTGAAGGCTGGAGAGGTCTCCGTCGGCGATCGGCTCCTGCCTGAGCAAGGAGGCCAGGCCCGCTCCGTGGGCTGTCCGGATTACAATCGGTACGCCTTTGTCCTTGACTCGGCGGTACAGCAGGAGAGCGGCTGAGATGCCCTGGGAATCGTCGTCCACGCAGATGAAGATCGTGGAAACGGCCCCGGCCCCGTCTTCGTCGAACAAGAATTGGGCCTCAGCGAATTCCCTCGAATCAAAGGGGGCTTCCACCGGCATCATCTGACAGACCTGGCCCAGCCATGGGTGCAGGACCAGTAGTGACTCGATGTGACTTGCGGCTGACTGGTCGACTATGGTGACCCGCAGGGGGTGGGTCGACGGTCCCTTGTTGATTCGCCAATCGCGAGCGGCATGGAGAACCAAGTTCTCGCCAAGCTGGCCAAGGCCAACCACGACTATGTGGCCCTCTGGAGTCCTCCATCCTCCCCTGTCCCCGGACACGGGGTAATCCCTCAGAAGGGCCCTTGCTCCACCCTCGAATACGTTGAAGAAATCGACCCGGAACGGTTCCTCTGTCGCTTTCCCCATCTCCTGCACACGGAGGAGGCTTCGGAGTTCTGGCCCGACGATGTGGGCCAGGCAATAAAGAGCCGGGCCTTTTCGGTTCGTGACGATCCCCCGAGCCCTTACGGCGACGTCTGCGTTCACCCCGTCGTCGCCGGTTACCACGACCAAGTGGCTGGCTCGGTTCACCCGGGCCTTCCGGAGGATCCGCGGAGCCCGGGCGTCTCCTAGTAGGACCAGTGCACCGAAGTCTCGAGCTGCCTCAATGAAATCGTTCTCCGTATCGCTCTCGATCAAAACCACCCTTTCCCCTCGAGCCTTGAGAGCCTCAGCCAACAACATTCCCTTCCGGCCCAAGCCGCAGATGATGGTGTGGCTCCGAAGAAAACGAATCCGGAACCTCTCCAGCTGGTCGCGAAAGAGGATGGCCAGGGCACCTAAGGCCGCGTAGGCTGCCGCGGCCGGGGCGAGAAAACGGGCGATTTGAAGTTGCCACGGGACCGGACCCGATACCGCTCCGGACTGCATGGCGAATAGTTGAACGGCCAGGTAAAGGGTATCCCAGTGGGTACGGGCTTGGCCGGTGCTCGCAGAAAAGCGGGCGAAGCCGATGAACCCGAGGATAATGGCCGCAAGCGCCAGAACAAACGCCAGGGGCCATTGGATGCTATTCCATTTGCGTCGCATTGGCGGTCTTCTCCGCTCCCCAAAAACCAGCCTGAGCCGGGCTTTTAACCCTCGTCGGAGTATGGCAGGTGACTCTCTCCCCAGAAGCGCGTCACGGCTTCGTCATTTCGAAACACCACCTCATGGGCTTCGAGCTCCTCGGGCCCCATCCATATCCAATCGCTTGATTCCGGATTCACGTTCAATTCCCCGGTAACCGTGCATTCGTAGTAGAAATTGATGCAATGCATCGATCCGGGATACGGTGGAAGGCTGTCCTGATGGAACAGGAACCGAGGCTTCTGACAGATCAGAGAGGTCTCCTCCAGCAGTTCCTTTTTGGCGGCCGCTTCCACCGTCTCACCATAGTCCACTTTTCCCCCGGGGAGGCACCAACCACCGTCGGCGTAGGCGGTCTCTGCCCGGCGAAGGAATAGAACCTTTCCCTGGGAGTTCTGGATGATCAGCCGGACGACGGGCACGGGCCGAGCGAGGTTCGGGGACGGCCCTGCGTCTCCCGTCCCTTTGGGTGGGACCGACAGATCGTTCACGAGACCCTCCTCACTCGGTAACCCACGGCGTCAAGGAAGTGGGGGATCTTTCGGACCGTCTGTCGATCCAGTTCTCTGGCCTCCTCCGAGAGCTCCGACCAAGCCACCAGGTAGGGGCTCCTCTTTCCGGTAGGGTCCCGGTCCTCCCCAGGCTCCCAGCCCGAGAGGAGCCTTTCGACAACCCAACGGCCGTGCTCCATCTGAGCCAAGATCTCCACCTCTGCGTCCGTGAACTCCCCGGACGCAACAGTGCCCCCCTCCGCCTCTTCACAAGTACAACCGATGGCCTCGAGCTTGGTCAGTAGGTGGCCAGCCTGGTCCCTGTTTGATTCCTTCAAATCCGGCCGGAGGGAATCCCAGTCGGCGAGGGCAGGATCGTTGACCTGCCGAGTCGACATCCTTTCACGCCGGTACTCCTCGTGGATCGCTGGAGCTATGGAGTCCCTGAAAACCGATGATCCCTGGGGCGGCTCCCAACACGTGAATGCCTGGGCTACTGCAGGGTCGTCGGGAAGAGCCACGAGTCCGGCGGACCGAGACCAGAAGGGGTCGGAAAGAATGCGCCCGACCTCACGGCCACTTCCGGTAACGAGGCCGACCCGCGCCCCTAAGGCCAGCGCGATCCGGTATTCGGTTCCCGCTATATCCCCCCCATTTATCCCGAGAACCCGGACGCGCCCAGGCTGGACACCCGACGCCAACAGATCGATCCAACTCTGCAAAGGTTCCAAGGGAGTGAACTCGCTCCCTTGAGTGTGCCGGATCTCGGAATACCGAGCCGGCCCGGTTCTCTCATGCCTGCTGTCATGGGTGGGGGCGGGGAGGTAGCCAATCGTGTAGACCTGGTCGGGAAAAGACTCGGCAGTGTCTGCGACCAAGCCGCTGATGCCATCCACCGTACCTCCGGAGATGACCGTCCCGCTAAACCCTGCCATTACCGCCCGGAGGAGACCCGAATACCCTCTGATTTCTTCCTCGATTCTGGGATCGGTTCCCCCGGCCACGATCAGGACCGGTGGTTCCACTGCGTAGTCTCCTGGGCTGACGAGATCGCGTACCGCTTCGAGTCTGGCCTCCGAAGGGAACCGAGTTGCCAGGCCAAGTGCGAGCAGCCGGCGGACCCATTCGAACCCGGGGAGTTGGTCGGCGACGGATTCGAGGCGGCGGACGGAAGCGAGCGAGGTCTCGACCATAAAAGGTGCGGAGGTGACGGATAGAGCCTTGGCATAGGCGTCCAGACTGCCGATAGGATCCCCCAACAAGAGAAGGAACTTGCCAATGTCGTAGAAAGCCCAAGGCATGTTCACTCCGGCATCGCTCTGTGCCTGGCACCGGTCTACCGCCTGGCGCATGAGTGGTCGGGCTACCCCCAAAAACCCTGGGTTTTCTGGCAGTTCATATTCGAGGAAATTTCCGAGGGCATACGGGTCGTACGGATCGATCTCGAAGGCCTTCCGGTAGTAGTTCCTCGCCTTTGCCTCATCCTTTCCTTTCCAGGTCCCTGCCAACGAGCAGAGGGCGTCCACATCGGCGAATTCCGGTGCGCTGGCAATCTCGAGGTACTCTTGTCCGGCATCATACTCTTCGGATCCCGGCGCGTATTTCTTGCAGTAGGTGATTCCCAATTCCCTTAGGGCCGGCTGGGGCGAGGCCTCGGGGCATTCGGGATCAACGAACGGTTTGAGTGCCGCCTCTGCCTTTCCCCAGTCCTCGCCATGGTGGGCGAGTTTCGCGAGACGAACGGCTTTCTCGGCATTCTCTGAATCAAACTCGAGGATGACGTCCAGCGTCTCGATCTCTTCTCTGATCTGTTCCTCGTTCAGGTAGGCACCGTAGTTCGTTGCGTAAAGGCTCAGCCGTTCCTCGATCCGTGAAAACGCTTGGTCGGCTTCCTCGAGGGCTGCCGCGACTCCGGCCAGCTCCCGCACCCACGAGGTAGGAACCCGGAATGCACCTTTGTAGGAAAGGTCGTGGACGAAGTCCGCGTAGGCATGCTCTACCACGGTTCTGACCTGGATTTCAGCTGGTTTTGAGACGACCTCTTCGGGTATAGGGATGTCGTAGACCTCTCCCGCGCTGACCGGGAAGGACACGATGTAATGGACCGACCTATATCCGAATTCGGTGGGCGCTAATCGCTGACTGCAGTCAAGGCTGTTGGCCCAATCGATATTAAGAGTGTCCTTTATGAAACCGCTCATCGCCTCGACCTCCGACCGTGTTCGGCAGATGACACGAGTCCCGCAAAGATCGGTCAATTGATGAATCGGGTCGGCGTATTTTCCTCGTTTCCGCCATGTCTTCTCGGCGAAACTCGCGATGGATTTGGGTCGGCTCTGGATGATGGCCAGGGGAGCCAAGTCCGCACCGGCCTTCTGAAGGATGGCTTGCAGGACTTCTGCGTATCGTTGGAAATGCGGGTAAACCGATCGGTAGCTAGCGACTTGGGCCCTGAGCCATGCGGGGCCCTTTTCCCGGTCTCCGTTCGACATGTCTCTCGCTCCTCAGGGAAAGATTGGCGGTGAAGCTACTTCGCGGCTTAGTCGCCTGTCCAGGTGGAGAACTCCTGCTTTGGCACCGAGGGATTGATTGTTGGGAGCCATGTTGCAGCCCGAATGAACCGATCCTACCTTGCTTTCCGGCCGATTCCACTTCCGGGCGAGATTCCCGCGACCCGTGCGACACCTTCCTCTGGAGGAACGGAGACCTTGATGGATGGCCAGGGAGCAGGACCAGCTTTCGCCGAGTTCCTTCATCGGTACCAGACCAACTCCCAATCAGGAATCAAAGGGGAAAACAGGCTGTTCGCCGCCCTTGCGTATCAGAGCCTGACCCTCCGCTTCAACTCGCCCTCTCCGAAGGGGGATCTTCCCCAGCCACCCAGGAACACCTTGGATCTCGAGCGGATCCACAAGGAGTGGGAAAACGCCGGCCGGTCCGAGGAAAAGCGATGGCGCTGAGACTGAATCGAGAGGCCGAAGCCGTCCGGGACTTCGCGAAACGTTGTGTACCCGAGGGGAGGGCAATGGGAATGGAGGTCCTGCTTCCCGCTCTCTATTTTGGAGCGGGTCTCAAGGAACGGATCCCCGAGTTGGCTCAATACCTTCCGAAACCCAAGGAGATCAGGAAGACTACCCCGGATTCCGTCCCCCTTGGGAAGAGCCTCAAGCCGGTTCTCAACGACCTCGCGTCCCAGGGCGGGGATCCTCTCACGCCCATCGGTTGGTTCATGGCCCTTCTGCGAAGCCAGGCCGGCCGCGAGCACCTGTTGGCGACCGGTGCTTCCTCGGAAGCCCTCGAAGAGGCCCTGAAACAGGTCGAAGCCGGACCCGGGAAAGCCCAAGTGAAAGCCGGGGCCGACCCTGGGGGTTGGCGGGGGTCTGACGAGCGAAAGCAGGTCATGGACGCTCTGGGATCCTTCGGACGCATGCTCACGGTGGGCGAATCCCCCCAAAAAGGGATTGTGGAAATGGAGAAACCTCTCCAATCCCTCTTTCACGCCCTCGTTCAACGAAAGCAGCACAGCCCCCTCATTATCGGGCTGCCCGGCACGGGAAAATCCGCCCTCGTGTACGAATTCGCCCGTCTCTTAGTGGCCGGGGACCCTTTCGTTCCGGAGCGACTCCGAGATCACGACATCTTTGAGCTCTCACCCATCTTCTTGCGCTCCGGCGCCTCCCATGTCGGTCAATACGAGGAGAGGGTTTCTTCCCTCCTCCGGATTCTCACAGCCAACCCGAAGGTGATCCTGTTCGTGGACGAGGCCCATTCCATGTTCCAGAGCGGAATGGACCATCGCGGGCCTTTTACCGATGCGAACGAAGCTTTTAAGCAGGCTATCATTACCGGCGAGATTTCTATAATCGGAAGTACAACGACAGCCGAGTTTCGGCACTACATCGAGCCGGACGGTGCCCTGAAACAGCGGTTCACCCTCGTCACCATCGAAGAGCCGTCCCCAGAAAAGACCAAACAAATCATGCATGCGAGGCATCCCGGGATAGAACGGTACTACGGTGTCGGGATCCCGGAGGATCTCATCGATCGGACCGTCGAACTGGCCGAGGAATACCTCCCTGACCGGGCCCAGCCCCGAAAATCCATCCAACTCCTGGACGGGGCATGCGCGTACTGTGTGATCCAGAATCCTCCCCAAGGGAAGCTCACGGAACAAGAACTCTGGAGGGCCCTTGAGGACACCATCGGCCACAGCGTGGTGAGAGAGAAGGCCCTGGACCCCGATGAGATCCTGGAACACCTGAAGAGTAAGATCGCCGGGCAGGACGAGGTACTCAAAGGCATCTCGAGAGCATTCGTAGCGGGCATCAAGGGTTGGACGGACCGAGCGGGAAAACCCCGCGGCACCTTCCTCTTCTCCGGCCCTACCGGCGTGGGCAAGACCGAGACCGCGGTCCTTTTGAGCAGGATTTTGGGTGGGGGAAAGGAGGCTCTTCTCAGGGTGGACTGTAACACCCTCAAAGGCTCAGGTCAGGATGGAGGCCCAGCTCAGAACGTGCTTTTTGGACCCCCGCCGGGCTACATCGGATACGTTCGCGGAAAGGGGGGCGTGCTCTCCCAGATCCGCGATAACCCGGAATGTATCGTGCTTTTTGACGAGATCGAAAAAGCCGATCCGAATGTTGGAGAACTTCTCTTCCGAATCATCGATGATGGGCAGTGCGAGGATAAGGAGGGGAACCCCCTCGACTTTCGCCGCTCGTTTATCGTCTTCACGACCAACGCGGGCGCTGTTTATCAGCATGAGACAACCATCGGCTTCGAGGCTGACGGGGGGTCGCGACTCCAAGGACCGGCCACCGACCGCGCGGCCATGAGAGCGCATTTCGCACGAATGGGACTGGGTGAGGCGTTCTTGGGGCGGATATCCCACCTGTTCGATTTTGTGGGGCTCGATACCGCGGCGGCACGGCAGATCCTTGAGATTCAGTTTGAGACTTTTTCCGACACCGTTGCTGGGAGAGGGCAGTTCTTCGAGTGGGAGGAAGGTGTCCTCGACTACCTGGTTGCCGAATGGCAGCCAGAATTGGGAGCCCGTGATGTGAGCGGCATCTTCAGAAACCGCGTGATGGAGCCACTGGTCGTTGCCCAGATGCGGGATGAACTGGAAGGTGTGGAGACCATCCGGCTGGAGGTATCCGCGGTCGACAGCGCGGGGAAAGAGAAAAGCTCGGAAGCGCGGGCGGAATGCATTCGGCGGGGAAACACCCTGGTCATCCGGCTGGGTTGAGTCGGCCGGACCGACGGAACAGGAGCCAGGCATGGCCTTGACAATGGCCCAGTTGAAGGGGTTGGTGGATGCAGAGGGTCTGAAGTATTACGTAGACCCAAATCGGGACGCCCTTATGATGAGGGTGAAGGGAGCCAATGGCGAGTACGAGCTTCTCGTTCTCCTGGAGGTGGGGGGCGAGTTCCTCCAGCTGCGAAGCCTTGGCTACCACACCTGCCCTCCCGACAACCCCCACACTGACGAACTCCTTAAGCTCCTTGGGACCCTGAACTATCGGCTTCGCTTCGTGAAGTTCGGGTGGGATCCCGAAGATGGTGAGATTACTGTGTACGGCGACACCTGGATCAAGGACGGGGGCGTCACGGAAAAGCAATTTGGCCATATGGCTCGAGCCTACTTTTCGGTGATGGATCTGAACTTCCCGAGGATTGACCAGACTATCCGAACCGGGAAAGATCCGGGCGAAGCGACTCCCGGTGGCGCAAAAGGAGGCGCCGCGGGATTACCTCCGGAGATGCAGGAACTTCTGGACAAACTTCTCAAGGGGACGGGTGGTGGTGGAGGCGGTAAAGACGACGACGAGGGGGGGATTGACTCGATCTGAGCTAAGCCGTGCGGTGATGGGAAGCGCGTAGCCTTTCAACTCCGCCACTGGCCAATAGGTGAACCACCTAGGAGGAAACCATGGGGCAGACCCATAGCACGATCCTGGACTCTTTCGACCCGCTATTGTCCAACCCAGAGCTAAAGGAGGTCCCGAGAGCGGTGATTTTGCTTCGCCTGTGCGGGGCATCCCTGCTTTTTGCACCGGAGAGGGCGGAAGGGTACTGGGGGCAACTCTCCAAGCTCCAGCACAAAGTCCCCCCGGACCTCCAATCACTTTTGGGTGGGGTTCGGGAAACCATGGAAGCCCACGCGGGGAAGGAGGTGAAAGGCTTCGCTGGTGAAATCCTGGGCGACGCGGAAGCGGCCACGGGTCTTCATCTGGCAGGAACTCCCGGTGCGAGAGACCTCCTCAGGGATTGCGAATCCCGGATAAACAAACGGAAGTGGCCTACGGGGAAGGCACGTTCGTGGGCTGCCGTGGTAAGTGCTTGGGCCGGGATCGACCGGAAAGAAGCTCTGCGCCTCTGCGGCCACCTCTCCGGGGAGGCCCGGGACAACCTGGTCAAGAGGCTGAACACCGCTGCAACGTTGACCCCTGAAGAGTGGGAGATTCTGGCGGAGGGGGCGGGCACAAAGGCGGCAGTCGGGCTCGCGTTGGCCGTCCTGGAGGAGGACCCTCCTGAGTACTTTCTGCCGAAGGACTTGGCGGAGAAGGTGGGCTCGAAGCTCGTGGGAAAGTTGGAGGCGATCCTGGCCGGGGCCGATGAGTCCGACCTTTCGACAGCCTTCACCCCCTTTGTGAAGCTCATCCTCTTTCAGGCCAAAGGAGGTTGCGAGGAGGTCGCTTCCGACCTCCTTACGACCCTCTGGAAACTGCTGACCACCACCCAGCACCTGGACAAGAAATGGCCGGAACGCTTTGGGCTGCTAGGGACCGTTCTCGAAACCTGTTCATCCACGGAAGAGATTGAACACAGTACCGTGGCAAGGCTCCTGGACAGAACTCCGGAATACCTGACTCCGTTCGCCAAGGCACACTATGCGGGGGCTAGAGTAACGGATGAAAACACTTTTGAGTTGCACCGGGAGCTCCTGGTCCAGACGAGGAGCAATAGCTCGGCCGAAGCATGGTTCTTCGTCAGCCTGGTTAGAAAGGGAATGGGAGAGGCCGCGCTCGCCCTCGCCCGCAGTTCAAAGAACGCCCAGAATCTTATCCCCCGAATCCGCCGGGCTTGGCTGATCAACGATCCCGATACAGCTGCGGCCGCCATCTCCCCAGAGGACATGTCCGGAGATCCCATCGGCCAGTTTCTCGCCCTGGGATCGGAGGGGAACCAGGTGGCGTTCCTGAAGGCGGCGACGGTCGAAGGCGGTGGGAGTGTCCCCGGCGCCATGTGGGTGGATGTAGTAGAGGAGGACGAAGACGGTGAGCCGAAGGGCTTCTGGGCCAGCTTGACGGCGTCTGAGAAACCATTCGAGGAGCAGATTCAGGAGTACCTGACCCAAAACCCCCTGTATTCGTCGTACAAGCCGGATGAAGGGCAGGCCAGCCAGTTCTCGGAATACGTCAGGATCGAGGGCTACGGGGAGTACGCCCATGCCCATGTGGACCGTGCTCTGGTTCGAGCAATGGTAGCTTGGGGGGACCAGGAACCAGAGGCCGTGCGATCCATCCTGAAAAGCATGTGGATTGCCATTCAACCCGATGAAAACGTGTTGATGGTGAACTTCCTCAGGAACGCGGTACTCGAGCGGTGCCGAAGAGTTTTGGTCGCGGATCCGGACGTTTTCATTCGGGATCACATGAGGTGGCTGAAGAGAGAATTGGTGGAGAAGGGCCGGACGTGGGCGGTGGGAGGTGGCCAAATCTCACTGAAGTTTCCCCCCGGGGCTCCCCTGGCATTTTGTGTTTCATCGGCCGCCGAGGTGGGAGCGCTTTCCCCCACACGTAGGGATCAGATCATCGTTCAGGGCCTAACAGAGTTCGCAGAGGAGGCCAGTTCGGTGGAGAACGCCGCGTTGGTTTATGCGTCGGCCTCGGAGAAGTTCGAACTTACCCCACCCGTGGAACTCAATCGACAGCTCGTGGAGGCATGGCAGACAGGTGTCGCCAAGGCAGCGGTGAACCAAGTTTTCCAACTTCTCGCATCGGCGGGCCAACAGGACCAGGAAGGCTAGGAAGGAGAGTGTCGGAATGACCATCATGGCAAAGCTGGGAAAGATCTTCGGGGGAAAGGGGGCTGGTGGTGGGACGGTTGACGCCATGCTTGTGCTTTGCGTCCATGAACCCGACATCCCGGTGCAGGCGGCCAGCGGCGACCCACTCAAGAAACTGGCAAAGAGAGCCTTGGCCAGGGCTCATCCAGGCCTCCGGCTGAACGAGGACGCTTACGTCCGGTTTGGCCTATTGGGTAGCGGCGCTGCTCCCGGACTGCCGCCGGGAGTCATGGGGAACATGTTCAACCAGCCTGGGATGTCCCCCTCCATGATGAAGAACATGCACTTCCTGGGCGGAGGAAAACCCCTGTCCGCTATGGAAGACGACGCCGAGGAAAAACTGCCGGGGGAGATGAAGAAGTTGTTGCAGGAAAGAAATCTCTCACCCGATGAGTACGATCTGCGGCCGTTCAAGGAATCCCCCGATCCGGGCGTGAAGTTCCTCTGGATGGCGGCCGTCCGGAAAGAGGAGGGTCCGGGGGAGTAGCTGAGGGCGGAAGGACGCAGGAAACTACGGGGCTTTCAGTTCCAGGAGGTGAATTCGGGAGTGGGCCTCGCCGGCCAGGATCTTCGACCCGTAGGCTCCCGCCGCGCTTGACAGGATCGGGCTGTCCCCCGTAAAGACGGCCACGGGCTCACCGGTGGCCAGAGCCCAGATTCTGACGGTGGAGTCTGCTCCGCCGGAGACCAGGTAGGCGCCGTCAGGGGTGGTTGAGACCGTCCACACTACGCCCTGGTGACCGTTCAGGATCCGCACCGCCTCCCCTGTCGCCAGATCCCAGATCCTGACGGTTCCGTCCTCCCCGCCAGATACCCCCAGGCGGCCATCCGGGCTGATTGCGGCAGTCCGGATTCCGCCGACATGTCCCCAGAACCGTTGAAGAACCCGGCCACGATCCAGGTCCCAGAGGATGACGGACCCATCGAAGGACGAGGAAATGGCCTGTCGTCCGTCGGGGCTCAAGGCCACGTCCGTGACGTCATCTCCGTGGGAGTAGAGGGCGCGGATCTCCCGCCCCGAACGGGGGTCCCACACCGAGAGTGACTCGTCGTGAGAGGCCGATACGGCAATGGATCCGTCAGGGGTCAGAGCTACCGCGTTGACCCAGCCCCTGTGGCCGGAGAGGGTCCGGACAAGCGCGCCGTTCCTGAGATCCCAGACCAAAAGGGTTTTGTCATGTGATGCTGAGACGGCCATGGCGCCGTCGTCAGTCAATGCCACTCCCTGGACACCACCTCGGTGTCCTTTCAGCGTCCGAATTTCTTCACCGCTCCCAAGGTCCCATACCTTCAGAGTCCTGTCGTTCGAGCCGGAGATCCCGATCTGGCCGTCGGGGGCCAACGCCAGAGCCGTGACCCCCCATTCCGGATGGCCGAGGATCCGGTTCCCGACTCCGGTTCGGGCAGGGTCCCAGAGTCTGATTGTGTGATCTCCCGACCCGGAAAGGACCCGACGGCCATCTGGGGAGACCGTCACACAACCCACAGCAGCGGTGTGGCCCGAGAACTCGCCCAAAGCAGCCCCGGTCTTGAGGTCCCACACCCTTAGAGTCCGGTCGTCGGAGGCGGATACCACACGGGTCAGGCCAGGGATCACCGCCACATCCCGGACCCAATCTCCGTGGCCCTTCAGGGTGCGAGTCTCCCGACCCTCGCCCAGGTCCCAAACCCTTACCTGGTTGTCAGCCCCCCCTGACACGACAATGTCCCCGCGCGGGAGGGAGGCTACCGCCAGCGCCTTGTTTTCGTGGGCCCCCAGTGTCCGGTCAGCGGCCTCGGTCTCGAGGTCGAGAACGGTGATCGTGCCCGTGGAAGACGCCGCGAGGACGCTCCGGCCGTCGGCCGACGGAGTTATCCCATTGATGCGGCTTTTGTGCAGACGGACCTGGTTGGTTTGAGTCCATGAGCCGGTTTCCCAAACCCGAACCACGCCCCGGGCCGAGCCGGATATCATCCTTTCTCCGCCGGCCGTCACCGCCACCGCAGTCTGGGGGTCTCCACCACAATCCAAGGTGGCCTCTTCGCTCCCCTTCGCCAGATTCCAGACGCGGAGCGTCCCATCCTGGGAAGCAGAGACCACCAGTGGCCCGCCGGTTATGCATGCCACGCCCAGCACCGGACCCTGGTGCCCTTCCAGCGCCAGGAGCTCCTCCCCGTCTTCCAGGTCCCAGATCCGGACCGTCCAGTCATCGGCTCCCGAAACCGCCTTTCGCCCGTCCGCCGTGACGGCGATGCTCCGAATCCAATCGGTGTGGCCGGCGAGGGCCCTTATGAACGGCCCTCCTGGAGGGGCGAGGGATGGCAAATGAGGACAAAGCCACGGATTCCCAATCCAGGATCTCGCTTGATCACGAAGGCCCTCCACCTCCGCAGAAGCCCCTTCAGGGAGGCGGCCCAGGAGCTGCCCAGGAAGCTCCGCCGGCCGAAGGAGGAGCACGGACGCGGAGAGTCTGACCACATCCTGGATCATGCCCAGGTCCCCGTGGGGGCACCCGGTCCTCAGCGCCTCCTCGAAGTCCTCGTCCAATGACCAGGGCCCGGTGGCTTCCGTTTTTGCCTGGAGGAAGTCGAGGTCGGAAAGAGTTTCACGAAGCTCCTCCCAGAGGCCCCCCCGGACAAGTTGGAAGGGCAGCTCCGTGAACTTCCGCAAGGAGGGCTGAGGCTCACCCTCTCCTCTCCGCCGGTTGGGTTGTTCGGCATAATACCGGGCCAAAACCCGGTGGAGCTCAGGCCCCTCGGTTTTCATGATCTCTTCGGCCACAACCTTGCCGAAGCTGGTCCGGTGGAAAAACTCGAGGACGTTGACACCGTCCACCGGCTTTAGGGCCAGGTATGGCTCCAGGTCCAAAAAGAACCTTGACCAAACCACCACCGGGAGACGTTGAACGACGGGGGACCTGACGGCCCGCTTCCGAAAGTCGTCCATGACGTCTGAGTCGGTGGACAGGAGGTCCAGAAGCTCATCTTCCGCCAATCCCCGGCGGGATGCGGCCAGGAACCCGAGAGTGCGGTGGACGAGAGCCGATCCGTGATTCGTGTCGTCGGACAGTCGGGCGAAGAGGGCTCGGATCATGCCGTCGACGGTGTCCTCGAGCCTGAGGTCTTCGTTGTACGACGTCCAGCCTACCGCCTCGTTCGTCGCCATCCGAAGAAAGAGTGGAAGCCCGTTCGCCTGAAAAGCCGTGAGAATCCGGTCTCTCTGGCTCGGGGTGAGGGTCCTTCCGGCTTCGGTGAGCCCGCGATCCAGGATTTCCGCCCCTTCCGAAGATGCCATTGGGCCCACCTCGACAAGAGCGGAGGTCGGGAGCTTCGCTTGGAGAGACGAAAGGCACTCCCCTGGGAGCGAGGAAACCACAACTCGAACATGGTCTGGGAGCTCGGCGGGGAGCCAGATCAGCTTGCGAGCAGGGTCCACGACAGAGAGGTGATCCAGCCCATCGAGGAACAAGATTATGGGGCGAGCCGCGGTGGCCGAAGCCAGCCAGGCCGGCAGGCTCATAACCAGTTCCTCGAATCGGTCCGGTATGATGCCTGGGCTTTCCTCCAGCTCGCGGGCAAGTTGGCCGAAAACTGACCGGAGGAGGGTACGGCCGCTGGAGGAATCCGGGGTCGCTCCGAGGAATCGGCAGATGACTATGGATTCGGGGTGGTCACGGCGGGCCTGGAGGGCGGCGCTGGCCATGAGGCTCGATTTCCCCGATCCCGACTCACCCCAAAGCCCCAGGGCGTGGGGCTCGGACCCAGCAATATATTCGGCGATTCGGCTGAGGATCTTAGCCCGTCCGCAGAAGGAGCCCGCCCTCTGTTCGGCGAAGGCTTCCTGCCGCTTTACCTCCAAGTCCAGAGGATCCTGGGCTTCCAGGGATCCGATCTCGCTCCGGATAACACTGGACAGGCTCCGATATACCTCCTCCGCCAACCGATCGAGGTGGTCGGTGCTGATTCCCGACGGGTTCCAATGGGCCTCGTACTCGTTGACGTTTCCTGGCAACGCTCTTCGCAGTTGCCGCTTCAACCCCTCAAGACGTTCCCGCGCTTCCCGGTCCGGTCTGCCATCTTCCAGGAGATCGAAGAACTCTCCTCCTTGCCCGCCTGTTGGTTCCCCGGTGAGGGATCGGAAAAAACAGAAGACGTGATCGGCGGCATCGGGTATTCCTAAAGCTCCGGCTAGGATCTCCTGATGCGTGGCCGAAGTCTGGTAGGGGAGGAGGCGTGCCGCCCCGAACCCGGCGGCCTGTGCCGCGTCGGCCAGAGATCTCCGCACCTTCTTTTCCACGGGGCTCCAAGTCTCGGGATCCTCGTACTCCCCTCCCTTCGTTCGCGGCTGAAGGAGGTATTCCGGCGGCACCGCATTGTCGTCTCGACGATACCAGCGCTCCACCAGGGCTTTCTCGGAAGGCGTGAAGTGGGCTAGGAGTTCCTCGAACTCTCGTGCCTCTATCCGGGCTGGAGGCGGACGCCAACCGTACCGATCCCCCAGGAGTACGATGAAGTTCGGCTTGGGGGTAATCGCCTGGCACCGGGCGATCTCACCCAGGCAAATGGGCATCGTCTTCTGGTCCAGCGAAGCTTCTTCGCTAATGCCCCAGCGGAGGTCGATGGCCTGCAGCCGTGCCCCGTGCTTTTGGCATAGCTCCCTGAGGCGGGGGAATACTCGCTGCTGAAGGGTTTCTCGCTCGGCCTTCAGGTCGGTAAAGGTGGAGCTGACAAAGATGCGAAAAACGTTGCGGGACTCGATCACGTTGGTTTAGCTCACCCCAGCTGGATCTGCCTACCGGCATCGACGGTGTTGTGTGCCTCACAGGCAGGACAGCGTACCACCGTCGGGTCAGGATACCGGATCCCGTCGTCCCACTCCTTCCCACACCTCCCACACCTTATTTGGGCCAAGAAGTTGTCCGCTCCCCCGTGCAGGACGTTCTGCAGACCAAAAAGATTCGGCTTTGCTGCGATCGTCCCCTCACAAACGGCGAGACCCAGGTTGAGTTGCCAGTCGAGGAGGCGAACCAGGTAGAGGCCCTCCTTATCCAGGCCCCAAACTCCTTGGTCGGGCGTTTCCACCTGGATGTAATGGAAGGGCTTATCCACCTCCTGACCATGCAGGAACACCCTGGCTTCCTCGGCGCTCCCGGCCCGGTAGGTTTCGTAAGTATTCTTACCTTTTGTTTCTCGCCTGAGGAAGGTCGGACTGGTCCCCTCCTCCTTCTCAGGTGGCGTTGTCGGCTCCAGCGGGGGCTGAGACGGATCGTTGGTTTGGACGGAGGTCAGCTTCTCCACGGCCTGTAGGGTCCGCTCCCGCACCTTTTCGTCCTCATCCTCCAGCAAAGGTCGAAGGTTCGGTAGCACGGTGGGATCTTGAATGGCTGCCAGAGCCCCGACAGCGAGTTGGCGGACGAAAGCATCATCGTCCCCCAACCTGTGCACCAGGGGTGTTACGGCTTTCCCGTCCCCGATCTTCCCGAGGGCCTCCGCCGCCGCCGAGCGAGCGTTCACGTCGGAGGACTCAAGGACCTGGATGAGCGCATGTACCGCCGTTCTGTCCCGGAGATTCCCCAGCGCGATGACGCTGGCCAAAAAGACCGGGTACTCCTCCGGGCCACTTGTCAGGCGGTCGTAGAACGCGTCAAACGCCCGGTTGTCCCCAATGGCATCCAATGCCGCCACGGCCGCAAGACGCACCTCCCAGTCCTCGTCCCTGGACGCCTCGATGAGGGATGGCACAGCCGCGGGGTCGTCCAAATCCTTCAAGGCCATGGCGGCCTGTCTTCGCTCTTGCGGGTCTTGAGCATCGTGCAGGACCCTGGAGAGACCATCGATATTCCCCGAAGACCGGAGGGCTCGGACGTTCAGTGTGTCTCCTCCGCGCCCCCCTCCGAACCATTTCCGGACTACGCTCATGGCTCCTGCTCCATTGGGTTGCCCCCTGGACCGGTCGAAGCCAACCGGACCCGCCAGCCAGGTCAGGTCAGCTTTTTCAAAGCTCTCTTCGCTTTTTCACGGACCCCCTCATCTTCGTCGCGGAGGGCTCGCTGGAGCGCCGGGATTGCCGTGTCATCTCCGAGCTTCCCCAATCCGGACGCCGCGCCGCTCCGAACAAACTTGTCCGTATCTCCCAAGCACCCGAGAAGGGGCTCTAAAGCCCTCGAGTCCCCGGATCCCCCCAGCTCATCGGTCACGATCCGGCGCGTATAGATGTTCTCGCTTTTTACCGCACCGATCAGCGATTCCAGTCCGGCCGGGCCGAGCTTTCCCAGGGCACCGGCGGCGCCCATCCGGACCAGGGGCTTCTCGTCCTCCAGAAGGGGTGTTAGGGCCCCGGCCGCACTCGGATCACCGAGGTTTCCAAGCGCCCTGGCCGCGTTCGAGCGGACTATATCGTTCTTGTCCCCCAACGCCTCCACCAAAGGGGCGAAGGCCGGTGGACCGATTTTTCCCAATGCCTCGGCCGCAGGACCGTGAACTGGGAAGTTCTTGGACCTGAATATCTCGATTAGGGGTTGTACGGCTGGTTCCCCCAGTTTCCCCAGGGCATCGATGGCGGTTTCCCGGATCCGATCGTCTTCGTAGGCCAGTCCTTTTACCAACCCTCCGATGTTTCCCTCGGCTATGAACGCGTCGAGCTCCCCTGGGTCTCCCAGGGTAAACTGGACCAGTTCGTCCCTATCCCCCTGTTGGCCGTTGGGAAGCGTCACTCCCCCTTGCACATTGGCACCGGTCACGTCAGCACCCACCAAGTCGGCGTCAACCAAGGTCGCGGCGTAGAGGTTAGTATCCCGAAGATCAGCATCCCGTAGGTTTGCGCCGGTCAGGTTGGCAAAATAGAGATTGGCTCCCTTAAGCCTGGCCCCTTCAAGATTGGCTCCTGCCAGGTTGGACTCCCTAAGGCGTGCGCCTTCCAGGTTCGCTCCCTTCAGGTTTACGCCATTCAAGTCCGCTCCGGCCCAGTCAGCCTCACCAAGATCGGCTCCGGCCATATCGGCTCCCGGGCGAAGGATCGGTGCTTCATCAAAAACCGCACCTGTGAGGGTTTCCAAGACCTTTACCGAGCGTCGCCGGATTTCCTCTCCAGTGCCATTCGCCCAGCCCACCGTGCCGCCTCCCTGAATCTCCGGGGCAAATCCGACGGGGCCAGGGTTCGAGGCTATGAACCTGGCGTTTTTCACAGCCCGAACCGCCTCGATCAACTCGTCGGTAGGCTCGACTCGTTCGGCTGCCGCCAGGACCGGTAGGATTTTGGGACTCCTGCACCGCAGGAGCTCGTCGATCAGCTTGGCCAGCGCCCGAGAACCGTCAGCCCCCTCTGGCTCTAGAGCCACCACCGCACGGTCGACATACTGGCTCTCAAAGAGAATTCCCGGCTGAGTGCACAGTTCGACCAGGATCTGGATCCCCTCCATGTTTTTGCCTTTCCTTGTCTCTTTTCTGGGTTGCGGTTGTGGATTCCGAGGTCCGAAGTTTCAGGTCGAGGTCCGGGATTCGATCAACCGAAGAATGTGTACTCTCCCGGAATCATCCCCTGCGACCAGAGTATCCCCGGTCCTCTCGGCGGCACAGCAGTTGAACCGCCCTTCTCCCTGGAACCTGGATCTTAGGCGACCGTCCACCGATTCCCAGACCTTCAGATTCCTGTCCGCTGAAGCAGAAACGAAGCTTCCATCTGGGCCCACTTCGGCCAGGCCTCTTACCTCTCCCACGTGTCCTTCAATAGTTCGTAGGGTCTTTCCAGTCCGCGCCTCCCAGATGCTGATCATGCCGTCCCTGCATGCTGAAAGGACCTTCTGCCCTCCACCGAGGACCGCGGAAACGGTAACTGCGCCGGCGTGTCCCTCCAGTTTCCTGAGAGGCCTCATCGTTTTCAGGTCCCAGATGATCAGGGCCCGGTCCTCCGAAGCCGAAACCAGCCGCTTGCCATCGGGGAAGACCGATACGTGGTTCACCTTCGCCCTATGCCCTTCGAGGACGATATGGTTCTCAAGGATCCCGGACGGGATTCTGGGATCGAAGTGCCAGATCCGGACAGTGCCGTCGTCGGATGCCGAGGCCGCGTATCGGCCGGCTCCAAAGAGGGTCAGGTGAGTAAGGGGCCCGGAATGGCCTGCCGGTCCCTCCGAACACTCCCCCGACCGGAGGTTCAACATTTGGAACCTGTTCCCCCCTGAAGACACGACCGCTCGTTCTCCGTCTGGGAAGATTTCGAGCGAGTTGATCAGGCCAAGTCCCAACTCCAGTGAACTGACTCTCATGCCGGTTGCGAGATCCCATACCGCGAGACGGCTGACTCCGTTTTCGCCTTCGGGTCCTGCGGTACCCACGTGGGTTACGGAAGCCGCCCGTCTTCGGTTCGGGAAGATGGAAACAGCAGCTGTGGAGAGGGCGTGCGTTCCCTTGCCAACGGGACTGTTCAGGTACCTCCTCTCCTGAATCCTCCTCTGGTCCTCCGGAAGAGAAAGATCTGGGCTGACAAGAGGGGATGTCGGGAGGTGGTCCAGGTTCCACACCTTCAGCGTTCCATCGGATGATCCGGAAACCACCCGGTTTTGACCGGGGCCAATTGCCAGACTCTTTACTTCCGCCCCGTGCCCTTCCAGCGACCGTAGGATCTTCCCTTTCTCTAGATCCAGTATCTTGATGGTACTGTCAGAGAGCCCCGCCAATGCCTCATTTCCATCTTCCGTGAGGCCAAGGGCGTTCACATCCCAGGTACGGCATGGGAGATTGCTGACTTCCTCTCCCGTCTTTAGATCCCATAGCCTGAGGTTGCGGGAGACGTGTTTGCCACGATTCAGCTGGCCGGTCAGGGCGTGATGACCATCCGGGTAGATCACGATTGCGTTGACGGCGCCGGTGTGTCCCTCGAGGACCCGAACGGTGCTCCCCGCTTCCAGATCCCAGACCCTGAGCGTACCGTCGGTCGAGGCCGAGATGGCTCGCGTTCCACCCGAAAAAACCGCAACCGCGTTTACTCCGCCGACATGGCCTCTGAAAGTCCGCACGGGGGACCCGGCAACGACGTCCCAGAGCCCCAGGGTCCCGTCGGAGGACCCTGATATGAATCGCGTTTGATCCGGCAGGACCGCGATGGACTGAACGGCCTCCTCGTGACCCTCGAACCTCCGCGATTCCCGCATTGTTTCTATGTCCCAAAGGGTCAGGGAGCCGTCTTCCGACCCGGCGACGAACTCCCTTCCGCTCGGGAGGAAGGCCAGAGCCGTGGTCCGGGTTGGGGAGACCTGGGAAAGGGCTAGCTGTTCACCGGTGTGGAGATCCCAGAAACGGATTGTCTGGTCGGAAGAAGCGGAAAGGACTCGGTGTCCATCTGGGTGGCTGGCTACCGCCGTGACCGCCTGACCATGGCCATCCATGGTTCTGAGGAGTGGTTCATCAAGGTCCGATAGGTTGGGTGTGAGAGGGCAGAGCCATTCAATTTCCTTCCACGCCCTGGCTTGGCCCAACAGGGATTGGATCTCTTCTTCGGGTCGGGCCATCAACCGGCCGACCAGGTGACCGGACAGTTGGAGAGGATCTTCAGCCAGAACGTTCGCGGACAGCATCAACGCCTTCTGGATCCACGGTAGGGTCCGTCCGGGATACCCCAAGCGAAAGGCTTCCTCGAAATCGTCGATCAGGGGTTGGGGACCTGATGCCTTCAGCTTGGTTTGGAGAAAAGGGAGGTGCCGCATGGTGGAAGAGAGGTCATCCCAGGATCCGCTGCAGGCTTCTTGATATGGTAGCTCCGATAACTTTCGACGGTTCGGAGACACCCCATCCTCATGAGTGATCTCCAGGGCCTGGCTTTTGAAATAGTCGGCCAACGTCCGGTGGATCGATTCCTTTCGGACCTCATCGAGATAATCCTCGGTAACCACCTCTTGGACCTGCCGATGGAAGAACCGATAGGTGACCGCTCCGTCGGCTGAACGAGGGGAAAGGTAGGGCTCCAGATCGAAGAAGAGCCTCGACCACAGCACCACCGGAAGTGGCAACCGAACCCCGTTGGTAAGGAGCGTGGAGAGGAACCCGTTCAGACGGGTTTTGTCGGGATCTCTGCGGACCCTCTCTAGCCACGCTTGAGCGAGTTCTCTGTCAATCGACGAATTGGATGGGAATCCGACCAGGGCTTTCGGGTCCGAACCCAGGTACCCCTCAGCGTGTCGAAGTAGGTAATCAGGCGTGTGGTAGGTGCTCCGGAGAAACCACGTCAACACCTCCACGTCCCCGGCCAAAACGTCCAGCAGCTCCTCCTCGGAAAGGCCGTTCTTCCCCGCAGCCAGATACGCCAGGGTTCGGGAGACGAGGATTTCTCCATGATGAGCCTCGGATGAAAGCCGGCCGAAAAGGCGACGAAGGACTCCTTCAACGTTCTCTTGGTGGTCAGGCAGGAGTCTCGATTCCGGAACAGCTTCTGGGTAGGACCTCCACCGCCTGGCCTCCTCGAAGGCCAAGCGAAGAAAAAGAGGTGAAGGGCAATTCTGGAAACGCACCAGGAGGTCCCGGCGCTGGTCGTCGCGAAGGGTACGCCGGGCGCTTTTCAGCCACTGGTCCAACAGCACTTTCGCATCCGTGCCGGGCATCGGTGCTAGGTGGATTACATTCTTCTCCGGCAGCCTGGGTCCCAGAATCTCCTGGGGCCTGCCAGGGATCGTTGAGATGACCAGGTAAACATGGGCGGGGAGATTGGCGCGAATCCACGAAAAACCCCGCCCATCCTTGTTATCGGTGAGTTGATCCAGTGCGTCGATGAAGAGGATGATCGGTCTTTCCTGCGTAGCAAAGGTCAACCGTTTCTCAAAGGCTTCGAACAGATCTCTGGAGTCGGCGGGAATCGACGACTCCTCCCCTGCCAACTTGCGGTCGATTTGACGGCAGAGGCCCTCCAGGAGCTTCTGGGTCACAGACGAATCTGGCGTCGATCCGAGAAACCGCTTTACCACCTCCGCGCCAGTATGGTCCCGTTCGGCCCTTCTGGCCGCTTCGGCCATCAAAGACGTCTTCCCCGACCCGGACGCTCCCACGACCAACATCGGATGCCGTCCGGCCCCCTTTAGGTATTCGGAGATCAGTCGGAGAGGATCGTTTCGACCGACAAAGAACCGGGTGTGCTCCCTCCCAAACGCTTCATGGCTGTCGATCTCAAACTGCAGGGTGTCCCGATCCTCCGACCCTTGGGTCTCTTCGATTATGAGCCGTGAAAGTTGCTCATACACGTCCCGGCACAATGGCTCGATGTGATCTTGGGTCACACCCTCGCCGTGCCACTCCGCCGCGTACTCAAAGACGTTGTTCGGCAGCCGAGAGCGGAGTTCATCCTTGAGTCGTTTGAGGCTGTCTTGGGCGCCGGAATCGTGGCTCCCGTCCTCGAAGAGGTCCAGGTACTCTGCGGCTCGTCGATCGGGGGGAAGCCCTTGAATGGACCGGAAGAAACAACAGACATGCTCATGGGCGTCTTCGACGCTCAGAGCACCTGAGGCGACCTCCTGATGGGTGGCGGATGCCACAAAGGGGAGGGATTCCTGGGAATCCAGCCCAAGACGACCCACTGCGGCGGCCAGGATTGACTGAAGGCGACCCTCGATGTGTCCCCACGACTCAGGTTCCCCACCCACCTCCCCCTTTTCCCGGGGCCTCAGGCAATATTCGGGTGGTACGGCGTTATCGTCCCGAGAATACCAGGTCTGGAGTAGGGTTTTGTCATCCGTAACCGTCCGGTCGAGGATCGACTCGAAAGTCTTGGCGGGTATCTGTGGCGGGGGTGGCCGCCACCCGTACCGATCGCCGAGGAGGACCAGGAAGTTGGGGCGGGGAGACCTGTTCTGGCAGCGCTGGATCTCCCCCAGGCAGATATTCATGGTCTGCTGGTCGAGGGAGGCTTCTTCGCTGATGCCCCACCGAAGGTCGATGGCCTGAAATTGGGCACCCCTCTCGGTACATAGGGCCCTCAAGCGGGGGAACACCCGATCCTGCAAAGCGTCCCTTTCGGCCCGTAGATCGCTGAAGGTCGAACTGACGAACACGCGGAAGGTTCGGGTCTGCACGATCATTTAGGGGCCAAACTCCCCCGGTCAGGGTCGGCATGCACTGTCGGTTAGGCTGCCTCGATACCCGCAACGATGGATTCCAGTTGATCCATGCAGGCTTGTAGCGGAGCATCGATCCCCGGATAGACCATCTCCATCACCGTGCCGTAGTCCGGGTTTCGAACATACGCGACCAACTGCTCGAGCCCTCCCGAAATCTGTCCTCTGGTGATGGGGTTTCCCTTGGGATCACGGCCCGACACGAGGGCCTCTGAAGCAGCCCCCAGCTCTCGGCAGATCCACGGGATCTGCTTCTCAGCCCTGTCCGCGCCAGCCCCTACCGCCCCTCCGGCTCTCGGGAACTCTTCCGATAAGGCTCTGACTTTTTCACTCAGAGCCAGCAGCTCCTGGGCCGGATCCGCCGGTTTCGCCTGGGAACAGGTCGGACAGGTTGCTTCTTCTGCACCGGCCGGCTGCCCCTCTTCGCCGCCACATTCCATACAAAACACGGCACCGCAGGTACCGCACACGAGCCTGCTGGACAGCATCCGCTCGGCCGCCTTCTGCATGGCTTCAAACGGGTCTTCGTCATCCGACACCGAGATACTCACGGCCTCCACCCCGGGCACCGGCGTGCTCACCGATGTTGGATCAGAACCGCTGCTCAGGGTCTTCCCGCAGAACTGGCACTCACCGGGTGAGTCTGGCTCAGTGGTTCGTTCAAAGTCACGAGCGGTGGCGGGTTCGCCTTTGGGACCCTCCTCCTCGGCTTTGACAGGTTGCTGAACTCTGAAGATGAAGATCAAGGTGCCGGTAGCCGGGTTGGTTCTCACCTCAGCCGTCCCAACCAGCTTTTTCTGTTCGATTGGAGGGAGTCCCGAACTCGCCATGTGGGCCTGAACGCGTTCCACGATTTGTGGAAACTTCGAGGTCAGGGTCTCCATCGACGGAATCGAGGGGGCGTCCCAGTCCTCTGGAGGGAAGAAAACGGGGGTCAGTCCCTCCACAGCGAACTCCTTGCGCGTCTTCTCTTTCAAATCCTCGTCCGAATGGCTCCCAGCCATGACAACCGGACCTTTGGCCATGTAGGCCCAAAGGGCTGGCTCAGTGGGTCGGGGTTCGGGACTGGGTGCTGGAAGCGGATCGCGCCGGGCCTCCTCGGGTTCGGCCAGTGGCTCGACCTGGAAGAGATAAAACACGGAGAAAGAGTTCGGATTAAAACCCTTATGAATTGGCTCTACCCCTTCCTTCATCTGTAGGCCCGCCCCCTTCATGTGGGCCTGGATGAACGGAAGAACCGCCTCGTACGCCAAAACTACATCTTCTACCGATTTTATTTCGACTTGAGATCCGGGCCATTCCCCAGAGCGGAAGAAAGCCACTTCGTACCCTTCGCCCACGAACCGGTCTTGGAGCTCCTTCCTCACCTCATCGTCCGACTCGATCATCGCGGGGGTCCTGCGGTCTGAAACCTCAAACCCCCAAAGGACTTTCCCTGTCTTCGTACTGGCCGGTATGGGGCGGGGGTCCTCCGTCTCGCCAGCCGGACGGCTCTTCACCGCTCGTCTCCATTTCCGCGAGGCTCGGATCGACGAAACGGAGAACAGTAAGGCGCCCGAGCCCACGAATGTGAAGAGACCCCCGAGGATAATTACGGTGGCCCGATCACTCGGTTGGACCCCGCCGATCGAGGCCAAAGCGCCGACTCCCATCAGTAATGAAAGGACGGCGGCAAAGAGCCCGGCTCCGATGCCCACCCACCGTGTGTGCCCACAGTGGGAACAGTGGGCGGTGATCAACTTCCCGCTATTAACTCCGCATTTCCCACAGGGGTTGTGCATAATGGCCTATACCCATTAGAGCAGTTAAGAAGGCACCAGCTGGCTACACTCAGGACAATAGGGAAGGTCTTTCCCGTGTTTTTCTCCCTCCACCCTGCCGCATTCGAGGCAAAAAACTGCGGCACAAGAGGGACAGACCTTCCTGACCGCCAACATCTCCGCGGCTGCCTTTTGCATGGCCTCGAAAGGGTCCTCATCCACTGAAACCGGTACGCTCATCATGCCGGTACCGGATCCTTCGTGGATCTCTTTGCCACAGAACTGGCACTGGTTCTCCGGGCCGCTTTCACCCCATTCTTCCACGTTGGGGGAATCCTGCTCCTTTAACTCCATGGGCCTTTCGACCCGATAGACGAAGAAGACCAACCCGGTCATGGGATGAGGCATGACGGCCCCGGTGCGGATCAGTTCCTGAGGGTCTTTGCGCGGGAGCCCCACTTTGGCCATGTAGGCCGTAGCCCGGTCCATGACGACGGGGAAGACCGACCCCAATCCCTGTTGGTTCAGCGATTGAATAGTCGGAGCCTTCCAATCTTCCGCCGGGACGATAACAACGTCCAGGCCAGGTCCATTTGCTTCCTTTCGAATTCGGTCCTTCAGTTCTTCGTCGGAGGTCAGGCTGACAACCGATCCCGGGAACCCCGCAGGCCCCTGGGCCACGAAGGCATAAAGGACGGTTTCCGTACGGCCTGGACTCGGTGTGGGGGCTTCCGAATCCAGCCTTTCCTTTTTTTTCTTGAATGGATTCCACATGTTTCCAGGCACCTCCTAATCCTGCTGAGGGGATCTCTCTTCCTCCCCGCCCAATCCCGAAACAAGAAGGCGTTCCGTCCCCCACCCGAAGGTTGGCCAACCGTTGTTATTGGAACAGATGGACGCAGTCCGGGCACACCGCCGAGTTCTCGGTCTGGTCGATCTGTTTTTGCATGGCGATGTGTTGGTCCACCGTCACCCCGGCCATCTCCAACATGATCTTCGCTTGGGGGCTATTCGAGACATAGGCTTTGTACTTCTTGGAGTCCCAGAAGATCTTCGTCGGAACCAGGAAGGCTTCCCCGGGGATGAGGTTTGCGTTACAGACATCGCAGACACCGGTGCCGGTGTAGCGTTTATACTCCGCCGGGGCAGAGGCGCTCTTCTTGAAGGGGTTCCACATGATGCCGCTCCAATCAAAAGGGGGGCTGGCGTCCGTGAGCCGGAGCCATGAGGGAACTCAAGACCGCGAAGACCTGATTTGAGGTCATTGGGTGGGGAATCGGGGTACCGGAGAGACGGAAGGGCGTGACCTCAAGGCTTCGCCGACACAGATCGGCGAGAACCCACGGAACGAAACATCCGGCGTGTGGGGACACGCAAATAACTCCGGGGATCGCGGGGAAAGGCGCGCCCGAACGGCTCACAGAGTAGCGGGCGGGAATCCGCCGGGGCAAGGGTGTGAACTCCCATTCGCCACATAGCTCTGTGTTCCTTCTGAGCCATCCGATGTACAATCAGGCTCTCAACTCGGACCACGCTTCCAACCCCGGTATTCAGGAGTCAGAAGGTGAGCACCAGGGAAATCACCCACTCGGCAAACTTTCCCTTTCCCCCGGAAGCCGTTTGGGACTTCATCACCTCTGAGTCATTCTGGGTGCATTGGTGGTGGGGAGATGACGCACTGGATGCAGTGGAGCCCCGGTGGGAGAAGGGGGCTCGCATGGTCTTCCAGTCCGGCTGGACGCCAACGATTGAGGAGTTTCGGCGCCCCACCCGCCTCTCCTTCGGTGGCCACGCATTTGAGCTTTCCGCAGTGGGAGACGGATTCACCCGCCTGGACTGGGTATTTTCCAGGGAAACCCAGGCCCTCGACGCGTTCGATCCATCGTTTGCCGCGGAAGTTGAGGTGGAGAGTCAGCTTCAGGCTCAGCAGGCCAGCGCGATGGAGAGCTTCTCTGAGGCTCTGGAAGTAGCTAGAACCGACACTCACCTGAATGAGCACCCGGTAGCGAAGGTTTCTGAACCGGTTACGGAGGAAGAGAGGCCGGAGCATCCCAACACACCGGATCGTCCTCGAAAAATCCGAGTCTTCATCTCCTCCACCTTTCGTGACATGGGTGCCGAGAGGGATGAGCTTCTAAAGAGAACCTTCATAGAACTCCGGCGAGTCTGCGAAAGACGTGGAGTGTCCTGGGCAGATGTGGACCTTCGTTGGGGCATCACGGATGAACAGAAGGCCGAGGGGAAGGTCCTTCCAATTTGCCTCGAGGAGATCCAGAGATGCCGGCCGTATTTCATCGGACTCCTCGGTGAACGCTATGGTTGGGTCCCCGACGAGGTGCCTCGGGACCTCGCAGAGAGAGAGCCTTGGCTTGCCGAACACAAGGAGCGTTCGGTGACCGAGTTGGAAATCCTCCATGGGGCTCTCAACGATCCAGGGATGGCGGACCATTCCTTTTTCTACTTCCGTAGCCCGGATTACATCGACTCCCTTCCCTCTGAAGAACGGCGGGACTTCAGCGAGGCGCCATGGAAGGAGGAGGTCGAACGGCTTGGGTGGGAAGAGGCATACAACCGATGCGAAGAACGGAAGCGGAAGCTAGTAGCCCTGAAGAAGCGAATCCGGGCCAGCGGATTCCCGGTCCGAGAGGACTATCAGGACCCCCAACACCTGGGTCGACTGGTCTTGGCGGATCTGATGGGCGTGATAGATCGCCTGTTTCCAGAGGACCTGCCTCTTCATCCGTTGGATCGAGAATCCGCCGAGCACGAAGCCTTCGCTGCCAGCCGCCGCGGTGTCTACATCGGTCGCGGGGACTATTCCGATCGCCTCAATCAACACGCCCGAGGGGACTCAGATCCATTGGTCGTTCTCGGCGAGTCCGGATCGGGGAAATCGGCCCTGCTCGCGAATTGGGCGAACGGATATCGAGAACAACATCCCAGGGAACACGTGTTGCTTCACTTCGTCGGTGCCTCACGTCAAAGTGCCGATTGGATTGGGATGCTTCGACGTATCCTGGGCGAGCTCAAGCGTCATTTCCGCCTGGACCTTGAAATCCCCGATCAGCCAGACGAGCTACGTCAAGCATTCGCCCTCGGACTCCATTTGGCTGCGGCCAGAGGGCGTATGGTGTTGGTGCTGGACGGCCTGAATCAACTGGAGGATCGTGACCAGGCTCCCGATCTCGTGTGGTTGCCCCCTCAGATTCCGGCCAACATACGGTTGATTCTGTCGACCCTCCCCGGTCGCCCTTTGGAAGACCTGGCCAGGCGTCGGTGGACGACGATGAAGGTGGAACCTCTGACGCCCCGTGAACGACAGTGTCTTATTGAGGAATACCTTTCTCAGTACACCAAATCGCTGGCTACCGAGCACGTTGATCAGATCGTCGGGGAGCCCCAGACCGAGAACCCACTGTTTCTGAGGATCCTACTCGAAGAGTTGCGGCTCTACGGAGACCACTTCACCCTTGGCAAAAAGATCGCCGAGTACCTGTCGGCGAAGACCGTTGTGGCCCTCTACCGGAGAATTCTCCAGCGATACGAGCAGGACTACGAGCGGGACCACCCTGGATTGGTGCGCGAGGCCACGTCCCTGTTGTGGGGTGCGCGACGAGGCCTTTCGGAAGCGGAGTTGCTTGATATGCTGGGTACGCTGGGAGAACCGCTGCCGCGTGCCCATTGGTCACCGCTATTCCTGGCGGCAGACCAGGCTCTCGTGAATCGGTCGGGCTTGATCGGTTTCAGCCATGATTACCTGCGCCAGGCCGTAGAGGAGCTGTATCTCGTTGATGAGGACACCCGGGGGGCTGCCCACTTACGTATCGCCGATTATTTCGAGGGTCGGGAGCTGGGTCCTCGACAGATTGACGAACTCCCCTGGCAGCTGGGCCAAGCGGGAGAGTGGCAACGGTTACACGATTTGTTGGCAGACCTGCCGTTTCTCGGGGCTCTCTGGGAGGCGAACCCCCTCGAAGTGAAGAGCTACTGGGCCCGGATCGAAGAAAAATCTCCGTTGCGGTTGGTGGATGCCTACGGCTCGGTTATCGCCCGCCCATCAGAGGACCCCTCGTTTCTCTGGATCCTGGCCAAGCTCCTCTTCGACACCGGGCATCCCGGTCCTGCGCTCACCCTCCGTGAGCATCTTGCGGAGCACTTTCGAGAAACGGGGGAGTTCTCGAAGCTGGCAGCCGCTATCGGGGGTCAGGCCCAGGTCCTCCAGATGCGGGGGGACCTGGATGAGGCAATGGCACTGCACCAGGAAGCGGGGCGGATCTGCCAGGAGACCGGGGATAGTAGCGGATTAGCAAGAGCCCTCAACGGTCTAGCCGTAGTCCTCAAACTTCAAGGCAATCTTGAGGGTGCGATGGCGCTGCACCGTGAACAGGAGCGGATTTTCCGGGAGATGGGAAACAAGTCCGGACTCCAGGCTACCCTCGGTAACCAAGGGATGATCCTCCAGGAGCTGGGGGACTTGGATGGGGCGATGGCGCTGCATCGGGAAGCGGAGAGGATCTGCCGAGAACTCGGAGACAAGGCCGGCCTATCTGCGTGTCTTGGGACTCAAGCGCCAATCCTTAAGCTTCGGGGCGATCTTGATGGGGCAATGGCTCTGCGGAAAGAGCAGGAGCGGATCTGCCGCGGGCTGGGAGACAAGGCCGGGTTGAAGTGGGCCCTCGGCGAACAGGCCGTGATCCTCCAACACCAGGGCGACCTCGACGGAGCCATGACGCTGCTCAAGGAGAATGAGAGGATTTGCCGAGAGCTTGAAGACAAAGGCGGCCTCGTGGTTTCACTTGGGAACCAGGCCGTGATCATGCAGATCAGAGGTGACCTGGATGCCGCAATGGAGCTCCATTTGGAGACTGAACGCAGATGTCGGGAGCTCGGTAACAAGGCTGGAATGGCGACGGCACTCGGGAATCTGGCATGGATCCTCCAGGTCCGGGGGGATGAAAGGGAAGCACTGGCACTCCATGAGGAGGAGGAGAGGCTATACCGCGAGCTAGGGAACCCAAGAGGTCTCGCCATCAGCCTGGCAAACCAGGCTGTGCTTATAGCCGAGGGGCTCCATCAACCGCAACGAGCTTTGGGCCTTGCCGAAGAGGCCCTCGACTTGGCATCCAGCCACGGATTGACGGCCATGGTTGAACAGATCAAGGGGATTCGGGATAGGGTGAGGACGGTCGATTAAGGATGAGGTCGGGAGTCCAGTCCAGACAGTAGGCGATCCAGCTTTTCGGCGGCCTGCCGCTGCATGTCTCGCAACACATGGCTATAGGTATCGAGGGTGAGCAGTACAGACGAATGCCCGAGTCGCTCGCTCACGATTTTTGAATGTTCTCCGGCTTACGCGGTCCCCGACCGAACCCTCACCGAAGCCCCTTGGAGGCTCCGGTGGGATCAATGCAGTCGCGGTCTTCCAGACAGTCCGAACGGAAAAGGCACCCTTTTGGTTCGCATACCTCACCAACGCAGCAATCAAACAAGCCGAAGATGGGTGTATCCTCAGGCACCGCGGCGGTGAGGGTAACCACCAACGCGAAGAGTCCGGCCGTGGTCCTGATGAATTTGAGCATCATTGCCTCCGTGAGAAGGGGCGTTGGGATTGGGACGACAGGTGTGCCGACTCAAGGATGGACCCGTCCGATCCACCCCAGGCCTGAGCGGAGACCTCTCCGTCTGGCGTGAGCAGGACCACCGATGGTACTCCCTGGGAGTATAGGGCTGCGGATCGATTTGCTCGCCTCCAAGGGATATGCCTCACCGGGACATCAAGGTCGAAGTCCCTCCCAAAACTTTGGGCCACCTCGGGAGGCTCTCTCGAGACGGCGAAGACGTTTACTTGGGGCCGGCTTTGGAGCCATTGTCGCCAGCGGGGAGCCGCTCGACGGCACGGCGCGCATTTCGAATCGAAGACCAGGAGCACCGTGGGGGCACCTGTTGCCAATGAGCTGGTGTTCCCCTCTGCGTCCACCATCATTACCCGACTGAGATCCTCATTCACCAAGAGCGGTTGGATCGCCCGGAGATGTTTCTGGTATCCTATCCAACCCATCGGAATACAGAGGGCGATGAGTCCCACCGTGATCGGATCGATCCGCGGTCGTGCTACCATCGGCCTGGAATCCCGTTTTTCGTTCCTCATCGTCCCCTTCCGACCTGGGATCGATCCTCAGGTTTGACGCGGTGGAGCCGCGTCCTGAACCGACACTCGACAAGAAAGACGCAAGGAGGTTCCCTTTCGTGTAAAAACTGACCTTTTCTCCGTCAAGCTCTTGCAGAGTCTCCCCGGCCTTGCCCTCTTGTTGAGGGGTACAACTTCATAGGAGGACGGAATGGGCCGAGGTGAGAATTTCCAAGTCCCACGGCGGTTTCTATTGGCTTCCCTACCTTGGGTTTTTGGAGCTGGTGTACTCTGGCTGCTGACAATGTGGGCGTTGTCTTCTGTAACGGTGGCAATCCTCTATGCCGCCGTAGCGACGGTCTCTGTGCTCTTGGTCCTCTCCGCTTTCGCCGGAGGCATAGGGGTATCCTCCTCAATTCAGACCACTGGTCAGGTTATGACCTTTGTCGCCTCGGCATTGGCGTACGGATCAGTGGCGTATGTCGGGCTGGCCTACATTGCCCCGCTGGCCGAATTCGCTCAAACAGCTCCATCCACCGTTGCCGACCGGTTCCCGTTTGGCCCTGAGACCCCGTCCACTTTGATAGCCCTCCGTGACTTCGTCACCGAGAACCCCTCAGAGTCCCCGGTCTTTGGATCGACGAGTGTTTTGAATTCTTCTCCGAGTTTCTTTGAGAAACAACTCCAGGACCCTCGTATCATGGGGGTGCTCGCCGTCGTACTCTCATGCCTGGGGTTTTCCGTCGGGATTCTCACTGAAAACCTGGCCCACGGGGCGCGGCATAGGGTTCGGTGGGCGGTGGGCCTAGGGTTTGCATTCTCTGTTTTTGCCGCTGATCGTTTGGTGCTCTCCTCCCTCCGTGCCAATCCGGTGGGTTCCGGGGTGGTAAGGAGCTGGTTGGTGCTTGTGGTCCCCCTGGGGCTCCTCGTAGTCCTTGGACCGCTTGCCTGGAAGAGAAACCGTGGTTGACCTGGAACGCTTCCGTTCCGGGGAGAAGGAGGAGTGGGAGGCATTAGTCCGTCGGTACGGTCCGATGGTATCAGATATGGCTTCCAGGTACGCTGATGGCCCTGATGACGCAGAGGACATGGCGCAGGAGGCTTGGGCGCTGGCATTCCGAAAACGCCGGTCTTTCAGGGGGACGGGATCGGTTCTTGGTTGGCTAGCGGCTCTTACACGAAATCACTGCCTCAGCCGTCTACGGAGACGGAAGCGCCGGACCGCGGTCCTAGACCTTTTCCGCCGGGAAGGCCGGGATCCGCCGCCAAACCCTTTGCAAACACTCGAGGAGCAAGATCGCCGCCAGCTGGTCAGAGACGCAATCTCCAACCTCCCCAAAAGGCAAAGGGAAGCGGTGACACTCAGGCACGGGGAGGGCCTGTCGACGTCGGAGATTGCCCAGATCATGGGAGTATCGGAAGTGTCGGTCAGGTCCCTGATCAGCAAAGGACTGGCCCGAATAGCGCAGGAGATTAGGAGAATAGAATGACCTGCCCGGACATCGAAGATCTGTTGGCCGGCAACCCGGTTGCCAGAAAGCATTCAGAAACTTGCCCGGAGTGCGCAGCTCGTCTGGAGTTGGTTGCGCAGGTCCAAGAGGCCCTGAATCCAGAGATTGAAACCCCTGAACGAGTGGTCCAGGAGACCCTTACCCGCTTGGATGAGGAAAGGCGGAGGCGGGGCCCCTGGGAGATACTGGCCACACTATTCCTGGCCGCAGCCACCGCAATCCCCATCGTGGTCTGGGGAGTGGGACAGAGTGGGGAAACCAATCCCCACCCCCTTCCGCTCGCCCTTCTCGTGGTCGCTGCCTCTCTTCTTGCCATAGCTTTTGAGCCGAGGGTGGTACGGCCAAACTGACGAAGATGCAGGCAGCGGTCCGGGATCCGACCACCTGGGAAACTCCCTGATAGCCGGGCCCTCCATTAGGCCTTGCGCCGACCTCCGCATTCGTTGGCTCCCACAGAGATTATCCGTTTTACACGTTCTCCGCCGAACGAGCGTCATTAGGGTAGCCCCGGAAAGTTCCGGCTTTCCGGGGCGGCCGATTTTCAGGAAGGCACGTGCGGGCGGTGCCTGCGTCAGGGTCAGCTGATGCCCGGGGGGGCAGGGACGCCGAACCTTCGAGAGGAGGACAGCCCGCAACAGGAGAATGGCACGGGGTCCGGTCCTGCCGTGCGGGAAGCCCCTTGGACTTCACACAACCAGACTATTCTGGTGGGACCCAGCGCAACGGCGGTTCGGAGCCCCGAACACGGAGGGCCGTTCCGAGACACCCTCTTGAGAGTGCTTCCGCTGCCAAACGGCCTAAACGGGCTTGAGGTGCCCGCATCAGTCGCGGCGCAGGGTACTCGCAGGAGGAATGGCCGTCGCCCGAAACGCCGGGATGGACGACGCTGCTGAAGCGATGGCCAGGAAGAGCACCACGCTACTGCCGAGGGCAACGGGATCGCGGGGTCCGACTTCGAAAAGCAGGCTCTCCACAAGCCTCGACGCCAGTAGAGCTCCTCCCAGGCCAGCGGCGATCCCTACCGTGGTCATGGTCAACCCGTCCCGAAAAACCAACCCCATAACGCCAGCACGATCAGCGCCGAGTGCGATCCGCACTCCAAGTTCCTTTTCCCTCGTGCGCACGGTGTAGGCAAGTATGCCATAGAGCCCCACCGTGGCCAGAGCCACGGCCGTCGTAGCGAGGAGCGTCGTCAGGAGGAGCAGAAACCGTGGCTCGGCCTCCCACTCCGCAAGCGCCGACGCGGCCGTGCGTAGATGGATCGACAACCAAGGATCGAGCTCCGTGACCTGTGCTCGTAGTTCGGGGAGGACGAGTGAGGGATCGGAGGTCGTGCGAATTTTCAAGTCGAAAGAGGGATCCGGGTCTTTCTCAGAGATGGGCAGGAGAATCTGGTAGGGTCCGTCGCTCTGGTCGCGACCCATCATTCGCAGCTCTCTGACCACGCCCACGACCTCAAGCCACCGCCCGTCACCGGCGCGGAAGCGCCGGCCGACGGGTGCCGCATCAGCCCAAAGGAAGTTGGCCAGGTCTTGATCCACGATCGCGACATCCGATGCCTGGGCGAGCTCGGTTCGATCGAAACCCCGGCCGACCAAGAGTTCCAGCCCCAAGGTCTCGATGAAATCCGGGCCTACTGAGGTGTGCGGGATCAGTCTAGGCTGAACCTCCGGGGTATACCCTCCCTCCGTCTGGAGAACCTCGCTGGCCATGAAACCGGATCCGTTGCTGATGGCGACCCCGGCCACGCCTGGCAGAGCTTCCAAGCGTGTCTCGATCCGTCGAACGAAGTCAAGCCGCTCGGGAGGTGAGGGGTACCTGCTGGCTGGAAGGTGGAACTCCATTGTGGCGACCCGGCCGACGTCGTACCCCGAGTCGACAGCGAGCAGGTTTGTGACGCTTCGGGCGAGAAGGCCTCCGGTGGCAAGGAGGGTCAGGGAGATTGCTATTTGACCAACAACGAGTACTCTCCTCACTCGGCGCTGGCGGGGAGTCTCCCCTTCGTTCCTATCTGAGTTCAACACCTTCATCCGTGACCCAGCTAAGGACGGCACCAACCCGAGGACAGCGCCCACCAGAAGGGCCATGGCGAAGGAAAACGCTAGTGTCCGGCCTTCCACTTGAATCAGGTGTGGGCTGGACCAAATCAGGCTACTGGGCAGGATCGGGCCTATGTTCTGAACTCCGAGCCGCGCCAAACCCACAGCCCCGATGGCTCCGCCCAACCCGAGCACCGTGCCCTCCACCAGGAGCTGGCGAGTTAGCCGGGTCCGTGAGCAGCCTAGTGACCTTCGTACCGAGAACTCTCTGATCCGTGTGGTTGTGCGCACCAGAATGAGATTGACAGCGTTGATGGCCGCAATCAGAAGGAGCAGGCCCACCGTTGCGGCCAACACCCACAGGGCCTGACGCAGAGCGCCCGAAGTCCGGTGTCGTCCGACGGGGCGGAGCACGATGGACCACCCCGACCGAACAGGCGTTTCGGCCTGGAGAAGAGAAGAGGCCCAATCGGCTCTGGCCTGCGCCTGCTCGATGGTCACACCTGGCGAGAGCCGAGCCCATACTCCCTGGACCGACCGCAGCTCCCGCCCACCGACCGTGAAGTCCTCCCTAATAGGCATCCAGAGCTCGGCCGGGCTGCCATAGTCGGGGAATTTCACGTCGCCCCGCAAAACGCCGACAACTGTGGCGAGGCCGGTTTCCAGGTGGATGGTTTGTCCGACTATTCCCGGGTCGCTTCCCATCCTCTCCCAATACGGACGGGTGACGATCACAACCTCCGTTCCGCCTGGGCGTCCATCGGTGGGTAGAAAGCCCCGGCCCATGAGTAGGGGAATCCCGAGGCGGCCTATAGTTCCCGGGGTAACGCCTGTCACGCGAAGGGACTCTGGCTGCGGGCCGTCGATCCTCACAAGCGATTGCCACCTGAAGCCGACCCAAGCATCTAAAAAGGAAGCTCCCGCCTCTTCCCAACCCTGGAAGTGCACTCGGTCATGACTGAGGCGAGACCGATCCGGAGTCCCTGAATAAACCTCTACCCAGCGATCCAGGTCCTTGTACGCGAGGGGGCGAAAGAGCACTGCGTCAAGTACAGAGAAGATGGATGTTGCAGCACCGATGCCCAAAGCCAAGGTCAACGTCACGGCGATAACAAAACCCGGCCGGCGTCGATAAGAGCGGCCAGTGAACCGGAGATCCGACCAGACCGAGCCAAAGGCCATTCTCAAAATCCTACGGAGGCGACCCTTGCGCCTTATCTGGTCGAGCTCTCTGCGTACCGCCTCCACGTCTCCAAACCGCCGTGCGGCTTCCGCCTTTGCATCTTTAGGGTCCATTCCCCTTTCGGCGAGGTGTTCGGCGCATTCCTGGAGGTGATGACGTATCTCCTGTTCGATTTCGGAAGTCCTTTCCTCTCGCCGGAGGTCCATAATCAACCCTCCTCGGCCACTACACGCTCCACCGCTCGTACGTAACGGGCCCATCCGTCGGATTCTCGCTTCAAAGCCCGCTGTCCCTTCGCGGTTATCCTGTAGAATTTCGCCCGGCGCCCCTTGTCTGAGACCGCCCAGTTGGCGACAAGCCAGCCTTTTTTCTCCATCCGGTGAAGTGCTGGATAGAGAGCTCCTTCCTCAAGCATGAATTCCCCGTCCGAACGGTCGCGGATCCACCGGAGGATCTGGAAACCATGCAAAGGCCCTCCACGGGCTATTGCGCCCAAAGCAAGGAGGGCGACCGTTCCCGGAAGGACCTGAAGCGAGTTACCCATTTCTTCAATCTCCGCAAGGGCTATTGGCCTAAGTAAGTGAGGCCACAGGTCCAATCTTATAGCCTCAGATGCTTAGGGCAAGGTTAGAGATCGGATGCCCTCCCCAAGCGGAGTCCAAGGAGGCTTATCGTGACGAACCGGAACGACCAATCGAAGCGGAAAGATTCAAGGAAAACAGCATTGGCGAACGTAAAGAATAGTTGACATAACGTAAATAAAACTTTACGATTCTCCGAGGTGACTTTCGTCTCAACTGAACCCTTTGGAGGATCCTATGACCTCGTTCAAGAAGCCGGTATTCCTTCCTCTTTCTTTCTTTTTCCTCACCATTCTGGCTTGGCCTTCGGCGTCCTCTTCCCAAGAGTGGACCGTGGAAGGACGGGTGCATGAAGAAACTCTTGAGAACGGCCTCACCGTCCTTATAGCCGAGAACCCGGAGATGGATCGAGTCCGGTGCATCATCGCATATCGGGTTGGATCGGTGAACGAGCGGCCCGGGATTACGGGAATCTCCCATTTCCTTGAACACATGATGTTCAAGGGTACGCAGACCAGAGGGGTGAAGCCGGGGATGTTAGATCGAGATCTGGAGATCCAAGGTGAGCTGGATCGCCTCTGGGCCATGATTCAGGATGAAGGTGTATCGGATGGGCCGGATCAGCAGGACGTGTCGAACTTGAGGTTGGAGTTCGACCGTCTCCTCGAAGAACAGCGAGAGACGGTCATCGATGAGAATGCCATTCTGGATGCCTACAAGGCTGCAGGAGGAAGCGGCGCAAATGCGATGACCGGAAAGGAAAAAACTCAGTTCTATGTGACTTTGCCCAAGGAATCGGTAGGACTATTCCTGGAAATCGAAGCTGACCGAATGGAGAACGCAATCCTCCGCGGGTTCTACTCTGAACGGGAGGTCGTCCTCGAGGAAAGAAGGATGGGGGAGAATCGTGCACGGGTGCTCTTCAACGAACAAGTAGAGGCAGCATTCTATGCAGCTAGTCCGTATCAGTGGCCGGTCTCGGGCTGGAGTTCCGACCTTCGGGAGATCACGCGCCAGGACATGGAAGAGTACCGCGAACTGTACTACCGACCGGAGAATGCAACGGTCGTTTTGGTGGGTGGCCTCGAAGCGGAGGAGGGTTTTGCGTTAGCGAGGAAATACTTCGGGAAAATCCCGTCCAAAGGGCCGTCACCCAGGATTCCCACGAGAGAACCCACTCTAAAATACTACAAGGACCTCCACGGTCCGGACTTCTCCATGCCAAGGGTCGAGAAACGTCTTGTGGGCAGCGCTCCGGGCATCCCCACCGTTCAACTCCGTTTTCACACTCCGCCAATCTGGCATAGAGATATCGCGCCCCTCACGGTCCTGAGTGTCCTTTTCATGCTTCCCCCGGGTGATCTCCACCGGACCCTGGTGCAAGAGAGCCGGAAGGTGGATCGAATCTCAGCCAATCTGTCCAACCTGATGTATGACGGTTCATTCACGATTCGGGCGGACCTGAGAGAAGAAGAAAGAGTCACCGTCGCTAGCCCCGCAGAGGTTGAGGAAACCCTTTGGGCGTTCATCGAAAGAGCGAAGACTGAGCCGGTCGATCCGGAACTGCTTTTGGCTGTCAAGAACCAGATGGAGGCCAGTGTCATCAAGGCCTATCGCGGGTCCGGGCTGGCCAGTCCGCTCGCCGAAATCGAGACGATACACGAGTGGGAGTACCTGGACGAGCTACAGCGCCGGATTTTGTCTGTGACCGAGGATGATCTGATGAGAGTCGCTAGAATGTATCTCTCCAAAGACAACAGCCTGGTCAGCATCCTTGAGCGGGAGGGTTAAGGCGATGAGCCGATCCCCCAAAGGCCTCATATTCGTAGGTCAGTTGTTCTCAGTATGCCTGGTCCAAGCGACTGTCTTGGTATCACCTCTCGTGGGACAGGATGAGTTCACCCCGCCGAATCCGTCCGAGTTTCGCGCGGAACTCTCGAACGGACTAGTCGTGTACATTGCCGAGGATCATCAAGCCCCGTGGTTCAATGCCGAACTTCTGTTCCCATCAAACCCTTACCTGGAACCTGAAGGGAAGGTAGGGGTGGCCGCTCTGACCGAGACGCTAATCCGAGAGGGTGGGTCCCGGTCCAGATCGAGAACAGAGGTCGACCGAGAGATGGCCGTTCTGGCTGGGTCGGTCTCAAGCCGATCCCTGTCTTTGCCTGTACGGTTTGCGGAAAGAGGTCTCGATCTCTGGTTTGATTTGATTTCGGACCCTGGGTTCCCAGAGGAGTCTTTTCGGTATGCGAAAGACGAGGCTATTGAGGCTGCCTCTAACTCGAAAGCACGTCCTGGGCTGTTGGCCAATTTCACCTTCGACCAACTGGTATATGGGGTTGGGAGCCGACCGACCGTCGGTCGCGGAGGGAGGGACCTTCTGGGAATCACGAGGGAAGATGTGATCACGTGGCACACAGGCTTTTGGGTGGCCTCCAATGCGGTCCTGGTGGTCTACGGCGCATTCGAACGTGAAGGGATGCTAAGAACCCTCGAGTCCACCTTCGGCAAGTGGGGGATGGGGGTGAAGGCTGCACCTGCTCCTTTCGGAGTTTTCGGCGGCCCTTCTCCTGGGGTGTATGTGTTAGAGCCGCAGACTGCTCCAAGCCAGGGCATGATCCGGATTGGTCATCTGGGGATCACAAGTGACAACCCGGATTATCCGGCAGTAGAGATCCTTGGACAGGTTCTGGGGGCGGGATTCCTCAGCTCCCGAATCCCACGTGTTGTGCGAGGTGAGTACGGATTGGCCTATTCGGTCGGTGCTTATTTTCTCGGAGGCGATTTTTTCCCCGGGATCTTTGTGGCGAAGTGCCAAACCAAGAACTCCACTGTCGTTTTTGCTAGCCAGTTAATCCTCCGGGAAATCCTCAAGATCCGCACAGAGCCTATCACGCCAGCGGAGCTGGCCCTCGCGAAGAGGTCCCGGAAACAACTCCTGCGTTCAATCTTCTCAGGGCCAAGCTCCACAGTGAGGGCTTTCGCGAACCTGGAAGCGGACGGTCTGCCGCTCGGATTCTACGAGGGTTGGGACGAGCGGTATGAAGGCGTCACAGTAGACGACGTTTTTCTCGCGGCGCGGAGGTACCTGCGGCCAGAGGAGTTGGTGATTCTCATCGTTGGAGACCACGGCGCACTACGCTACGGCGCGGGGGACGATGAACCGAACCAAGAAAGCATCGAACGGGTGGCCCACCAGTTCGGAGGCCGAACACTCGCGGACCTTGCCCGAGCTTTTGGAGACGGAGAAGTTCATGTTCTACCGACCTCCTCCTCTGGACAGGACCTGAGACACTGACGCGCGCGATTGGCCCCTACGAAATGGAAACCCGGCTTCGTGTCGCGCGAGCCGAACGCAGGGTTACTCAGGATGAGCTTGCCCAAATGGCGGGGGTGTCTCGCCAAACAATCTCAGCCATCGAAAACCGATCCTACAGCCCGTCCGTGAAATTGGCCCTTACAATCGCGCGGTGTCTGGACATGGATGTGAACGATCTGTTCCTGCTGGTGGACGCGGACTAGAGGAGAACCAGGATGAAGTTCATAGATGAGTTCTTCGGGCGGTACGACGAACGGTCAGAGGCTGTTGAACGGGCTGCGGGGGATATGGCGTTCAAAGTACTCTGGGTCCTACTGCTCATTGTTCTTGTGGTGATGTCGGTGATGCAGAATTCTGGGATGGGGCCGAAGACGATAGTGGATACAACGGTGCTGATTACGATCACCAGTCTGCTAATCGCTCTCTTCGTGAAATATCTCTACTGCTGGATCAACAACATCGCCCGGCTGAGGGTGATGGTGAAGTTTGGCGCAGCTTTGGTCCTTTCCATTGTTTTCATGGCTGGGTTAGCCGTCTTGGTCGAGTAGGCTGACCCAAAACCATCACGGACTATTCTTCCGAATACCTCGACTTCCGCATTAGGCTCATCTGTCGCTGCCCCTCTCGGCAGCCCTCAGGTCAACCCGAAAAATACCCCAGTACGTGAGTCGCCCCGGATCAGAGATCGGGGGGAACAGGCCGCAGGGGACCAGGACGGTTCGTGTCTGAGATTGACCGTTCAAGATTCCACCCAGACCCTGTGTGGACTGTCGATTCTATGATCAGCCCTTATGGAATTGTAGGGTTTTTCCTCACGGCATCCCCGGCGAGATCCGACCCCAGTCGGCCACCGGAGGGAAGATTGCGTTGTGGGGAAGGGATACCAGACTGGACGTCCGGAAGGCCCGTGATTCGGAAGACCGTAGCCACCGGCACATCAACCTGATCCTCCTCGACACAGGCTATCAGTCCATCCGGCCCGAAGGTCGAGGGAAAAGCCATTGAACCTCCTGTGATGGTTCCGAGGTATGACCCATCTGGCTCCAGGAGGTCTATCGGACCTATCCCACCAGGCGGATCACTCGTCCGCCCCACCCAGATCCGCCCATCACCGTCTACCCCCAGGTTCTCGATTACCGGGATCTGTCGAGGGAAGGCCATGGAGCGAATCGCAGCTTCGGCCTGTTCAAGCTCTTCGTCGGAAGGTGCGGACCTACGCGTCGTCGCATCCCCGATTCGAGTCACTTTTTCTCCCTCCCTGGCAGCAGCCAAGAGGCGTTGTCGCACCTTTCGTCGGAGATCCTCATCTACCTCCAACGGACGAATCGGTCGGGTAATCACACCAAGTTCCTCGCCTCCTTGGCTGAGCCGGTGAATCCGGTAAGTCACGGAATCCACTAAGAGGATAGTGCCATCCGGTAACCCAGCCATGAGCAATGGTGGCTGGAAGGCGTCAGGGGCCTCTGAAAGAGACGCCCCGCCTCCTGACCCGACGGAGATCATGGTCGAGGACGGACGCCAGGCACGGTGGACTTCTCTAATGGCACGCTCGCTTTCACTCGCCAAGTTTACGGATTCCCCATCCCCTCCAGATGCAGTCTCTCCCCGAGCAAAGAACCGCCCCGGTGCGAGGAATCCGTCGGGATGAGGGACGGCTCGCCCGAGGGTGGGCATCCCTTCAAAACGGATGTCCCCTAGGAGATCCCCGTTGTAGGAGTAGTGGAGGAAGGCGCTTCGTCCTGGGTCGTAGATGGAGACCGCATCCAGCCCGATGGCTCGGATCCCCATGGGCATTCGGAATTCACCTGGCCCTTGGCCGGGTCTTCCTAAAACAGTTGAGGCCTCACCGGACCGGGTGAAAGCCGTGACCCGGTCGTGGATCTTGTCGAGAACGTAAAGGCGACCCTCTCCGTCGATCGCGACCTCGATCTTTCCGGAGAACAGCTCCCATTCCTCCTGTGCTTCGGCACCTCCCACGGAAAAGAGCTTTTCCACGGTGACGTCCAGGACCCGAGTGCCGGTATCCTGAACCGAGCCACCCTCACCTGCCGCCCCGCACGCAAGAAGGAGAGGAAGGAGGGCGAGGCTAAGGGAATACGTCGCCGAGGTCATCCCGATCCACCGCAAGCTGGGCGTCGGGCTCGAGCTGGGTAGACGTAGAACCAACCCGAGTTTGGATCTTCGCCCGTCTTGAGTTCTCCCGAGGCGGCTACTTCCACGACCAGTTTCCTGGCCTCTTGTACGTTGGTCAGGAACTGCTGTTGCTCGTGGTTGAGCACGTTCTTGATTTCGATCAACGCCTTCAGATGAAGCCTTTTCAACAACCGCTCGGCTTCCAGGATCCGGTCGATTTGCGTCAACGCCTCGGTCTGGTCAACCAACGCCTTGGTGAGCAGTGAGTCGAGTCCAACGGTGGTTTCCAGAAGTCTTACCTGGAGGTCGGCGGTCTCACCGGATTGAAGCTCCCGAAAGGCATCCAGAATCTGGGTTCGCTGTAGGGGCTGAAGGTTAATCTCCCTCTGGCATTCAAGGATCAAATCGGGTGGGAACAGCCGCTTGGAAATCAGGGTGGACTTCTCCAATTCCTCCCACTGGAGTTCCTGAGCCCCGAGGGGAAAAACGAGGCCGAATAGTGCGGCCAAGATGATGATTGTCCTCATGGTTCACTCCCGTTCCTTGTCAGGTCCTCTAAGTCCGGTCCGGTCTCAAGCCAGGTCGCCGCCCAGGTAATCGTGGGGACGTAACTGCTCAGTCTGTTCCCTGGGATCTCCAGGAGAAACTCGGTTGGGCCTTCCCAGTATCCCAACCTCGTCTCGGCCTGCGCTTCGGCGAGGAGAGACTCGAACCTCTCAGCTTCCCCAGGCCTTCGGGCCAACAGGACCACGGTCAACACAACTGGGACTGCCAGTGCGGTGGCGGTGGCCCACTTCCACGTACCCGCGCGGAGCTTCGTTCGAAAAGGAACCCGAACCAGCCGCACGGGTTCGCCAACATCAGGACCGCTTGCCCTCGCCGTTTCCAGGAGCTCGGCGAGCGGTGGAGCCCTCTCCGTCCACCGGCTCCGAATGATCCTGTGGGCCTCTTTCAGTTTCTCATCCATAGGCGTCTCAGCCCTTTTTATCTCCTTATCCCGACCAGACATCCGAGAGCTCTCGCTTCAGGCGTCTCTTCCCGCGCTTGTAGTGCGTGCTGACGGTTCCTTCCCGAATTCCCATGATCTTTGCTGCTTCAGCCAGTGAATGGTCTCGAAAGAACACGAGCTCTAATACCTCCCGTTGGCGGCGAGGGAGGATAGCCAGCGCGTCCTGGACCCGTTGGGAGAGCTCTGCGCGTTCCGTTTCTTGATCCGGATTCGGTGAATCGGAGACCCCAGCGCCCGGGTTGCCGCCATCCGACGAAGTGGTGATCTCATTTCGCTTCCAGGACCGTCGATACTCCAGGGCCACGATCCGTACGACACCAAAAAGCCAGGTCCGGAAAGCCGATTTCCCATCATGCCGGGCCTGCCCCCCGAGAATCCTAGAAAAAGCCTCCTGGAGGACGTCTTCAGCCGAGGTCGGGTCCCACCTGCAACAGCTTAGAGCCCAGGTCCACACATCGGCGTAGTGCCTTTCTAGCTCTCGCTCCAACTGGGACCGATCCATCTCAAATAGGCTGCTCCCGGTTCGTTGGACCTTTTACTGTTTAGTGATCCTGGGAGACCGTTCTTGGGACAGGGATCCTGGGTGGGCTCCACGAGGGGGCATGCGAATGTCGTTGGGAGGAACCCGGCCTCTTTTACCATCTGATGCAGGGGGCAGCGGGACCGTTGCGCGAAAGAGGGTTTCGAACCTCTTCTTGGTCCTTGGACCCGGGCTGAGTGCCGGGCCAGGGAGGATGCTCTCGTCAGGGGATCCGTGAGGAAAAGAGATGGCCCCCCTCGGCCAGCGGCCGTGGGACGGGTTCTACTGGACCCCACGAGCCACTCCTGCCCATCGACCGAGGAACGGCCACTCTTCCTTCGTTGATTGGTGAGTCCCGGGCGTTGTTCTTGGGACAGGAAGGCCCAGGAAGTGCTGGCAGGGTCTCCCTGAGGGCGACTCGGGCTCTTCAACTGCGCGGACTAAGGTTGTTCCTCCCTATCCGGTCAGGATCCGCCGCCCCCCTGGGCGGCACTCCGGCCCATTTCGATCTCGACCTGGGTGAGGCCGAGAAGTAGATCCTGAGTCAAAGCCTCTAACTGCGCTCGCCGAATTGCCTCTGACCGCGCCCGGCGAATTTCTGCGGCCCGGGCTTGAGTAGCACTCCCTTGGAGTTCCCACAGGCGTTCGTGGGCGATCCGATGGAGTAACTCTCGGAAGAGGAGTTCTGCGTCAAGCTCCTCGAGTCGCACCTGGGTTTTCACCTCACTTGCGGAGATTTCACCGGCGAGATAGTTCTGCCGGCGCAGCAGCTTGACCCTGATGACCCGCAACGCTCTCTCGGCCTCTCCGACATTGGTCCGCGTTTCCTGCAGGCGGTTCCTGGCTTCTCCCAGAGCGGCTCCGAGGCTTTCCTTCTCCTCGGAGGTGGAGTGCAAGCTACGGACGAGATCCTCTAGCTCTTTCGTGCTCCGCTTCCACCCTGACAATCTTTCCTCCGCGAGGGCCGCGTCCAGGTGAAGGCGCTCGGTCACGAAGTCCCGTCTTTCAACAATTGGAGCAGAGACCTCGTCGTTGGGCTCCTTTCCGGTTTTTTGGATCTCCTCCTCGTCCAGGCGGAGTTTGAGGACCGTCGTCTCTATCTCCCCAACACTCAGCACAGCGGCGATCAGGGCTTCGTGGCGACCCTGCTGACCCTGTTCAGCCAACTCGCGCTCGATCTCCTGTAAACGGGATCGTCCAAGCTCGAGTTGGGCCTCTGCTGTTTTCAGTTCGGTTCTGATCCGCGCCAGGAGCACCTCCTGAGCTTGAACCTCTTGGATCTCTTCTTTTGCCAACACGCCACCAACGCCAACAAGGATTGAGATCAGAACCAGAGCGGAGACGCGCAGTTTCTCCCATGCCCTTCGTCTACCGGGTCGCTGGGAGAACCGGTTTTCGCGTCGGATGGTCGTCTTGACCTGCCAGGCCAAGTGGCGAACGAACTCAGGACGAGGTTGGTGGGCGTTGTTCATGTCCTTTTCCCCCTCTCAGCCCGGATTGAGTCCAGGTGTTTCCTTAGCTTCAGGCGGGCTCGCCGAAGACGGCCTTCAACTGCCCGTTCCGATAGATCGAGGTCAGACGCGATTTCTGCGACCTTCGACCCTTCTAGGTGAAAGGCCTTTAGGATCTGTGCCTGACCGGGTCGTAGCTTTGAGAGCGCTCGGAAGACGGAGGATCCCATTGTGGCCACCGCTGCGCCGAGCTCCTCCCCAGAACTCGGAAGAACGACGCCGCTAGGCGGGTTGTCCAAAGAAAAGGGCTTGATCCGACGGCGATGATTGGAAAGGAGATTCTTGGCGACAGCCTTCAGCCATGGAAGTGGATCCTCAGGTGCCCCGCACTCGCGCCATCTTTTCGTGGCCCGGATCCAGACCTCCTGCGTGATGTCCTCCGCCAAATCTCGGTCACCCTCACATCGTCGAGACACATATTCGTAAAGCGGCTCAACCAGCTCGTAGTAGGCATTGAGGAGGTCTTCTTCGTTCACGGCTCCCCCAGTTGGGATTAGATCCGCTTCTCCTGAGTACAACACGCGAGATTGGAAAAAACCCACGCCGACTTTGGGATGCGAGTCCCAGGCGGCCCTACGAATAACAACACCCCAGTGTGCGAGAAACCCATGCAGGCCTCAGGATACGGCCAAAGTCCAAGTCCGCTCTTTTGGTTGGTGTACTTCGGGAAGACCAACCCCATGAAAAGAGTCACTACCCGTCGGAAGGGAAGGGGCGCTTGTTCCCGGTTCCTCTGGAAGCGTGGTGAGACTCTCGGGGAAGGGTCAGACTGCTTTGAGTTATCAGGAAACGCTTCACAATCATAAATTTTTCCTTGAAAAACTGTTTTCGCGGTGCTAAACTCGCCGATAACCACTCCACAGTAGACTCCAGTTCCCGCGACAGTTTCCCGACCGGCGAGGTTTTTCTCGGATGGGGGACGGTTCTTTCTGATTTGTTTGGGCGACGGATCGGTCGGTTCCACTTCGGTCAGTCGGCCTTCGGCGTTTTTTCATAGGCCAGCCAGTGAGTATGGGTCTCCTGAGCGCCCTGTCGTGGGGCCTCCTCATTCAGAACCCTGACTGCCTAACGAATGTACCGGGAAAGCCCGTTCCATGGCAGATGAGAGCGGGAACAAGCCCGTTTTGGGGAAGCCCGGGTGAACACGGGAGGACTCCGAGATGCCAAAGTGGAAACCTGATCCTACGTTCTATCCGTCGCCCCAGTTGGCGAGCGAAGCTCCTCCGGAGGAGTTGGCCTATGTGGCCTTGCTCAATCCCACAGGGAAGGGGAGACCAGATGCCCTAGGTGTGGTGGACGTCAATCCGGACTCTGACACTTACGCGAAACTCGTGGGGCAGGTAGACATGCCCCAGGTCGGGGATGAGCTCCACCACTTCGGGTGGAACGCCTGCAGTTCCCACCTATGCCCGTGGGCACCCCACGCACATGTGGAGCGCCGGTACCTCCTGATCCCCGGCATCCACACCTCCAACATCAACATCGTGGACACGAAGCCGGACCCGCGGAATCCCAAAATCGTAAAAGTGATCGAAGGGGCGGAGGTGACGGAAAAGACCGGTTACACGGCTCCCCACACGGTCCATTGTGGGCCAGACGGGATCTATCTCAGCGCCCTCGGAGATAGCGAGGGTGAGGGCCCCGGTGGAATCCTCTGGCTCGATCACGAAACCTTCGAGATCAAAGGCGCCTGGGAAAAAGACCACGGCCCCCAGTACATGTCCTACGACTTCGGATGGCACCTCGGTCACGACACCATCGTCAGTTCGGAATGGGGCACGCCGAACATGGTTACCAACGGGGTGGACCCGGAACTGTTGCTTGCGGGAAAATACGGGAACGCCATCCACGTCTGGGACCTCCGTAAACGTGAGCATGTTCAGAGGCTGGAGCTCGGCCCCCAATACCAGATGGCGTTGGAGGTCCGGCCAGCTCGGGATCCCAGAAAGGCCTACGGCTTCGTGGGCGTGGTCCTCTCCCTCGAAGACCTCTCGGCTTCGGTGTGGCTCTGGCATCTGGAGGGTGACAACGGCGAGGGCCAGTGGAAGATCAGGAAAGTGATCGATATCCCTGCTGAGCCGGCAGCGCCGGAAACGCTCCCCCCGTTGTTGCAGGGGTTCGGGGCCGTACCGCCACTCGTCACCGACATCAACCTCTCTTTGGATGATAGGCTGCTTTACGTTTCTTGCTGGGGAACCGGTGAGCTTCGGCAGTACGACGTGACCGATCCCTTCAACCCGGTTCTCACCAGCAGTGCTCACTTGGGTGGGATTGTACGCCGGACCCCTCACCCAGGAACTCCGGACGTCCCAAGGAACGGGGGACCACAGATGGTTGAGGTCAGCAGGGACGGGAAGCGCGTTTACGTCACCAACAGCCTCTACTCGCCATGGGACGCCCAGTTTTATCCCGATGGTATTGATGGCTGGATGACTAAGTTGGATGTCGCCGAAGACGGGAGGATGGAGGTGGACCCAGGGTTCTTCTTCCAGTCGGAAGAGGGCATGAGGCCACACCAGGTTCGTCTCCAGGGGGGCGACGCTTCCTCGGACGCTTTCTGCTTCTCTTGAAGGTCAGCGTCCGAGACCCCCAATGGATTCAGATCTGATCTGGCCTCTTGGAGCGCTCCTGATTCTCGGGGCGATCCATGGGATCAATCCGGCCATGGGCTGGCTGTTTGCCGTGGGCCTTGGGATGCAGGAGAAAAGTCGGGGAGCGGTTTGGCGAGCTCTCCCGCCTCTGGCCCTGGGGCATGGATTGGCTATCGTCGTTGCGATCGGGTTGGCTGCGCTGGTGGGGCTGGTGCTTTCCCTCTCGGTCCTCAAGTGGGTGGTGGCCGGCGCGTTACTGGTTTTTGGTGTTTGGAAGTTGGTGAGTAACCGGCACCCGAGGTACGGCGGGATGAGGGTTGGAGCGGGGCAACTTACGGTATGGTCTTTTCTCATGGCCTCCGCTCACGGTGCGGGACTTATGGTTCTCCCGTTCGTCCTCCAGGGATCGGACCATCTGGCTCCCTCGGTGGGGGAGGGGAGCACCCTGGATCATCGCTTGGGAATGGATGGGGCGGTGGACCCTATGGCCGCCGAGCCTGCAAGTGCAGCATCGCACGGGGCTCACACTGCATTGGGCGCCGGCCTCCCTCAGGAGCAGGTATGGGGCTTGTTGGCTACCGTCGTCCACACTGCCGGTTATCTGCTGGTGGCTGGGCTGTTGGCCGTAGTTGTATACGAGAAACTCGGCCTCCGGCTCCTGAGGCGGGCTTGGATCAATCTGGACCTCATTTGGGCCCTGGCCTTGATTGCGACTGCGCTTGCCACGCCTTTCCTTTAGTTGGCGTTTCTTTCGGATAGCCTCGAACCTATTGAGGAGACCCACCCATGAAGGCACCACTGGATCGTCGCCACCTTCATCGCCTGGACGTGCAAGGCTTTGACTCCGTCGACGAAGGCATCCTCGCTGAGGTCGGTTCCTGGCTCCGCCTAGCGATGGCCCTCTGTGCATCGCTTGCGATCATCGGTACCGCACTGGTTTCGATCCCACTGCTTTGGGCGCTGACGGGCGTCGCCCTGGCCGGGGCCCTTTTCCCGGTCCATCCCTTCGACCTGATCTACAACCTGGGGATCCGGCACGTGAGAGGAACCGGGCCCCTGCCCAAGCGTGGGTTGCCGGGACGGTTTGCTTGTGTCCTCGCCACCCTCTGGCTTGTCGGCACGATCTGGGCCTTTCAGTCCCCGAAACCTGCTTTGGGCTATGTGCTGGGTTTTTCTCTCGGCTCGGTCGGGCTGTTGGTGGGAACTACACACATCTGTGTGCCCTCGATCATGTGGAGAGCGGTCTTTGGACCACCCGCACCGCGCCCGGCGGGGGAGTCTTGACTCTTCTTCCGCATGTGGGATGGCTCGGCGGGGGCTCAGGCGGCTCCCCTCAGAATAAGCGTGCGGGTACGGAGGGGAAATGAACTGGGAGGCCATTCAGGCAGTTGCAGAGCTCGTTGCCGCCACCGGCGTCATTCTGTCTCTGATTTACCTATCCGTGCAGGTCCGCCAAAACACGCAATCCATCCGCACTGCGGCCCACCAAGACCTGCTGACCGCCTTTAACGACGTCCTATCCTTTCCAGCCGATAGCCCACATGGAGCGCGACTCTACCATCACATCGTCTATGGAACGATGGGGAAGTTAGACCCGGCGGAACAATCCGCGGGCCGGATAGCACTGATGCAGGTGGCCCGCGTATTCGAGCAAGCGTTCATCCAGAATCGCGCTGGCTTTTTGGAGGCCGACGTTTGGGACGGTTGGTTACATCAGATGACACTTACCATGGGTCTTCCTGGCTTTACCAGTGGTTGGCCAGCCATAAAACGGATTGTGAATTCTGACTTTGTCGACCTGATGGACTCGCTTGCCGAACGGGCCCCTGCAGCAATCGCTGAGTACTCCTCGGCCTGGGCGCAGGTAGGGGTGTCTGCTCCGACGGAGGTGCCCGAGAGCGAGGCAGGTTCGACCTGAGAAGTGGATCCTCTACGTTTGAAACCCTCTCTAGATCACCGTTTTGTTCTGAAGAGGATCACGCCGTTAGAGCCGCGGCTCCCATAGACAGCCGTCGCTTCAGCATCCTTCAAGACGGTGATCGATTCAATCTGGTCCGGGTGAATGGCACTTAACCCTTGGATCACCATTCCATCGAGAACGTAGAGGGGTGAGTTCCCGCTTTGGAGCGAGCTATTCCCACGGATCCTCACTGTCAGGCTCTGGTCTGAAGTCGAGTGAACCATGACCCCAGGTACCCGGCTGAGCATTTCGGCGAGGGTACGGGGACGGGAAGCATTTGGGTCCTGCGTTTGAACATTTGAGGCCGACCCGGCATAACTGTCCTTGTCAACCGTTCCGTAGCCAATATCAACGGTCTCGGTCCGATCGGATGGGTCACCTTCGGTCAGTTGGGTGGTTGCACAGGCCGTCACGGAAGACAGTACCAATGCGCAGACGAGTACTACTGGGAGGCCGGGGGATACATACGTGGAAATCAGCTTCATTGTGACGGGGTTCCTTTTCGTGGGTGAGAGGATTTCAGCCGGTTCTCTTTGTGCTTCCTCATTTCCCCCTCATGCAAAACCTGGCGTCGAACAATCTGGGAATATACTGCAAGCGGTATGCCTGTGGACGGGCCGCAGTTTTTCAAGAATCCCCGGAACGGTCGTCCCAGATCGGTGTCACCAGTGTCCGAGGATCAGGACAACGGGGCGCTGGCGGATGTTTCCGTCCCTATGCGGGATTTTGCGGTGGAGGACGAGTCCCGGGAGGGACGTTGAACTCGATCTCGCTCCATCCCTTGTGGTAAGGCTACCTCGAACACGGTCCGGCCCGGACGTGACTCTACCTGAATCGTGCCGCGATGGCGGATGGAGGAGGCGGATGCTCTTCGGCGAGTAATCGGTTCCGGGCAGGCATCTCCCGCCGACGATTAGCCAAACGCGTCGGAAGTCCTTCCTCCTAGCGAAACTAGGAGAGTGTGATTACCGTATTCCTAGTTAACCTAGGAGAACGGCGATCCCAATGTTGATGACCAAAGAGTTACTGCCTGGTACCCTGGACATGTTGATCCTGAAAGGACTTTCCCTGGGTGCTACCCACGGGTACGGAGTCCTCCTCCGGATTCAGGACACGTCCAAGGGTTTGCTTTCCCTCGAGCAGGGATCTTTGTATCCGGCCCTGAACCGGCTGGAGGCCCGAGGCCTCATCGAGTCGGAGTGGGGAACTTCGGACAATAACCGTCGGGCCAAGTTCTACACGCTGACGTCCGCTGGTGAACGGAGCCTGGTTGGCGAGTCTTCTCGGTGGATTCGGATGGTGGAGGCGGTATCCAATGTCCTGAATGCCGATCCGGTTGGGGCGTAAACGGTGTTCAGACGGATCCGGGCCTGGGTGGTTGTCCTCTTTCGCGGCTCCCGTTTCAGACGGGAGCTGGAAGAGGAAATGGCCTTCCATATTCGATGCCTGGCCGAGGACTTGATCCGGGGGGGAATGGATCCAAAGCGGGCGCTCCGGGAGGCGAAGCTCCGTTTCGGAAGCCGGGAGAGAGTCCAGTCCAAGTCACGGGAAGCTCGGGGGTTGGCTTGGGTCGATGAGGTTGTCCGAAATTTCCGGTTTGCGCTCAGGGGTTTGGTGCGGGGTCCTCTTTTCGCAGGCACCTTCCTTCTTACCCTCGCCCTGTGTATCGGCTTCGGAACCGCCGTCTTCAGCATTGTGGACGCCGTTCTTTGGCGCCCTCTACCCTATCCGGATCCAGACAAGCTCGCCCACGCGGTCCTCTACGATCCAGCATCCGGAAAAAGTCCGGGGAACACATCGGTAGACGGCAGAACCTGGGAGTTGTTGAGGGACGAGGGTCAACCCGTGGAGATGGCGGTCTATTCGGGGTGGGTGCGAGGGGTGAATCTTTCCACCGGCGCTGCCGCCATATTCATTGGCCAGCAACGGGTCGGGGCAGGGTACTTTCGTACCCTGGGGGTACCGCCTCAGATGGGTAGGGAGTTTGGTGTGGACGAGGATGTCCCAGGAGGGCCCCCCGTGGCCATTCTGAGCCATGACCTCTGGACCGGCACATTTAGCGCCGACCCGGACATCCTCGGGACCACGATCCGCCTGAAAGGTGAAGCACATACGGTAGTGGGAATCATGCCGGCTACGTACCGTTCTCCAGCTGACGCCGACGTGTGGACGCCCCTCAGGCCGTCCACACAGGGAGAGGGCGGGGGAACGAACTATGCGATTCTCATTCGTGTGCCCACGGGGATGTCGATGGAGGAGGCGGATGGCCGGTTAGCTTCTGTCCGCCTGCCTGCCTCCGACCCCGGGGGAGTCCAGGATCGGAGGTTCGGACTCGTCCCTCTGTCAGACGTTCAGACTGCCGGCGTCCGAATGCCACTTCTGGTTCTTCTCGGGGCCATTGGCTTGATGCTGGTGGTGGGGTGTGCCAATCTCGCCAGCCTCCAAATCGCTCGGTCTGTTTCGAGGCGCGCCGAAATGGCCACCCGTCAGGCTCTGGGTAGCGGAACTCGGGCCCTGGTCCGCCAAATGGTCGCGGAGAATGTAGTCTTGGGTGCCCTGGGAGGGTTGGCTGGTTTGGGTGTTTGCCTGATCGCCGTGGAGGGATTGGAATCTCTGGTCCATACTCACCTCGGCACCTGGCAGGATGTGCGTGTGGACGGAAGAGTGCTGGGGGCGGCCTTCGGGCTTTCAACCCTTGCCACAATACTTTTTGGTGTGGTTCCGGTCCTACAAGTGCGCAGGTCTGGCCTCCATCGAATCCTGGTGTCGGGATCAAGGGGTTTGGTGGGGAAGGGTGGACACCTGCTCCGAAAAACCCTGTTGGTCTGTGAGGTGGCGGTGGTAACCGCACTTCTTTTTGCCGCGGGGCTTCTGGTCCGGAGCTACGGGTATCTTGGAGGTATGAATCCGGGTTTCGAACCAAGCGGCGTTCTGACGGTCCAGTTCTCCCTGGACGATGCGCGGTACGCGGAAGGGGAAGAGGTCCAACGCCTCTTCTCCGAGACCCTAACAAACGTTCGAGGGCTTCCAGGAGTAGAATCGGCCTCGGCTGCCCTGACTCTCCCCTATCAGCGGCCTCTCAACCTTCCCTTCCGCCTGCCGGGGGATGATGAACAGACCAACCGGCTTACCAACGCGGTTTATGTGACCCCAGGGTTCTTTGAGACCTTGGGGATCCCGGTCCTGAGAGGTCGGGTGTTTGAGGAGGGAGATGGTGCGAACGCCTCGTTGGTGGGTGTAGCGAACCAGGCTTTCGTCGATGAGCACTTCGAGGGCAGGGCCGCTCTAGGCACCCCGGTGAACATGGGGTTCGGTGGGGGAGAAGGCGTCGAGATTGTGGGGGTGGTGGGGAATGTCCTGCAACAGGCTGGGTGGGGGGATGCTGCAACGCCCATCTGGGAAACCCCCACACTGTACCTCGCTTCAGCCCAGGCAAGTGATGCGTTCCTCCAGCAGATCCACGTCTGGTTCTCTCCGAGTTGGATTGTAAAAGCGACTAGGCAACATCCGGAGTTTGCAGCCCAAGTCACCCGGGCGTTCAGTGAGGTGGCACCTGACCTTCCCATTGCCCGCGTTGCGTCGCTGACGGGAGTAATGGATGAGGCCTTTGCCACGGAGCGGTTCGAGGCCTTGTTCCTTGTGCTCGTAGCAGGGTTCGCTCTCCTCCTGGCCGGCATCGGACTGTACGGGATCGTGGCCCAAGAGGCTCTGGAAAGGAGCCCGGAAATGGGGCTTCGGATGGCCCTTGGAGCAACTCCGGTTCAAGCCATCTGGGCCACTGGAGCAAACGGTGTCTTCCTTACTGCTACGGGATTGGTTCTTGGGGCGTTTCTGACGTTGCCGGTTGGGCGCCTGATGGTCAGCCTCATCTATGGCATTAAGCCATCTGACCCCACGACCCTCGTGTTCCTGGTTGCGACTCTCGCTCTTTTCTCCGTTGTGGCCAGTTTCGTCCCTTCACTGAAGGTGGGGCGAATGGATCCCGGATCGATCATGAGGGATGGATGATATCGGCTTCTTTTCCCTGGAGGGTCAGAGTCGCTCCACCCGCATGGTGTTCGTCGAGCCTGCGGTGTGGAAGGGGGATCCGGCGGTCACAACCACCGACTCCCCCGGCTCTCCGACGCCAGTACTGATGGTGGCGTTCCGGGCCACCTTGAGAAGCTGGTCATAGGTGACCTCGTCTGAGTCGGCGAGGAACGGCTGAACGCCCCAAACCCCCCAGAGTTGACGGTACACCAGGGCTTCGGTGCATACCGCGATAATGGGCACCGTCGGTCTGTAGCTGGCCAGGAGCTGGGCCGTGAAGCCGCTCCGGGTGAGGGCGATGATCGCCGAAGCTCGCAGAGTCCGTACGGCCTCCACCGAGGCCGAAGCCACTGCGTGTTCTTTCAAGGATGCACCGCTCTTCTCAGGCAGGTCCTCGATCGGTAGATAGCGGGGCCCGTCAGCCAAAGCTCCGCTATCGTCGATTTCTCTCGCTATGCGGACCAGCGCCTCCACGGATTTGAGCGGGTGATTCCCCACAGCGGTCTCCCCGGACAGCATAACGGCGCCCGTGCCGTCCAGGATGGCGTTGGCCACGTCCGATGCCTCCGCCCGAGTGGGGCGGGAGCCTTCGATCATGGACTCCAACATCTGGGTGGCGGTGATGACTCCCCTGCCGTACCGGTTTGCCAGCTGGATGATGCGCTTCTGTGCCAGGGGTACCTCTTCGAACGGAAGCTCCACCCCCAGGTCCCCCCTGGCCACCATTACGGCATCGGTGACCTCCAAGATTTCGTGGATTGCCTCCAACGCCTCGGCTTTCTCGATCTTGGACACGACCCTGGCGCGGCCTGAGATCCGGGATTTCAGGTCCGTAACGTCCTGGGCGCCCCGTACGAAGGAGAGTCCGATGAACTCCGCCTCCATCTCGAGGGCGAATTCCAGGTTCTTGAGGTCTCTCGGGGTGAGAGACCCCTCACGGACCTTCACCCCTGGGAGGTTGATCCCCTTCTGCGATCGGAGAAGGCCACCGTGGGTCACTTCCATTTCCGCCCGGTCGCCATCGGCCCGAATGCAGACCATCTCCAACACACCGTCGTCGAGGAGGACGCGGTCTCCCTCCCGCAGATCCTGCGCCAGGAAGCGATAGGTCGTAGGGATTTCCCCTTGGGAGTGCCCTCCCTCCGGTGCAAGACGGACGGTTTGTCCAGGGGTGAGCAGAATGGGCTCGTCCAGGTGACCTACTCGGATTTTTGGCCCTGGGAGGTCCATCAAAACGGGCACCGGACGACCCACAGCCTCGGCGGCTTTCCTTACCTCCTCAATTCGCTGGCGATGTGCCTCAGGCTCCCCGTGGGACAGGTTGATCCTGGCCACGTTCATCCCAGCCCGGATCATGGATTCAAGGAGGTGACGATGGGAGGAGGCTGGACCTAGCGTGCAGACGATCTTCGTCCGGGGCATTTGGATACAACCGGTTGAGTGGTATTCGGGATTCCAGCTCGGAAGTTAACCAGGGCTCGCTGGCGCTTTCTACCCCACCGCCGTCACGAATGGGGTCACTCCGCCCAAATCCCCAAACCCGGGTTTTCGACCTGCAGATAGTCGGGATAGAGCATGCTGACCGAGATCGTGTGGTCTCCGGCGTTGAAGTTGATCCTCTCATTCTCCTCGAGCCGTTCATCGCACAGCGTCTTCAGCCCGAATAGACTTCCGAACGGCGGAATGGACCCTGGTGCGAGGCCGGTCAGCTCCAGTACCTCTTCTTTCTTCGCGAAGCGGAGGCGTCGGAAGCCACAGCTGCGGCGCACCGCCTTGCTGTCCAACCGGCGGTCGGCGGGAACGACAAAAATCAAGAACTCATCATCGGCCTTGCAGACCAACGCCTTCGCTCCGCTGGAGAGTTCGACACCCCTGACCCGAGCCGCCTCCTCGCTCGTATAAACCGGTTCATGGTGCAGAACCTCGAATGGTACGCCGGAGGACTTCAACAGAGCTTCCACGCGGGAAAATGCTGTGGGCTCCATAAACGCCTCCTTACCCGGATTGAAGGGCGCTGGCGCCCCGGACCCGAACTGCCCTTACGGCGGGAATGAAACCGGCTAGGGCCGCCACGGCAAGAAGGATCCCACCCATCCCGACGTAGGTGAGCGGATCTGTGGCCCCCACGCCAAACAAAAGGCTGGCCAGGAGCGTCCCGGCCCAGAGGGATGCCAACCCGCCGGAAAGTACGCCAAAGCCGGCGAGGAGAAGGGTCCTCCCCATGACGCTTCCAACGACATCCGAGGATGAGGCGCCGAGGGCCCGCCGGATCCCGATTTCCGGGGCCCGCTCTGCCACGGATTGAGCCAGGACACCGTAGATCCCCAGGGCCGCCAACAGGAGGGCGGCAGCGCCATAACCCGAGAGGATCCAGAGCGTAAACCTCCGGGCCGAGACGGACTGGTCGACCTTGGCGTCGAGGGTGAAAAACTCTCTCGTTGGCATGCCCGGATCCAGCTCCCTCAGGGCTTCGGAGACTACCGCCACCGCTTGGTCCGTTGGTAGACGGGATCGGACGACCATGTCCAGGCTACTGGCGTTGGGCATCTGGAGGTAGGGGAAGTACACCTGGATCCCGGAGTCGATCTCTGGCGAGAGGTGCTTCACGTCCTCCACGATGCCCACCACCTCGTACTCCCTGCCATCCCAGAGAAGAAGGCGTCCACCTAGGGGGGCTTCCCCCTGGAAGACCCGGCGGGCCCCCGACTCGTTCATCAGGACCACGGGAGGGGCCTCCCCCTGGTCGTCTCGGGTGAGTTGCCTCCCTTCGATGAGGTGGATCTGCATGGCCTCCAGGTACCCGGGGCTCACGAGGTGGGGGAACAGGGAGGGAAGATCGTCCCGATCGGGTTGGCCCACCACTCGGAAACCCCAACTCCGGTTCCGGCCCAAGGGTAGGGCGTCGATGAGGCCCACCGCGTCGATGCCGGGGATCTGTTCGATGCGGTCCACCGCTCCGAGGATGAACATGCCGAGTTCCTGCCTGTTCTCGAAGTCGAGCGTGGGTCGGACCTGCCATGCCACCGTGTTCCCCGGGGTGAAGCCCAGGTTGACGTCGAGGACGGCTCGGAAACTTCGGGCGAGAAGTCCGCCCATGACCAGGAGCACACAAGCCAATGCGACCTCGGCCACAACCAATCCTTCTCTCAGCCGCCGGCCCCCCCGGCCCCCGGTGCTCCCCCGGCTCTCGGACCGCAATACCGCCGCCTCGGTTCCTTCACCGACGTGAAGAGCAGGGATGATGCTCACCAGGAACCCGGTCAGGAGGGCGGTGAGCGTACCGAACAAGAAGGCCGAAAGGTCCATCCCCACTTGGTCCAGCAGCGGCACTTTCACAGCCGTGGTGTTGGCCACCAACCGGATGACTCCCCAGGCGACTCCCCCGCCCAGTAGCGCCCCCACAAGGGCCACGCCGGTCATTTCCATGACCAACTGCCGGGCCAGCCGCGTCCGGGAGGCGCCGAAAGCTTTCCGAACGGCCACCTCCCGGGCTCGGCCCGGTGCCCGGGCCAACAGCAGGTTGGACACGTTCACACATACGATCAGGAGCAGAGTCCCGGCGGCTGCGGCCAGCAATAGAAATGCCGGTTTGAAGGGTCCGGCGAGCTTTTCCTGAAGCGGCGTGATTCGGGCCGCCAAACCCCACCGGTCTGGTTGCTCTTCCTGCAGACCGGCGATGATGGCATCCAGCTCGGCCTGGGCCCGCTCCGGCGAGGCGTCCGGCTTCAAACGCCCGATCATGACCAGGGTGTTGCCGCTTCGGTCGGTCTCGTCGCTGATAGGGAAAGGGAGCAGGAAGTCGACCTGCTGCCCCGGCGTGAAGAACGAGGCAAATCCGAACTCCGGCGGGAGGACACCTACGACCTCACGGGCCCGATCGTCGATGGTGAGGGTCTGGCCGACAATGCCAGGATCGGCGTCGTAGTGACTCCTCCAGAAGCCGTGGGTCAGGATGATGACTGGTGGGCCGCCCCACAGCCCTTCCTCTTCCGTGAAATCCCGGCCGTGTAGGGGCTGGACACCCAACACGTCCAGAAAGTCGTCTGCCACGCCGGCTCCCACCAAGCGCTCCGGTTCGCCGTCCCCCGAGAGGATAAACGCGTCTTGGTCAAAAAAAGCGTTGTAGCCTGTGAGCCCGTCGAAGGACGTGGCCCGCTCTCGGAAATCCCGGAGGTTGCTGGAGCGGGACGTAACCCCCGACAGGGACGTCCCGCCGGCACTTGGGACATTGGCGATCCAGACCAGCTCTTGGGGCTCCTGGAAGGGGAGAGGCGCCAGAATGAGAGGCTTCACCACACTGAAGACGGCGGTGGCTGCCCCCACGCCCAAAGCGACTACGAGGGCTGTGAAAAGAGAGAACCCTGGGGACCGACGGATGGACCGGAGGGCGTAGGATGCATCCTGAAGGAAGGATTGGAATCGTGCGGAAGCGTTCATGTTCTTTCTTCTGTCAGGGAACCGTTCTCGGGTCCGTCGAGTAAAGTAGATCCAACGTCCTGCGGAGAGCCCCACCGCCTCACGCCAGAACCATCTCCGGGCTGTGGGGGCCCCATGGCGGTAGCTCCGGTGAACGAAGTCCTCGTGGAGATCGCCGAGGATGGCGGGAAGGGCCGGATCCTTCGCAAAGGCCCACTTCAGGAGGGCCACGGCGAGTCGTGGGGGAGTGTACGGCACCTCGCCCCTCATCCCAGATCGTCCAATAGAGGCGTGGCCCCTTCCAGGAAAACGTCGAGCACATCCCGGGTCTCCCGCACCGCCTCCCTCCCGTTCTCTGTGAGAAAAAGGCGTCGCATGGGGTGGCCGCCCCGCTCCGGGACCTGACTGGGCTCCAGCTCCCAGGAGAGGTACCCCTTTTCGGTAAGGCGATCGAGGGTCCGGTAAAGAGCGCCCCGGGTGAGCGTTCGTCCCGCGTTCTCTTGAAGGTCCTGGCGCACGCGACTGGCGTACGGCTCTTCGTCCTGACGGAGCACGGAAAGGAGCACAAGGAACTCGAGTTGGCCGAGCCTGGTCATATTCTCTTCGCGTGGGTTGGGGTGTCTCGGTGTATACTTTTGATACTACGAAAAGGGAAAGGGTTTGAAAAGGCTGGCTTCCGCCTTTCATCTTTCTCGCTTCTGAGTATCCTTGAAGGGCTTCCCCGACATTGGCTGGTCCCTCGTGGGCCTAGGTCGGAGGGCGGACGCCAGAAGCCGCCGCCCTTCGGGGACGCGGCGGAGGTTTGGACGAAAGGGATGAGTTGATGCCGACCCGGCCAACCCAAAACCAAAAAGGATCAGCTACACCTCCGGGGGGTCGCCACCTCCTCCTGGACCGGAACCTCCATGTAATCTTCAGCATCAGCTTCATCGTGGTCATGGGGGTGTCTTCCCTTACGCCGGTTTTCCCTGCCGTAGTGGACGCCCTCGGCATCTCCCCCGAGCAAGTGGGCTTGCTCATTACACTCTACGCCCTTCCGGGGATTGCCCTGACGCCAGTCTATGGGGTGCTGGCGGATCGCCTCGGTAGAAAACAGGTCCTGGTTCCTGCCCTGGTCCTTTTTGCCCTTGCCGGCAGCGCCTGCTCCCTGGTTCGGGATTTTCAACTCCTCCTCGTTCTCCGCTTCCTCCAGGGCGTCGGTGGAGCTTCGTTGGGCTTCTTGACGGCGACGCTGGTCGGGGACCTGTATCAGGGTGCTCGCCGGACCGAGGCCATGGGCTACAAAGCCTCCGTGTTGAGCGTCAGTTCTGCCGTCTTACCGACCATCGGAGGCGCGCTGGCTCTCCTCGGATGGTATGTGCCGTTTGCGCTCCCCATCGTGGGTCTGGTGGTGGGTGCGTCGGTTCTGTTCGTGCTGGAATTGGGCCCCACGAAGGCCGAAGCGAGCTTCTTGACCTATCTCGGCGACGCTTGGGCTGGGATGAGGACTCCGAGGGTCATTGGCCTCTATGCCGCGACCTTTTTGTCTTTTGTGGTTCTCTATGGGGCGTACATGACCTTCATTCCCCTTCATCTGTCCGCCCGGTTCGGATCCTCGCCACCGTCCATCGGACTGGTCATGACGCTTGGATCCCTCACCACCGCCCTCGTGGCCTCCCGGTTGGGTGTCCTCAGTCGTTTCGTTTCCCCAGACCGACTTCTCCCCATGGCGTTTGTCCTCTTCTCCCTGTCCTTCCTTTTTATTCCCATCGCGCCGGGTTATTGGTGGGTGGCTTTGGCCGTGGGTGTTTTTGGGGTCGGCCAGGCGTGGAACTATGCGGTGGTTCTCACCCTCTTGGCCGGAGAAGCGCCGGACGAACACCGAGCGATCTTCATGGGGGTGAACGGGATGGTGATCCGCACGGGGCAGGCCCTTGGTCCGGTCATCATGGCCGGAGTGTTCGCGGCAGGGGGGATCCCCGCAGTGTTTTATGGGGCGTCCGGGCTTTGTCTGGTGGTTTTTATTTCTCTCCCTTTCCTGTTGAGGCGGGGCGAGCGGGCCGGAACCTGACGCGCAACAAAGATCTCTCCCGGGGATTGCGAAACCCGCCGGATCTACTCCCATTGCTGGTTTGGGTGGCATTCGGGGGGTCCTGCACTTACAGGAGGCCAGGCCGATGTCCGGAGGAGCTGTGCCCGAACGGGCTCAGGTGGTTGTCGTGGGGGGAGGCATCATCGGGTGTTCGGTTGCATACCACCTCGCCCACATGGGTTGGAGGGACGTGGTCCTCCTCGAACGGGACAAGCTCACGAGCGGGACTACCTGGCATGCGGCCGGGCTAATGGTCACGTTCGGATCCCTCTCTGAGACCTCCACCGAGATGCGGAAGTATACCCGGGACCTGTTTGGGCGGTTGGAGGCGGAGACCGGCCAGGCTACCGGCCTGAAGCCCATCGGGTTTATCGAGGCGGCCGCGGATGGCGACCGACTGGAGGAGTATCGGCGCGTGGCGGCCTTCAACCGGTTCCACGGTATCGATGTCCACGAACTCGGACCTTCCGAGGTGAAAGAACTCTTCCCCATCGCGGATGTCGGCGACTTGCGGGCGGGGTTCTTCGTGAAGGAGGACGGTGTTGTGAATCCCGTCGACGTCACCATGGCATTGGCCAAGGGCGCCCGCATGCAGGGAGCTACGGTCCTCGAGGACGTACCGGCTACCGGCGTTCTCAAAAAGGATGGCCGGGTCACCGGTATCCGAACGCTTCAGGGTGACATCGAAACCGAGTTTGTCGTGAACTGTGCAGGTATGTGGGCCCGGCAGTTCGGGGAGTTGGCCGGGGTGAACATTCCCCTGCAGGCTGCCGAGCATTACTACCTCATTACCGAGACCATCCATGACCTCCCTCCGAATATGCCGGTGTTCGAAGATCCTTCCTGCCATGCCTACTACAGGGATGAAGTGGGTGGGTTGATGATCGGTCTCTTCGAGCCGGTGTGCGCTCCCTGGATGGTGGACCGGGTACCGGAGGACTTCTCTTTCGGGGAGATTGAGCCCGATTGGGACCGCATGGGGCCCTACGTTGAAAAAGCCATGAGCCGGGTTCCGGTGTCCCTGGAGACGGGGATTCGGAAGTTCTTCTGCGGTCCCGAGAGTTTCACCGCCGATCTGAGCCCGGTTGTGGGGGAAGCTCCGGAGCTACAAAACTTCTTCGTAGCGGCCGGCTTAAACTCCATCGGGATCCTGACCGGTGGAGGCCTGGGGCGGATCATGGCCGAGTGGATCATCAACGGTCATCCCGACGCCGACGTCACCGGCATGAACATCGACCGGCTCCACCGTTTTCAGAACATGCCCCAGTACCGCCGGGAGCGGACCGTCGAGTCGTTGGGCATGGTCTACCAGGCCCATTACCCAACACGGGCCCTTCAAACAGCCCGCGGTGCGAAGAGGTCCCCTCTCCACGACCGGCTCGCCGCCGAAGGGGCATACTTCCGGGACGTGAGCGGTTGGGAGGGCGCCGACTGGTTTGCCCCGGAGGGTGAGGAGCCGAAGGTCGACAGGCTTTCATGGGGACGGATGAACTGGTTTCCCTATTGGCAGGCTGAGCATGAGGCGACCCGCGAGGGCGTCATCCTCATGGACATGTCCTTCATGGCGAAGTACCTGGTGCAGGGAAGGGATGCAGGCCGGATCCTGAACTACGTCTCGGCAAACGACGTTGACGGGGCCTGCGGCCGGATCGTCTACACCCAGTGGTTGAACGAGCTCGGGAAGCTGGAAGCGGATCTGACCGTAACCAAGCTTTCCGACGACCGGTTCTACATCGTCGCAAGCGACACCGCCCATCGCCACGCGGAAACCTGGCTCAGGAGGAATATCCCTGAAGGATCCGACGCATCCGTGACGGATGTGACCTCTGGCCTAGCCCAGATCAACATCCAAGGCCCGCGGTCCCGGGACCTCCTTCAAGCCCTTACATCGGCCGATCTCTCCAACGAGGCCTTTCCCTTCCGGACCGCGAAGGAGATCGACATCGGGTACGCTCCGGTGCTTTGTATTCGCATCACCTACCTGGGGGAGTTGGGCTATGAGCTTCACGTCCCCACGGAACAAGCCACCCACGTCTACGATCGCATCGTCGAGGTCGGCCCCCGGTTTGGACTTCGGCACGCCGGGCTGAAAGCCTTGGCCAGCCTCAGGATGGAGAAAGCTTACCGGGACTATGGCCACGATATGGACAATACGGACACCCTTTTGGAGGTGGGCCTGGATTTCTTCGCCGACCTGGAAAAACCCGGTGGTTTCATCGGACGGGATGCCGTCTTGGCCCAGCGGGGATCCGGCCCTATGACCAAGCGCCTGGTTCAAGTTCTGGTGAAAGATCCCGAGCCGTTGATGTACCACGCCGAAATCGTGCTCAGAAACGGGGTTCCGGTGGGGGACATCCGGGCGGCTTCCTACGGATTCACGCTTGGAGGGGCGGTGGGTCTTTCCATGATCCAGGCTGGCGAACCGGTTGACGAAGCGTATCTGCAGGCTGGCACCTGGGAAGTTGATATCGCCGGGGAGCTTTACCCGGCTGAAGTGTCTTTGAAGCCGATGTATGACCCTGCCATGAAACGTATCAAGGTCTGAAACTCCCAACCGGAGAGGAGACAGCCCGTGAACCACCTGGCCAGAAATTCCGCCATGCGACACTCCTTGCTTCTGATCCTCCTCGGCGTCTTGACGTTCGGCGGATCTGCCCAAGGCCAATCGGTCCAGGAAGAGTCAGCCAAGAAAGCGCTGACCGTCGATGACTACTCCCGTTGGCGCAGCATCAGCAACTCGGCCATATCTGGTGACGGGACCTGGGTGACGTTCGTACTGCGACAGACCAACACCAAGCAGGAAGATTCGAACCCGGTGCTCCACGTCCTCAACCTGGAAACCCAGGAGGATTTGGAAGTCCTTGGCGGTAGCGCCGGCACCTTCTCGGAGGATTCCCGGTGGATTGCCTATCAGGTCGACCCAAGGAACCGGCCCGGCGGGCGACAGGCCGGAGGGGGGGAAGGAGAGACCGATGAGGAGGAAACGGAGGACTCCGAAGAAGGGGGGGACGAGGACGAAGAAGAGGAGCGGCGCCGGGTGGAGCTCCGGAATCTGGAAACCGGGGATGTCAGGTCCTGGGTAAACGTCCAGTCCCTTGAATTCTCAAAGCGTTCCAGCCACCTGGTTCTGCGACGACGCTCCGGCGGGAACGCCGGGGGTGGCGGGGGGCGGGGCGGAAGTGGAGGGCAGGGAGGTGGAGGCGGCAGTGACACCGGCGAGGCACCACGGGGCGTGGACGTGGTGGTTCACGATCTCGGCACCGGGCACGACCTTCTCCTGGGCAGCGTCTCTGACTTCTCCTTCAACAGGGACGGTGACCTCCTGGCCTTTACGGTGGACGCGGCTGGTCAGGACGCGAACGGCCTCTCCCTCCTCGAACTCGAGAGCGGTCGGATGCACGTCCTGGATAACGATGCGAAGCGGTACGCCCGCCTAACATGGAACGACGCCGGGTCGGCCTTGGCCGTGTTGAAGGGATCGACGGCGGAGGGGAAGCGGGAGCGTGAGAACGAGCTGGTGGTGTTCCCTGATGTTCGCGCCGCGGTGGACCAAGGTGCGACGGCATCGAAGGTGATCCTTGATCCCACCGCCCAAGAGGGCTTCCCGGAAGGTTGGGTCGTGAGCGATCGTGCGTCCGTTACGTGGAGTGCTGACGACACCAGGGTGTTCTTCGGGTCCAAGAAACAGGTGGAGGAGCCCGAAGCCCGAGAGGAGGATACCGACGAGGTCGCGAACGTCGATGTCTGGAACACGGTGGACGAACGCATCCAATCCCTCCAGATGCGGCGGGCGAATTCCGACCGAAACCTCACCTACCGGCAGGCTTTCGAGATCGGATCTGGCGAATACGTCGGTTTGGCGGACGAGACCATGCGGGATCTGGACGTCGCCCCCGAAGGACGCTGGGCGGTGGGCAGAGACCCTACGGGTTACATCCACGACGTGAATCCTTCCGCCGCGGACATCTATCGTGTGGACACTCGGACGGGCGAACGGACCCTTATGCTGTCCAATCAGCCCACACGGGGCCTGCTCGGGTTCTCCGCAGACGGGCAGTTTTTCCTTGTCTGGAAGGACGAGCTGATCCAGGCCTATGACCTGGACGCAGGCACTTTTCGAACCTTGGGTGGCAACACCGCCCCGAGCTTCGTGAACGTGGAGGACGACCATTTCGGGCCAAGGCCGACCTACGGGATCAGCGGCTTCACGGCCGACGGCAGCTCAGTCGTCGCACGAACCCGGTACGACCTCTGGGTGTTGCCACTAGACGGCTCCGACGCCTGGAATCTCACCAACGGCCACGGTGACGACCAGGAGATCCGGTTCAGGTATGTTGACCTCGATCCCGAGGATCCACCTGCCGGGCGGGGAGGATCCGGCCCGAGGAAAATCGATCTCTCGGAGCCTTTGACACTTACGGCCTACGGCCAATGGACCAAGAAGTCGGGGTTCTTCGAGCTGTCCGAGGGCGAGCTGGACGAGATTGTTTTTGAGGACGCCAGGTTCAGCACCCCTACTAAGGCCAAGAACTCCGACCGGTACCTTTTCTCCCGCCAGACCTTCGTGGAGTATCCGGATCTCAGGGTGTCGGGGCCGGACTTCAGCTCTTCCGAGAAGATCACGGACGCGAACCCCCAACAAGCGGAGTTCCTCTGGGGACACCGGGTCCTGTTCGACTACGAGAACAAGGACGGCATGCGGTTACAGGGGATTCTTGGGATTCCGGATGATTACCAGCAGGGCGAGAAACGGCCCATGCTCGTGACTTTCTACGAGAAAAACTCCCAGAACCTGCACCGGTACTCTTCCCCGTCCTACCTCGGCGGAATGGGCTCATCGCCGATACAGGCTGTCAGCGAAGGGACTCTCACCATGCTCCCCGACATCCATTTCCGTACTCGGACGTCCCACTCGGACATGCTGGAGAGCATCGAAGCGGCGGTTGAAAAGGTGATTGAGATGGGGTACGCGGATCCCGAAAGGATCGGGGTCACGGGGCACAGCTATGGCGGCCAGGGGGCAGCTTTTGTTGGTGTCCGTTCGAAGATGTTCGCTGCTGTCGGTATGGGCGCCGGCGTCACCCATCTCCACGCGGACTTCAATCAGAACTGGGGCTGGACGTACGAGATCGACGGCGGAAGCGGCAACAATGGCCACAACTACTACATCCACGGTCAGGGCCGGCAAGCCACTAACCCTTGGGAGGATCCGGAACTCTATCTGTTCGAGTCTGCCATCTCCCATGCTCCGGATGCCGAGGCTCCATTCCTGATCATGCACGGGACCGCGGATCCAACCGTGGCGTTCCAAAATGGGCTTGGCTTTTACAACGCTCTACGGTTTAATGGAAAAAGAGCCGTCCTCCTGGCTTATCCCGGTGAGGGTCATGGCCTACGTGGCTTGGCGAACCGTAAGGATCTTACGGTTCGGTTCTTCGAGTTTTTTAACCACTTTCTGAAGGATGAGCCGGCGCCCGATTGGTGGACGAAGGGTGTGCCTTTCCTGGAGAAGAACCGAGGGTAGGCCCTCGTATTCATCGTGATAATGGCCTCCTATCCATGCTGGCGTCTTCACCATCTGAGCTTGGACGGAACCGGAAGGAGCGAGAGATGAAGAGGATCCTGACCGCTGCCCTCCTTTTTAACCTCATAGGATGTTCGGATTATCTCGGCTTTGGGGGTGGACCCCCAGCCGACCTTCTCCCAGCAAAGAGCCTGGCGGTGGTCCAGATCGCCAACCCGAGTGATCTGGACCGGAAGCTCGGCGAAATGGGGGCCCCGCCGGTTACCAGCATGTTGGCTTTTCTCGGAGTGCTCTCCTCAGAGGGGCTCGATACCGAAAGACCCTGGTATCTGGCCTGGGTGGAGGACCTCGAGAATACGGAAAGCCCCGCACTGCTCCTCCCTCTCAACGACAGGGAGGCCTTTGAGGCCCTTTTGGGGGAGAGCCAGAGCGGTTTCACGACGGCTTTTCAGGACGACTACGTCCTCTTGGTAAAGGGAGATCTCCCAGAGTTGGGAGGTAACTCGATTTTCCAGGGGTTCTCTGGGGACCTGGAAATCCATGCGGACTTGGAAGGCCTCCAGGTGGCCTATGCCGACGAAATCCAGGCCGCCCGAGATTCTCTCCAGGAGAACATGGGAGCTGGGCTTGAAGCAGTCCCGGGCACCCCGACGCCGGGCTTCGATCCGGCGTCCTTCGGGGACCTGATGGAAGCCCAATCCGATCTGATGTTCGGAATTCTGGAGCAGTCCGAAGCCCTGGGGGTTTCTTTCAATCTTGATGCGGGCCGTTTGGACTGGACCGCCAGGTGGGGCCTGAAGAGGGGGACACAGTGGGGCACATTGGTATCCGACCAGGAGCCGGAGGTGCCCTTCGGACTCGGCCGCGTCGACCTGGATCGACCCATGGTTTTCTGGATGAATCACAACTTGGGCGCAAGTAAGGAGCTCCTTCAGCCTTTCTTCGAAGCCATGTCCGGGCTCATGAAAGGGATCGATCCCGAAGTCATGTTCAGCCTGGCGGGTCGCGAGATTGAGGGTGTCATGAGCATGGAGTTCACGGAGAACGGGATGGAGATGGAGGGCGTCTACTCTCTCCCTGATATGGAAGTCTCGGAGTACAAAGAGCTGGTTCGGGACCAGATGGGCGGGCTCGAGTTGGAGGTCCCGGGAGTGACCTTCGAGTACCGTCAGCATGTCGGCGAGATCGAGGGAGTTGAGGTCGATGTGCTGGTGCAGGACTTCCAGGTCCCGGAAGACGAGGAAACACCTTTCCCCTTGGAGCGGATGGAGGTTTACTACGGTTGGGGAGAAGAAGAGGTCTTCACGATGGTCGCTTCGGGCGGGGAGGATGCGGGGATGGAAGCCCTCGGGACCCTCATTTCCCGCGAACCCGGCACTTTGCCGGATGGGCTTCGGGACCATCTCGACTATTGTCCCGACGAACTCCTGATGTTCGGGCTGATCGACCTGGGCCGCTTCATGGAGGGGATTCTTGCCTGGACCCCCGAGTCCCCGGAGACGTCTCTCTCCGCCCGGTTCCCGCCCATGGTATTCTATGGGACGAGCGAGGGTTCCGAGTTCGTATACGGGGGATCGTTCGATGTCAAAGCCGTGACCGAAGCTGCTTCGGAAATGATCCAGAGTCGGCGGTGACTCGAAGGACGCTGGTTCTGGCGCTGCTTGCAGCGTCTTCCGTAGTCCGTCCGTCCCATGGCCAGGACCAGGTCCGGCCGGCTCTGACCACGGCTGTCTCAGGGCTTGATTGGGGCATCCAGGGCCCAGAAGGCGTCCGATTCGGCCGCCTCGCGACGGTGGACCTTCCCGAGGGTCCTCGGTTGGAAGTGAGGCGGATCTCAGAGGTCCCTGCGGTCCAGGCCTCGACGGTTCCTGTCGGCCACACACCGGCGTTTTCCGGCAACACCCTCATTGTAGCCGACTTCTCTCAGGCGAACCGGACGGGCTTGGGAGGTTTTTTCGGCACCTTCCAGAGATCGCCGTCTTTGGCACGAGCCTACGTTCGTCGGGGCTCCGACGGGCGGCGAGCCCTCGAAATGGAGTTTACACAGCAGTCCGGAGGGTTCTCAGGGCTCTGGATCCAGACCTACGACGCGGAACTCCCGAAGGAGGCGCGAAGCTACCTCGATACCCGTGCCTTCACGACGCTCAGCTTCTGGGTTCGGGGTGGGGAGGGTGGGGAGCGGATTCTGCTAAAGGTTGCCGACCCTTCCTGGGAGGCACGGGAGGACGCAGTGGTGATTGGAGAGGTTGCTTCTTTCCTTCCATCTGGCCGCCTGGAACCAGGGTGGCAACAGGCAATCATCCCTATGGATCGGTTCCCGGTGGAGGTTCGCCGCGATGCCTTGGCTCTGGTGGTGTTCGAGGCAGGGGATGAAGGCATCTCGAAGGTGGAACTGGGGCCCATGGGGTTCTCTATAGAAACTGGCGGACTTCCTGAGCTGCCGCCACCAATCCGGGCTGCCGCCGCCCCGGTTTCCCGACAAAAGGCCACCTGGTTTTGGGATACCGGGGAGTTTCTGGAGAATCCGGACCTGATCCCTCCGCTTCTCGAGTTTCTCGAGGAGGAAGGCTTCAACAGGGTTTTCCTTCAGCTCCCAGGAGACCAGGGTCGGGGCGGCCTCCTGGGGGAACTGGCCATCGACGTTGAGACCATGCGGCCTCTGGTTTCGGGTTTAAACGCCAAGGGCATCCGGGTTTTCGCCCTGGACGGGTACCCGCGGTATGCCTTGCCCGAATACCACACCGGTGTCCTGAGTACCATCGGCCATGTGGCTGAGTACAACTCGGCGGTTCTCCCGACGGAGCGCTTCTTCGGGGTCCGATATGACATCGAGCCATACCTGCTCCCGGCCTTTCACGGCCCTGGCCGAGAGGCCCTTCTGGGTCACTTCCTCAATCTGATCGAAGCGTCCGTGCAGAGCGCCCACGAATCGGGGCTTGTCTTCGGGGCCGACATCCCGTTCTGGTACGACGTCGTCTCTGACGACAGGCACCAGCAGGTCACGGCGACCTTCAATGGGGAAACCAAAGTCCTCAGTGAACACGTGATCGACCTCGTGGACGAGGTCGCCATCATGGATTATCGGACTGTAGCCCACGGGGCAGACGGAACGGTTCGGCACGGAACCGGGGAGCTCCAGTACGCTTCTCGGCAGGGGAAACCGGTGCTCATCGGCCTCGAGACCGGTCCCCTCCCCGACGAGGTCCTCTTCGAGTTCGGCGGGGAACCCGAGGTTGGGATTCCCTCCGCCCCAACCGCTACTCCAGTCGTATTGGCGGCCCCGGCTCGAGACTCCATCCAGGTCATCCTGATCCGGGATACGGGCTCACCGTCGGCCTTCCGGGAGGCGATTGAATCCTGGATGGAAGAAAAGCGCCTCGGTCCGGAGGGGGTCAGATGGTGGTCGACGACCCGAACCGTAGAGGTACCAGGGGAGAAGCTCAGCTTCGCCGGCCAGAGCCCGGAGATGCTGGAAGAAGTCATGAGGGCCACAGCTGAGGAATTTGGCTTTTACCCTTCCTTCGCCGGATTCGCCGTCCACCACGCCGGGAGCTATCGGACTCTATTGAGGCGTTGATCGGACTTCTCCCACAGGCTTGAGCGTGTCCTCCTGGCCTTCAATGAGCTTGTCCGCCGGGAGTTCCTTGGGATCCGGTCGAGGGGAGAGTATAGTAATCTTCAGGTCCACTTCTGCGTACCCTTGAATAGATGAGGCATCTCCCAAAGAAGCTGTGAGGTTTTATGCGCCCCAAAAGAAATGGCCGACGGCCCGCGATCCTTCTGCTACTCCCCGTCCTTGCCATGGGGCTCGAGAGTTGTGCCACTGCGAAAGCCGGTCCTCGCCCCGACGGCCTGGAGCCGGGTGGTACGGTGATCTTCCGGGACCGAATTGAAGAGATGAGAGTCCGTACGGCCCTGGAAGTCGTGGAAAGGGGAACCACCCACCTATTGATTCAACGGCAACGGGAAGGGAGTCCGGTTCGGATTACCCACCGAGGGAGAGACAGCATCGCCTTGCAAGGTGACGTGCGGGTGGTAATCGATGGCGCCCTGGTTAGCGACGGGCCGGAGGCGCTGGAGAATATCCCTGCGAAGAGCGTGGAATTCATCCAGATCCTGTCCGGTAGAGAGGCCGTTCTTCGGTTCGGAAGTACGGGTGGGAATGGTGTGATCATCGTGAAGACCACTGCCCACTGACCCTGCCCGGAAAGACCGGCGGCCTATCACCCTCCCGTTATCACAACGATGGCCCCTGCGGTGTGATCCGTCCCGAACCGGAGCGTGGCTTGTCGGGCATCGAGAAACCGCATCTCCCGGATGTCCCGTACCATGAGGGTTGATAGGGCCTCGGCGTTCCCAAAAGCCGTCCTGTTCAAGTAGACCCGAAGGCTCTCACGTCCGGCCGCCGTGAGGGATGACTGCCCGCGGTACCTGAGCCATATAGGTTTCAGACGGCGGATGGCTTCATAGGCGTTAAGGTCGTCCATGCCCTCCAGGTCGGCCCGGGTAATTAGGTTCCGGTCACCACCCGCTGATTCCCTCCCCGCGCCCGAATCACTGGCTGTTCCCCCGCATCCTGCGAGCCCGACCAGGACCGCGCAGACAACAAATGGACGGTATCCGAGCCGCCGAACTCTCCTAATGGGTTTCGGGAATAGGGATCGTTGATTTGCCACGGTTCACCTCCTGGTTCGATCAGCCTCCACGGCCACGATCTTTCGGACAATAGGTTTTTACGAAACTCTTGCCAATTTTTCAATTTTGAACGACTGTAAGTTCGAAAAGTTTCAAGATTGGTTCATGCGTTCCCGGATAACTCCGTCCAAATCAGGAAGTCCCCCAATAAAGTCCCTCGCGGATTCGCGGGAGCCCTTTTGAGAAGTCTCAAATCTCTCTCGACCAACCCTATCTACGAGACCCGTGTTTTCTTGTTGCGGAGTCGGGTTCAAGCTCGCAGATTACCTGACACCCTGAAATCTGACCGGTTTCAGGTCACAGACAAGAAAATAAGTAACCATCCAGGGAATCGGCACGCCCAAAGTAGGGGCTCTGACCGGGCCCTAGACCATTTATTCCCTGGTGTCTTGTTGTTTCTCAATTCCCAAAGGAGGCATCATGAACTTCCCTCGTAGGATCCTCCTTCCCGGGGCGATCGCTCTTTGCGTGGGGCTGAGCTTTACCAGCTTGGCGGCCCAGCAAACAGGGACCGTCACGGGACAGGTCGTGGACGCGGCGTCAGGTCAGCCGCTATCGGAAGCCCAGATGGTTGTTGTGGGCACCAACATCGGTGTACTCACCAACGACCAGGGGCGGTACTTGATCAACCGGGTCCCGGTAGGCACCCAGGAGATCCGCGCCGTCCTCCTGGGTTTCGCCCAGCAAACCCAAACGATCACGGTGTCGGCCGGTGAGAGCGCCGTCCTGGACTTCAACCTCAGCCCGACGGCAATCGCGTTGGAGGCCTTGGTAGTGAGCTCTCCCACCGGTCGCCAGCAGCGGGCTCGGGAGCTTGGCTCCAAATCGGCTCAGGTCAATGTGGAAGCCTTGAACCCCGCTCCAATCCCTGACGTTGCTGCGATCCTCTCCGGTCGTACCGAGGGGTTGGTTGTGGGTGAGATGTCTGGTACCACCGGGACCTCGGACCGTATCCGGATCCGCGGAGCCAACAGCATCTCCCTGGACAACTCTCCGCTGATTTACCTGGACGGTGTGCAAATCAGCTCCGACATCGGCGGGAACCTGAACACGGGCGGTTCAAACGTCTCCCGGTTGAATGACATCAACCCCAACGACATCGAGAGCGTTGAGGTTGTGAAAGGCCCAGCTGCTTCGGCTTTGTACGGGACGGCTGCGGCAAACGGGGTCATTCTGATCACCACCAAGAGGGGCCGGCCGGGCGCCACGGACTGGACCTTCTTTGCGGAATCCGGGACGATCTCCGACGAGTCCCCCTACCGCATGAACTACCTCACCTATCAGATCGACGACGCGTCCCAGCCGCTCTTTACCTCGAGCGGAAACTTCAACACGGACGGATACAGCTACTGCTACAACCGGCTGGCGGCAGCTGGTAGCTGCACCCAGGACGGGACCCTGGCCTTTAATACCGCGAAGGACGGCCGGACGACCATGTATCAGAACGGGTTCCGAAATCGCTATGGCGCAAGCGTCCGTGGCGGGACGGAGCAGGTTCGGTACTTCGTTTCCGGGCAGCTCGAGCAGGAAGAGGGCGTGATCAGCACGAACAAACTGGACAAACTCAACCTTCGCGCGAACCTGGACGCGGCCCTCGCCGAGGACGTGGACCTCTCGATTTCCTTCGGTTACACCGACTCGGATGTTCGGCTGAATCCGAACGACAACAACCTTTTCAGCCCGGTGCTGAACATGGTGTTGGGAGAGGGCTACTACGTGCCCCCCACGGAGGGCGAGTTCCCCGAGGGCGTGGCCAACGACAACAACTATGGCTTCGGATTTAACCTGTACGAGATCCAAAAGAACGTCGTCTACGACGAAATCGACCGGTTGACCCTGAGCTCCAACCTCACCTACCGGCCGTTCAACTGGCTGGCCTTGGCAGCCAACGGTGGTATCGACCTCACGGACCGTTTCGCCCATACCACGATTCAGCCGGGCGACCTGCCCATCGCCGAGTCCTGGGCCAATGGGTTCCGGAACTCTGAGCGGGAGAACGGCTTCCTCTACTCGGCGGTACTGTCCGGTGTCGCGACCTTCGAGCTGACTCCGGACCTGTATTCGACCACCACGGTGGGCACCCAGTACACCAAAGAGCTGGTTGAGGCCACCCGCTGCTACGGATCCTCACTGGTTCTGGGAACGTCCTCCTGCTCCACCACCTCGGCTCTCTTCACCGTAGACGAGGACTACTTTGAGATCATCACCGTCGGCGGCTATGTACGCCAAGAGCTGGCCTGGCGGGACAAGGTCTTCCTCGCTGGTGGAATCCGGGGTGACGACAACTCCGCTTTCGGTAACGACTTCGGGTTTGTGTACTACCCCTCCGCCTCTCTTTCCTGGGTAGTCGGGGAAGAAGACTGGTTCCCGGAGATGGACTTCCTGAGCGGCCTCCGGCTGCGGTCCGCCTACGGGACCTCGGGCCTGCGCCCGAGCATGAGGGATGCGGTGACCCTTTATTCACCCATCACCGTGGCAACCGAGAATGGTGATCAGCCCGGCGTTGCCCTGAGTGCACTGGGGAACACGCAGCTGGAGCCTGAGAAATCCACCGAGATCGAGGCGGGGTTCGACCTGGGTCTCTTCCAGGACCGTCTCGGCATCGACTTCACGTACTTCAAGAAAGAATCCCGCGACGCCCTGATTGAGCGGAAGCTTCCTGGGTCCCTTGGTCTGACCACCGATGTGTTCGACAACCTGGGTAAGGTTGAAAACACGGGGACGGAGATTGCGGTGAATTTTGCGGCCGTTCAGCGTGAGGACATCGACATTCATATCGGGTTCACGAACACTACGCTCAGCAACAAAGTGCTGGAGTTGGGTGAGGGCGTGGACGACATCGTCATCAACCGCGGCCAGCAGCGGCATAAAGAAGGTTACTCTGCCGGATCGTTTTTCCAGCGGCCGATTTCCTGGAACGATGCCGATGAGAATGGCCTTCTGACCAACGATGAAGTCACCCTGGGAGACGAGGCCGAGTTCATGGGTGTCGCTCTTCCCGAGTGGAACAGGACGGTCTTCGCCGATATCAGGCTCTTCGACTGGATCTCCATCTCCACTCTCTTCGAAGGTCGAGGCGGGAACAAGAGCATCGACTTCACAGAGAACTTCCGCTGTGGCTTCCGGAGCACGCGGGGATGTGACGCCGTTGGCGATCCCACAGTCTCGCTCGAGAAGCAGGCTGCCTACATCGCTGACCGGTTCCTGGGGTCCGGCGCCGGGTACATCTACGACGCCGACTTTTACAAGTGGAGGGAACTGTCCGTCACGTTCGACATGCCGTCCTTCATCACCTCCAGGGCGGCGAACCTGGACGGTCTCCGGCTGACATTGGCCGGCCGGAACCTGGCCGTGTGGACCGACTACCCGGGTCTCGATCCTGAGGCCAACGAGGGTGGTGGGGACGACAACTTCGGCCAGAGCGAGTTCAACACGCAGCCGCCGGTTCGGTACTTCATGATCCGGCTCGACTACTCCTTCTGATGAGGCGAATGAAAATGACTATCAAGATTCGTAGTGGTCTTCGCCTCAGGCACGTGTTCGGGATCTGCGCCATGGGAACGGCTCTGCTGATTGCCGGCTGCGATACCGACAAGCTCCTCGAGGTCGTAGACAGCGAGAACGTCACGCCTGTGACTCTGGACAACCCGGATCTCATGGACGTGGTCTACGCTGGTGCCATTGGCGAGTTCACGACGGCGTACGCTGGAAGTGGCGGCGACGCCTATCTGTCCTCGGTGGCGGTCTTCACCGATGAGACCTTTTCCACCGGGACGTTCGCCACCCGGACGGCCACCGATCGGAGGAATCAGTTCACTCCCGATGACGGGAACCTCTCTGACGGTGCTTATATCAACCTTCACCAGGCCCGCCACGCCCTGAGGGATGGAGCGGAGAGGGTCGAAGGGTGGGAAGGTGCATCCCATCCGTACTTCCAGGAGCTGAAAGCCCTGGAGGGGTATATCATCCTGACGCTAGCCGAAGGCTACTGCGGCCCGCTGCCCTTTTCGCAGCTGGAGTCCGACGGATCCTTCACCTATGGCGTCCCCATCAGCATCAACGAGTCCTTGGACATGGCCATCGGCAAGTTTGACGCGGCCGGTAACACCAATCTCTCGGCCATGGGGAAGGGTAGGGCCCTGCTCAGCAAGGGCGAATACTCAGCTGCCGGTGCTGCCGTAGCTGGCGTACCCACGAGCTACGTGTATCACGTCCCCCACTCCGTGAACGGTGATCGGAACGCCCTCTATTCCCTCCAGGGGAATGGTCGGTATTCCGTGTCTGATGTCGAGGGTGGGACCGGGCTTCCGTTCCGGTCTGCCATGGACCCCCGGGTTCCTTGGTATAGGGATCCGGCTCAGCCCAACGGGTTCGATGAGGACTTCGAGCTCTACAAGTCGAAGAGGCACTACGCTTTCGACGCCCCGCTGCCGATGGCCACAGGTGTGGAGGCTCGCCTGATCCAGGCCGAGGCTGCCCTGGCTGCCGGTGACGGCGCAGGGATGGTCACGTATCTGAACGACCTTCGGGCGGATTGGCTGAACCTGATGCTGGGGATGTTCCCTGGCGCAGACCTGGACACCGACGCAGTGCTGGATCCTCTGGTTGATCCGGGGAATGCTGCCGACCGCCGGGACCTGCTCTTCTACGAGAAGGCGTTCTGGCTCTACGGCACCGGCCATCGCCTGGGTGACATGCGGCGTCTGGTCCGGGACTATGGCGTGAACCAAGCCGACCTCTATCCAAGTGGTGCGTACCACAAGGGCGGGGACCACGGGAGCGACATCGTGTTCCCGCTGGACTTCGACGAGGAAGGCAACAACCCGAACTACCAACACTCCCAGTGTAACGTGAAAGCCGGCACCTGATCCCATCGGGCGCCAACTTTCCCATACCTCCGGGGGGCGGCTGGTCCGCCCCCCGGGTTTTTTTCCGTGGTTTGGGCGTCAGGCACCCCTGATGCGCAAGGCGCCAGCCCTTTCCGGGGCTGACGCCTTCTCCTCTGTGGAGGCACCATTAACTGTGAAGGAAGGCGACCAACCTTCCTGGCTGGGGACCGTTCCCAGGCAAATCTCCCCAAGGGGGGCAGGCCCTAGACCTATCAACCCTGAGGATATTCCAAATTAGGCCGACCTCAAAAAATTTGCAAGAAAAATATTTTTAAGCTTAGAAGACTGGCTTGCCGGTGACCGCCCTACCCGTACCGCCCCTCGATGTAGTCTGCGGTCTCCTTGTTCTCTGGTGTGAGGAACAATTCCTCCGTGGCCCGATGCTCGATGACCTTCCCCAAGAGCATGAAGATCGTCTCCTCACTGGCTCTCCGGGCTTGGGCCATGTTGTGGGTCACGATGAGAATGGTGTAGTCTCCTCTCAGCTCCCACATGAGGTTCTCAACGGCCTCGGTGCCCGCCGGGTCCAATGCGGAGCAAGGCTCGTCCATCAGGATCACTTCGGGCTTCACCGGAAGCAACCTGGCGATGCAGAGTTTCTGTTGCTCCTCCAGAGAGAGGTTCACAGCCCGGTCATCCAGCCGATGGCGGACGGTTTCCCAAAGGAGGACTTCACGAAGGGCCTTCTCCAGGATTTCCCCTTCCTGAGCCTTGGTGACCTTCTCCTTGCCCCGATGAATCCGGTGACTGAATAGGACATTGTCCCGGATCGAGAGGGGAAGGGGGTTCGGCCTCTGGAACACCATCCCCACTTCTTTTCGGAGTTGGACCGTGTCCACCTTCGGGTCGTAGATATTCTGACCCAGGACCTCGATGCTCCCAGTGGTTCGGACATACCCTAGCCGTTCGACAATACGATTTACGGCCCGGAGGAAAGTGGTCTTGCCGCACCCGGAAGGCCCAATGAGGGACGTGATCATCCCCCGTTTGATGTCCAGGTCCACGTCGAAGAGGGCCTGAAAGTCCCCGTACCAGAGGTTCAGCCCTTCGGTTTCGATGGCAAGTGGGTGACGATCGGTGGGGTTATCCAAATTTCCCCTCCACGTATTCCCTCGTCCGGGGATCTTGGACGGTTCCGGTGAAGAACTCTTCGGTTTCCCCCACCTCTACCAACTCGCCGTTCAGGAAGAAGGCGGTCCGTTCGGCCAGGCGCCGAGCCTGTTGAACAAGGTTGGTGACCATGACGATGGTCATCTCGGACCGGAGCTCTTTGAGGACGTCCTCGATCCGCATGGTGGTGACCGGATCCACGGCGATGGAGAACTCGTCCAGGAGGAGGAGCTCCGGATCCTGGGAGAGAGCCCTGGCGATGGTGAGGCGTTGTTGCTGCCCCCCGCTCAAGAGGCTGCCCAGGGCGTGGAGGCGGTCTTTCACCTCGTCCCAGAGAGCGGCTCGGGTCAGGCACCGCTCGACGATCACGTCCAGATCGGCCTTTTTCTTGACGCCGGTCAATCGGGGAGCCAGGGCAACGTTGTCGTACACCGTCATGGGAAGGCCTACCGGAAGTGGGAACACTACCCCAACCCGACGACGCAAAGCGAACACGTTCGTGAAGTTCCTTACATCCTGCCCATCAAACAGGATCTGCCCGTCCACGCGCATCCCTGGAACGAACTCGTTCATGCGGTTCAGGGTTCGCAAAAAGCTGGTTTTTCCACTATTGGCGGGGCCGATGATCCCGAAAATCTCACGCTCCCGAACCTGGAAGCTCACGTCCCTTAGGATCGCATTGGTTCCATAGCTGATGGTGAGGTTATCGACCTCGAGCTTGATGGCTTGGTCCGGCGTCGGGTTTACCACTTCTTCTTACCCCGTAGGTAAACCCGAAACGCGATAGATAGGGCGTTCATGGCCAGCACCAGGGTAATGAGGACCAGCGCCACTCCGTATTTAGTCTCTTCCGCAACGCCTGGAATCGAGTTGGAGATGATGAACAGGTGATACGACAGAGCCATCGTCTGGTCGAACACGCTCTGGGGAAGGAACGGTATGAACATGGCGGCTCCCGTGAACATGATGGGCGCCGTTTCCCCGGCTGTTCTCGAAACCTCCAGGATGACCCCGGTGAGGATTCCACTTACAGCGTTGGGAAGCACGACCCGCCTGATGGTCTGCCAGCGAGTGGCCCCCATGTTCCAACACGCCTCCCGGAAGGCCCGAGGGACGGCCTGGAGAGACTCACGGGTGGCAACGATGACCACCGGTAGGGTCATGATGGCTAGGGTCAGAGAAGCCGCAAGGATGCTGGCCCCGAACCTGAAGAAGAGGACGAAAGCACCAACCCCGAAAAGTGCGTGGACGATGGACGGGACACCGGCCAGGTTGATGATTGCCAGGTTGATGACCCGGGTGAACCAGTTGTCCGGGGCGTACTCGCTCAGGTAGATGGCGGATGCCACCCCCAGGGGGACCGAGGCCAAAAGCGCGACACCAACCAGCCAGATGGTTCCCACCAGCGCAGGGAAGATTCCTCCCTCCCGTCCCCCCGACCGGGCCATCTCCGTCATAAACTCCCACGTAATAGCCCCGTGGCCTTTATAAACCAGGACCGAAAGGATGATGATGACCGGGACCACCAGGATCAGGGTCATGAGCAGGAAGAGGACTTTCCATAACCACTCGACCCGTTCGTTTCGCCGGTTCAGCGCGGTGGCCTCGAACATCTCCTAATTCTTCTTCCGGATCCCCCGGACGATGAGGTCCGCGGAGAGGTTGATGATGAAGGTTACGACGAACAGGAGGATTCCCAGCGTAAAAAGGGCTCCGTGGTGTGGGGAGCCGGCGGCCGTTTCCCCCAGCTCCGCAGCGATTGTGGCGGTCAGGGCCCGAATCGAGTCGAAAATGCTCCCCGGAAGCTGGATGGCGTGTCCGCTAGCCATGAGGACAGCCATGGTCTCCCCGAACCCACGACCGACTCCAAGCAGGACTGCCCCCAGGAGCCCGTTCTTGGCGGCGGGAAAAACCACTTTCAGGATTATTTGCCACCGCGTGGCCCCCATGGCTTCGGCCGCTTCCCGGTAGGTATCGGGGACGGCTTTGAGGGCATCCTCGGCGATGGTGGTCATGATGGGAGCCGCCATGAGGCCCAGAATGATCCCGGCGTTCAGGATCCCCAACCCCACCGGGACCCCAAACACATCTTCGATCAGCTCCTTCATGATCATGAACCCGATGAACCCCCAGACGACCGAGGGAATGGCCGCCAGCAGCTCCACCAGCACCTTCAGTGACTCTCTAACCTTCCCGGTGGCGAATTCCCCAATGAAGACGGCCGCACCCAGGGAGAAAGGAACTGACACCAACATGGCCAGTCCGGTCACGGAAGCCGTTCCCACAATCAGGGCCAGGGCGCCGTATTCCGGCACGGCATCCGTGGGTCTCCAGTTCGGGCTGGTGAAGAACTCCTTCAGGTTCATATCACCGAAGATGAAGGTCATTCCTTCCTTGGTGATGAACGCGAAGATGCCCAGGATGAAAATGATGGCCGACACCCCGCCGACGAAGACCACAATCCCCACGGCTTTGTCCAGATACCAGGCCAGGTCTCGACGATGAAGGCTCCCATGGCGGGCCCTTGCGGTAGGCCCCGCCGGGGTGGCGGGAGGGTCTAGCTGAGAAGCCGGGTTAGGGTGCATCGGGACCCCGGAGAACCTCCATCAAGTCCCTCATCTGCCCTGCGATCACTCGGTACATCGTCTCGAAGGTTTTCTCTGCGTCTGGATCTTCCTCGCTGAAGGGGCAGGGTCCAAGATCCCAGTTCAGGAATACGGTCTTGTAGGGGAGTTCCCCGATCATATCCAGGGCCATCGCATCCAGGCCGATGACCACATGAAAGTGCTTCGGCTCGGCCAGGAGGTCGGGGACCTTTTTGGGCAGAGTGTCCTCCACGGACAGACCGTGGTTTGCCAGGAACGGTTCCAACTCCGGGCGGAGGGAGTCGGCCGGATCCCATCCGGCGCTGGTAAACTGCGCCGACTCCCCGTAGGCCCGGCGGGAATAGGCCTCTGCTAGCTGACTCCGGCAGTCGTTGGCCCTGTCCACGAAGAGGATCCGGTAAACTTTGGGGTTCTTCGTCTCCCCGGTGGCGGAAAACAGGGCATCGTGGGCGATGTTCTCCGCCTGATCCGATACCCGAAGGAGCACATAAAGGGACCTCAGGTAGGCGAAAACATCCCTCACCGGCTCCTTCTGCGCCTCACCCAACGCCACCAGATCTTCGAAGGCGCTGTCGTGAGTAGTGTCCAGGGGAGCCGTGAGCCCCAGAGCTTTTCGCGCTCGGCCTTCGTCCTGGTCGTAAAAAGCCCGAAGTGCTTCCGTCAGGGAGAACCGCGCCTGTTGACCGAGAAGGTCAAGGTCCTTGGCGATTCTCTCCGGAGGAGGGGTCTCGCATCGGAGGCTGTGGCGGCAGATGGTCACGGCGTAGTCACCCACCCGCTCCAACTCAACGGAGACCCGTTGAACGGCCGAAGCGTACCTCAGGTGGCCGGCCACGGGGAGGTGTCGCACGACGAACCTGTGGCAAAGACCGTCCATTTCCCGGGTCTCCCGGTTCACGATGCGGTCTTTGAGGATGACCTGGTTGGCTAGGTCGGGATCCATGGTCAGGAGGGCCTGGACGGCGTCTCTGACCTGCTCTTCAATGAGATCCCCAACAGCCTGTACCTTGGCGCGGATCTCGTTCAGATCGCGCTCGAGGCGCTCTTCATAGTGTGTCACAGCGCTCACCCCTCCAGAAGACACGATGCCGGAGGGTTGAGGAGCGCAGATATCCTTACCCGTCTGCGATGTCGCAGGCGAGATCTCCTCGGACGGGGGCATAACCTCCCTCCACCAGGATGCACTGTCCGGCGTCACTCAGGATCCAGTCCAGGTACTCCCCGGTAGCGCCCTCCGGCTCCCCTGCCGTGTACATGAGCAGGGGACGAGCAATAGGATAGCTCCTATTGATCGCAGTCTCCATACTTGGCGCTACACATTCCCCACCTTCTTCCACCGCCACGCAGGGCATTTTTATGTGATCGGTGGCGTAAGCCAGCCCAGAATACCCGATGGCGCAGGGGGTGTTTTCCACCAACTCGACAACCTCACTCGACCCGTGCATGTCCCGGGAGCCCAGCTTGTACGGGGCGCCGTCGAGAACGGTCTCCTGGAAGAAGGCATAGGTCCCGGAGCTGTTCTGCCGGCTCACCCTGATGATCTCATCGGAGGGACAGCCGGGAACGGAAATCCCGAGATCGGACCAGGTTTCGATCGCGCCACCCTCGGCGTAGATGCTGGCCAGTTGGGCAAACGAGAAGGCGTCCATGGGGTTGTCGGAGTGGATGAAGACGGCTAACGCATCGTACCCGACCACAAACTCCAACGGAGTGAGACCGCGGCCTTCTTCGACCGCCTCGATCTCGCTTTGCCGGATCGCCCGAGAAGCGTTCGCGATGTCAACGGTTCCGTTGATGAGGGCGCTGAACCCGGTACCGGATCCGCCGCCTGTTACGGCAACCGCCACGGTGGGGTGAACCAGGCTGTAGGCCTCGGCCCAAGCCTGGGCCACGTTCACCAGGGTGTCAGAGCCTTTGTTTTGAATTAGGACCCGCTCTGCGTCTCCAGCACCACCACCGCAGGAGAGAGAGAAGGCCACCGTCGCTGCCAACACGATTCGGAGCTTCACGATTGCACCTCAATTTTGGAGGTCCAGAACACTCGTTTGTCTTCTAGAACTGAATGGTGACGGAGTGGAGAGGGCTTTGCAAGACGAGGTGGGGGGGGTCGCGATCCCGTTTCTATTTCGTCATCATTTCGTTACAAAAAAAGGGCCGCTCTCCCGTCACCCCTGGGCCGGGCCATCAAACCGGTATCCGAGGAGGTCGATGTCCCTGGAAAAATGCTGGGCCACCAACTCAGCCGTTTCGCCGGAATAGTAGCTTCGATAGTCCTTCTTCCGGTCGGTGGCTTTTCGTTTATGCGGGAGAGTCGGGGTGCGGACTCCGATCCGTTCGCAGACGGTCTCGAAGTCGGCCAGCAGGTTCTCGTAGCGGCCCAGGAAATCCACGATCAGTTCACCGCGGAAGTCCACGAGATGCTCAGTCTGCAGTTGGTTCGAGGTCTCGATGTGGGCCTCAAAGGGCCGATCCGGGTCAAACCTCCATCGCAGGAACTCCCCGAAGTCCTCACGGCCCTCCACGAGGTGCGGCCAGGAACGGCGGATATGGTGGAAAGAGCTGACCTGTAGGTCCCACGGATTTCGGACAAATGTGAACTTGAAGAGGCCATCGAAGAACTTCTTTGGCAGAGCCTCCTTCGCCAGTATTGCTTTGGCATGACGGGGGAACTTCATCCCGATCCGATCTTTCGAGAGCTTGCTCAGCCGATGGCAAATTCCCTGGGCCAGGTACCACGGATCCCGCCATCTCAGGGGCTGAAGGGCCTCCCGGACGCTGGTGCCACCAGTCTTGGCGATGTGCACGAAGAGGAAGTTGTACTTCAGCGAAAGCAGCATCTCTGAGTTCTCGATCTAAGTAAAGGCGGGCCCACCGTCACCGGCTACGGCCCCCGGTACCGCTGCGGCCCGGGATGAACAATCCAGAAGTGGCTTCCTCCGGGCAAGCCCCCCCTAGTACTTTCTCACGATGCTGAGCTCCGACCATAAAACTCCCAGTAGCGTCGAACCCGGCCTTCCAACGTCAATTCCTGATTCAATGGACACGCCGGGAGCGAGTCCTGGAGTTCGTTTGCCGATGGCCCTCGGCCTCTACTTCTTTACTCACCTTCTGATCCGCTTGCTCATCTCCTCGACCCTTACCCTGGATGAGGCCGAGCAGATCGTGGTGGGCCAGTGGTTCCAGTGGGGCTATTCCGGCCAACCACCCCTATATGCCTGGCTCCAGCATCTTGCCTTTGACGTGTTGGGCCGAAACCTCTTCGCCCTGGCCCTGGTGAAGAACGGGCTTCTGTTTCTCGCCTATCTCTTCTTCTGGCTCACAGCCCGAAGGATTTGGCCGGATCGCCCGACCTTGGTGTTCCTCGCGGTCCTCTCCTGGTTCCTCATACCGCAGCTGGTGTGGGAAGCTCAGCGAGACCTGTCCCACTCCGTGATGGTTCTGACGGTCAGTTCGGCGTTCCTGTACACGGTGGTTCGCGGACTTCAATCAGAGGAAACGAAAGCCGGCCCCCGGCCAGGGCTAGGGTGGTATGTGGCGTTGGGATTCCTGTTGGGCTTGGGGATGCTCAGTAAGTACAACTTCGTAGTCTTTGCCGGAGCTCTGGGCCTGGCGCTGTTCAGCCTCCGGGAAGGTAGGTCCCTTCTCCTGGATCCACGTGTCTTGCTAGCCACCGTGATCGCTGTTGCGGTGGCCGCACCCCACTTCGCCTGGGCGGCGGACCACTGGGACGTGGCCGTCAGATCCCTCTCCAAGGTGGAAGCGGCGGTTGGGAACAACCGCCTCGTCGGTTTGGGCGTGCTCGGCCTGGCTGTTGTTTCCTTTCTCACTCCCCTGTGGCTGGTATGGGCAGGGGCTTTCCCGGGTTTGTTCCGGAGATCCCACCCCCGTGGAGAGACCCTGGGTGGCCGCCTCTCTTCACGATACCTGGTGGCCTTGGCCTTCGGTTTGACGTTGGGAGTCCTGGCCCTGGGGATCGAGCACGTGAAGGAACGATGGATGATCCCCGCCCTCTTCATCGTGCCTATTTATTTCTTCTCGGGAGCGACCGAAGGGGATTTGGGGAGGTCCCGCGTGAAATGGTTCAGGCGGCTGGCCATTTCCGCGGCAGGAGTGACGCTGGTGGTGTCAGCTTTCCGGGCCCTGCTGGGGCCCACCCTGGGAGCCACCACCCGCGTGAATTACCCCTTTGACGATCTGGTCGCGGCCCTGTCGGATGTCGCGCCAGAGGGACAGTACATCCTCGCCCACAA
>JANQDZ010000037.1 GCA_028278645.1 Longimicrobiales bacterium | reverse complement strand
GTGGCCGAGGACCTCGAAGCCCTGATCATCACCGAGGCTTACACGGGAGGAAGGTTGGCTGCCCGAGAGGGACGGCCACTTCCCTGGAAAATCCCTCCTTCACCGGCCCCTCCACCGCCGTCCATGCGGGTTGCTTGGGAGTCTGTGGACTTCAGGATCCCCAGCGAAGGCAGGAAAGCCCGGGTCATCGAGGTGATTCCGAACCAGCTGGTGACCGGGGTGAGAGAAGTGGATCCTATGGTCGCCAATGGCCAGGTGGTATCCGACCCCGATCGCGACCTTCTGAAAATTGCCGTCATGGAACGGCACTGGTCGTCAGGCCGGGTCGGCTTGGGGTTGGTCTACGGAATGGGCCTGAAAGAGGGGGCAATCGCCGGCACTGTGGCCCATGACCACCATAACCTGATTGCCCTTGGCGTGGACGACGAATCCATTTTGGCTGCAGCGAAAGGGGTGGGGGATCTTGGCGGGGGGCTGGCCGTGGCGCTGGGGGGAAGGGTGGTTGCAGCGCTACCCCTACCGGTCGGCGGCCTGATGTCCCTGGAACCCATCGAGTCCGTCAGAGAGGGGTTGGATCAGGTCCTCGAGGTGGCCCGAAGCCTCGGGACCCCACTACACGATCCGTTCATGGCCATGTCCTTCCTGTCCTTGGAGGTGATCCCCTCCCTTAAGATCACCGATCAGGGATTGGTGGACGTGGATGCCTTCGAGAAGGTGGGGTTCTGGGTCTAGCGGGTTGCAGGGAGTCTCAAACGCTGCCCGGCGTAGATCCGGCTCCCTCGCAGGTTATTCTCCTGCTTTATCCGGTCCACGGTGGTCCCATGGGTTTGTGCGATCTCCCACAGGGAATCCCCTGCTCTCACCGTGTAGCTCTCCCCGTCGGCGGATGCCATTCGGCTATCTGCCTGCCGACTTGTGAGCTGATCCACGTACCGGGCGTAGGGTTGAGGGTAGACCGCGATGTGGTAATGGGGGGGGTACGACTCCCGGGTGGCTTCAAGGACTCCGGCTTTTTCCAGAGATAGCAGGACGTTTTCCAGCCAGGACCGACATGCCCGGCTGTTGCTCCGACGTACATCAATGGCCATTCCGGTAGGATGAACCGAACGGGGAGACGCGTTCCTCGGTTGCCTCGAAAGGGGGCGGGTCAGACTGGTGACCACGAGCTTTTCACCACAGGCTCGGCGGTATTGGCTGGAGAGGCGAAGGATGAAGGTACGGGCCTCGGGCCGGACAAAAGGATACGAAACCCCGTGCAGGGTGAAATCGCGATTCGGCCTCACCTGCGCCAGGTATCCAGCTTTCACAAACCTCTCGACTTGGTTCGCGCTCTCCAGGTAGGTGAAGTCGTGTACGCGGGCTGCGTGTTCTTGCCGGTCGAGAGAAGCGGAGGAACCACGAAGGCTCTGTGCGAGGATCACCCCGGGAGGAGGGGCCAGAGAACCCACCAGACCCAACCCGAGAAGGATCAGGCCATGGGCAACCCTTGAAGGGCTCAGCTCAATGGGGTTTCTTCTTTCTTTCATAGGCCCTTTCTCAGGCCGTGGCTCTTGGTGAAGGCCTCTCCGGATCGAGGCCGAACGCCACCGGCGTCTATGAGTAAACATATGATTCCCGAGACACAAGGATTTCCACACTGAAAAACCCATCCTACCCCCCGGGTTCCCCTCTTTAATACCTTTTCGGCAAGATCCGGACCTTTTTGAGGTCCAATTTCGAGGTTCACCCCTCTGACGCCACCGGGAGCGCCCCCAGTTGCCCCGACGAAATCCCGCCCACGATCGTTTCCTCGCCTGGTTCATGTCCAGGAGCGGAGGAGCTTATGAGCGATTCATGGAGGGCAGGAAGGTTGCCCTTTTATCCGGATTGACCGGAACCGTGATGGACCTGGGGTCCGGGACCGGACCGAACCTTCGCTATCTCCGTCCGGACGTGACCCTCGTCGGCCTCGAGCCGAACCCCTTCATGCACCGGTATTTTTCCCAGGAAGCCGAAGCAACCGGACGACCCGCGGTGCAGGTTCAGGGGCTAGCTCAGGACCTTCCCTTCCCTGACGGAAGCATTGATGCGGTGGTGGCCAGCCTGGTTTTATGTTCCGTGCCCGATGTGGATCAAACCCTGGCGGAGGTTTTCAGGGTCCTGAAGCCCGGAGGTTCCTTCGTGTTTGTTGAACATGTCGCAGCTCCCGAGGGAAGCTGGCTCAGGCGATTTCAAAAAGGCTTGAGGCCTCTCTGGGGAAAGATCGGGGACGGTTGTCAGCTGGACAGGCCCACAGGGGATCACCTGCTACGAGCCGGTTTTTTCGAGGTAAACATCGAGAGGTTTTCCGCCCCCGTTCCCCTGGTCTCCCCCCACATCGCCGGCACGGCAATCAAGTGAGAGAGGGAGGGAGCGACACGGCGCCCCCTCCCTCCCAACCGGAAGCAAATGCCCGGAAAAAGGTGCCCCGTCAGATACTTCTTATCCAACCGCCTTGGCGGTAGGCAAACCTCTCGGCGACCTTATCCCAGTTCACCACATTCCAGAATGCTTGGATATAGTCGGGACGGCGGTTCTGGTAGTTCAAGTAATAGGCATGCTCCCAGACGTCCAAGCCCAGTACCGGCGTATGTCCCTTCATAAGGGGGCTGTCCTGGTTGGCTGTGGAGACCGCTTCGAGCTTCCCGAAGGGGTTGATGATCAGCCAAGCCCAGCCCGAACCAAAACGGGTTGCGGCCGCAGCCCCGAACCGCTCTTTGAACGCGTCGAAAGAGCCAAAATCCTGGTCGATGGCCGCCGCCAGGTCCCCCGAGGGGGCGTTGCTGCCGCCGGGAGTGAGGACGTCCCAGAAAAGAGCGTGGTTGAAAAAGCCTCCCCCGTTGTTGCGTACGGCGGTCTGAATCTCCGCAGGAAGACCGTTGAACCCGCGGAGTATGTGTTCCGCATCAACATCGTGTAAGGCAGGATGGCCCTCCAGAGCCTTGTTGAAGTTCGCCGTGTAGGCCCCATGGTGCTTTTGATGGTGGATCTCCATCGTTCGCGCGTCGATATGGGGCTCCAGGGCATCGTAATCGTATCCGAGCTCAGGGAGCTGGAAGGGGTAGGACATGGATCATGTCTCCTTTCGTGGGTATGTCGTCCGGCCTCTTCGGGATCGGTTGTGAGTCTGAGTCGGGTCGTTGTACACCCCAACAAAAAAAGGTTCTCCCCACTTCCCTGAGAACTCCCCACCACCGAGGTTTCCGTTAGGAAGGGAGGCTTTTCGTGGGAGAAAACGGCGTCCGTGGATCGGCACGGGGCACCAGGGAAGCGGCAAATCCACCAAAGATTCTCTTGGTGGACTGTGACATGTTTTATGTGCAGGTGGCTCGGCTGGAGGACCCGGACGGCGCCGGCAAGGAAGACCTCCTGATCGTAGGGGGATCTCCAACGGGGAGAGGGGTGGTCACCTCTGCATCCTACGGAGTGAGGGAGTTCGGGGTCCGGTCGGGGATGCCCACCGGCCAGGCACTGGGTCTCTGCCCGGAAGCGAAAGTGGTACCGGTATCAAGGAAGGCTTGCTCCCTCAGAAGTCGCCAGGTAAGGGAGGCCCTCCAAGACCTTTCCCCAGTCGTTCAAGCGGCGTCCATTGACGAGTTCTACCTCGATCTGTCCGGTACGGAGCGGCTGCTCCACCAGGAACCCCTGGCGTCCACGGCCGGACGCATCAGGGAAGAGATCCTCTCCAGGACAGCCATCTCGGTCTCCATCGGCGGTGGAACGCGGAAGCTCATCGCGAAGCTGGCTGCGGGAACAGCGAAACCGGGTGGAGTCCGCGTGGTGGACCCGGGGCAGGAAGAAGCATTTATGATGAGCTTCGAGCTTCGAGAGATCCCCGGCATCGGCCCCGCTCTGGCCCAGGCCTTGGAGAAAAAGGGTTTGGTCTCGGTAGAGGACCTCCTTCCCGTGGACCGAGCCTGGCTCGAGCGATGGCTGGGCCCCTCCCGGGCCTCCTGGCTTTGGAACCGGGCCAGAGGTCGGGACTCATCGAGGGTAAACCCGAGCGAATCCAGGAAATCCATCAGCTCGGAACGAACGTTCGGAAAGGACCTATCGGACGACCGCGACCTGGAAAGGGAGCTTCTTCGCCTGACCACCTCCGTCGGCGCTACCCTGAGGAGGAAAGGACTCCGGGGTCGCACCATCACCGTGAAGATCCGGGACGAGGACTTCCGGACCCGCCAGGCCGGCCACACGCTACCCGACGCGGTTGAAGCAGACGCGACGCTTTACTCGGTAGCCCAGAATCTGTACCGGGAGCTCCGGAGGAAACGGCGGGTGGGTGTACGGCTTCTCGGGGTGGGGATCTCGTCCCTGGTGGATGGAGACTCTCCCCCTCAACTTGACCTATTCGGGGGGAAGGCCCCCGTCGAGCCGGAACGGGACCGAGTCGTGTCCCGAGTTCTGGACGATTTGAGGGACCGGTTCGGCCATCGGGCGATCCTGCCCGGACGAATGTTGGAGAATCGGAATAAGGATGAGCCCGAGATTGAGCGGAAAAGCTGAAGATCCCGGCGTGGGATTCAGTCGGACGGAACGACACGAGGCACTTTGGGGCCCGGGCACGCCGCTGGTCGGAATGATCCATCTCCTCCCCCTCCCGGGGGCCCCCGGATTCGGGGGCTCAATGGAAGAGGTCACGTCCCGTGCCGTCGAGGAAGCGACATCCCTGGCCGGGGCGGGGTTTGATGGCGTCCTCGTCGAGAACTACGGGGACACACCCTTTTTCCCCACCAAAGTCCCTCCCGAGACCGTGGCCGCCCTGGCCGTCATCGTCCGAGAGGTCGTGAAGGAAACGACGGTGCCCGTGGGGGTAAACGTACTCAGGAACGACTCCCTCGCAGCCCTCGGCGTCGCGACCGCCGCGGGAGCCCGCTTCATCAGAGTGAACGTACATACCGGATCAATGTTCACCGATCAGGGGCTCCTGCACGGAATGGCCCATGAGACCATGCGGTCAAAGGCCTACTTGAACGCCGATCTCTCCGTTCTGGCCGACGTCCTGGTGAAACACGCCACCGCTCCGGCGGGGGTGGAGCTCACTTCCGCGGCCCGGGATTCCTGGCTGAGGGGGAAAGCCGACGGTTTGATCCTATCCGGCCGGGAGACCGGTGATCCCGTGGAACCCGAACCCTTGAGGTCCATCAAAGGAAACCTTCCCGCGGGGGCGAAGGTCTGGGTGGGAAGTGGAGGGAATCCCGACAATGTCGGCACCCTCCTTCGGGAGGCGGACGGTCTGATCGTGGGGAGCAGTCTTCGGGTCGGAGGGGTGGCCGGCGCCCCCCTGGATCTCGCCCGCATCGGTGCTTTCATGGACGCCGCGGCCCGTAGCTAACTGCAAAACGGATCAGGGTTCCGCGACTCGAGTCAGCTTCGCCAGGTAACCTCCACCGTCACCCCGCCATACCACATCCATTCGGAAACCCCCGCTCACGGCCAGGCTCCCAAAAGTGCCCGAATCCAGGAAGAGCTGTGGGAAGGGCGCCCCTTTTTGCCCACTGAACTCGAGCTGGTACTGGAACTCTCCGGGGTAGTCCTCTTCTACGGACTCTATTGACCAGGGATCACCTCCCGAGGTCCGGGCGGCCTCTTCCTGGCCATCAGCTGACACAGGTACCAGATCCGTGGAATCGATCAGGATCTGCCCGCCTGGAGCCAGGAGCCCGTCCAGCTGACGAAGGAACTCGGGGACCCGGGCAAGCGTTCCCGCCAAAGCGATTCCGTTCATGAGGAGGACGAGCGTGTCAAAAGAACCATCTCGAGGCATGTCTTCCATCCGCCCCAGACGTGGGTCCACCACGCCCCGCACCCTCATGATCTTCACCGCTTCCGGCATCACCTCCAACGCTGCCACCTGGAGGCCTCGGGCCTGGAGCGCCAGCGAAATGGACCCCACCCCGGCACCGATGTCCAGGACCCGACCACGGGCCAAATCGACGGCCGTACGATCCCCTTCCCCGAGGTCCCCCGGGGAGCGGAAGAAGATCGAAACGTCCATGGGATCGGCCTCACCTTCGTCCGCAAATACGTTCAGGCGGGCTTCTCGATCGCCCTCGAAGTACGCCCGGAGCGACTTCTCCAGCGGCGACCAGGCCTCCGGGCCAAAAAAGGGTTCCGGCATGCTATCTTCTTTCCATGCTTCCTCAGAATCCAAAAGAGATTTCAGAATCTCGCCCGGATCCCGTTCAGCTGAGCCCGGGCCGAGCCCTCACCCTGCTAGGGAGGGGGGCCACCCTCCGGTGCCCAAATTGTGGCGGCGGCGGCCTTTTCTCGAGGTGGGTAAAGATGCGGGAACGGTGCCCCCGATGTCACCTCATTCTTGACCGGGGAGAGACGGACTATTTCCTCGGTGGCTACACGGTGAATTTTATCGTTGCGGAGCTGGTGGTCGTTTTGGGGGGCGCGGCCAGCATCGTCCTCACCTGGCCCGATGTGCCTTGGACCCTGATCACCTGGACCCTGGTAGTCCTCATGGTTTTAGCCCCGATCCTCTTTTATCCCTTTGCAAAGAACCTCTGGTTGGCCCTCGACCTCATCTTCCGGCCCGTCACCCTGGCCGACCTGGCAGGCCATGGTGAGAACACCCGAACGGCACCGGGCGACAAGGCTGATTAATGATAGAACGGGTGGGCTCGAGCGGTCCGTCCACCCCAACCAGAACGGCCGACCCGGGTAACCCGGACCGGCCGTTGGCCAGAGTTCCTGCCGGGCTTTAGAGCTTCTTGCCCATCCGCTTCCACTCCTGCCGTTTCTCGTAGTTCTCCTGCCACGGCTCCCGATCGAAGTAGTCGTTCGTCATCTCCACCACCTTCGGCGCCAGGAGCACAAGGGCCAGCAGGTTGGGCAGAATCACGATGGCGAGGAACACGTCGCCCATCCCCCAGACCGCGGCCAATGGGAGTACGGCCCCGACGAAATGGGCTGCCACGAAGGCCATTTTATACGGGAGCACCGCCTTCGCCCCAAGGAGGTAATTGGCGCTCCGGTCTCCGTAGTAACTCCATGAGATCGCCGTCGAGATGGCGAAGAGCATTACACAGAAGAGGACGATGTAGTGTCCCCAGTCACCGAGGGGTGACAACCCCTGGCGGAATCCCTGCATGGTCAGGGGTGCGCCGTTTTCGGGAGCCATTCCCCAGAGACTTGTGAGGACCCTCCCGCTGGTGGTGCGAGCCTCTGCCTCGATCGGGAAGACTGACCCGGTGAACGGGACGGAAAGATCTTCGTCCTCGAAGAGGCGCTCCACACCCACTTCGTGCCAAGCCAGCTGAGGATCGTTTTCCGCGTCCAGTTGCTGGAATCCATTCACGACCCGGATCTCGTCCGGCATGATATCGGCGTTTTCCCAGCCCTTGTTTTCATTGGGAACGGCGTAGGAGATGTCACCACCGCTGAAGAGGATCTCGGTGTTGAACTTGGCTGTGTTCACACCGGTCATCACCAAGACCAAACCCGTCATGGTGCAGATGACAATGGTGTCGATGAAGGGCTCCAGGAGAGCCACGACACCCTCGGAGACAGGCTCGTCGGTTTTGGCCGCTGCGTGGGCGATGGGCGCCGAGCCCTGCCCCGCCTCATTGGAGAAGAGCCCACGTCTCACACCCCACATCATGGTCACCAGGATGGCCCCGATGCCTGTACCGGCAACGCCGGCCGTCGGGTTGAAGGCCTCCCTGAAGATGGTCATGAGCGTGGGGAATACGTCGGGGGCATTCAGGATCAGGATGATCAAGGCGCCGGTCACATAGACCACTGCCATGACCGGAGCCAGAATCGACGTGACCCGACCGATCCGAGTGATCCCGCCCAGGATGACCAGTGCAACGATGCCGGAGGTCACAAAGCCGGTGACCCATTTCGGGATCAGGAACTCGGTTTGGACAACGTCCGCCACGGTGTTGGCCTGTACGGCGTTACCTGTGAGGAATCCAACCGTTGCCAGCATGATGGCAAAAAACACCGCCATGGGCTTCCAGTTCTTCCCCAGGCCCCGTTCGATGTAGTACATGGGCCCGCCGGACACGGTCCCCTCCCACTTGTGGGCGTCCTGATCCTCCCGTTCGACCGTGCGGTATTTCTGGGCCAGCGTCACCTCGGTGTATTTCGTGGCCATTCCGAGAAACGCTGTAACCCACATCCAGAAGAGGGCTCCTGGACCACCGAGGTGGATCGCCAAAGCAACGCCGGCGATGTTTCCGATTCCGACGGTGGCGGAAAGGGCGGTTGTCAGGGCTTGGAAATGTGAGACGTCACCGGGTTCCTCGGGGTCGTCGTATTTCCCGGTGGTTACCGCGAGTCCGTGGCCGAGTCGGCGTAGCTGGATGAAGCCCAGCCGGACGGTTAAATAAACGCCGGTCCCCAACAGAGCGAGGACCATGATGGGGACGTTCTCCCCCCCGAAGGAGGGCCCGATCTCCACCACATAGGTGTTCAGAAAGTCTGTAATGCTTTGTGCCCAACGTTCGAGGGCCTGCATGAGATCCTGCATTGGCATCCCCAGGTTTGGTCGGTGAAACTCCGACAAACAAACAAGGGCCAAGAATGTAATCAGTGCGGGTGGATGGCAAGGCTCGGTCTCAAATCCTGACAGCTCGGATCAGCCGAAACCTCCGCCGGACCAGGGTCGTAGAAAAAGGGGAGATGAGGGCCACTCCGGTCCTCGGGCGGGCGATCCCGAGAGGGACCGTTTCCACAGTCAACCTCGGACGTGCAATGACCAGCATTCGTCTGGCCTTGAACGCGATCCTGTTTGGGTCTCTCTGTTTGTCCCCTCTCTCGGCCCAGGAGTCCTCAACCGGCCGCTCCGGTTGGGGTCTGGACCTCACGGTGGGGGGAACCGGCATCGCCATTGGCCACATCCCTGCCGTCAACGGAATCCGCATCAATTTCAGGGACCGGTACCTGGAAGAGGTCAATGGCCTGAACCTCACTTTTTGGCCCCCGAAGGGAGAACACAAAGTAGGCGGTACGGTCCAAGGAATGAGCTTGAGTCCTACGGCTCCGGTGGCAGGGCGTATGCGGGGGATTTCTCTCGGTGGCTTGGCGGTGGTGGGAACGGAGGAGCTTTCGGGCCTCAACCTGGGAGGACTGGCGGTGGTGGGTGACGGCCTGGTTCAGGGGATCTCCATCGGCGGGCTCGCCACTGTGGCCACTGGAACCTCTCGAGGGATCAACATCGCCGGGTTGGCCACAGTCTCGGAGGGCCCCTCTACCGGCCTTAACATCGGTGGCTTGGCTGCCGTATCCAATGGAGGAGCCAAGGGCCTGAACATTGGCGGGCTGGCCGTGGTGGCCGGAGAAGGGAGTGCCACCGGGTTCCAGGCCGGGGGTTTGGCCCTGGTATCCGGAAGCGGAAGCCTAACCGGCGTAAATTTGGGCGGCCTCGCGGTGGTTGCCGGTGAGGGCGTGGCCAGGGGAGTCAACATTGGCGGGCTGGCTGTGGTGGGAGTCTGGGGGGTGGGGGGCCTGAACATCGGTGGGCTGGCCGTAGTGAGCGAAAACTACGTTCGTGGCTTCTCGGTTGGAGGGTACAAGCTGGAGGCTCCGGTAGGATCGGGTTTCGCCGGTACGGTGTGGAAGGTGGATGTGGAGGACTTCCGAGGGTTTTCGGTGGGGATCTGGAATCAGCACGACAGCCGGATGAGGGGACTTTCCATCGGCGTCCTGAACCGCACCGAAGAACTCCACGGAATACAGGTGGGGCTCCTGAACTACGCCGGGAACAATGAACGCTTCCGCTGGCTCCCCTTGATCAACGCCCACTTTTAAGGAAAGCGTGACCATACCCCGGGGGTCGGATTCCGGAGGGAGAGCAAAAAAAAACCGCGGACCTCAGGAGGTCCACGGTCATCATTTGGGTCCGGGGTCTGGGACCCTATAATTCCATCTATTTATACCGATAGGTGATCCGGCCGCGGGTAAGATCGTACGGGGACATCTCACACTTCACCCGGTCCCCCTCCAGGACGCGGATATAAAACTTCCGCATCTTCCCGGAGAGGTAGGCCAGGATCTCGTGACCATTTTCCAACTCCACCTTGAAGGTTGCGTTGGGCAGAACCTCGCTAACGGTCCCTTCTACTTCGATCGCATCTTTACCCATGCGGGCCTTAGTCTCCTTCAGTTGGACCCCTTTGAGCCCAAAGATAGTCTTTCTTCTCTCCCCTACCAACACAAGACACCGAAAAGAAGCTGTCCGAGGTAGAAAGGCAACAGGCCAACGAGAAGAAAGAACCCCACCGCCGTGGAGGCGGTGGGGCTCTTTTTGTCCTTCGCCGGCCGACTTCGGCCGCGGGCGTCGCTTCTCTTAGAAGAAGTACCGCAGCCCGATCTGGGCCTGGAACTGCAGGACCAGGTTGTCCCCCAGCAGTTCTTCCTCCCCGAAGGAGTTGTTGACCTGATAGAGAATCTGGCCCGTTGTGCTGTCGTACCCGCGAGGGTCGAGCAGCTCGCGGTTGGAGCCGTAAACGCCCGTGATCCGGCCGAGGCCACAGATTCCGGAGGTGAGCTCCTCGGTGGTCTTGCCCTTCTCGTCGCAGAGCGCCCGGCCAAAGCCGTTGAGCACGTTGAAGAAATCGACCTGGAGCTCGAGCCGTTGGTCACCGGTGGTCCGGAATCCCTTGGCAAGACGCAGGTCCAGCTGGTGCTGCCAGGGGAATCGACACGTATTCCGGTTGATTATCCCGCCCTGATAGTCGCCTACACAGGGATTGTCCTTCAGGATGGACTGATACAGGGCCCGCTCTTCCGCCGCCGCATCCCCCGTGCTGGCCAATGGCAGGTTCTCGGGGGTGAAGATGAAGAGGCGGTCGTTGCCCGTGAGCCCGTCGCCGTTCAGGTCATCGTCGCCAACCACGGTGTAAGGGCGACCGCTCTGGCTCCTCCAGATCCCACTCAGCCTGATATCCCACGGTAGATCGGCGAATCCCGCTAAAACAAAGGTATGGTCTCTGGAGTAGTCGCTCCGGCCCCAGGCCCTATCGGAGTCGCCTGCTTCCCCAATCTCATTGGGGCCGAAGACACCGGTCGTTGGATCCCGATACCCGCCACTCGCCGTGCAGCAGGAGTAGTTGGAGTTGTCCCACGCCCGGGTGTAGGTGTAGGACCCCTGGAAACGCACGGCGTCATTGAGCTCGTGGTAGGCTTCCAGGGCGAGGTTAAAGGAGCGGGCACGCCCGTCGTTGAAGTTGACGAGCACATCCCCGAACTCAAGGTTTCGCCGGGAGCCGGTGCTGTTCGCTCCAGTGGGATCGAACGAGGTCGCGGGACTGAAAATCCGCCGTCCATCCTCTCCGGTCAGGGTGAACTGGTGCGGCCGCAGGTTGAGGTTTCGGACAGTGTAAAGGTTGTTGCTCTGGCTGAAGAGCAGGTCCACGGAAACCTGGGTCCGACTCCCCAGGAGCGTTTCGTAGCCCACGTTGGCCTTAAAATGCTCGGGAAGCTCGAATCCGTCGTTCCAGAAGGTGTAGGTCGGGACGCCCGCGGCCCCGGCACTTGCGCAGGAAGCGGGGTTTTCGAAACCGCTTATGTTCCACCCGCCGTATCCAAGGGGTGAGGGCGGCGCATCCGGGTCCCCGTCGAGGATGGAGCCGTTGCATATGATTTCCAGCACCGGGCGCTCTGTTTGGGCGACGTTCCCTCCCAACACGCCGGGCACGGTGCCGTAGAAGTAACCCATCCCGGCCCGGAAGACCCGGCTCCCGTCGCCGTCGATATCATAGGTGACGGAAAGGCGGGGCGAGATATTGTCGGAGTCGGTAGGCGCGAACCCGGTCTGGAAGCCGAACGCCCTTTCCACGTTAACCACCGGTGTGGGGCTGTCCCGGAAACTCTGTTGGCCATAGCGGAGGCCCAGAGTGGCTCTCAGCTTGGGGGTCAGTTGCCACTCGTCCTGGGCATACACCGACCAATCCCAGACATCGAACTCGGACTCTGGAATCCCTCCCCCTTCCTGGATGGGACGGAAGTACGATGTGGGCCGACCGGCCTCGAAGGTGTCGAGCCCCGAAAAGACAAACTCGCCGGCGCCCTGGAACTGGGAGCCGAAGTTCATGAAGCGGTTCAGATAACCGGTGGCAAGGAAGTTCCCGCCCAGTTTGATGGTGTGGTCACCCAGGACGTGAGTGAAGTTGTTGACGAGCTGGATTTTCCTCTCTTCCAAGGTGTTGTTGAAAGAAGCGAAGGTGCCGCCGTAGCGAATTCGCTCACCGCTCGAGAGGTTCACCGTCAGGGCGGGCCGCAGGTCCTTACCCTGGCGGGGTCGCTTCTCATCCGCGAACTGGAAGCGGAAGACGTTGAAGGTGTTCTCTCCTAGAACCGACTGGAGTTCGGAAACGAAGGAATGGGTCGCGCCTGACAGCAGCTCGGCTCGCGACAGGCCGTACTGGAAGTCGAAATTTCCGTTCCACTCGTTGTCGTTGGAGAAATCCGTGTAGTTGTGACGCACCGAGAGACGGTGATCCTGATTAAGCTCCCAGTCGATACGACCGAAGACCACGATCTGATCGTTGGTCGTTTCGAAGGGCTGGTAGCCAGCCTGGGGATTGGTGATCCCGTACGTGTTCTCGAGAATGTTGAAGTATTCGGCGATCTCATCGTAGACCACCGGATCCGGATTCGAGCCGCCGGGGGCGAAGCGCCCCCGGGTCAGCGGCAGCTGCGGCTCGCGACGCCGCTGGCCGTCGATGGAGATCAGGAAGAACGCCTTGTCCCGGATGAGGGGTCCACTGAGCGAGCCGGAGAACTGCTGGACCTGGTATTCGGTGGTGATTTCCGGGTTGTCAGGATCCTGGATGAAGGGCGCGGCGGTGAGAGCGTCGTCCCGGAAGTTGGCATAAACCGACCCGTGAAACTCGTTGGTCCCGCCCCGGGTGACGACGTTCACAATCCCGCCACCGAACCGCCCGTGTTCCACATCGAAGCCGCTCGAGATGATCTGGAACTCTCGGATCGATTCCAAGGAGAAGGTGAAGGGAAGACGTGACCCGCCCCGGTTTTCCCCGAAGAACGAGTTGTTGGCGTCCACTCCGTCGATCTGGAGGCTGGTCTGGGAGGCCCGCATTCCAGCGATGGAGAACTGTCCGCCCGTGGTCTCCCCGGGATCGGGGGCCACGAGTCCCGAGAGGCTGATGAAGTCGGTAAAGTCCCTGCCCAGGGCCGGGAGCTCGCTGATCTCCTCCATGCCCACGAACTGGGTGACCCCAGCGTCGGCCACATCGATGGGGGGGCGCTCCGCCGAGACTTCAATCCCCTCCAGTTCGATCACCTGGGTCGTGAGATTGAAGTTGGCCGAGCTGGCTTGCCCCACGATTACCCGGATCCCCTGGTTGGTCGACTGGGAGAACCCGATCATGTCGGTCCTCACGTCGTATACCCCGGGAGGCAAGAGCCGGATAACGTAAAGCCCCTCGGCTCCCGTAGTTGCCGAGCGTTCCAGTCCGGTCTCCGTATTCCGGGCCGTAACGATTACGGCCGCAAGGGCCTGTCCCTCATCCCCCAGAACCCGCCCACGGATCTGACCCGTGGTGGTCGATCCCTGGGCCGCTGCCGGTAGCGCACTACCGAGGAGGAGTAAGGCCGCGGCGAGGACGCCGAAAAAAGATCTCTTGAACATATTTACCGTTCGTCGCTTATGGTCATCGGAACGCTGAGCCTGATCGTCGGAGGTTCTAAGAATCAATTGCACGAGACCTCCTCCACGTCGGCCATGGACCGGGGGAAGATCTGGCCAGTGCCCTGAAAGTTCCCTCCGAGACCGTTGATGTTATAACACTTGCCCACAGAGAAGAGCGTGTTCAAATCGTCACGGTTGGCCACCCCATCGTCCACTCTGATCACGGTGACCCCGCTACCGTCGTCGATGGATCCGTTCTGGGAACTCCCCGCCGATCCGAACTCTCCAACCAGCTGAGCCTTCTCAATACGGATGAAGGCACCCTGGATCGGGTGCGTGTAGTCACTTCCCGACGCCGCTATCTCTGCCGTGGTCACTACCATGGGAACCGGGGTTGCGGCGTCCTTGACGAGGTTTCTGAGGATCGCGCTCTCGAAGTTGAAGTCGTTGGAGAACTCCTCAACGATCCCACCGATCTCGATCTGATCACCCACTTCGATCCCCTGACCCTCCAGGGTGCCCGAGAAGATTTTCGCTCCGGCCGTCTCGTCCTCTATGTAGGTGAAGCTGGCTTCGATTTGGCCCGGCGAGGAGGTCACGATCCCCTTCACGATGGCGAACTCCCCAATGGGCAGATCCTTCGCCTCGGCGATTGAGATGAGACACCCGGGTCTCCCCCTAACGTCGGCGAAGCGCGTTTCGTTGAGGTAAACCGTCACCTGCATGGGGTTCTGGCAGATGCTGATGCCGTCGGCGACGCTGAGGGTGTCGATCATGAGGTCGTGGGTCCCACCCGGGAGGTCCCCCACCAGAAAGCGGCCATCGGAGCCGGATTGCGTGGTGGCCCCGGAGAAGGTTTCGCCGGTGCCCCGGTTCTGGATGGCCACACCTACGCCGCCCAAGGGGAGATCCCCGGCAGATGGATCAAAGACGCCATCCTCGTTTGCGTCGAAGAAAACGAGCCCCTCCACCGAGCCGAATCCGTCTACTGAAAGGGGCGGAGCGAGGTCGCTGTCGCAGGCACCCATCAGGGCCACGGCGATGAAGGTCACACCCAAGACCGTCGGGCGGAGGAAAAAGCTGCTATGCACGTTCGATTCTCCTGTGCCTCTGTTCATTGTTATCGTCCCCCCCTCACGGACCGAAAGTCACGTCGGCGGAGTTCATGACCTCGAGTTGGGCGCCAGGATCATTCCCGTCGAAGAACCCAAGGACACCCAGCACCGTGGCCGTCCCGCCCACGGTCCAATCCTCTTCGGCTAGTCCCGTTCGGTTGTCGACTCGGACCCTGAAGGCCACACCTGATGCGTCCTGGATCATGACTTCCTGGGTGCCGAAGGAGTTCACCACCTCCACGGCCACGACCGTGCCCATCGTGCGCACGAACTGGCCCTGGAAAAGCCCGGCGTTGATCTGGGCTCCGGTGACATCGATGGGATCTGGCACCGGTACTTGTTCCAGCCCGGTGAGCTGGTCCGGCCCGATCTGAAGCTCTCCGCCAAAAGCTCCGACATCACCCGTGATCCGCACACGGTCGCCAGGAGCCACCACCGGCAAGTTGAAAGAGAACAGCCCGATGCCTGCCGAGCCGTCCTGGACGAAGGCCACCCGATCGTCCCAAGACGGGATCCGTGTCACGACACCTTCCACCGTCACCGTTTCGCCGCTCATGCCCCGGGCTTCAGCTATGGAAACTGTGCCAGGGCTCGTCGGCACGACGTCGGACAGTCCCCGAACCTCGACACGGGCGGCCGGATCATTCCTGTCGTCTGCGCCCACCACACCCGTGACTCTGTAGGTCTGACCGACAGTCCAAGCCGCCTCGGTGACCCCGGTCCGACTGTCCGCGTAGACGGAGAAATCGGTTCCAGCCCCATCGCGTAAGGTCACCATCTGATTCCCGAAGCTGAGCACGTCCACGTTTATGACCGATGCGGTAATCGATACCAGGACTCCCTGGAAATCGCCGTTATTGAGCTGGGATCCAGTGGCTCCCGTGGAGCTTGGGACGGCGACATTGGCGACCACCTCGAGGTCCTCGATGCTACTGATCTGGGTCTCCCCTCTGAACGCTCCGATAACGCCCCGGATCCGGACCAGGTCACCCAATTGGAATCCTCCGACGGGTTCAAAATCGCCCAGACCAAAGTCGAAGAGATTAATCCCACCCGTCTCGTCCTGGAGGAAGAAGGTGCGGCTGTCGAAGGAGGGCACCCAGGTGATCACACCCTGGATCACCACCGTGGAACCCATGGCATTCCTGGCGTCGCCGATAGGAGTCGTGGCGCCTCCGCGCTGGATGTCATCAGGAGATCGGGGTTCGACTCGATAGGGGTGGTCGTCCTCGATGTCCGTGCCACTCTCGGAATCGTCGGCTCCGAGAACGCCCGTGACGCCGAAGAGAACACCCACGGTCCAGGTGTCCGCTTCCACTCCCGTTCGGCTGTCGACCTTCACAGCAAACGTGTTGCCCTCTCCGTCCCTAAGGAGGATCATCTGATTGCCGAAGCTCAGAACGTCGACCTGCTCCACGGTGCCATCGATGGACACCAGCTCGCCCTGATAATCCCCCGCATTGATATCGGCTGCCACAACCGGGCGGGCGACGGGAGTGGGTTCGGTGCCCAGAACCTGGAAGTCGATGATCTGGGAAATCTGTACCTCACCCGAGAAGGACCCCCGGATCCCTGTCATCTGCACCCGGGTGCCGATGGTAAGTCCGTCAGGAAGGTTGAAGTCGAAGACCGCAATCCCCGCTGTGGCGTCCTGCAGGAAAAGGGCTCGACTGTCGAAGGGTGGCGCCCAGGTGATCACACCTTCAATCGTCACCACCTGACCGTCGGGGGCTTCCCGAGCAACGGCGATGTCGATGAGAAGTGTCCCGGTGAATAGCAGGTTGAGGTCGGCCTCCTCATCCGGACCCACCTCTACGGTGCGGGTCGTGCCCTCAACAAGCTCCATCGTCTCCAGAGGATGGATTTCGAGGGTATAGGTCCCCGGACGCAGGGTTTCGAACTCGAAAAACCCGTCTGCGTCGGTGGAGGTGGTAGCCGCGGGATCCCCGGAGGCCGACGATCCAGAAAAGAGATCGACCTGGATTCCAGCAGCCACCAAATCGGCCCCTGGATCGTAGGTCTCGTTCTCATTGTCGTCCCGGAAGAGTCGCCCGGAAAGCGAACCCGGTTCATAGGCATACCGGAATTCAGCGTTCAGTTGTCCACCCTGGTATTGGGCCACCACCACGACAGAGCTGGCGGTGGCCAGAACGGCCCCGGTCGGCACGCTACCCGAAGCCGTAAGCCTGTAGCTACCTGGGAGCACGCCCTCGAATCGAGCCATGCCTTCACTTCCCGAACTGGCAGTCTGCTCGGAGGTCGCCCCGGTGAGCGTCAGGGTCGCCGCCGCAATGGCTTCGTCCCCCGCGTCGTAGGATCCGTTCCCGTTTGTGTCCACATAAACGCGAACATCAAGGCTGGAGGGAGTTCCGCTAACCAACAAGATCGACTTCTCGTCGCAGGCGGAGTGGAGTAGAAGTGCGACTGCTAACAACAGCCGCGGAAAGGTGCGTCGCATGCCGGGCTCCTGAAGAAACGCGGTTCATTCTGGGTTGTGTACGAGCAGGAAATTCTGCACCCCCCACGGAAAAGTCAAATGGAGCCAGGAGGGTGTTCGGGGTACACCGAAAGGGGGACTGTTGCTACCTTCGGGAACGGCGCGGAACGCTGGTTTCCGCATGGAGAATCGTCAACGGCAACAGATGCTCGACCACGCTGAAACGACAAGTCTTCCCGGCCTGGCCAGGGGTGTTGTCGCCACATTTCTAGTCCTGGCGCTTGCCTCCTGTGGGGGGGGTGGAGGAACGGATCCTGATCCGATGGATCCGCCGCAAATCACCGTTTCAGGTGTGAAGGAAGGCGACGTGCTGGAGGGTCCCGTCACCATCCACCTGACCGTTACACCTGGGGCCACCTACCAAGCCACCTTGGATGGCCAACCGTTTTTTTCCGGAAGGACCGTGAGCGAGGCGGGAAACCACACCCTGGAAGTGGTGGCGCGGAAGGACGGTCTCACCTCGACCGTGACGATCAACTTCGAAATCCGGCCGGTGGGCGGGGACCTTTTGATCGTGCGGTTCTTCGACCTCGGTAAGAACGAAGCGGGGGGTGGAGGTGACGCCATACTCCTCACCGACTCTTCCTCCCTGGGGCAGTTCCATGCCTTGATCGACGCCGGCCCCGCAGGGGAAGGCGGGGTGGACTTGGACTACGTTCTTGGTCGGCTGGAGGTCCTTGAAGTGGATACCCTCCGAGCCATGATCTTGAGCCACGCTCACAGCGACCATTTCGACGGAATGGCCGACATCCTCAACCGGATCCACGTCAGGGACTTCTTCTACAATGGCCAACAGCGGGACTTCTTCCGGTATCAGCAGGTCATCAGTAGGGCCGGCGCGCGAGCTGAAACCCGGAACACAGTAACGCATGAAGTGGAGATCCTCCTCGGGGCTGCCGGCAACACCAACCTCCGTATCCTCCCTCCCCTAACGGACCACCTCGGAAAGGCAAACGCAAACAGCAGCGAGCTGAACGACGGCTCTCTGGGGACGGTGCTGGTCCGAGGGGACTTCTCCATGTTTTTTGCTGGGGACGGTGAAGTGGGAGCCAACCTCCGTTGGCGGGAAACCTTCGGTGACCTCACGTCAGAGCTGGACGTCTTGAAGGTGGGGCACCACGGAGCCAATGATGCAGTATTCGACAACGGCTCCTTCGGGAGATCCAGGTGGTTCGAACATACCGATCCGGAGGTCCACATCATAAGTGGGAACGGCACGTCGCATCCTCGCATCCGAGCCATCCAGTACATGCTAGCACGGGCAGGGACTGCGACCTATTGCACTAACGTCCATGGGGACATCGAGCTTAGGGTGGATGAGGACGGGGATTTCATGGTGACGGTTGAACGGAACGCATCCCAAAACTGTACGCCGGGGGACGACGCGGTCACCCTGACCTCCCTGTCTTAGTCTCAAGTGGACCCTTCCATCACGAACCAGTAACGAAGAATTCCACCTCCTCCCCGATTCCGGCGATCCCTTCTGCGGCATGATGTCAGGGTTTCGAGGGCCTAAAACCCACATGGCCTGGTTTTCGGAACTTCCGGCCGGAGAATCTCGTAGAGACAGTCGACCACATGATCGAGTCGGCTTTTTTTTCCGAGGTCCAGCCAGCCATGTCCCCCAAAAAGACCATTCTGAAAACCCTCTCGGAGCAGGTGAACGGCGACGGAAGCCCTGCCCCGATTCATCCCTCGACAATACCGGGGTTCCAAGCAGCGCCCGGGAAATACCAGGAGACCATCAACGTCCTCCTCAAAGACCGCCTCATTGAGGGAAAGATGGACTCCGACGGTCGTATGGCCATCTCCCTTAACCGCCACAAAGAGAAGGACGTACGGCGGGTCCTTCGCCCCATCTGGGCCCACCCGGCGGTCATGGCAGCCCTGGCTCTGACGGCGGCGGTGGCGGGTTTCGGCTTCCTGATCTGATCCTTCGCGCCACACCCGACCAAAAGAGAAGCCCCACGGTGTCCCCGCGGGGCCTCTTTTGTCCTCGGGCCAACCCCTGAAGGCTGAGTCCTACTTCCCGGAATACAGCACACCCTCGGCCCACCAGGCCGGCGCCGGGGCTCCTTTCAGATAGTGATCGAAGAAGGCCTTCATCTTCATGGAATAATCCAGCTTGTTCGAGTATTGCCGGGGATGATGGGGTTCCCCCCGATACTGGAGGAAAACCGCTCTTTTCCCAGTGCGGCGAAGTGCTAGATAGAGCTCGATGCTCTGGTACCACGGCACCGCCTCGTCCTCATCCCCGTGCATGAGAACGAGGGGGGTCTCCACCCGATCCGCATAAAACAGGGGTGAGTTCTCGATGTAGTCCGGCCGAGCCTCCCAAAGGCTCCCGGAGAGGCGGCTTTGCCCAGCCTCGTATTGGAACTGCCTCGCCAACCCTGAGCCCCAGCGGATCCCTCCATAGGCGCTGGTCATGTTCGACACCGGAGCCCCGGCCACGGCAGCCGCAAAGATATTCGTTTGGGTGACGATATAGGCAGTCGTATATCCACTCCAGGAATGACCGTGGAGGCCTAGCGCGTCTGGATCGGCCAAGCCCATGTCCACGAGCCTTTTCAGTCCCGGGACAACGCTCTTCAGTGAGGAAATCCCCGGCCTACCGACCTCGAATCGGACATCGGGCAGGAACACGATATACCCGTCGGAGGCATAGATGGGGAAGCTGGGCCGGTGGTTGATCACGGGTTGGTTGAACTCGTGGAGTCTCTGGGAAAAGAACCTGTAGAAGTAGGTGAGGACCGGATAGCGCTTGCCCGGCTCATAGTTCCCGGGTTTGATCACCACGCCTTGAAGCGGGATCCCATCGTCCGATGTCCACTCCACCAACTCCGAGGTACCCCAGGCGAACCTGTCCAATAGCCCCGGATTCACGTCGGTCACCCTTTCCGGTCTCCCGAAGTCGAGGTCGCTCACCCAAAGATCCGGGAACTCATCGTAGTCCTCCCGAACGAACAGGAGCCGGTCCGCATCCTCCGCCTTGCCGATGAACCTGAACTTCTTCTCCTCGTCCAAGAGGACGCGGAGCCCCCCGCGGACCGGATGGGTTTGGTAGAATCCGAAGCTCTTGTCGTTCTCGTCGAACGAGGCGAGGTGAAGGGATTCAGATTCGTTGAAAGCCACCTGGTCCGGATCCACCCGGAGTACCCTCAGGACCAACCCCCTTCGTCTCCCCTCGGCCCCCGTCAGGTTCACCGGATCTCCGCCATCTACCGGGAATCTCCACAAGTCATACTTGTCATGAATAAGGACTGCCTCGTCTCCCTCCAGCCAACCTCCCAACCCGTGTCCTCCCCTCGGGTTCGGGAAGTCGTGATCGACATCGAAGAACGGAACATCCAACCCTTCCGTGAGATTCCGGGCGCTCTGATCTTCGGCGTCGAACAGATGCCAATGGTCCTCTTGGAACCATACCGCGTATCGGCCCCCGGGGGACTGGGCCATGGACGGACCGGAAACCCCGACCCAGGAATTGGCGGCCGACCCCCCACCCCGGACCCTTTCCGCGATCCGGACCCGATCCCCGGTCTCCATGTCCAGCAGAAAGACGTCTTCGGCCCCGCCTTCCCAGGTCCTTTGTTTCTGATAGGGAAGATCGGAGGTGCCCAGGGCCCATTTCTCGTTTTCCGGCGACCCCCTGAGTTGAACGGTGGGATCGCCCAGTTGAACCGTGCGCCCGGAAGGGACATGGAGTACCGCGGCGAAAGTCCGGTTTTGCAGGTTTTCCCACACCAGCTTCTGGTTGGAGTTGATCATGGGGTCGTGGGTGTGCCAGACGTCAACCCCGGTATCCTCAAGGATCGCCTCAAAATCGTAGGGATCGAACTCTTCCTCCGGGGCACCCTGGGTCTCCCCCTCACCCGCATGGGGAACCTCGGGCTGGCCTCGAAGCATCTCTTCCTCGGCCTGGTTCCGGGGACGGGTCCCGTAAAAGAGATGGGATCCGTCTCGGCTCCACCGAAGAGTGTTGGAAGCGGGCAGGATCCATCCATCCTGCAAATCGTCAGGGCCCACCACGGAGTGAACCTCCTGCCCGTCCCAATAGGAAAGGGAGCCGGGCCCAGCGTCTCCCTCAGGGTTCTCTTCGGCGGTCACCCATGCCAGCCGGTTCCCTTTCTCCCACCAGCGGAGAGACTGGATCTGGACAAAGGAACCGGCCTCCAGTTCCAGTGCCGGACCGTCTTCTCGGAGGTTTTTGAGGTAGATACCATCCCCGGTCCCATCGCCTGCAGCCACCACATAGGCCAACCATTCGCCGCTTTCGTCAAAAGAAAAGCCGGCCACCTGTGGGATTTCCACCTCCTCCTCGGTAGAGAGATCCAGGAGGATCAGGTCGGTGCCCGGGGTCCCCCGGATCCTCTCCCCTTCGTCTTGCTGGGGTTCTTCCGGGTCGTCTCCCTCCCCAGCGGCGTCCTCCGCTTCCTCTGGTGTGTAAAGGAGGCGGGCCAACCACCCGCCATCACCGGAGAAGGCAAACTGCCTTACCTCGTCCCAGGACGACACGACTCCAGTCTCGGTGCTGAGCAATCCCATTCCTGGGCGGGGGGCGTCCCCCCTTTCCGCCGTCTCCCGTGCTTCGAAGGACGGGCCGATGCGCATGGCAACCCACCGTCCACCTGCCGAGAAAACAGGCGCGGTTCCCAGGGGTACCGAATAGAGGGTCCCGTTCCCGGTGGAATAAACCTGTACCTCCCCATCCCCTCGGTCAGGTACCGCGGCAAGAGCCACCCAGGCCCCGTCCGGTGATATGGTCGGTTGTTGAATCTGTCGAACTTGCATGAGGTCTCTGAAAGTCAGTTGCTCCCTTTCTTGACCCGTGGCCCGGGCCGGAAAGGCCCAAGCAAAGAGGGTCAGGGCGCCGAGGAGCAGAGCGGTGAATCGACCGATCGCGAAGCGTCTGTGTGTCTTCATCTGCCGTTGGGGTTTGGAGTTTCGAGGGCGCACCGGCACACCGGTCCAGGGTGGCTGGACAATAGGAAGGTAGGTAGGGCGAGGAAACCCTTCTAGGAGCCTGATCGGAAAGGGGGGCGAGCCGCGTTACGAGCGCCATGGCTCCGGGTCCCGGGCGGCGCTCCGGCAGCCCTCAAGAACCTCCGGGCCAATTGGGCGACTCTTTCCTGTCCTTTGTCTTCCGCCTCCCGGAGGATTTCTCGGACGTGGGGAACCAGACGCTTCTCGCCCCAACGGCACCCGGTGGCTAGCTCGGCTCCCACCGAATCCCCCTGGTCGGCTCCTTGGAGGAGGGCCCACGCCGCCGCCTCGGCGTAGTAGGGGGAATCGGGCTCCGGCAGACTATAGGTCGGGGCCGGGTCTCCCCCAGCATCTTCGTTTATAAAAGCTCTGGACATCCTGACCTGGTCCCCGGCTTCCCCGATTTTACAGAGGGTTCGGCGACCTCCTGAGGGTTACGAAGGAAGGAACGGATCAAAAGTTTGACTGCCCGGGATCATCCTCTCGGACCCCGGGCAATCGGAATAGGTGGCCCCGTTCCCGATCCGGTCTCGGGTTAGGCCACGGCGTTGATCATGTCGAAGATGGGGAGATACATGGCTACGATCATTCCACCCACAATCACCCCGAGAACCACAATCATGATGGGTTCCATGGCGGAGAGAAGAGCCTCCACCGCCGCGTCTACCTCTTCATCGTAGAAGTCAGCGATCTTCGTCAGCATCTCGTCCAATCCACCGGTCTGCTCCCCCACGTTGATCATCTGAACCACCATGGGAGGGAACACCCCCGATTCCTTGAGGGGTCCAGCGATGGTCTCCCCCCCGGCGATGGAGGCTCGTGATCCCATGACCGCATCGTGGATCACTCGATTTCCAGCCGTCTTCGCCGTGATCTCCAACCCTTCGAGGATGGACACGCCGGAAGAGACCAGGGTGCCCAGGGTCCGAGTGAACCTTGCGACCGCAGCCTTCCGCTGAAGGTCCCCGAAGATAGGGAGTGTGAGAAGCATCCGATCGATCGTGAGCTTCCCACCGTCCGTTCCGTAGATCTGACGGATCGCGAAGGCACCAGCGATGATCGCAGCGGCACAGGCCCACCAGTAAGACTTCAGGAAGGCCGACATCCAGATAACGATCTGAGTCGGCATTGGGAGAGCTACCCCCGCCGTCTCGAACATGTTCTGGAAAGTGGGGATAACGACGATAAGGAGGATCACCACCGCGAGGGCCGCGACGCTGAAGATCACCGCCGGGTAGATCATCGCGCCTTTGATCTTCCGGATGAGGGCGTCGTTTTTCTCGAGGAACGTGGCCAACCGGAGAAGGATCGTGTCCAGGATCCCTCCGGCCTCACCGGCCGCTACCATGTTCACGTACAGTTCGGTGAACACCTTTGGATGTTTGCCCATGGCGTCGGCCAGGGTGTGCCCGGACTCGACGTCGTAGAGGACGGCCTGGATCACCTTCCTCAGGTGTTGGTTTTCCGTTTGTTCTGCCAGGATGTCCAGGCTCTGAACCAGAGGCAGCCCAGAGTTGATCATCGTGGCGAACTGGCGGGTGAAGATGACGATGTCCCGGGTCCTGATCCCGGTACCGATCGTAAGGGAGATACCTTGTTCCTTTTCCCGGATCGAAACCGGAATCATCTTCTGGCGGTGAAGGAAAGCCTGTACTTCTTCTTTCGACTTAACTTCCAGTTCGCCACTTTTTATCTCGCCGCCGGTCGCCGGCCTGGCACTGTAGACATACTTAGCCATAGTTATTCAGGACCCTCTTTTCATTCCACCTGATCCGATTCCCCAACGGCACGGAGGAGCTCCGTCGGGTCGGAAGAGCGCTTGAGCGCCTCTTCCAGAGTCACTTCTCCCCGCATGTACAAGCTCGCGAGGGCATCGTTCATGGTCTGCATCCCGTGTTTCTTACCGGCCTGCATGAGTGAGTAGATCTGGTGGATCTTGTCATCTCGAATCACCGACCGGATAGCCGGAGTGCAGATCATCACCTCGACTGCGGCGACCCGTCCCCTCCGCTTCGCCTTCGGAAGCAGCGTCTGAGTGATGACACCTTCGAGCACGAACGCGAGCTGGGCTCGGATCTGCCCTTGCTGGTGGGAAGGAAACGCGTCGATCATCCGGTTGATGGACTCGGCAGCAGAGTTGGTGTGGAGCGTCGCCAGAACCAGGTGGCCCGTCTCGGCGATGGTGAGGGCTGCTCCGATGGTCTCGAGGTCACGCATCTCCCCCACCAGGATGATATCCGGATCCTGACGAAGCGCGTACTTCAGGGCTGCGGCAAAGCTCTGCGTATCCGACCCGATCTCCCGCTGGTTCACCATACACCCGTTGTGACGATGGATGAACTCAATGGGGTCTTCGATGGTGATGATGTGGCTCTTCCGTTCCCGGTTGATCTTGTCCACCATGGCCGCAAGGGTCGTGGACTTCCCGGATCCCGTGGGCCCGGTCACCAGAATCAGACCCCTGGGCCGCTCCGCCAGCTGATTCAGGACCGGCGGTAGGCCCAGCTTTTCGACAGAGATGATCTCATAAGGGATCTGCCGAATGGCCATCGCCACACAGCCCCGCTGTTTGTAGACGTTCCCACGGAAACGGGAGAGGTTTTGGACACCGAAGGAGAAGTCCAGCTCGTCTTCCAGCTCGAACCGCTTTTTCTGGGCTTCGGTGAGGATGGAATAAGCCAGCTGGAGAGTGTCTTTTGGATTGAGCACGTGTTTAGACTGTGCGTTCACCAAATCTCCGTCCACCCGAAGCTTCGGTCGATCTCCGACGGTGAGGTGCAGATCTGAGGCCCCTTTTTGGATCATCTCGCCGAGAAGGGAGCGCAGGCTCAGTTCTTGGGCCGGTTGGGATGGGGCCTGGGGAGGGGTTTGGGCTTCCATGGCTCGCAGTAAGCTCCGTGTGGTGGGACTCAGGGGCTCCTGGGCGGGGCCCCCGGCAGTCACGTGTTCTCGTTCGGTCTCTGTATCACGTCCGGGCCGACTCAGGAGCCAGCCGCAGTTTCTTTCATCACCTCTTCGAGGGTTGTGATTCCCTTCTCCAGCTTTTTTAATCCGTCCATCCGGAGGGTCAGCATCCCGTCCTCGATGGCGGCAGCTTGAAGCTCGTCGGTGGACACCTCCTGCATGATGAGCTTCCGGATTCTGGCGCTCATGGCCATGACCTCGTAGAGGCCTTGGCGGCCCTTATACCCGGTTCCACCGCACTTTTCGCACCCCTCGCCTCGGTACAGGGTCACTTTTTCGACAAAGCCCGCGGGTAATTTGGCCATCTCGAGAACCTGGTCGTCATAGTTGGCCTCGACTTTACAGTTCTCGCAGATTCTCCGGACCAGCCGCTGGGCGGTGACCAGATTCAGTGCGGCGGCAACGTTGAAAGGTTCCAGCCCCATGTCGATCAAACGGGTGACGGTGGAGGGTGCATCGTTAGTATGGAGCGTGGAGAGAACGAGGTGGCCCGTCAGGGAAGCTTTGATGGCGATACCGCCTGTCTCGAGATCCCGGATCTCCCCGACCATGATGATGTTCGGGTCCTGACGGAGGAACGCCCGTAAGCTGGCAGCGAAGGACATGCCGATCTCGGTGCGTACCTGGACCTGGTTGATTCCGTGCAGGTTGTACTCAACCGGATCCTCGGCCGTCATGATGTTGACGTCCTCGTTGTTCACTTTGGACAAGGCGGAGTAGAGCGTCGTGGTCTTCCCGGATCCGGTGGGTCCCGTCACCAACACCATCCCGTATGGATTGGCGATGGCGCTCATGAAGTCTTCTTCGGCCTTTGGCTCGAATCCGAACTCGCTCAGATCGAAGGTGAGATTGCCTTTGTCCAGGATCCGCAGCACGATCTTTTCGCCGAAGATCACGGGAAGGGTGGAGACGCGGAAATCCACCACCCGGTTTTTCAGCTTCAATTTGATCCGGCCGTCTTGGGGTACACGCCGCTCGGCGATATTCAAGTCCGCTAGGATCTTGATCCGGGAGGTCAGCGCGGCCTTCATTTTCATAGGGGGCTTCATGACCGACTGGAGAGCCCCGTCCACCCTATACCGGATCCTGACTTCCTTCTCATACGGTTCGATGTGGATATCGGACACGCCCTTCAGAACAGCATCGGTCAGAAGGCCGTTGATGAACTTGACGACCGGGGCCTTGTCGACCTCTGCCTCAAGCGCGGCGACCGAAATGTCTTCTTCCTGATCCTCCAGGACCTCGACTTCCTCGTCCAAGAGGTCGCCGAGCATCTCCTGCATCTTGGTCTCACCGAGACCGTAGTAATCCTCCAGGAATTTCTGAAGCGTGTATTCGCCGACGATGACCGGCTCGATCTCGTACCGGGTGATGAACTTCAGGTTGTCGATGGCCCCCATGTCCGTGGGGTTGGCCATGGCCACGGTGAGAGTCCGCCCGACCTTCCGAAGCGGAAGGACCCGGTGTTTCATCGCAACTTCCTCCGGAACCAGTCGGAGGATTTTGTCCTCGACCGTCACCTTCTCGAGGTCTACGGCCGGAACCCGGAACTGTTTTGCCAGAGCCCGCGTCAGCTGGTCCTCTGCCACAAAGCCGAGTTTGACCAGGGAAAACCCGATGCGGGTCTTGGATTGTTGCGCCTCCTGGAGGGCCTCTTCGAGTTGGTCCTGGGTGATCAGACCTTCCCGTACGAAGAGGTCGCCTAGACGATCTTGGACGACGTTGGTTGCCATCGCTTCAGTTTTTCCGTTGGGGCCAGGATACTTGCAGGATTCCGCTGCAAAACCCCGCGCGATCCGTCGTTCGAGAGAAAGGGGTCCCGGGCCCCTTTCGGGGAGCCCCATTGGCTGTTGGGGCGGTGATTACATCCCCTTCGGGGATGGCGCACTTCGCTGATACGGCTTTTCAACAATACCAGCGTTTCGGAGAGAAACTCAAGACGTTCGATTTTCCCGGGAAGTAAACAAACGTTTCCTCTCACCCATCAACATAGGAAACCCTGGAGGCAAGGGTCAAGCAATAAAATGGGTGTTCCGAAAAGGGGGCGAGCCCCGTTACGCAAAACCCGTTCAACCTCGGGGCAAGATAAGCTCTCGGATTTTTTCGAGGGTGGCGGGTCCGATGCCTCGCACCCTGAGAAGGGCCTCCGGGCTCAAGAACGAGCCTTCTCTTCGGCGGCTTTCCAGAATCCGTTCCGCCAACGCCGGACCGATGCCGGGGAGGGATTGAAGCTCTTCGGAGGAGGCCTTGTTCAGATCAATTCTCTCGGAAAAATCTGCCGGAGACCCTCGGCTGGTGGGGATCCCGCTTCGCCCACCGCCCGTGGTCGGCCCCGGCGTCGAATCGGCACTCTTCCTCAGGTTCGGCGTCGTGAGCGGCACTCCCCGAGAGAAGTCGAGGTGGGGTGAGATCTTCGCCACCGTGGCCGGGCCAACCCCCGGCACCTGTAGAAGATCCCCCTCCCGCCAGAAACCCCCGATCCGGTCTCGTGTCTCCACCCACGCCTTCGCCGTCGCCGGCCCGATGCCCGGCAACCGGTCCAACTCTTCCTCATCGCTACGGTTCGGGTCCAAGGCTTCTCCGGGCGCCAGACGCCTGCTCCTTCGCTCCTCCTGTGCCTTCAAATCCAGGCTTTCTTCCAAAAGCCGGGAGAGGTTCGAGTCCCCGTCCGGCACCACCGGCCCGGAGGGAGGCAGGGAGGTCAAAGCCAGCCTGAGGACCGAGAGACCCAGGAGGAGGACACCACCCCTCACCAGGCTCCGACTTTCCAACGGAGTCATGGTCGACCATGGGCCTCGGGCCGGGGCGGTGGAATGCTCGGCCGGGGCCTACAGGCCTAGAACCCCTGGCTCCCGCCTGGAGCGGAGGGCGGAAGGAAGGTGCCCGAGTCGAACAAAAACTGGCCGAAGAACCCCAGCTGAAACTGGGTGGATCCGTCCCGCTGGCCGATAAAAGACCTTCGGCTTGTGTAGGTCAGATGGAGACCGACTTCCAGCGGCGTCACGACCGTGTCCAACCTCAGGTTCACCCTTCGGTTCAAGAAATCCAAAAACGCGACACAGTCGGTTCTCCCCTGGGGGACCCTGCAGTTCAACTCCGAAGAGTACTGGTACTCCATGGACAACCTGAGGGGCCCATCCACCCTCTCCTTCATGATCGACGGAGCCGCGAAAGATGAGGAGAGGGCGAAAGTATGTGAATGCCTCCGGCTTTCCGTCCCCCCAGTGGGGTCTTCCCCTTCCCCCCGGCCGAAGCTAGCCCGGTAGCGTGTGCTCACCGACCCTCCCCAAGTGGCACTTACTTCAAACGGGATTTGCCATTCTTGGTCTAGCCGTCGCTGCACCCCACGGCCCCCATAGGTCGTTTCGAAGGTGTTCTTCCGAATCCCGGAGGACAGGGAAAGGGCTTCCACCACTCGTCGGGCCGCTTCGGGAAGCTCGATCCGCGACAGGGTCACTCGAAGATCGGGCCAACCCCTGGTAACACGTTCTCGGTCGCTCCTGACATGGAGGATTTGGGTCCTGGATTCAGAAAAATTCCCGGCGATGTGAAGGTTCAGAGGCAACCGCACCCCCGTCCCCCCGGTCCAGGTGGTTTGGCCCGTGAAGATCGACGCGGTGTCCCCCTGGAGGAAACGAAGAGCATCCCAGCTCCCCCATCCCAGTTGGAACCCTGCCCCCGGATCCACCGATTCCCTGAAAAACCGAGAAGACAACCCACCTTGGCGGGAGATAAAAATGGGGTCCAGGGCCTCCAGGACTTGGACCAAAGGGCCGGGGCCTTCTTCTGCTGTCGGGTCCAGCCCTGGATCCTGAACCCCCTCCGGGATTCCGACCGGATCGGGGTTTGCTCCGACCTCCGGCTCTTCGAGAGAGTCCTCCCCTTCCCCGGCCAGGACTCGAGCCAGGATCGCCGGGTCCAGTGAGGCGGTGGCTCGGCTGGTTCGATTCCCATTGGCGTTCCTTTGGAGGAGGAATACCGTATCGATCCCGATTGGGACCGCCTCGACCAATGCGGCGTTCCGGTCCATGGCATAGTCCGTCGCCACGGTGAAGTCGGTGCGAAGCCAGGAGGCCAAGGTGGGCCGGAGGCCGAGGCGCGTACGGATCATCCGCCTGGTTTCCCAACCAAGGTCAAGTGAGCCCAGGCCGTTCCGTTCCTCGGTCAACGCCGGGTGGATTCGGGGATCCTGAATTGCTTTTTCGGGGGGGAGGAGGTCTCGGACCGAAAAGAAAGCCGTCTCCCATGTGGCCATCTCGAAGGGCCGGAAGTTCAGTTGGGCCGTTGTTTCCAAAGCCTCCACGGGGCTGAGGGTCGGGGTAACGGCTTTGTCCTCCGGTCGGGTCAGTATCTGCTCGAACCGATAAGCGTCCCGATCCCTCCGGGAGAACAGAGTCCCCATCTGGACCCTCTCCGGGGTCCACCGGAACCTCGCTCCCAGGAGCGATTCCTCCCATGCCTTCGGGAGAAGGGCCCTTACCGCCCCTTCCGCGAACCCAGGGATCAATCCAAAGTCCCGGGCCTGGATTTCTTTGAAGTACTCTGCCCGGGCATCCAGGCCGGAGCCTTCCGACTCCAACGTGGTGGTGGAGACCCGGGTCTTCGAGTACCCCGCCCGGAGAGCCAACCCCTCGAGGATGGGATCCAGAATCTTGTTCCCCACAGGCGTGGTCTTCCTCAATCCGACCTCGATCCGGGTTTCCTTCGCTCCGGTTGGCCGGAGATTTTTCACCTTGTCCACCCGCACGTCGCTCAAAGCCAGAAATGTGGGATCTTGGGATAGGTCCGTATGAGTGAAGGTGACGGGCATGGATACCCCCCACCCTTCAGGGGCCACCCGCCCCAACTCCAGGCTGGAGTGGATGGAGAGGGAGGCGTCGCCCTGGAAGGTCGGGTCACCCGACAGTTGCCGGAAAAAGGGAGACCGGCCGGAATAACTCACCGAGGTCCGGAACAGCTGCGGTGCGTCGAGCTCGACGTTGAGGAACCCCGCGTATCCAGCATCCTTGAGCGGTCGGTCAAGTCGGAGTTCGTTCACCCATACCGTTCCCTCCATAGGGAGCGATCCGGTATTCCAGATCCCCATGGAGACCTCCCTCACCGCTGCGAGGTTCGGGGCTCTGGCCCGGTCTTTCAGGAACACGGCATAGGCGGAGTCCGCACTCCAAACGGCGATGGGAGGGGCGCCCGGTCCCGGCGGGTTCTGAATCAACTCCTCTTCGGCCTCCCTCCGAAGAGCCAACCACTCCTCAAAATCCACAGTCACCTCAGGGAGCCAGTCCGACGAGTTGATCCCCCCGGCGGCTGGCGGATCGGCCCGCCGGGTCCTGTACAGATAGAAGTTTTCGGAGTCGGTCCCCACTTTTATAAAGAACTCGCCGCCGGCGGGTCCCCAATCTCCGTCTTTGGCAAGGACCCAAACCCTGAGCTGCCTGTAGGTCAGGAGGTTCCTCGGTCTCTGCGGGAATCTGTCGTAAACCTCGGCTCTCTCGCCAGGCCCGAGGCTGGATGCCCGGATGGACAGGGACTTTTCGTTGAACTCCACTCCACCCCCTGCATAGGCCTGGGATGGATCGTCCAGCTCCTCTTCGACACCTGGAGGAGAGGCGTACCCGGTTCCCTCCGAAAGGGCACTGACCGGACCGACTTCCACCTTCCCACCGGTCCCCTGGAAATCCCCGGAGATCCCGGTCAGGACACCTTCCTGACCCCGTTTCACCCATCGTGAGCCCAGGAGTCGAAGCCGGGTCAGGGACACTCCCCTACGAGCCTCGCCGCCGACCACCGTCAGACGGAGGTGCTTCACTGCACGCCAGTCGGCTTCGGTGACGAGTCCTCCGACGTTCACGGCGTCCGGGCCACGGAGGGGGATCCTGTACAGCTGGAAGGTGCTGCCCGTCTCCTGCTGCGTCCGGACCAGATAAGGGGAGTTACCATCCAATCGGACCTTGTAGCGGTAAACCCTGTCCTCGGTGACAAGATTCCCATCGCCGTCCAAATCCTCCGTGTCGTTGCGTCCATTGGATCGTGTGCAGTTGGCCCGAGCGTCCCCCAAGGGATAGATACGGCCCCTGGCGCCAAGGCAGTCCTCAACCCATACACCTCCCTCGTCCAGCACACTGTTCCAGATCTCACCCTCTCGAGGATCGGCTTCCTGGTCCAGGAAACCGAGGCCCCACGACTCGCCAGTCTGGGGATGGACTCCGGAGGTCTGTCGATCGGCGTCCAGGAAGAAGGCGTCTTCCCCTACCCGACCCAGGTCCAGAACCAGCGTGATGGATTCGTCCCCTGATGCGTAGAACTCGAGGTGGTCGGTCCGAGTCAGGTCCCTTCCGGTGCTGGAAAGGAGGGTCGTGACAGAGCGCCAGCCTTCTCCACCCTGGGGAACGATCCCCGAATCTCCTCCGAAGGTGAGGCGGAGGGCCGGCTCCCGCGTTTCGGTGCCGGCGACATTGATCTGTTCGTCGATGTCCCTCCGAGGGAAATACCCTTCGAAGATTCCCAGACTGTCCCCACCCGGCCCCTCCAGGATCCAGGTATCCTGCCAGACCAGGCCAAGCGCATTCAGGGCCGTGGGTGAGACCGGCATCTCACCCCCCAATCCCTCATCGGACTCTGGTGCACTGCCGAGGCGCCAGTCCCGGGAACGGAGGGAGAGGCGGACGGCGTCGGTAGCCTCAAAATCGTCCAGGTACACGTCCCCCTTTGTGTTCGGGTTCGGGAGGGACAGGGCCATCTCTCCCGACACATGGAGGCTGGAGGTGGTGTCGGCCCCGATGCCGGGAAGGCCGTCGGCGATTCGGTCCAACCACCGGGCCCCGAAGTTCAGGTCTCCGTTCACACCGCCCAGGAAAATCGAGCTCGGTTCCATCCCGAGCTGAGGACGGTTCTGGAGGGTTTGCTCCTTTTGGTAAAGGCCCACCAGGTGAAGGGCCCCACGGTCTCCCAAGCCATACCTGGCGTTAAATCCGAAGATGGATGTGGGGGCGATCTGGAAGAGTGCTTTTTGCTCCCAGCTTGCCCTTATGCGAGCGTCCGGACTCGTCGAAAAAAGAGCTTCCGGATTGAGCAGAGTTACCTGACCGATGTCATAGTCGATGATGTAATCCTCGCCGGACCGGAGAAGACGTTCGCCGAAGTGGATCCGCTCACTCCCATCCCGAATCCCGAGAGCCCCGAGGGAGAAGCTGGAAATCAGACCCTCACTTCGGATGCGGAACGGTATGTTCAGCCGGTACAAGCCGGCATTGTCCCGTTCCACGGGATCCGGCGCCTCATAGATCTTCTCGTTGGCATCCGCCCCGAGGATGGCCTTTGTCTCTTCGGCCGAAAGCCTCAACGAAGGTACAGGCGGCGGCTCGGCAAAGGGCCTGAGGGTCGGGAATACGATGAAGGTCCCCGTCACCGGAGGCCGTTCCTGGAAGAAGTCCTGGGCCGGTCGCAACAGGAAGGCGGGATCCAACTCGTCGATGGGCGACTCTTCGTCCAAACCCATGAGTTTCAGGAGGGTGATCTCCTCGCCCGTGGGTCGACGTTTGAACGTCCGCCCGGCCGAGAGCTCTCCCAGGGAAAGGCTGAGGGCTACCGAGGTGGTTTCCACATCGTCCGAGCTCGAGATCCGGTAGACCTGGTGCATCTCCTGTTCCCACGTCGGCGTCCCCGGCTGGTGTTTCGGGCCTGAGGCTTTCAGGAGCCGAAGCGTCGGTGTTCCCCCGACGTTGTGGATCAACTCGGGGTTGTAATCCCCGATCGTGTCCCCGGCCGCCGTGACGTAGGTGACGGCCAGCATCTCATCCTTCCGGAGCGGCCTTCTCAACCCCACCCAGAGTCCGCTCGGGTGGAGCAGGTAGTCCAATCCGGGCTGGAGGTACCGGAACCACCCCGATTCGGACACGGTCTCTCCGTCCTTCTCCGCGACTGCCCTCGCCTGGATGTAGCCTTCCACCTGCTGGCGGGTGACAGGATCATTCTCGAACCGATACAGCTGGATCGGCTCTGCCCCGGGAGCCGCAAAGAGAGGAGCGGCCCCGGGATCCAAGGAGAGCACGTCCACGTGTGGGTAGTGGGCGAGCTCCCGCGGATCGGTCAGGAAAAAGAACTGGCCCCGTACGAAGTCGGCATCATCCAGGATCAGGGTGTCCTCCTGAATGAACGCCTGCCGCCCGCCTACCCCCGAGAGTTGGAAATCTCTGGAGGAGATGTCTCCGTTCTGCTGAGCCCAAACCGTCTGGACGTCCAGGGGTCCCAGCTCGGTGACGGCCCGAAAGCCGAAATTCCCGGCGGGAATCCCCTGGGTGAGGAACCTGGATTCCGGGAAGGCCAGCGTGACGTCACCGACCTCGACCCTGCGAACGATGTCCCCCTCCGCACCTTCATAAAAAAGGTTCACGTTGTTCGCCGCAGCAAACTCCCGGGACTCGCTATAATCCACGTCCACATGAATCCTCTCGGCCACCGTACCGGTGACCCTGAGGTCGAACTGGATGTCCGGCTCCAGCTGAGGGAACAAACCCGGGTCACAGCTTCGCTGGAGGCCGATCTCACAGGGTTGGAATCGGTTCCAGTCACCTCCCAGCTCACCCCTTCCGCCGAGCCGTACCACCAGGTCCGCGAATTCAGATTGGAAAAGGGAGGGAGCTTCCTGAGGAGAGGTCGGGTCCGGGACGGTTTCGGACGGGTCCGCGGCCACACCTTCGGCAGCCAGGGCCGTCGCCCCAGCGCCCTCAAACGCCAACGCTGCATCCCCGGTCGGCCGAGCCGCAGCCCTCTCCCCTGGAGGTGGGAACAGAACGAGCCGTTCGAAGTCTGGGGTCATGGCCCCTACGTCCCCGAGGAATGGCCCAGATAACAGGGCCAAAGACCTCGGAAGCGGCAGAAGCTCCGGTCGGCCCAGTATCTCGAACTCGAACGGCAGAGGAACGGATTGAAGCCCCAGCGTGACGAATCGATGACCCCTTGGAGCCTCGAACCCCGGGGCCTCCTGATCGAGGGTGGTAGGAGCGGGTTCTACCTGGGCTTCAACCCGAGAGAACCCCCCAACCTGAAGTACGAGCAAGGCAAAAACGAGGTAAGAAGGCGCTTTTTCTCCCCGAACCCCGGACCGGAGCCGGCCGAGTAGTGTATCTTTTCGGGTTGAGGAGAGGTGTGGCACGGGATAAACTCCCTCACACCGTTCCGCGGATTGATGACCGGACGTTTCCGGGTCCAACCAGGACTTTGATGGCCATACTCATCCGTTACCTGATTCGGAGCCACATTGGCCCGTTTCTTTTTTCCTTCACCCTCATTACGGGCCTCCTCTTCCTGAACACCATCGCGCAGAGGCTGGACCAATTGACGGGTAAGGGGCTCTCATGGACAGTCCTGGGCCAGTTTGCCCTCCTGGCACTGCCCCACACGGTAGCTCTCACGCTACCCATGTCGGTCCTGGTCGCCGTCCTGTTCGCATTCAGTGATCTGACCGCCGAGAACGAGATCACCGCCATGACCAGCGGTGGGGTAAACCCCATCCGGCTCCTTCTCCCTATGGTCGGGATCGGCGTGATCCTCGCCGGCGGTATGTTCCTATTTAACGATCGAGTGTTGCCGGAAACCAATCATGCTCTAAGGAAACTACTCGTCGACATTAATCTCAAGGATCCTACCTTCCAACTGCGGGAGCAGGTCCTCAACGAGATCGCCGCCGAGGATCCGGATGGAGGATCACGGACGTTTTTCCTCTCGGCCGTCCACATCGATCCCCTCACATCCACCCTTCAGGACGTGATCATCTCGGATGTCAGCGATCCGAATGCCCGCCGGACTACCTATGCTGACAGGGGGGAAATGGTCCTGAGCGCGGACCAGACGGACATGTTCCTGACGCTGAACAACGGCGTGGTGCTGGAGATCCCTCGAAACCGGAAGGGCTACTTCCACCGCTCGGAGTTCGTCGAACAGTTTCTCCCCATTCGGGGGATATCGAACATCTTCGAAGAGGGGGGAGCCGGAACCCAGGCCAGAGGAGATCGGGAGATGTCCACCCAGCAGCTGGCGGACTCGGCCCGAGCGGAGGAAGCTGCGAGTATCGAGTTCCTTGCCGACATGAAGCGCGAGTCGGTACGTACCGTCAAACGGGCCCTCGGTTGGCGTGTGGCAGGGGATTCGCTGATTACCCCCACGAACACCCCCGGTCGGGGAGAAGAGATGAACCACCCCGGGGACCCCCTGCCCACGGATGAGCTCACACGGGCCGTTTCAATCTCAACGAGGGTAAACCACCAACAGGCTGACTTCTACCGCCTCAATGCCATCGAAAAGCGGGTAGAGATCCATAAGAAATACGCCATCGCCTTCGCTTGCATCGTCTTCGTACTCCTTGGCGCTCCCCTGGCTGTCCGGTTCCCCAGGGGCGGCGTGGGGATGGTGACCACGGCTTCAGTGGCCATTTTTGCCATTTTCTGGGCTTGCCTCATCGGAGGCGAGACACTGGCCGACGACGGGTACATCAGCCCCGCCCTTGCCATGTGGCTTCCGAACATCCTTCTCCTTCCGGTTGGTATATACCTGACCAAACGAATCTCAACGCAGGTCGCCACGGCCCGGGGAGGAGGCTGGGACGACCTCATCTTCACCTTGGTGTCCGGGCTCCGGCGTCCCTTCGGAGGCCTGATGGGCAACAGGGCGGGATGAGGTCTCCACCATGATCCGGATTCTCGATCGTCTGGTGGCCCGGTCCTTTCTCAGGATCTTCGTGGCCGTGGCTCTCGGAGCTCCCATCCTGTTCATCCTGGCAGACCTCACCGAAAACCTGGAAGGGTACCTGGATCTGGAGCTGAGCGGCCTGTCCATCGCCACAGCCTACCTCTACACGATGCCCCAGTTCATCCAGTGGGCTTTCCCCGTGGCGGGTCTGGTGGCGGTGGTGTTCACCATTCAGACCATGACCCTCCACCGGGAGATTGTGGCCGCCAAGGCGGGGGGGATCTCCTTCCACCGACTCATGCTGCCTCTGGTGGGGCTGGGCCTTTTCCTGACCGTGGTGGCACTTGGCCTCTCGGCCGTAGTACCGCGAGCGAACCGAATCGCCAGCCAGATTCGGCAGGAAGAGGAACGACGCAACGATTTTCGGGGATTCTTCTCTTATCAGGGGGAAGGCGGGCGGAACTTCAACATCCGGAGCATGAGCGCGGCCGAAGGCACCCTGAACGAGGTCGTGGTCCAAACCGTCGAACCGGGCTCCAACCGACCGGTTGACCATCTGACGGCACAGGTTGTCCGGTACGATCCCACTGTGGGTTGGACATTTAACGAGGGGTACTATCGGGTATTCATGGAGGACGGAGCGGAGCTGGCCTTCGAATACCAGACCCTCCAAACCAGGGGATTCACGGAACGGCCGGAGGACTTCCTCGAGGACCCGAAGGATCCCGAGGAGATGACCTTCCAGGAGATGGGCCGGCTGGCCGACATCATGGAACGGTCCGGGAATGAACCCCACAAACTCCGAGTGGACCGGCAGGAGAAACTCGCCATCCCCGTCGCCACGCTGGTGATCATCCTTTTTGGCGCTCCACTCGCCACCAATACGAAGCGTGGCGGGACAGCCTACGGGATCGGCGTGGCCCTCATCTCGACGATCCTCTATATGTTGCTCTTCCGGATCTCGGGTGCGTTTGGAGAGACAGGCGCATTGGATTTTATGGTGGCTGCCTGGCTCCCCAACCTCCTCTTCTTTGGCGCAGGGATGTTCTTCCTGCTCAGAGTCAGGACGTAGCCGGTTTCAGCCCTGCTAACAGGGAATCCCCCAGCTCCCCTCGGCAGATGGGTTGTACCGGACCTTCCAACCGGACAAACAGGTCCTCGGTTACCGTTATCAGGAACGATCCACCCTCCATCCCCACCTGGATCCTCCCCGGCTCAAGGAGCCCAGCCTGGACCCCACCCGCCGCCACCGCGCAGGCACTCGTCCCTGAAGACGCGGTCCTCCCGACCCCTCGCTCCCAAATCAGAATCTCCACCTCCCCAGGAGCTCTCACCCGCGCGAGCTGGACATTCACTCCATTCGGGAAAACGGGGTGGCCGGTCAGAAAAGGGCCCAGTTCCAGGAGTGAGGATTCCCCGAGCTCGGATCTGAAGACCACACAGTGTGGGTTCCCTATGGACACCGGGGTCACTGTCAGAGGATTCCCGGCCGGGCCTTCCAGCATGTATCCGGCGGCCCCTTGGTCCCCTATCTCCCATCCCTCGTCCGTCCCTCCAGCTGCTTTCACCCCGACCCTGGCGGCTCCCATGTCCACGGAGACGTTCAGGATCCCGTCGGGCCCCTCGTCCAGGATCTCCATCCCCACGGTCTCACCTCCCACCTCGACAGGAAAGCCGATCCCTTTCTTTACCCGCCCCGTGGAGTAGAGATAGGCTCCCAGAATCCGGAGTCCGTTTCCGCTCCTCTCGAACTCGGACCCGTCGGGATTGAACATTCTGGCGCGGAAAGTTCCGTCGCCCGGGGCCGGCATACCGGCCGCGGTCACGCCCTCGGGGTGGCCAGGCTTCAGAAGGGCCACAATCCCGTCCCCACCTACGCCCCGGGTCCGGTGGCACATTCTCTGCACAGCTTCCCGCGTCACTACCCAGGACTCACCCTCTTCGAAGACCAGGTAGTCGTTTCCGTGGCCGTGACCTTTAAAAAATCCGGAGCCCAAGGAAAGGGGCTGTTCCATGCCGGGTCTCCTGAAACCAGGGGTGCTTGGGGGTCGGGTATGGGGCAAGACCGCGTTCCCGCGACTTCGACCGTTTTCCTGGAGGGGGCGGAGAAACACGCCGAGGACGTCTTCGCGCTGAAGGTGAGTTACTGGATCACCCCCTGAGCTCGCCTCGGACCAGGGCCTCGACCTTCCCTGGAGATACCGGCAGAGCCTCGGTGAGGTTCTCGGCTCCTTTCCGAGTCACCAGGATGTCGTCTTCTATCCTAATCCCGATTCCCTCGAAAGGGCTTGGTTGGTCCGCGGCACCTGGCGGGAAGTACAGGCCGGGCTCCACGGTGAGAACCATTCCCTCTGATAGGACCCTAGGTTCTCCCCCCTTCGCGTAATCCCCCACGTCATGCACATCCAACCCCAACCAATGGGAGGTCTGGTGGGGGAAGTGGGGCTTGTAGGCCTCCTGCTCCAGAAGCTCCTCCCTTTCCCCCAGGAGGATCCCGAGATCCATCAGCCCGGAGATAAGCTCCTCGAGGGCGGCTTCATGGACCCGCGCCACGGGTACGCCGGGTTTGATCGCGTCTATGGCCGCCCGATGGGCCCTGAGGACCCACCCGTAGACTTCAGCTTGGCGGTCGTCGAATGTCCCTCCCGCCGGGTAGGTACGGGTGATGTCACCTGCATAAAGGTCGACCTCCGCTCCACCGTCGAGCAGTACCAGCTGACCCTCGGCGATGGGCGACCGGTTCCGGGTGTAGTGGAGCGTACAGCCGTTTTCGCCAGCCCCGACGATGGTGGGAAACGCCGGTCCATCCCCTCCACCGAGCCGGAAAGCAGTTTCCACCCGAGCCTCCACTTCCCACTCACCCATGCCGGGCGCGGTATGCTCAATGGCATCCCGGAAAGCGGTCACGGTAAGATCGGTGGCGGCTCGGACCCGTTCGATTTCTTCCGCATCCTTAACCAGCCGGAGGTCGTCCAGGATCACCCCTGGATCCGCCACCACCTTTGGCCCGCGGCCGGTCCTGGAACCTCGCCCTCTGGCCCAAGCCAGGGCCTCCCTAACGAATTCCTCCAGCTCAGCGTCAGCCCCGAGTCGAAAGAACACCTTGTTCCCAGACCTCAACAGATCCGGCAACCGCTCCTGGAGTTCGGCCGAAGGAAATACCTGGTCGGCTCCGTAGAGGGCCTTGGCTTCGGCCAGGTCCAACCGAGGACCCGTCCAAAGCTCGGCTTTTGGGTCTTTCCCGGGGAGGAAAAGGATGAAGCCTTCGGTCTCGTCTTCCCGGATTACGGCCACCCCGCCCGGCTCTACGCACCCGGTGAGGTAAAACAACTCCGAGTCGGGCCGGTACCTGACCTCCGTGTCACGGGAGCGCCGGAGCACCGGGGCCGAGGGGAGGAGAAGCACCCCCCCGTCCAGGCTGGCCGTCGCCCTAGCCCGTCTTTCGGAGAACCTCTCTGGAGAAAACCCTAGGAGGGGCCGACTCATCGGTTTTCGATCAGGAAATGGACGAACCAGCTACGGATTCGCTCCAGGCGATCCACCAGAAGCCATGGCTCACCGGTCCTGGACAAGCCATGGGAAGACCGGGGGTAGCGGACCATCTCCACAGGGACCCCTCGCTTCTTCAGGGCCATGAACCACTGCTCGCCGTCGCCGATGGGGGTCCGGTAGTCATTTTCTGAGTGGATGATGAGGGTAGGGGCCGAGACGTTCTCCACGTATGAGATCGGAGACAGACGCCGATAGAGGTCCCTCTCTTCCCACGGCGGCCCGAAGAACTCGAATTCCGTCAGGCCCTGTGCATCAGAGTATCCGTACCAACTTTCCCAGTTCGTTATGGAGCGTGAGGTCACGGCGGCCTGGAATCGGTCCGTGGTTGCAGTGAGCCAATTCGTCATGAACCCGCCATAACTCCCACCGCTCACTCCGAGTCGTCCTGGATCTGCTGCCGCGTATTTGGCCAGGGCCGCATCCACGCCGCTGAGGTAATCCTCCTTGTCCACGATCCCCCACTCGCCCCGGGTCGCGTACTGAAACTCATGCCCATAACCGGAAGAACCCCGTGGGTTGGTGTAGAGGACGAAGAACCCTGATTGGGACAAAACGTGGAATGTGGGGAAGAAGGTGTTCCCGTAGGCGCTGTGGGGCCCCCCGTGGATCTTCAGGATAAGGGGATAGGAGCCCCCCTCTTCATAGCCCAGGGGGGGGATTACCCAGCCCTCGACCACCGTCCCGTCCCCTGACTCCCACGTGAGCTGTTCAGCCGGCATCAGGGCGACGTTTCGGAGCCAGTCATCGTTGAAGCCGGTGGCTTTTTGTTCGGTGGAGCCATCCCCGGACCCTACGTAGAGCTCGGTGGGAGTCACGGCATCCGTGGAAACGAAGGCCATGATCTGATCATCCGAGGAAAACGAGAGGCTGGAGAGCCTCCGATCGCCGGTGGTAACCTGGGTGACCTGCCGAAGCTCCAGATCCAAGGAAAACATGTGAGAGTTCCCTCCGGTCCCGGCGCTGAACCGGATCCGGTCCCCCGCTTGATTCCATTCCGGAGCTCCGGGCCTCAAGTCCCAACCGAGGGTCAGGTTCCGCGGGGCACCCCTGAAGCTCCCGTCCGACCCGATCTCCACAACCATGATGTCGGTCTGCTCCCCCCTCGCCGGAGTGGATAGGAAGGCCATCATCCGACCGTCGGGGGAAATAGACGGGTTGGACTCGTTGCCGGGGTTCGTCGTCAACCTACCGATGCGACCCCCAACCGACGGCACAGTCCAAAGGTCCCCGGTGTTCTCGTCGTTCAGCTCATCGTCTTCGAGTTCGTCACCCGTGAAGAAGATCTGCCTTCCGTCTTGTGACCAGACCACCCCCCCCACGTCGAAGGAGAGGCGAGTGATCTGATGCGGGATCCCTCCCTGGGCCGGCACAACAAACAGCTGGTCCTTTTCAGCTACCGAGAAATGGGGCCGTAGGGTCAGTACGCCGTCCCGCTTATACCTGATCGAGGTAACCACACGTCCATCGAAACGGGAAGGATCCAGGGTGGATGAGATGGCATCAGGCGCGATCCACCCTTCTCGGCTGTTTTCGTCGCCGGTCTCCTCCAGGAGGTCGGGCGGGGAGGTGAAGGCGATCCGATCGCCGGACGGAGACCAAACAGGGGTCCCGTGCACACCTTCGATGTGGAAGGCCTCACCCCCCGGGCCATCTACTCTGAGGAACCAAACCGTATTCGGGTCTTCTCCTCGCTTGGAGGAGAAAGAGAGGAGAGATCCGTCGGGGGACCACGCCGGAGAAGACGACTCGGCGGTAGGATCTGTTATCCTGAAGGCGTCTCCATTGGGCCGACCGTTGGTCAGGGGCTGAAGCCAGATTTCCGAGTGTCTGGCATTCTCCTCCTCCCTGACGGTGGTCACTGTGAAAGCAACGAACTCCCCAGACGGCGCCATCGCGACCTGGGAAACCGTGACCAGGTTGTAGTAGTCATCCGGCTGGAAACCTCGATCCTGGCCTTTCAGGATGCTGGAAGGGAAAAGAAAGGCCACCGAAAGAACGAAGTATGGCAAGCACCGAGGCATTGGGCACTCCGGTTGTTGGGACTTCCCGGTCATTACATCTTCTTCACGCGGAATCTACCGGTCCCTCAGGTCCCCTCTCAAGGAAGCCGTGACAAATGGTCCTCACCAAAAACCTCTATACCGCGGCCGAACACCTCTTCGAAGATCAGCTCGAGCACCCGTTCGTGAGGGGCCTCGGCGACGGAACCCTGGATCCTGAGAGGTTCGAGCGGTGGGTCGTTCAGGACTACAGATACCTGATCGAGTTCGCCCGTGTCTTCGCCTGGGCCGCCGCAAAAGCCACACGGTTCGAATCCATGGCGTGGTACGCCAAGGTCCTGGATCTTACCGTGAACACCGAGATGGACCTGCACCGGCAGTACGCTGAGAGATTCGGCATCCGGGAAAGCGACCTGGAGTCCGCGCCCATGTGGCCCACGACGCAGGCATACACAGATTTTTTGGTTCGGACAGCCGCAGACGGGGATCAACTCGACCTGCTGGCGGCACTCCTCCCCTGCGCCTGGGGCTACGTCTACATCGCGGAGGAGCTATCCAAGACCGCACCCCCAACGGACCAACGTTATGCCGATTGGATCTCCCAGTATGCTTCCGCCGAGTTCCGCGAGGCGCTGGATTGGCTGCGGGCCGAGATGGACCGACTGGCCCCCGGGCTAGCCGCGGAGAAACAGAACCGGCTTGAGGAGATCTTCCTCACATCGACCCGGTACGAACTTCGGTTTTGGGATATGTGCTGGGAGGGAGAGTCCTGGGACGACTAAGGACCCGGGTTAGGCTCGGTCCTCATGGCTCGATCCTGCAATAGCCCTGGTCCCTCCGGACAGCCAGGCCGTTCGCCACCGGGCGCTCCCCGTCCGAATCAGATGGGCTGTTTACGGGTTTGCCACCAAAAACCATCACGGAAGACCCACCCCCATCCAGGTTCAGGGCATCCTCCACCCCCAGAACCTCCATCAGAGAGGCCAGTTCAGGAAGCGTCATTCCCATCGAGTGGCCTGGTTGGCGGCCGTCTACGACTACGACCCAAAGTACGTTCTGGTCCGAGTCGAACCCGACGGCGGTTCGGGGGTGCCTCTCCTGAGCGAATGAGGGGCGCTCGGAAACCTCCAGATCACCTACCCGTATACCATCTTTCAGAAGGAGGGGGAATCCGCTCACCACTTCCGTCAGGGCGTCGCCAGCCGGGCGGGGGACAGACCATCCCAGGATCAATAAGGAATCTCCAGCCCTGTCCGGTGTCCCCATCCAGGGAGAGGCGTTCGGATGCCACGCGAAGGCCGGACGGGACCTGATCCTCCGAGGCATGCCCATGACAACTTCAGTCCCCACCGGAAGACCCTCAGGGGTGAAAAAATCACCATTCACCGCAGCCAGGACTCCGCCATCCGAGGCAACCAAATCACTCACACGGCTTCTTCCGGCATCGGACCCGCCACCCACTGGAGCTTCCAACACCCGGAATCCCAGCTCGCACCGATCCAACTCGACCCGCAGCAAGTGGAGCGCCCAGGGCTCCACCTCGTTTTTGAAAGCGTAATAAGCCAGGCCTGGCCCGGCAGACAGAACGTCCGTTGACGTGGGTCGGACGAGCTCCAAGAGGCCGGCGGAAGGTGGAGGCGGGGTTCTTCCCTCTCCCGAGCACCCGCTGACCAAGGGCGAGGTTACGATCAATAGGAAGGCTCCGAAGCCGGCGAGCCTCCTTCCCCCCTTGCCTGAGGGGTGGCTCAACCAACCCGTGTCCTCCTGGCCTCGAGAGACGGATTCGGAGTATTGTTGTCTCACCATGTTCTTTTCTGCTCGAGCCATTCTCGTTGGCCTTGCCCTGGCTTCAGGGCTTCCCAGCCCCGCTTGGGCATCCCAAGCCACGGGTCCTGACCCGGATGAGGTCCGCTTCGGCGTCAGCTTCGGGGGCATCAGCTTTACCGGGTTCGTGGTTGAGTACCGTTGGGAGCATCGAAGCGTCGAATTGAATATAGGTACTTGGTCGTTCAAGGACCTATCCGTTTCAATCGTTGGTAAGCAGTACTTCGGACCCGGGGACTTCCGGCCGTTTTCCGGCATCGGGCTATGGGCGGTTTTTGCTCCCCACACGGGTGCGGATGAACGGGCAGGCGTTGCCGTCCTGGCCCGGGCTCCCGTGGGGGTTGAATGGAACGTCGACGCGGACCACCACGTGGGCGCCGCCCTCAACCTGAACAGGGCACTCTGGCTCAGACGAAAAGACCCGCTGGACGACTACCCCCCTTCGAGGCGCATCGTCCCCCTTCCCGGCTTCTATTATTCCTGGAGAAATCGGTAGGCCGCACTGGGAGGCCTAGCGGCCTCACGGGACCGTCGGCGGACCCTCGGGATCCTCGTCCGTGTCCCGGGCACCCCGTTCAAGGAGTAGGGCCCCAGCTCCGAGGGAAATGACCGCCGGGAACAGAAGCCACAGAGGAGGCCCTTTCTCCGGGTCGGCGAATCGTTCCAGGATCCACGGCGAGCTGGTGAGAATCACGATGCTGGCGTTGTTGAGGAAGTGCATGAGGATCCCCGGCCACAGGGAGCGGGACCTCAAGACCACCCAAGCCAGCAACATCCCCAACGCCGCGCTGGGAAGGAAGCGATAGACCGTGGCGGAGGGGATATGGAAGGCACCGAACACAACGCCGTTGAGAACCACGACCTTCAGGGGTGTGAGCCGGTGGCGAATCCCGGAAAGGAACACACCGCGGAAGAGGGTTTCTTCGCAGACCGCCGGCGCCACGGCGATGAGGAGGAGAAGCCAAAAGACCCGGGTTTTGGTATCGGCGACGAGGAAGTCGGCCATCCCCTCCAAGAACTCCTGAGGCATGGGCAGAACAAAACCCTGGAGCCACGTAAGGAACCAGACCAGGGGCGTTCCCCCTCCGATGATGAGCAGTCCCGCCAGAAGAGCCCGAGGGCTGGGAGTCCTGAGTGAGATCGCGTAGCGGACGTCGAACCCACCCATACGTAGGAAGAGGATGGCAGGCATGAGCAGGAAACCCACCTGCGAGATCAGGAGGCCTACCTCGCCAAAGACAAACTGGAATCTGCCCGCCAGGTAAAAATACAGGACGGCCACGAGGGCGATGAGGAAGACTGTGGCTCTTATCCCAGGGTCTTCTTTCACCGGCGCGGTTTCCCGAAACCCTCGGAAAAAAGCGAACCGGCCATTGCCCGGTTTGGAGTCCCCGCCGTCGCCGAAAAGAACCTCTTCCCTCCCGAAGGAATCGGCAGCAAAAACAAGGGCCAACGAGGCATAAAGGAAGGTCGAGAGGAGAGCCAGGCTTCCCAGTAGCAGGGTTCCGGTACCCGCCATCAGCTCACTGAAGAGGAGAGACACGCCGGCCACGGGCACGATGGCCAGGGCCGGCGTCATCTCAATCCCAGGGAACAGCGGGAGAAGGGCTGGCAAGATCACCGCCATATAAATCGGCGTGAGCGCGTTCTGAGCCTCCTTGAACGACCTGGACCTGACGGCGATTCCCAGGAACAGGGCGCCAAACAGCACGGCAAGAGGGAAGAGGGCCCCGAAGATCACTGCAACCGATCCCAGCGGAATGGAGAAATCCATCTGGGTGGCTTGGGTCAGCTGGAACATGCCGGTCTGAAAAGTGAGCAGCATGGATCCGAGATTGAGACCCGCCGTAACCAGGCCCACAACCGTTACCGTCAGGAACTTACCTGCCACGATCTGGCCCGGAGGAACAGGGGCGGTGAGAAGGGACTCGAGGGTCCCCCTTTCCTTCTCACCGGCGGCCAAGTCGATGGCCGGGTAGAAGGCTCCCAGGAGGGTCATCACCACAAGGAGCATGGGCAGGAACCTGCCCAGGGCATATCCGCCTAGCTCCTCCGGGAGGGCTACACTGGAATCCGCCAGGATCAGGGGTCGGGCGAAGCCTGCCGGTAGGCCTTGCTCCGAGATCCGGCGAACCAGGAGAGTGTCGCGCCATTCTCCGAGGGCATCGGACAAGACCAACCGCCCTCTCCTGGATTGATCGTCCGCAGCGTCGAAGAAAAGCAGGACGGACTGGCTCCCGTCTCCTCCCACACCGTTGGAGAACACCGCGACGGCCGAGACCAGGTCTGATCGAATCGCTTCCTCCGGGTCCCCGATTTCTCTCAGGATCACCTCTTCCTTCTCGGCCAGGAAGGAACGGAGGAGGGGATCCACCTCTCCGGCCACCGCCACCGCCGACGGCTCACTCTCGAGCTGGCGCTGGCCGAAGAGGGCCAGTTGTTGGGCCACGATCATCAAGGCCGGATAGAGGAGCACCGGGACCACCACCATGATGAGGAGGGTCCTGGTATCCCGTAGCGTCTCGCGCATCTCCTTCCGGAAGACTGCCCAGGCGTACTTCCATTCGAAAGATCCGGAAGGGGTCATTCCACCCCCCCTTCCGGTGAGCCGTTCTCCTCGTTGCGGAACTCCCGCCCCACCGGCCGGTGCCCGTTCTGCTCCATGAGCGTGAGGAAGGCCTTTGCCAAGCTCCCGGCGCCGGTCCTCTGAACGAGGCCCTCGGCCGTTCCTTCGGCCACCAAACGGCCATGGCTCAGGACCCCCACCCGGTCGGCTAGGAGCTCCACCTCGGCCATCTGGTGGGTTGAGAACAGGATGGCCTTGCCCCGGTCGCGCTCCTGGGCCATAAACCGATAAATGGTCTCACCGCTCAGGACGTCCAGGCCGTGGGTAGGCTCATCCAGGATCAACGCGGAGGGATCGTGAACCATGGCCCGGGCCAAGGCCACACGCTGTCGCTGGCCGGTGGACAATTTCCCGCAGAATCGGGCGCTGAAGTCTTCCAACCCGAACAGGGCCACCAGCTCATCCACTCTCTCTTTTAACCGCTCCTCGCCCAGTCCCTGTAACCGGCCGTAATACTCCACCAACTCCCGGCCGGAGAGGCGTTCATAGAGCCCCATGGAGGCGGAGAGGAACCCAATCCGACTCCGTACCCGTAATGGATCATGGCGGACATCGGCCCCGCCTACCGAAGCGGTTCCGGATGTGGGCTTCAGGAGGGTGGCCAGGCAGCGCAGCGCAGTGGTCTTCCCTGCTCCGTTCGGACCCAGGAGGGCGTAGATCTCTCCCGGACGGACCTTCAGGGAGAGATCCGCGACGGCTCTGAGGTCGCCGTAGTGTTTCGAAAGCCCTTCCAGGACTATCATTGACTCTCAGGTACAGGGAAACGGAAGGCTTTGAAGGGTGTTGCGAAAAGGGGGTGCGGCCCCGCATAGGGAGCTTGCGGATGCTAGACAAGGAAGGACGACGAATGCGATGCTGAAGCATCGGGGAGGAGTTCTGACGCAGT
>JANQDZ010000074.1 GCA_028278645.1 Longimicrobiales bacterium | reverse complement strand
TCCGGATCCCGATCTCCCTCGTTCTGCTGGATACCAGATAGGACTGGACCCCGTAGAGGCCCACCAAAGCCAGAAGCAGGGCGATCCCCGCGCAGGCGCTTATGAGGTAGGCCCAAATCCGGAAGCTGGATACCTGGGCTTCCACCAGATCGGAGAGGGTCATGGGAGCGATGGTCAACCGCGAATCGATCTCCCTGAGAGCCTTATCCACGGGCTCAACCATGGCTCCGGTGGGGCCCTCGGTGTGGACGATGAAGTACTGCCGGCCCATGGGGATCTGGAGGGAAGGGAAGTACGCGTGGGACTGGGGGGGCTCGGTGACGCTCCCATACACTGCAACTTCTACGACACCCACGACCTCGACGCTTTGATCAAGGAAGTTCACGGTTCGTCCCAGAGGATCCTGACCGGGCCACATCCGTTGGGCGAACTGCTCGTTCACGACAGCGACCATGGGTGTTTCAGGAAGGTCGTCACGGGAGAACGAGCGGCCGGATAAAATCGAAATCCCCATGGTTTCGAAATAATCGGGGCCGGCCAGGTTGAAGTTGACCCTCATCCCCGTCTCGGCGAAGTCGGTTCCGGGGGCGGTGAAGCTCCAGGTATTGCTCCCCAGGAACTGAATCCGGTTGGCCGTGGAGGCCGATCGGACACCGGGGACCTGAGCCAACCGGTCCAGGGCTTCCTGTACGAACACTCCCGATTCCTCCTCCGAGTACCCGGCGTTGTCCAGTTGAACTGCCATGACCAGGCGGTTCTCCGGATCGAAACCCATGTCGACCCGTTGAAGAGCCTGAACGCTCCGGGCGAGGAGGCCTCCGCCGATGAGGAGGACGATGGAGAGAGCGGTCTGGGTGACAACCAATCCTCCGCGAAACCGTGTGCGAGTCCGTCCTTGCCCGGGTCGCTGGAGGAGGTTCGTCACGCTCCCTCTCGAGAGGCTCCAGGACGGGGCCGTTCCGAACAGCACTGCGGCCAATGTCGAGAGGAGGAGAGCAAAGCCCGCCACCGATGCGTCCGGTGTGAGGGTGGCCTGGATGTTCATGGACACCGTGGCCGTGATGGCCTTCGGGGCCAGATACGCCAAGGCCAGCCCGGCCGCGCCACCCAGGGTGGAGAGAATCAGGCTCTCGGTGATGAGCTGTGAAAGCAGCCGCTTCTGACCGGCTCCCAACGATGCCCGGATACCCATCTCCCGCTCCCGCCCTGCGGCTGACGCCAGGAGCAGGATGGCCAGGTTGGTGCAGGCGATGAGGAACACGGCGCCCACCACGAACCAGAGGAAGTACAACTGCCTCCGCAGCAGCCGACTCTCGAAGGGGGCCATGCCATAGTCGGATCGGACCTGAAGTTGGTAGGAGCTCCCGTATACCGTTTCGGACCAGCTGGAGAACTCATCCTCCCATCGCCCCTGGAGAACACTGGCCGAGGCCTGGGCAGCCGCCAGGTCCAGCCCCGGCGCCATCCGGGCCACCAGGCGAAGGAAACGGGACGCGCTTGGAGAGCCGTCGTCCTGGAACCGTCGGAGACTCCCGTTGAATCCCGGACTGATGGCCTCGGTGGAAAGGATGGGGATGAAAAGGTCCGGAACCGGTTCCCCGGGATTGAGTCCCCTGAACTCCCGGTGCGTCACGCCCGCAACGCGGAAGGGTACGCCGTTCAGGAAGATGGGACGGTCCAGCGCTGCCGGGTCCATCCCGAAGCTTCGGGCCCAGTACCCGTGGCTCAGGATGACTTCGGGGGAAGTGTCCTCTTCGTCCTGGATCCCCGGGCTGAATCCTGCCCCCAGGGCCATTGGCACGCCCAAGAGTCGGAAGTAGTTACCGGACACCACCCAGGCACCGGCTTGCTCCACGGCTTCGCCTTGGCCCACCACCACCTCACCGCCTCCGGTGTCCGTTCGCCTCCCCAGGCTGCCGGCCAGGCCGCCGTAGGCCAGGACGTCATCGAAGGCTTCGCTCTGTTCTTTGTAAAACTCATAGTCGTAGTAGCCGAAGACGGTGCCGACATTTCCCCCGAGGGCCCAGTCCAACCCCACCAGCTCCTGTGGGTTCTGGATGAGGGGGGGCGGCTTTCGGAGGACCTCCTGGACGACGGTGAACACGGTGGTGTTTCCGCCGATGCCGATGGCTAAGAGGAGGACGGCGATCCCGGACGAAAGGGGGTTCTTCACCAAACGCCGGAGCCCGAAGCGGATGTCAATGAGGCGGTCCTGCCACCAGCCGCCCCTGGGCTCTTTGGGTAGTGGTGATGACGGACCGTTCCTGGGGGAATCCGGCCATGAGCCGGAAGAGGACCTCTGACCCCCGGTTCGGTTTGTGGTTGTCGCGGCTCGTTCCTCACGGATGCGGCGCCATGCGCCGACGACCTGCCAGAACGCCAGGAACAGAACTTCTCGCCAGTACCTCCGGCGGGCGAAGGATGATCCCTTTGTCTCGGTCCAAGCGGAGAACGACTCCAGGAGATCACCCTCCACTTCCACGGCGGATTCCCTTGTGCAGATCCGGCGCAGGGTCATGACGGCCAGCTTCGGCGGTGTGCTCATTTTGCCGACCCCCCTTCTAACAGATCTACGGGGACCTTCTGCCACATCCGCTCCCTCACTCGCCGGACCTCCCGGACGTGGACCAGCCCTTCCTCCGTCAGCTGGTAATGCCGCTTCCGCCTGCCGCCCCGGACTGGAGTCGGGTCGCCCATCTCCGACTGGACCAACCCCTTTCGACCCAGCCGGTCCAGAGCCGTGTAGATGGCACCCAGAGAGACTTCCCTCCCTGCCTCCTCAGCCAACACGGCCTGGAGGGATGGCCCGTGGGCGTCGGGCGTGGCGATCAGAACACTCAGGAGGACCAGCTCCTCGAACTCTCTCAGTCGAGACCCGCTCATATCACTCTTCCCTGGTCGTCGGCGTGGCCCAAACGTGTCCGGGCAGGGCCACCATCGTTCGGTTCGGAAGGGGAGCCAGGCTCCCGGCGTGGTTTTTACTACGTAAGTGACAGAAATAGAGTTTCAGGTGTTCGACAGGAGCTTCATCCGCGGCGCTTTTCCCCTGTGTTGCCCAGGCCGCCCGTCCAGCCACTTGCCCATCTCAGGCCTCCCCCCGACACTTCCTCCATGCCAAAAAACCAGGGCGAACGCCGCTACTCGGGAGGCCTTGGGCGGAGTCGAATGGACCGGGAGCACGGGCACGACGGGGTAAGGAGGACGGATAGGAACGATGTATGCCGAGCACCGGACCATTCAGTTCAAGACTCGTGGGAACGAACACATCCTGGACCTCACGCAGGAGGTCCAAGCCATGGTGCGTGAGACCGGCATCACCACCGGCCAGGTGGTCCTGATGGCTCAGGGCTCCACGGGTTCCCTCACCACCCTGGAGTACGAGCCCGGTCTGGTGAACCATGACATCGCAGTCGCCATGGAACGCCTCGCTCCCCGAGACGGGCGGTACGAACACGAGGAGACCTGGCATGATGACAACGGGCACTCCCACGTCAGGGCATCTACCGTAGGCCCCTCCCTGGCACTGGCCATCGTGAACGGGTCAATCCCCCTGGGCACTTGGCAGCAGATCGTCTTCATAGACTTCGATACCCGGCCTCGGAAAAGAACCGTCCATGTGAGTCTGGTGGGGGCATAGAGAAAGAGCGTCGCTCGGCACACCGGAACCCGCGCCGAACGGGATGACGGCTTTCGAGCTGTGAGTCGGCCATCGGACCAACCCTTCGCCGGTGCCCGGTGGGCTCGGGTGCAGCGCCCGGTGGGCTCCGGCGCAGCGCCCCCGGGCGCATGTTTCTGTCCCATTCAGCCATGGACAGCTTTTCGGGTGACGGACCGAACCGGGTCCGACACTACCTGTTTTGGCCCCTGCTGGGCCGTGTTGTTGCCCCTCTGACGCCCCTACCAGGGCCTTCCCATCATCGGGCTCCTTCCACCCCTTCCTCGTCTGTCAGACGGCCACCCAAAGAGCCGCCGAACCCCCTCGTATATTGGATGTAAATCGTGGTATTGATGGAACTTGGGGAGGAGGAGACGACGATGGTTGCGGTGCGAGATGACGTGGTGGCGAAGATGAAAGAGTCGGGGTTGGAGGAAGATCCGGGGCTAAAGATGGTGCTCTTGAGGGAAGGCTTGATACCGCCACGGCTTCGTTGGCCGGGCTTGGCGCGAGAGGCAGCCGCGGAGCATCCCTACAAGGCGTCGGCTCCGGAGCCTGCCCTATCACCTACCGACGCCCTCGAAACCGGCGCCCCAGACGTGGCGGTTCCCGATGTCCCTGTCTTCGAGGATCCCGACGACGAACTCTTCCTCCTGGGCGAACGGTGCGCCGAGGCCTATCTGCAGTCCGACGCTCTTCAGTACCGGGCCATGACGCTC
>JANQDZ010000030.1 GCA_028278645.1 Longimicrobiales bacterium | reverse complement strand
CGGCGGAATGGATCGTGAGGTCTGAGACGTTCATCAGTCGTCCGTTCCCCTCGAAGTCCTGGTAACTACTCACCAGACCTCTCGGCCGCGGATAGCCCTCCTCACTCTTGTAATAGGTCTCATCCAGGCCGAGGGGTCGAAAAATGCGCCTTGTGAACAAGTCACTATGGTTCCCGGCTGTCACCTCATCTAGGATCAGCGCCAGAAGGAAGTAGTTGGCGTTGGAGTAAAAGCAGATCTCTCCCGGCTCGCACCAGGCCGATTGTCCGTGGAGGTATGATAGGATCTTGCCCTCAGGATAGTCACCAAGGGGATCATTCAGAAAGTCAAGTTCAAAGGAAAGGTCGCCGCCGAAATCCGGAATCCCGGAGCGGTGGTTCAGGAGGTCTCGAACGGTGACCTTCGATCCGTTCGGGATCGGTCCCCAGACTTCCTCAGGGAGATAGACGCTGATCAATGCGTCGAGCTCGAGCAGTCCGTCCTCTATAAGGAGCATCACGGCGGCCGCCGTATACATCTTGGTTACACTGGCCGAATGGTGCCTGTGGGAGGGGGTCATTGGCACCGCCGCTTCAATCTTGGCGAACCCTGCCGCACCGTTCCATAAGCCCTGCGGTGCCCGGGCAAGAAAGACCACTCCGGGAAGGCCCCTCTTCGTGTATCGGTCCAGGAGTTCCTGAAACTCCCCTGCATTCGGATGCGTGTTCCGTGTCGGATCCCAGACGGTAGGTGGCTGGCTGGAAGGTGAGATGAGGTCCAGCGTGCAAGCGGTTGCAGCAGTGAAGCTGTAGAGTGATAGAAGTCCCCAGAGGAGAATCCTACCAAGGTCTTTGATTGGAGGAGGTCCAAGGTGCGGTCTTGTTTCCCTCGAGCCTTCGACATTTGTGAGGGGTGGGTTTGGCACTACTATTCTCTCCCGTCCTCCACCGCTCGCCCCCGGTTGATCCGCAAACCTCCCAATAGCTCAAGGTGGGTCATTGCCGGGATCCCCTTCAGGAAGATCCCCTGGATCGTCCACCGGACCGACGCGTAGGGCTGGATTTGGATGGGGCGGCGGTCACTCCCTCGGTATCCGAGGGATAGAGTCAGGGGTAGGGCTACCGATGCCCGGCCAAGGCGCGGGACCTTTTGAAAACGGCCTCCCTCGGCCCTCCAGGTCGTCCTCCTCCAGAAGAAATGCATATACCCAAGCCCGACACGAACATCGGCGTGGAGCCCTCCAGCGAGACGCCGGCCGAGGCCGACTTCCGGTGTGAGGGAAAGCCCAGTCATCCACCATCGGTGCTGGAACCCTCGTAGGCTTAATGCGAAAAAAGACTGCCAGGGGCCCCACGGTCTCCTTGGCCAATCCGTGCCCACCTCAGCGGCAGGATTGTACCCGGAGTTCAAAGGGCTCGGGTGCCATGGAACGGTCAAAGCATGGGCACCCACGGCAACGTTGACGTGGGTGCCGGATTGGCAGACAACGGGTCTTACCCCCGCCGCACAGAACAAACCGAGGGTAAACCATGGCAACTTGAGGACCAGGCCTCCTGTAGTTCCAGATGGCTTCAGCATGATCCCCCCTCAGCCTGTTTCAGCTGTGACACAATGCAGGCCACCGAAAAAGAAGAAATCCTCAGTGAATACTAAATTGTATAAAGAAACGAGTCAAGCGATTCGAAAATACTTGCCGATTTGTGTACGTAACCGTATCCTATTGAATAATCAACAACCGGATGCTATGAGCTTGGATGATACTGGCTAACAATCAGGGCGACCTATGGATTTTCCTGTGTCTCGGCGCTTCTACCGGATGGTTCTTCTTCTCTTTCCCACGCCGTTCAGGAAGATATACGGGGGTGAAATGGAGGTTGCCTTCCTCGCCTCAATCCGGAGAGCCGGACAGAAGAGTGGTAGGAGGGGGTTCCTCGGTGTCTGGTTCTTCATTTTGGCGGATTCCGTCTGGCAAGGACTTCGGCAAAGGGCATCTATGCTCCGCCGCAGAAGGCAAGGATCGAACCGGAAACCCCGCGGTCAACGTCCATTTTTCAGGAGCATGAGAGAGGACGGGCGATCTGCAGCGAGGCACCTGGCCCGGAACCCAGGGTTCACCTTCGCTGTTGTGGGTACGCTGGCCCTCGGGATTGGACTAAACACGGTTGTCTTCGGGGGCGTCTACTCTCTTCTGCTTCGACCCCTACCCGGGGTGACGGAACCTGAAGAGCTGTCTCTTATTTGTCGATCACGGGGTATGGGTGCTGAGTTTCTTCCCAGTTCCCTGCCGCTCTTTCAGGACCTCGCGAGCACGGCCGATCCCTTCTCAGGCGTTTCCGGTTGGACCTATTCCGAACTGAGTGTCGGAACCGGAGACAGGGCGGAGCGGGTGCTCGGCCAGATAGTCTCCTCACGGTTTTTCGAGGTTCTGGGTGTTCCGATGGTTCTGGGCCGCGGATTCTCGAGCCAAGGCCCAGAACTCGGCCCCCAAGAGCAGCTGGTCGTGGTGAGTGAGGGATTCTGGCGCAATCAGCTAGGCGGAGATCCGAGGGTAATCGGGAGGACGCTAGACATCAATGGCTCGAAGTGGGAGATCATCGGGGTAGCCGCTGGAGAGTTCCGAGGGCTCATGCCCATCCTGGCTCCCGCCCTCTGGGCACCCCTATCCCACCATCCGAAGCTAATGAGAAGCGACGATCTATCACAATACAGAGAGAACCACTTTCTGGACTTGGTGGCCAGACTCAAACCCGGACTCGAACCGGGTGCGGCTCAGGAGTGGCTCCGGGAATTCGCGGCTCGCCTTGCGGAAGAATACCCGGAAGCCCATAAAGGTATCGGACTCAGTTTGATTCCGCAGAAACGGGCGGGCCTCCATCCGGCCGTCCGGGATACCCAGGTCGGACTGAGCGGAGTCTTGATTGTTGTAGTAGCTCTCCTTCTTCTAATGGCCAGCGTGAACGTGAGTGGCCTCTTCCTTGCCAAAGCGCAAAGCCGCAGGAAAGAGCTTGCCCTCCGGAGGGGCCTTGGTGCTTCACCGGCCAGGCTTAGGAACCTACTCCTCATGGAAAGTGCGTTCCTCGCTCTCGCTGCGGGAGGTGTGGGCGTCCTCATAGCCCGGTATGGCTTGGCAGGACTAAACCGGATCCGCCTTCCGATCCAGTGGACACTGAACTGGAGTTTCTCACTCGACTGGCCGACCTTGGTATTCACTTCCTGTCTCACCCTACTTGCCGGCCTGGTTTTCGGGTTGGCTCCGTCTGTGCGGATTCAGAGATTGGATCTAATGACCACCCTGAAGGGGGGGGCCTCCTCAAGACTGGGAAAGGGGTTTTGGAAAGGGCGTCTTCTCGTATTCGTCCAAGTCGCGCTATCCACGGTGCTCTTGGTGCTTTCAGGGCTGTTCGCAAAGAACCTGAAGAGTGCCCTTGAGATCGACACCGGTTTCCGGTCCGACGGCCTCTTCCTGGCCACCCTTGATCCCGGGCTCCAAGGCTTCAGCCCTTCGGAGACGGAAGAGCTTTTTGTGTCCCTCAGCCAGAGAATCGAAAACCTGCCAGGAGTTCGGTCGGTAGGAATGGCTAGGTATGTCCCTTTGGGCATCGACGGCGCACAACGGCTAGTTGAGGTCCCGGGCTATCTTCCGAGTCCCGAAGAATCGATGAATGTCCGGTACAACATCGTCAACTCCGGCTATTTCTCATCGATGGGTATTCCCGTCACCTCTGGGCGGGGATTTCAGGCCGCCGACGAGGATCCTGGGTCGGTGGCCGCGATCGTCAATCAGTGCTTTGTGGAGCGGTTCTGGCCAAACGAGTCAGCTGTCGGAAAGACCTTCTCTGAGGGGGGAAGAGAGTGGAACATCGTCGGGGTTGTGCCCGACGGAAAATACGTGTCACTTGGAGAGACGATTCGGCCATTCATCTATTTCCCGTGGGGTTCTATACCTAGTGGAGCGATGACCCTCCACGTTTTCAGCAACTCAGATCCAACCTCGCTCATCGCCCTTGTTCGAAACGAAACCGAGGCTCTAGCTCCCGGGATGCCGCTCTATGACTTGAAGACCATGGAGGAGCATCTGGCCTTCTCGCTCCTTCCAGCCCGCCTTGGCGCAGTCACTGTTGGGCTATTCGGGTTAGTGTGTGTTCTTCTTCTCTGTGTCGGCGTCCATGGGGTGGTTGGGTTCTCGGTTGCCCAGAGAATTCCGGAGGTTGGGGTACGGATTGCTCTGGGTGCCGGAGTCGTCCGAGCAACCACACAGATAGTATTCTCGGAGTCGAAGGCAGCCGGAGGCGGTCTCCTGTTAGGGTTTGCGGTTGCATTGGGTCTTAGCCAGCTCGTGAAGAGCCTCTTATATTTCCGAAATACCCTGGATCCGGTTGTGTTCGCTGGCTCAGTATTCCTTGTTGCGGCCGTCGCTAACTTGTCGGCCTTCTTTCCTGCGCGGCTAGCGGCACGGTCGGACCCGTCGGAAGTTCTTCGTCGAGAGTAACGGACGGTTTTCCAACGGTTTGTATGGTGTCTTTTTGAGAAACCCTTGTTCGGGGGTGACCGGAGCATGACCCAATGGTGAAGGAGTTCAAACGAAATGGGCTCAAGCCCCGTTTCTTTCACATCCTGCTTTCTTTGGCTGATCAGGACCTCCATGGCCTGAGAATCATGGAAGAGGTCAGTCAGCGGACGGACGGGGAAATCCACCTCTGGCCGGGGGTCCTCTACGGGTCGCTAAAACACTTGGTGGAAGAAGGTCTGATTCGCGAGACTGATCCTCCGTCCGACTCGGAATCCGGCGGAGGCCAGCCTCGGTACTACCGGATTACGTCAAGTGGTCGTGCCGCCCTCGCCGCTGAGGCAGCCCGGTTGTCGAAGTACGTGGCGGCTGCGTTGGCTAAAAACCTAGGGTGAGGGGCCAGAAAGAGTCCCGGATTTGAGGATCGCCCAAGCTTCCAAAACCACCTAGTCTTTAACCTCAACCCCGAAGTGCCTTCCTACCTCCGCGGCAATCTAGAGTAAAGGTGTGTCTTTGTAGATCAGCTGGCCCCCAGGCCAGTCCATAAGTGACCAGAGATCGTCCGGCTGGAAGGCACTCGGTTTGGGGCCGGGGCGCGCCATCCAAACTTCCCCAGCAACAAGGTCAAAAACACCAGACTCGTTCTCCAGCTGGACATCGGCAGACGGTAGGATTTCCGCCCCCGGAGCAAGGCGAACAATGGTACCATCGGAATGCGTTCGCGGTGCCCGTCCCCGCTGGGTATCCAAGAACGTCCTGATCTCCAACTCCCTTAGGTGTCCATGGGCCGCTCCAGGAAGACACGGCGAGGAAGGCGATTCCTGTAGAAACAGCCACCCGAAACTGCCGCGGCCGTTTGAGACGGAAGGGCGACTTCCTCCCCGGGGGTCGCGTAGGTGTGTACCGCCGGATCTAGGCATCCACAATGAGTTCGGGCACTCCTGGGGGACTTCTGGTCGGCACCCTAGGCCCAAGCTCACCGGAGAGGGCAGAGGTCTTTGGACCGACGATGGATCTCCTCATTTCTCTGAGAAGAACTTCTCCACTTTCTCAGCTGGACCAGGTCAGGTTCGGAAATCTCCCGGCAAAGGCCTTCGAGAACTAGCTCTTCCACCTCTCCTTTACCCGGTCCGATGATCCATCTTCCCCGCTACTGCCGAGGAATTCGCTGAGAGAGGTTCGGAGATCGCGTACGGCCATACAGAGGTGATTCGCAACGGTCTGGGTGGATATCCCCAACACTTCGGCTGCCTCCCGATAAGAACAGCCTTCGAATCGAATCAACTCGAACACCCTCCGCCTTTTTGTTGGTAGCCTCTCCAGCGCCTCCTCGAATCTCTCTCGCAGTTCGGACCCCATCATTTGTTCTTCCGGAGTATCGATTCGAGGGAACACGCTTCTTCCGACCCGAACCTCTCTTCTCAGCCGGACTCTTCTTCGTCGCTGTCGGTCGTAGGCCAGGTTCCGGCCGATTTTGTAAGCTAGGGCTTTGGCTGAGCCGGGTCCCCATCGTTCCCGGAACTCCCAGATCCTCACGAAAGCCTCTTGGGCGGCATCCTCGGCGTCGTCGGCCGCAGGGAGGTAGGATCGTAGATAGACAACCAGAGGACACCACAGGGCCTCCACGAGCTTCTCCAGCGATGCAGGGTCCCCTGACCGAATCCCCTCAAGAAGAGTTGCTTCAAAACCCCTTTTTTCTTTCCAATGAACCGTTCTAACCTCAGTACCTCCTTTGTCTCAAACGCTAGAAAGACTTGGAACTGCCAATCCGAGCCATCTCCCCAATGTGTGACCTGGACCCCTGAACCGAGATCGGGCCTATTGGTTGGAGACGACTGGCCGAAGGCTCCCTAAAGCGAGTCCAGTGGAGAAGTTAGAGTTCAAGCCCCTTTCGATGCCGGGAGTGAAGGGGCCACCAGCCCCGAAGTGGCCTCGTAGTCGGTCGGCTACTGCTGTGGGGTCGGAGACTGTTGTAGTCTTCCTGCCTTTCACCCAACCGGTATCGAGCCTCTTCGAGGTCCCTGAACTAGGGTAACGAGAGACACTCCCGCCTCAGGTTTGCCAAGAATAACTGAGCGACGGCGTCTTCCATTGATTTGCCCGGACGGCTGATGTCCAGCTCTACCTGATTCCAGTAGGCCCGGTGGTCCATGAGGTATGGTTCCCCGGGTCCCTTCGCCTCCTGCCTCTTCACCCTCACCACAGCATTCTTGCTTCGCCTCGCCAGGTTGCGCTTGAGGGCCAGCAGTGCCCCATGCCTAGCTTCCCTCGCAGTAGACAAGGGCAGTATTACCGGGGAAGGACTGCTCTTGGAATCTTCAGGGGCGCTGTTTCTAGCCAAGGTACCGATGAATGGCCTCCAAGAGCTCTTGGCCCATTTCTAGTTGTTTCACGTTGCCTTGATAGTTGAGGAGGACCACTACACCGGTCCGCTCCGCTTTGTTGAAACCAACGAATGCCGAATACCCATAGGTGTCCCCACCTGAGTAGACCATTTCCCGGCCGTCATCCAGTTTCTTGATGTACCAAGCAAGTGCTTGCTCACCTAGGCTACCCTGGTGGAGGACCGGCTGATGGGAGAACTCTATTGCCGCTTCGAGGGGGGTCTCACGGATTCCGATTTGCGCTTCCAGAAACCGGAGCATGTCCTGCATCGAAGATCGGATGCTTCCCGCACCTTGGTAGATATCCGATGCAATAAAGTCGGGCGCCGGTTCGAGCCGAGAATCATGTCCTTTGGCCACGTTCCCAGGGGTTGCCGGTACCGGAGCCACATCGGTGTTCGTCATTCCGAGTTCGTTTAACACGTATCGCTGGAGGGCGACCCGGAAGGAGGTACCGTCGGCTCGGCCGAGGATGTGGCCGAGAAGGCCCACCCCAGTATTGGAGTATTCCCACCACGTACCAGGTGTGAAGCTTAGGCTGCAATAATCGCTGAGGTATTCATACAGGTGATCGAACGTATAGGCTGAATAGGGTCTTGAGGAGTCAAAACCCTCGGGGAGAGGATACCCAGAAACGGGATCCAGGTGAGGCGCGCTGGGAATTCCCGATTGATGGGTCGCCAGATGAAAGAGCGTGATGGGCACCCCGTCCCTCGTGGGGAGGATGACTCCTGTTTCGGGCAGGTAACTCTGGGCCAAAGCCGTTGACAGGAGGCCCCGCCGATGCATTTCGGCAAGGAGTGTTGCCGTAAAGGTCTTTGTAACCGAGCCAATCTCGAAAACGGTGTTGGAATCCGGGGGATCTTCCGTCCCGACCGCCTTGGTTCCGAAAGAAAAGACTCGCTTCGACCCACTTCCGTCGATGATACCCACCATGGCGCCGACGCGGATATATGGGCCCGAGATCTCCCTAACCTCCTCTTCGAGAGTTGTGGCGGTGGGATCGGTTGGGGTGGAGGTCCTCTGACAGGAGAAGTTCGGAAGGACACTGCCGAGACAAGTCAAGAAGATGAGGGTTTTCCGATGCCGCATGCTGAATAGCCCGTTCTTTGGTTTGTACCGGACCAGCCAAGAGGACGGCCGTCTGGTCCAGAACTTCGATGGTTCGTTCGTCCGCCTCTGCCCACCAAAGGGTGGTCTCCTCAGGTTGGACACTTGGGGATTCACAATCCGTCCCCGTCTATCCCCGGTTCTCCCGATCCGATCGACGACCGAAGACCGGCCGCGGGAGGTTGATCGAGAAGCGCAGAGTGGATGAACCTCCCGACGGTTTCTACATCGGGGTAGGGCCTCATTCGTTCCTCAGAGCATCCATGGGCATGATCCGGGCCCCTTTGAGGGCGGGCCCGAGACTCGCCAAGGCCACGACCGTTAAAACCAGGCCGGTCGCGGAGACGAAGGAGGGCACATCGACCGGGCTCAATCCGAGGAACGTTGACCGGAGCACGCCGACGGTGGCGGCGGCCAGGATGCCGCCAAAGAACATCCCGGGTCCAACCGTGCGGTAGGCGTCTAGCACCACCCCCCGGACGACTGCACCGCAGGAGGCTCCCATTGCGATTCGCACCCCTATCTCCCTGGTCCTTGCGGCCACCGTCTGTCCCACCACCCCGTAGATACCAATCGACGCAAGGAGAAGCACAATCAGGCCGAGGCCACCTGCCAGCTGGACGCCAGAGGTCTGAGTTTGAGTGGCCCAACCAACCACCGTTCTTACCGGCATCACTCTTGGGGCCGGCAAGGAGGGATCAACCGACCATACCGCCTCACGTATCGGCGCGACCAAAGCGCTGGGGTCCGACTCCGATCGGAGGACGATCGCGAACACGGGGCGGGTCGACTGCATCAGAGATAGATAAACCTGTGGGAGGTCCTCTGTGGCTCGGCTTGCTGCAGTCGCACCTATCACACCGACGACAGTCCATGGGCGCTGGCCATCGCCGCCGACCTGGGTGAATTGTTGGCCTAGTGGGTCTAGCCCAGGCCAGAGCCGATCCGCGAATGACCGGCTAACTACGGCGATCGGGGAGGAGTCCAAATCGTCGGAGCGGAGTATTCCCCTCCCCTGGAGTATCGGAGAGCCGATGACGGAGAAGTACCCCTCCGTGGCGCGGGTCCACTCAACCATGACGCCCACCGAATCAGTGCCCGCTTGGCCCGAGGGCCGCACCGAGAGGTAAGCTCCCGACCGGTCCAGCGGAAACCCGTTGGAAAGAGCAACAGCCGAAACCCCGGGCACTGAGCCGAGGTTCTCAATCAAGCGGTCCACCAAGGTGTACCCACCCTCCGCCGGACTCGGGAAGCCTTGTTCCGACGGGTCAAGAAAACTCAGGAACGGCCCTCCGGTCCCGAAGTCCGCGACAATCGCCCCGTCGGGTTGAAAACCGATCTCTTCTTCGTTGAGGGTGGTCAACGATCGGAAAAACAGGACACCTAGGAGGAGAAGGAGGAAGGCCGCCCCGGTCTGTAGGCTTGAGGCATAACGCTGGAATCTCCCGACGCGCCAGCCGCCGGCACCGCTATCGTCTTTCAGGGCCGACATCAGCTCTGGACGACTAAAGCGCACGGCGGGAAGGAGCCCAAAAGCCATGGCCGCGACGAAAGAGAGGGCCAAAGACAGGACCAACATCCATCCGCTGGGCTCGAAGGCAGCCCCGGGGGCCGTGATATTGAGGTCCATCGGGGATACGCGAGACATGACCAAGACAGAAAGGATCACTCCAACCGCTCCACCAACGACGGAAAGAACTCCGGCCTCCAACATCAGGAGCCGCATCAAGCGGGATCGGCTCGCGCCAAGAGCGAGTCTCACACCGAGCTCCCTCTCGCGGGTTATGGCCCTGGCCATAGCCATACCAGCCAGATTCCCACAGATGATGAGCAAAAGGATTGTGAAAAGCCCACAGACCCCGACCACAGCGAAAGCATCCAGGTCCCGATTCTGGGCTGGGAACCTCCCGAATCGGACCGCCTTTACCGTTCTCCCTTCATTGGATTCTGGGAAGTCCCGCTCCAGGTTGGCGAACACAGTCCGAAGGGCCGCCTGGGCCCCCGAAACTGTAGCATCCTCACGAAGGCGTCCAAGCACCTGGACCGTGGACTCAGTCCTGTTGTGAAAAGGAGATCCGTCATTGGTTGCTTCTGGATGCTCGGACAACGGTAGCCACAGGTCGAGGCTCCATAGGTTGACCCTTGCTCCACGGAACCCCTCCGGAGCCACCCCAACCACGGTGTAGGCGTTTCCGTCTATGACCAGGAACTCCCCCAGGACCCCCGGCAGACCATCAAATCGGTCTTTCCACATCCGATGGCTCAGAATTGCCACCCGGTTCTCTCCAGCGATCTCATCGTCAGATGCGGAAAACCCGCGGCCAAGCGAGGGTTGGGCTCCATGAACGAGGAAGTAGTCTGAAGTGACATAACCCACCAAGGCCCGCTCACTCCGCGTCGTCTCCTCCCCGATTGTGGCGTACCCCTCTGCCCAGGCTGAGATGGCCATCAGAGGGGTTTCGGTATCTCTCACGACTTCAAAGTCTGGAAAAGCCCACTGCCAATGGTCCCGTCCGTCGGTCACGGGCACCATATCCACGAGTCTGTGTTGGTCAACCATGCCGGGTACGGGGGCAAACCACACGCCGTGGATCGCCGTAAACACAGCGGAGTTCACCCCGATGCCTACCGCCAGGGAAAGCACCGAGACCGCCCAGAATCCAGGGGATTTTCTGAAGGTTCGGAGTGTTAGCCGTAGGTCTAGAACAAAGTCTTCAACGCCACCGAGCAAGAGCCTGCGCCGCAGGTTGGTGCGGGCATGAGGCGCGGCTGTGGCGTGCGCCCCTTGCCCTCGTTCCATGGAGCGGCGAGCCACCTCCCTCGCTTCCTCCTCGGGGATTCCCTGTTTGACCAGGTCGTCTACCTTGAGCTCCAGGTGGGCTTGGAGTTCTTCAGAGAGATCCTGATCAGCATGAGGTTGAAAATCCCGGGCCCTGAAGATCCGCTTCATTGGATCACTGCTCCTCGTGACGCAGGACAGCGAATACGGCCCTGGCGTGCCGCTCCCAGCGGGTCACCTCCTTTCCAAGCGTCTTTCGCCCCTTACTCGTGAGAGAATAGAAACGAGCCCTGCGCCCATTCTCGGTCTCCCCCCAATCCCCCTCGATCTGGCGTTTCCTTTCCAGACGATGAAGTGAGGAGTAAAGAGCACCTTCATCCGGGTCCACCTCTCCTTCGGTCCGCTCGGCAAGCCACTTTCCAATGCCATACCCGTGCTTGGGCCCGTTCTTGATAGCTTGAAGCATCAGGAGGTCCAGGGTCCCTGTGAAAAGGTTGCTGCCTGCCATTGTGTGTGTCTCCCTAGAGCAGTCTCGGCTGTCGAAGCGCACCAATATTGGTTACCCTAATTCAATGAGGGGTACTTCAATTAGGGGTAAAATGTTCGGAAGGTCAAGGAGTTTTGTTCGGGAAGCCATTGGGTCCTTCAACCTATCCCCGCTGAACGGGAGGACCATGAAGACCAAACACGGTTACTTGCTTCAGCCAGCCTACCTGGCCCGGGATCGCGAACGCCGGGTCCATCAAGCGGTGGGGGCCAATGGCCAGCCAACAGACCACTAGTGACTCGCTGCCGACCCTGCCTTGGTCTCCTGTCGGAAGAGGCGGTGGCATGCTTGGCTTTCGAGCCGAACAAGGCGGTGAGGAGAATGAGGAAGGTGTCCCAAAAGCGAGTCCATATGAAGAGCTAGGGTTTTGGCCTATCTGGGCCGGGAGTGAAGCGGCCACCAACCCCGAAGTGGGCTGGTGGTCGGTCGCCTAAGCTGCTGTGGGATCGAACGTTGTTATAGTCTTCCCGCTATTCTTCCGGCCGCCCTTGAGAGTCTTCGAGGTCTGGAAGGCAGTCCTAACCCAGGCCGCCAATTCCCGGTAAACCGCCGGCCTCACCACTTTTTGAAGAGCCTCCCGGAGCATGTCCTTGTCCAGCGTCAGGTCTGCCACCACCCACTTCAGCCGCTCCCCTCCCCTTCGTCCCCTCCCTGTCAAGGAGGTCCATCCGATCACCCCGCGCCCCACTCCAAGGGTCCAGCCTTCCTCGGTCGTCTCGCGATCCAATCTCCTGTCGGGCGGGCCTTGCGGAATCTCGGTCAAAGTCAGATAGAGCTTCTCGATGCGGCCGATGCTGTGGTTCGGAAACAAGCGCAGCGAAGCCCGTGAGAAGGGTTGAGGAGGTGAGGAAGGATGAGAGGCCCATTCTCCCCTCAGCCGGGCTCCCGATCCACACCAATCAGCACCTGTCAGTCCTTTCCGCCAGGCGCCTAGCAGACTATATTATCGACCATCGATAATCGACCGTCGATAATGTGAGGCCAAACATGCCCGAGTTCCAACCCGAGCGGTTCATACCCCTGACCCCGGTCACCTTCCACATCCTCCTAAGCCTCCACCGGGGGGTTAAACACGGCTACGGCATAAAACGCGAAGTAGAGGAACGAACTGGAGGGATCTTGCGCCTCGGAGCCGGTACACTCTATGCGGCAATCCAGAGGTTGAACCACTCCGGACTCGTCGCCGAAACTGCCGGCCGAGAAACCCCCGGAGAGGCGACCAACCGGTGGCGTTTTTACGAACTGACTTCGTTGGGGCGAACGGTGCTCCTAGCCGAACTTGAGCGGTTGGAAACGGATTTGGACCTCGCATACGCAGCGGGGCTTTCAACCTCCCGCCGGAACAGCTCATGATTACCTCGGACGGCGGTCGGCCGGGGCCATCGCGCCTGTTCCTGTGGGTCCTCAAAGCACTTTATCCGAGGGAGTTTTGGACGGCGAACGGATGCGAGATTCTCAGGTTTCTCCAGCTCCAACGCCGTGAAACGCGATTCCAGGGGTGGAGCGGTGGGATTCTGTACCACTTGGAGGTCGGGAAGGACGCGTTCTTAGTCGCCCTACGCCTGAGAATGACGGGAGAAGAGTCCGCCCCACGTGGATCGGATCCAAAACCGGATCCGGGCGGGGGAGCGAAGCCATCGATGATCGACATTCTTGCCCAGGATCTCCGTCTCGCGGTGCGGAGCCTTCAGAGGCGCGCTGGGTTTGCCGTCGTGGTCGTAGGAACTCTGGGCCTCGGAATCGGAGCGACAACGGCCATTTTTACTGTCGTCAATGGTGTGCTGCTAGCTCCCCTCCCTTTCGAAGAGCCAGGCAAGTTGGTGATAATCCACGAGACTGCACCGGAACTTGGTTCAGTTCTCGCAGTCTCCTATCCCAATTACCTCGACTGGCAAGGAGAAGCATCTTCCTTCGAATCGATGTTCGCCTTCAGGAGATCTGAGATGAACCTGACAGGCAAGGTCGATCCGATCCGTCTTTCGGCGTTGGCAGTATCGGCATCGATGTTCGATGTCCTGGGTGTCCTTCCCTTTGTTGGGAGGGGCTTCCTGGCTAATGAAGACCTCTCAGGCGGCCCCCGAGCCGTGGTTCTGTCTTTCGGCCTCTGGGAGAGCCAGTTCGGGGCCGATCCCGGTTTACTTGGGCAGAACCTAACGCTGGACGGCCTGAGCTACACCGTGGTCGGGGTAATGCCAGAGTCCTTCTCCTTCCCGACGCCAGGGCAAGGTTTTGACCTGTACGTGCCGATCGGTTGCAGTGAGGAGTCATGGCTTGAGGATCGCGGAAGCCGCATGGGAGTGGCCGTGATCGGTCGTCTTGGTCAGGGAGTCGTTATCGAACGAGCCCGGGCCGATCTCGACGCCTTGGGCGCTCGACTGGAGGCCGCCTACCCGGACTCGAACACCGGGCTGCGCGCTTTGATTCGTCCACTCCGCGGGTACGTGGTTCGAACTGTAGACGGGTTGCTCTGGGCGATCCTCTTTTGTGTGGTCTTTGTGCTCCTTATTGCATGCACGAATGTGGCCAACCTCCTCCTGGCTGATGCTGCGTCACGCCGGAGAGAAATCGGTGTGATGGCAGCGCTAGGAGCATCCCGGGGAAGGATCGTCCGCTTCCTCTTGACCGAGAGTGTGTTCCTCTGGCTCATTGGAGCGGGGGTGGGGGTGGGTTTGGCCGGCGCAGGCACCGGGATGCTTACCCGCTGGTTGACAGGGGAAGTGCCGAGGATCGAAAACGTAGAACTCAGTGCACCAGTTCTCATCTTTGCGCTCGGCGTCACTCTGGCCACGGGAGTGATCTTCGCCGTTCTCCCCGCCGTTCTTGCGGCACGATCGGATCCTCAGAACTCAATCATGGAGGGCGGGCGAACCGAGACCGGCAGCCACGGGCAGCGGATCCGCCGGCGCCTTGTGGTGGCAGAGATCACGCTCGCCCAGGCCCTCTTAGTGGTTGCATGTCTCGCCCTACAGAGCCTGTTTCTCCTCACACGGGTTGATCTTGGATTCGAAACTGAAAACGTGCTCACCCTGAGGGTTTCGCTGCCCCAAAGCAGGTATCCTGAAGCGGGGGACCAGTCTCGGTTTTATCTGGGGCTCCGAGATCAAGCAGCGGCGATGCCAGGGGTGGTTTCCGCGTCGATCGTGGGCCCGCTTCCCCTTGGAAACGCCACCTGGCGGAACGGATACTCGGTGGAAGGTGAGGAAGCCCCAACCGCATGGCAACGGCAGCTCACTGATGTCTTCGCGATAAGCGCCGACTACCATGAGACCATGAGGATACCACTCCTTAGGGGACGCTTATTCGAGGATAGCGACGGTCGGGACTCCGTCCGGGTCGCGATCGTTGACGCTGCATTCGCGGACCGACATTGGCCCGACACGGATCCAATTGGAAAGCGGATCGCCTGGGGCCCTCCTGGGCCCGACGCCGACTGGTTTCGGGTGGTCGGTGTAGTGGGCTCAGTGAAGCATCAGGTCCCGGGGAGCGAGACCGCCGTTCAGATGTACTTTCCTTTCGAGCACGACGACGGAACCCGGTTCCTGGCAGTCAGGACCGAGATCCCGTCGGAAAGGCTGGTCGAGCCACTCCGAAAAGCAGTGCTCGATCTCGATCCACTCCAGCCAATCTCGGCCGTTCGGACAATGGATGATTACTTCACAGATACCTTCTCATCCAATCGAATCATGGGTCTTTTGTTAGGAGCGTTCGCTGGTCTGGCAGTGCTCCTCGCGTCGGTGGGGATCTACGGGGTAGTTTCGCGGTCTGTCACGGAGCGCACCCGCGAAGTCGGTGTGCGTATGGCCCTGGGAGCATCTCGCGCCCGCGTGCTAGGTTCTGTGGTCCGGCAGGGTTTGGCCTGGACCATGATGGGACTGATATGGGGTTCAACGTTGGCTTTGATGGTGGCCGCCTTCCTGGAGGCCGAGTTGTATGGCGTCAAGCCACTGGAACCTCTTGGATTGGTATCGGCATCGGCCTGCCTGGCACTCATCTCGGTCCTCGCCAGCTACTTTCCGGCCAGGAAGGCATCTAAAGTGGAACCGATGGGGGCGCTGCGCGCGGATTAGACGAGCGCCTGGCGGTTTTCCCTGGCCGGTCCGCTTCCCCCTCCTCCCGGGGCAGTCTCCTCCTCGGCGCTGGGGCCGGCCAGATCGATGGCATATTCTCGCGCTTCGGGAACACACCAGCTGTAGGTGAGTGGAGCCTCTCCACTCCCTCGGCTGGTCATCCACGAACCCTCCTCCCTGACCAGCATTGCCTGGTCGCTTCCACGATCTTCCGTACTTTTCCGGCAAACATGCCGGATTATGCCGGGGTTTCCCGGCCCAATGACCGGCCCGATCCACCCATGAAGCCACCCAACTCGGTCCCTTGGTACTTCGCCGTCTCCCCCTCTCAGCTCACGATCCCGGATTCGCCAACTCTGCTGCCCGCTCCATCACTGCATCCGGGACCGAGATCGAAAACGCCTCTAGGGTGACCAGGTGCGTGAGTGGATCCTGGGAAAGGGCGTATAGGACGCCATGGCGAAGATCGAAGTCCGCCCAGGCCCGGTCGAACGCGAGCGAGGCCAGGTAGATCCCGTCGATGGAGAGAAGGTGAAGGGACGCGTTTCCGGACCCGAAGTCCTCTGGATTCTGCTCCCAGATGGCCATCAACCCCGATGGGGCATCAAACTGAAGGTCACGATAGAGGTATTTGGTTCGGGGACGAGACCGGATTCGGCGGGCTTGGTCCTCGATGACCGCACTCGATACCCCGTCTTCAGCCAAAAAGGACGTGATCTCGGAGACCATGGCCTCGATCTCCTCATCTGTAGCTTCTTCCGGCGGGAGGGGAAGATCGATCACCTTCTCGAGCTCTCCTCCGGCCCTGGAGTAGATCTGTATCTGCGGTGAGGTGAACCGGAGCCGAACGGGGCGTCCATTCCAGGCACCGGCCCTGGAATCAGGCACCCCCACGGTGTCCGGATCGACGAAGCCAGGAAACGTGTAGGACTCCACGGCACCCGACGCATCGATTCGCTGCCAACCGGACTCTCCCCCCGGTACCGCCGTCACCGCGATGGCGTCTCCTGCCACGGGAACTACCTGAATGATGGGCTGATCCAGTCGTGCGCTGGCAACGATGCCACCTGTAGAGTCCAGAATCTCCACGCGGGCGTTCCTCCGGTCGACCACAAACAACCCGGAACTGGTGGGAACTGCATCGATGATGCTCCGGTACTGCCCGGGGCCACCTCCCGGCTCTCCCAGCGACGATTCCAGCTCACCATTGGGAGTGACCCTATGGATCTTCGAAGCCCGGCGATCAACGACGTAGACGAAGTCGTCAGAAGCGTGGATCCGATTCGGAGCTTCCCAGAAATCGCCTTTCTCCGGTCCCGTCGAACTCCAGAGGAGGGTCGCCTCCACGGCGCCAGGTTCAGCCAGCGGGACGATCGGATTTTCTACTCGTAGAACCCCATCTGACACGAAGACCCGGCCACCCCATTCCTCTGGCGTGCCCGTGCACCCGGCGACGGCCACAGCTACCACGATTCCGAACCGACTTAGCTTGACCATGTCTCGGCTCCTAGGGGCTGTTCACAATTGAGTAAAACAGGAATTCGCAGGTTACACGGAAGTATCCCCCTACCGCCTCACCAAGGCAAGGAGGGAGTCCGCCCCCACTGGCTCGACTTTCAAGCCAGACGGGAAGATTGGTCGCCTCCCCGAAAACGGGTCCAGCTAGACTAACCTGAAGAGGCGGGATCAATCAGCCTTGTGAAGCCGGGAGGTCAGGCAGGGAGCCGGTGGCCGTAGCGGTGATGAAGTCCGCTTCGTCGAGGGGCAAGCCGTGGTGACGGGTTACTCCCGCCAGGGTATCGGACCCTCGTCGGGACTGCGGATCGGAGGTGTCATCCTGGCGTTGGAGGGTGCGCCAGCGGACTCTCTCGTGGCGGCTTGGACTCCCCTTTATGCCACCTCAAAACATCCGACTGAACGACCCTCGCCTTGAAAGCGAGGGGTTTCCACCATCCCCGAAAGAGACACTAATTGTTTCCGACTCCTGAATCGAGGCAGGTGATCCACACCGTCTCGTGCCCCGGGTTCGGAAGCAATGCTTTGTCGTTATGGGCCATGCCCGGCGCACCTGTCCTTTATAACCCGTTCTTGGGCGGCCGGCTCTAGCCAGCGATTCATCGACGATATCGGGTTCTAATCGGGAAGCACGCGGGCTGAGTCCTCGTCGTTGAGGTTCCTGGTATTCCCAGTTGGGTGAGCTGGTGCGGGATCCAGGCTCTACAAGTGCAGTATTGACCTGATGCTCGGTTTCCGCCCTACTCAACTCTGAGGGTCTGAACTGGGTCGGTGCGCCCAGCGCGCCAGGCCGGTAGGAAGGCCGCGGCCAACGCGATCCCTCCCAGCAAGAATGGGACAGCACCGAAGGTGAGAGGATCGGTGGGTTGGACACCCCACAAGAGTCCCGCCAGGACCCCTGACATGGCGAAGGCTGCTGCCCCGCCGAGCGCAATCCCGATGGTTGCCAAGAGGGCACCTTCCCGCATGACCAACCGCACAACATCGGACCCCGTTGCGCCCACGGCCAATCGGATTCCCATCTCCCGTCTGCGTTGCCCGACAGAGTAGAGCATCGAGCCGTAGATCCCGCCGGCTGCGAGGAGGAGCGCTACCGTGGCGAAGCCACCCAACAACCCGGATAGAAACCGGGGTGTGGCCAATGACGCGGACATTCGTCGTTCCATGGTTGTGACCTCGGGGATGGGGAGGTCGGGATCAAGAGCCCAGATCACCTCGCGTAGCCTCCTGGCCGCTACCTCGAGGTCGGCGTCTGTGCGAACGATCAGATCGAAGTCCCCAGACCGGGGCCCGTATCGGGCGTAGGGGACGTAGACGGCCTCCTCCACCCCCTGTGTCGGCCCCCAGTGGTAGACACCGTCGATCACTCCAACGATCTCGAGGGGTTCACCCCTGTGATCGATCGTGCGCCCAACGACCTCTTCGGTCCCGAACAACTTCCGGGCTGCGGGCCGGTTCAGGATCGCCGCGTTGGCACCTGTTCGTCCGTCGTCGTGGGTGAACTCACGTCCTTCCACAAGGGATGCTTTCAGGGCCGCAAAATAACCCTCGGTTACCGGGTGCGTGATGCCGCGAAATCTGTCCTCCTCGCCGGCCAGGCCGGGATCTCCGGTGACGAGAGTGCGCCAACAGCAGCGACTCCCGCCCGTAAATTTGAAGGGTGACGTCCACCCGGCCGCCGCCTCGCGAGTACCCGGGAGCGCGAGCGCCCCCTCAAGAAGCTGATCTGCAAACTGGAGTCGGCTGGTCTCGTCATACCCAGCAGTCAGAGCCAGCGGCACAATGACCAGACTCGCCGCCTCGAATCCCGGATTCACCTGTGCCCGGGCCACGAAGGAGCGCAGGAGCAGTCCTGCTCCCGTCACGAGCACGACGGCCAGGGCGATTTCCGACACCACCAGGCCCGAGCGAAACCTGCGCCCCCGAACGTCACTGGTGTCTCCCCCTCGCCCCCGGTTAAGCGCGCCCGTCAGGCCAAGGCGTGTCGCCCGTAAGGCCGGCAAACCACCAAGCAACACGCCGGTGAGCGTAGACGTCACGAGCGAGAACAGGAGGACGCGCAGGTCGACGCCCACCGAGTCCACACGAGGGATCCCACCGGGGTTCAGGCGGGAGAAGATCTCTACCCCGCCGAAGGCAACGCCAACGCCGACGGCGCCAGCCCCAATCGCGAGGGTCACGCTCTCGGCCAACACCTGTCTTATGATCTGCACCCGGCTGGCGCCGAGGGCTGCGCGGAGGGCCAACTCGGGAGAACGGGCCGAGCCACGGGCGAGAAACAGGTTGCCGACGTTGGCGCAGGCGATGCCAAGCAAGATCCCGACGGCTCCAAGGAGGGTCAGGAGAGTCCCTCGTACTCCCTGGACGGTGGCCTCACGCAAAGGGACCAAGGGTGTGGTTTCCAGCGAGCCATCGCGTGCGTAGTAGTTCTCCGGAGCCTCGTCCGCTATGGCACGACGCTGAGCGTCGACCTCAGCCTGGGCCATCTCGATGGAGACTCCAGGCCCCAGGCGGGCCGTGACACCGAGCGCGTACCGGCCGTGATCATTCGCATCGAGTCCCCCGGATCCCAAGGGGAACCAGACATCCACCCGGCTCCCCGTATCGAGCTCTGGAGGATGGAAATGGCGATCCAGGACGCCGACGATCTCGGACGGCGTCCCATCAAGGGAAAGCGTGCGTCCGATCACGTCCGGATCGGAACCCAAGCGCCCCATCCAGAAGTCGTGCCCGAGCACCACGACGCTTCGATCGCCGGCATGGTCGCCCGAATGGAAAAGGCGGCCGATGTGGGGTGAGCCGCCGAACATGCGGAAGAAGTCGTATGAAACCGATACGGCCAGCAGGACGGCGGGCGCTCCCTCTCCAATGAGATGCACCTGTTCGTCTCGGACCGCCGCCACGGCCTCGAACGACGACATCTCTTGCCAGGCGCGGAAGCTCGGGAAGGAATGCGCTCCGTTGTCGAAATGAACGAGACGACCGGCTTCCGGATAGGGAAGCGGTCTCAGGACCACGGTATCGACGACGCTGAAGATGGTCGTCGTGGCCCCGATTCCGGTGGCGAGGATCAACGCCGCCGTCAGACTGAAGGCAGGACGCTTTACCAAGGCCCGGAGCCCGTATCGAAAATCACGCAACGGATCGCCCATTCCTCCCCCTCCTCTATTGGTATTCCCACGTTCGTATTCACTCAGGGCCCGGAGGGTGCACATGCCCAGTAGCCAAGTGCTCCGAGTCCAGAAAAGCCACCCTGCCAAGCACCCGCGCCGGCGGAGTTCGTCGGCGTACAGCTCCCCGAAAAGCCGTGTCGCGTCATCCGCGTGAGTCCGCCGCAAATCACCTGGCAACAGCCAGGTGGCTGCCGCATACAGGCGCACGGCGAGGGGAACCCTTCTCACACCCTTTCCCCCGGGAGGAGCTCCAGGGCTCGAGCCGCCGCCGTCAGCTCAGCCAAGCGTCGGGCCTCCAATTCCACCACCGCCCGTCCGAGCCGGGTGATGCGGTAGTACTTGCGGCGTTTCGCCGCCCCGTCCTCTCCCGCCTTATGGGGCGCCTCCTCGACCAGGCCATCCGAGGTCATGCGCTTGAGCGATCGATAGAGGTTGGCCGGATCAAGGCGTACGCCCCCGCCACTTCCGGCCTCAACCTCCCTGACGATTCCGTAGCCGTGACGCTCCCCCTCGACCAGCGAGAAGAGGATGAGGTAGTCGCGGGGGTTCAACGGAATCATGGCTACTGGGTCTGTCATGGATCGTCTAGACCTGAGGGAGGCTTGGTGCGCTGCTTGAACCGTGCGCGGTGCTCGTTTCACCTCTGGCATTCTATTTAGGTCACATGACAGTGTCAAGTGACCTAAATAGATGGCGTCCAGAATCGGGTGAACCCTTCCTGTGGTCTTGGTCTCTGGTCTCCTCCCCGAAAACGAGACCAGTCCGAGTGGTAGATTCTGGCCAGTTTGAAGGCGTCCCCAAAGCGAGTCCAGATCTAACCCTTCGGGTGGCCTTGCTTTGGGAACGGAGGCCAATTCCTGGCCTTCTGGCAGGTCGGCCCAACAGGGCACACTTCGATGTAACTTTTCGTGGTTCTGGCTCCGTACCGCTCTGGCACCTACGCGAATCCCGAGCGTGCGTTCGATCCGCCGCGGGCTACTCCGCAGACAGTGCTGCGACAGGATCGACGCGGGTTGCCCGGTGGGCCGGCACCCACCCGGCCGCCAGCACAAAGGCCATTAGTGAGGCGGCGACGCATAGATAGGTTGAGACATCAAGTGTGGACACTCCGAACAGCAGGGAGCTGAGCACCTGCGTGGCCAACACGGCACCGACGAGGCCGGGTACGATCCCCATGATCCCTATGGCGCCTCCTTGTCGGAGTACCAGATTGCGCACATCCGCCGCTGTCGCTCCGAGAGCGATCCGTACACCGAATTCCTTAGTGCGTCTCCCCACCGTATACGCTACAGCGCCATAGATCCCTATGATACCCAAAGCCAGCGCCACCCCTGCGGACAAGAGTACAAGCACCATCGCGAACGTCACCTGTTGCATAGATGCGGCGACAACGCGGTCGAGGGAACGGATGTCATCGACCAGAATCCCGGGGTCAATTGCGCGGACCTCGTCGCGAACCTGTTGGATGACGTCCGGCTGTGGGGCGGATGCCTTCACGAGCAGCGTTTGTGCAGTCACGAACATTGCGTAGTCGGATCCAGGCAGAAAAACGGTGGGCAGATAGACCACCGGTTCGGGTTCAAGGATCAGCGACCGCTCCCGGAGGTCCCCGACGACACCCACGACCGTGTACCAGACGTCCTCCTCAAGGGTGAGCCCATCCTTCCGCTGCGCTATCCGGCGGCCTACGGCGCTCTCCCCGGGCCACCGGGTCCGGGCGAACGTTTCGTTCACGAGCGCGACCCGAGGGAAGTCTGCGAAATCCAGCGACTCAAGGTCGCGCCCTTCCAGAATCTCGGCTCCCAGTGCCGTAAGATATGATGCTCCCGCGAAGACGCGTAGAGTCCGCGCGGCACCGCCCAGTTCGGTCTCGAAGTCCTCGGCTGTGACGATCGCGTCGACCCGTTCGTTCCCGTCCATCGGCAAGTCCGCCGAGAACCCCGCCATCGTAACGCCGGGGAGCTGCTCCACCCGATTGGCAACGTTGACCATGAACTGCGCCCGATTCAGCTCGCCTGAGAACTGATCCCCATCGAGGGCCAGCTTGAAGGTGATTATGTCCGATGCGCCGAAACCCGGATCGACGGCACGAAGGCTTACGTAGGTCCGAACCAGGAGTCCCGAGCCGATAAGCAACACAAGGGCGAACGCCACCTGGCCAGCCACCAGAACTTCACGTCCGCGGCGTCGGGCTACCCCCTCGCTCGTGGTCCGGGCGTTTCGGAGGGCGACGGACGACACGGGATCGCCACGTGACCGGAGGACAGGTCCGATGCCGAAGAGCACGCCAATCAAAAGAGAGAGAGCCAGGGCGAAGCCGAAGACCGTGGGACCCATCACAAGACCATCAGTGCGAGGGAGGTCCGAAGGTGCTAGCGCGAGCACGGCTCGGGTACCGAATACCGCGATCCCGATGCCGAGAAGGCCCCCAAGAGAGGAAACTGTAATCCCCTCGGCAATAAACCAGCGAGCCACCGCCCGTCGGGACGCGCCCAGCGCTGTGCGGACGGCGAGTTCCTGTTGCATCGATTCCGCACGCAGCACGAAGAGGCTAGCAACATTCGACGCTGCAATGAGGAGTACGAACATCACCGTGCCCATCACGATCCAGAGCACCTCACCGATCTCTCCTACCACTGCGTCTTTGAGGGTAGCGACTACAGGGCGGTAGTGTCCGGCGTCAAGACTCTCTCGCGAATGACCACCTCCTGTAGGCGAGTACCGATCCGCGGCATCTCGCATGAGGTGATGAAGCTCGGTGTTCGCTCCACCAACCGTCGCCCCTTTGGTCAGTCTGCCGATCCCCTGATACATGAAGTTTCCAACCCGCGCGTTGTCCTCACGAATCCGGGTGGGGAGGAAGAGGTCGGGTGTTTTGAAGGTGTTCCCAAAGACGACGGAGGCAGTAGGCCTGACAAAGGCGAACGTTTCAGGCATCACGCCGACAACGGTGGCGGTGGAGCCACTGACGACGGGCCGTCCGACAATGTCAGGACGGCCTCCGTGCGCACGCTGCCAAAAGCCGTGACTAATAACCGCGACCGGGGTAGCTCCTTCTACTGCATCGTCAGGAGTGAAGGTCCGGCCCTTGGCTGGATACGAACCGAGGACGTCGAAGAGATTATTCGTCGCACGGATTACACCGACCTCAAGCGGCTCTCCAGCTATTTGAATTGTCGTTGTGGCTTCAGTATAGATCGCCAGGTCCGTGACCGTATTCGAACGCTCTTTATATTCTAGGTAGGCGCCGGTCGGGACGCCCAGGCTACTTTGGTTGCTCTCATGTGCGATCCATATCAACCGTTCGGGCTCAAAGTAATCGAGGGGGTGCAGGATCACCGTGTGCAGTAAGCCGAAGATCGCGGTGGTTGCGCCCATCCCGAGCCCGAGCGTGGCGATCCCTGCCAACGAGAATCCAGGCCGCTTAGCCAATCTGCGTGTCGCGAACCGAAAGTCTCGCAAGGTCGCTCCGATCATCTCCATCCCTCCCGAATCCTGAGTCCCTTCTTTGAAAGGGGCCGCGCGCGGACCCTGCCTGCGGCGGCTAGCTGCGGAACGTTCACGGATGCCATCAGGAACGAGGCTCAAGGTCGTGGACAACCAAAAGAAGGCCAAAGCGAACGGGCCTCGGAGACGAGCTGCCGCGTGCTCTTCCTCTAGCCCATATTGCATACCCACTCCGAACTGCTGTCGGAACGCCGGCGGATATGCCCGGAGAAGAGTGAAGATCAGCCACCTGGTCACCTTAGGTTGTCCTAGCCTTTGCTGACAGCCCGAGCAACTCGGCCAGCCGCCGCCTTTCAGCAGCCAGCATCTGACGGCCCAGGGGCGTCAACGCGAAATGGGCGCCGCGACGTACATCGACACCATCCGGCCTCTGGACCTCGGTAACCGCCCCGATGTCGAGAAGCCTTTTCAGGTGCCGGTAGAAAGGCCCGGTTTTGAGATCCACGTGCCCCCCAGAGTCCTCACGAATTCGCCGCATCAGGCCGTAGCCGTGGGCCTCACCGTGAGAGAGCGCAAGTAGCAGGTGTAGCACTGCCGGTTTCAGTGGTAGGAATGTTTCAGCGTTAGTCTGATTCACCTCGCCCCCAAGTACTGTTTGGACATGTACGAAATGGATATATAGTGCGGGAATTCTCAGGTGTAAAGGGAGGGGGTCCAGGCAGCAATCCCACACGCATGGATCTCCTTTTCCGTCCTCAACCTCCCGGCAAACATGCAGGGCCCTGCCCCTTCCGAGGATCCAAAGCCCGGATGCCATCCGGGACCCCGAATTACCCAGGTCTTCATGTACGGATCGGTCCCAGGAAGTTCGGTGAGCGGACGTGCTGAGGCAGGCAGTTCTATTTGAGCGAGTCAAAAGGTGAGAATTTGGGGCACAGTGGCCAAACCGGCCGGTCTGACAGTTGGCTGGCCAGGAAGACAATCGTTCTCTTGAGATTTGCTCGCGGACCCGAGGGATGCAAAGAGGACCGTTCCGAAAATGTAGTACGTCGACCTCCCGGGAGGGACGGTTCGGCCACTAAGGAAAACCGACAGTTCGGGGCTCCCTTAGCTCACTCTGACCGCATTCTCAGATCTGCACCATTGCGTTGCCTTTCTGCCATGTCACTTTGACAACACCATGACCTCGTCCTTCAGGGTTCCCGAAGGTCCTCCACACCATTGGAGACCATCTGCGGCACCATCGGCTGAAAGCGGACCTGCGTCAGCGAGACGTAGCTCGACAGGTCGGGGTTTTCACCGAGACGGTCCGAAACTGGGAGTTGTGTCGCACCGAACCGGCCATCCGACAATTCCCCGCGATTGTCCGGTTCCTGGGCTATGCCCCCCTGCCCCGCCCAACAACCCTGGCAGAAGAACTCTGGACTTTTACGGCGCCGGCGTTTCGGCCTGTCGAGTGGGCGGCTTCTCAACCACGGCATCACGTGGGCAAGAGGAGGTCACGGCTAGGGATTAGGGCGGAGAGGACCCCACCTTACAGCTTTTATTCTGGAATCCACGGGTTGGCGAGGCCACGAAGAAGGGGTGTCCACCGTTTGGGTCAATTCCACAATCTGTTCGGATCAGTTCAGTGAGGTAGTGATCGTTAGCCGACTCGTATCCGGGGGGGTGCCAGAGAAGAAACCCACTGAGCAACCCCCAACGGTAACTGCGACAGCTCGGATATCGTCATCACCCCTAACCAGTTCTAGTGCCCGAGAATCCCGGCTCGCCCCACGTTCCTTCCAGTCACCCATTTACGATTCCGGACCGTAATACTCCAACGAGGCTCCTTCTTTCGCGTACGGTCCGAAGGGTGACCTGGGGAAAAGGTCCCGATCCCGCAGTGCTACCATACTTCGGCGCCGTCGCCATCCCCGCCTGTTCCGTGCCAGCTAGCTGAACGCCACCAAAAACAACTCCGCGGTTTTTGAACGATTTGTCTGGGTGTCCGTGATCTGAGCACCCCGAGGGCCGTCGAATCAAGCGTCCGTGCGCATCACGGCGGCCGGGTCCACTCGGGTGGCCCTGAGGGCCGGTGTGATCGAGGCCAGGAGGGAGGCCAGCAGGAGCGCCACCGTCACCGCCAACAGCACAGGTGGATCCATGGGCTCCACCTGGAAGAGGAGGTCGGTGATGGCCGGGGCGGCCATGAGTGCGACACCGAAGCCAACCGTGATCCCGATGACAGCGAAGCGGGCTCCCTCCGCTATCACCTCGCGTACGATCCGCCCTCGACGGGCACCAAGAGCGGAACGGATTCCGATCTCCCTCGTCCGTTCCGCGACGTTGAACGCCAGCAGGCTGTATAGCCCGATGCCCGCAACGATTAAAGCCAGGCCTCCGAAGGCGGTGAACAGGGTAGCGCCCAGCTGCCAGGAGCGAACCTGGGGTTCAATCAACTCACGGATCGTGCTCACGTCGGCCCAGCGGATGTCCGGCGAGAAAGAACGCAGCGTCTGGGCCATCGGCGACAGCGCTTCTGCGGCATCCCCCCTGGTACGCACGTAGAGCCCCATAATCTCGGGTGGATCCGTGCGGCTCAGCGGCAGGAGGTACGCCATGTGCAGCTCCTCTTCGATCCCACCCCGTGAGGCGTCCTCCATCACACCTACGATGGTCGTGCACTGGTTCGACTCGCCCAGATACAGACACTTGCCGAGAGCGCCGTCGACCGGCCACAGGACCCGCTCCATCGTGGCGTTCACGATGGCAACCGGGGCACCCTCTTGGTCGGAATGCTCGAAGTCACGCCCACGGATCACAGAGAGACCTAAGGTCGCCGCATACTCGGGTGTAACGTGGTAGTAGTAAGGACCACCGCCCGGTAGGGCAGGGATAGAATCCCACCCCTCGGCTCCAAGCGCCTGACCCAACGCCCATTGAAACGGCACGTCGGTGAGGGCGACGTGGGAGACCGCCGGCATAGCCCCGGCCCGGGCAGCGGCTTCCTCGTAAACTCGTAGCCTGGTCTCGGCATCCGCATCCGGGGAATCCAGTTCGAGGGTGACGAGAGCCACCCGGTCGGGATCGATCCCGAGGTTGACATCGTGGGCCTCCGAGACACTCCGCACGAAGAGTCCGGCGCCGACCAAAAGTACCACGCTCAGCGAAGCCTGCAGTGCAGAGAGGGCCCCACGAGTTCGCGACTTGCGTCCGGTGGAACCGCGCCCCCCGTCCCTCAGATCGTCGACGAGATTGATACGCGTTGCCTGGATCGCGGGCCCGAACCCGGCGAGCAGCCCCGCACCCACCGAAATGAGCGCGGTGAAGGTCAGCAGCCGACCGTCGAGGCCAGGCGACCAGTACAAGTCGGGGATTAGCGTGGCATGGATGAGCGGGCCAACCCATAACGCCAAGACTACAGCTGCCATACCTCCGGCGAGCGCCAACAACGCTGCCTCGAACACACTCTCGCCGACGAGCCGTCGCCCCGACACACCCAGCGAGAGTCTCACCGCAACCTCTCGCCTGCGACGCGCTCCGCGCGCCAGAAAAAGGTTTGCGACATTGGCGCAGGCGATCAGGAGCACGACGAAAGAGACACCTGCCAGCCATCTGGCAACATCGGACTCGCTCGACGCCTCCGGGCCGCGGGCGAGGATCAGGGGGCCAGCGATCATGCGTGCCTCGGGATCGTACATGCCGCGCTCAATACGGTCGGCGCGACCGTGGAGATGGAGCGCCGTGGCACGGGCGGTCGCGGCTTCCTCCGTGCTCCCAGGCGCCAGACGAGCCACTGCGCGCAACCACCAAGAACCGTAGGTGTGCATGAAGCGGTCGGAGCCGGCCTCGAGATAACGGCCAGCTTCGAGCGGCATCCATGCGTCTACTGCCGAGAGCTCGGCCCCAGTGAATTTGGGCGGGGCGATCCCGATCACCGGGAGTCGGAAGCCCGACAAATCGATCTCGTTTCCCAGGATGCCTGGATCCCCCCCAAATGCGCTCTGCCAGAAGTCGAACCCGAGCACTACTGCCCCCTGCACACCGATGCGGTCCTCCTCCGGGGCGAAGAACCGGCCGCGGTGGGCGGAGACCCCTAGCGTAGGGAAAAAGTCGTGGCTGGCTAGGGCAACTCTCACCCGCGTCGCATTCGGGCCCCCGCCCAACGTGCGTTCGCGGGCCGGCGTGTACCCGCCCACCGATTTGAATTCAGGGGCAGTCCGCAAATCCTGGAGATCCGGATAGGTGACGATCGACTGGGTGTGGACGGTGCCGAGGAAGCTCCGCCGCACGAAGAGCCGCCGCAGGTCTCCGTGGTCGACAACGTGCTCCGGCGGCCGCAGCAAGAGGCGGTCGACGACGCCGAACATCACTGAGTTTACCCCAATACCTAGGGCCAGCGTCACCACGACGCCAAGCGCAAACCGCGGCTGACGACGGATGGCGCGCAGACTGGTCCGAACGACTGCCAACGCGCCCTCCAACCCCTGCGTTCGCCTCCGCATCGCTGCCTCACTTCGGTCGATTCTCAGGATCCGGTCCCTGTGGCGACCGAGATGCCCGAAGAGCCGCTCAGCTTCGGCGCGAGCCTCTCCAGGATCCCATCCCGCCTCAACGAGTCTATCCACCTGCTCAGCCAGGTGGTGTTCAATCTCCCAATCCACGGCTTCGTCGAGAGGCGGCTGGCGCTGACCCAGACGGAAGAACCGCCTCGAAGGACCCGTGTTCCGCAAAGTCGCCTCCTTTCTCTCAGCCTCTCAGCGTCCGCCCGGCCGAGTCGCGAGCTTCGCCACCGCTTCGACGTATCGGTTCCAGCGGAGCTCCTCTTCCAAGAGCGCAGACTCACCTGCTACGGTGAGCCGGTAGTACCGCGCCCGGCGGCCTTTCTCCGATACGCCCCAATCAGCCTCGAGCCAGCCCCGGCGGACCATGCGGTGGAGCGCGTGATAGAGCGCGCCGTCCTCGACGATAAGCACCTCGTCGGTCGCCTCGCGAATCCAATCGAGGATTGCGAAACCGTGCCTTTCGCCGGCCGTCGCGAGGGTTTTGAGAATGAGGAATTCCAACGTGCCCGGGAGCGGGCCGAGTACCGAAGACATTTATGCCCCTGGTTGACCTGAATGATTCAGGGCAAAGGTAATAACCTGAACAATTCAGGACAAGGGAAGCAAGGCCATCGATCTCTTCACGAGCAACACAAGAAGCGCCTCAGGCGAAGGCTCCCCGCCACCCTCCATCACCCCGTGGGTCTGCGCAGGACACCGTCCAACCCCTCCCAGAGATTCACGAGCGCGTCTCGGGCGGACACCAGTTCCTTGATTCCTTCCGGGGTCACGCTGAAACGCCGCCGCCGGTTTCCCCGGGATTCGGAGGTTGGCGCCTCTATCTCCCATCTGAGGTAGCCTTTCCGCGCTAACCGGTCGAGGGTACCGTAGAGCGCTCCTCGGGATACTTGCCGCCCGGCCCGCTCCTCCAGCTCACCGGCGATGCCGGGGCCGAAGGCTTCGTCCCCCAGCCGAAGCACTGCCAGGAGGACCATCTGCTCGAATTCACCGAGAAAAGCCCGACCGCCCATCTATTTCTCCTTGAGTGCGCCGGCCGGGTCCAACCTGGCGGCTCGGAAGGCCGGCTCCCCGCATGAAAGCAAAGCTGCGGCGCTCAGGCCCAGCACCACCGCGGCGAAGGAGACCGGGTCCCAGGGATTGATTCTGAAGAGCAAGTGGTCCAGTAGGCTGGAGATACCCAGCGCCAGTACGGTGCCCGTCCCTACACCGACAAGAACCAGTCGCATGGCAGAGGCCATGACCATCCAGGCCACCCGCAGGGGCTCTCCACCAAGGGCCAACCGGATGCCGATGTCCCGCCTGTGTTCCTCCACGAAGTATGCCAAAACCCCATAGATGCTGACGAGCGAGAGAAGGAATGCTACCGCTCCGAACAATCCTACCAGACCAGCCAGGTACCGGTCGGTGCGAAGGCTCTCCTCCAGGAGCTCCCGGCCCGTGGCGACGTCCGTCACTGGGACCCTGGGATCAGCATCCCGCACGATGGCCCGGATCCGAGGCGCCAGGGCCGCCGCGTCGGCGCTGGGCGTCCGGACCACCAGGAAGGACCCGAGTTGGACGAAACGTTCGGCGTCCAGGTACATGGCGCCCTGGTTGTCCTCGGCAAGGCCGTTGTATTCCACATCGCTCACTACTCCGATGACGGTCCACCACGGGCACCTGGTGGGATCGGTACATCCTCCGTGGATGAACCGGCGTCCCAAGGCATCCTGTGGGTTGGCAAAAAAGCGCCGGGCCCAGGTCTCGTCGACGAGGGCCACCCGGGACGAGTCCGTATCGACATCGAACAGGCGTCCCGCCAACAAGTCCACACCGAGAGCCTGGAAATATGCCGGGTCCGCAATGGTCCACGGCACCTCGAACTGTGACGCGCCAGATGGGAGGGGTACATCTTCCAGCATAAAGTTGTTGCCGAATCCAGGTTCGTCGGGTGGCCGGCCGTTTCCGAGCCCCGCCGCCTCCACACCGGGCAAGGCCCGCACCTCGGCAAGGACCCGTTGCCAGAAATCCAGCCGAATGGCAGCCTCTTCGTAGCCCGTGTGGGGAAGCGAAAGAGAAAGCGTCAAAACTCGGTCCGCGTCGAAACCAGGATCGGCTCGCCTGAGGGACCAGAGGCTGGAGGTTAGCAGCGCGCCTCCCACGAGGAGCGGGACCGTGACGGAGAACTGGGCAACGACGAGTGCCTGGCGAAGCCCGCGCTGCTTCACACCGTGCCCGACACCCCTCCCACTCCCCCTCAATGCCGGTAGGGGGGTCCGGTTGTGCAGTGCGGGAACCAGGCCCAGGATCGCGACGGACACCAGTGCCACGGCCAAGAGAAAGAGGACCACCGGGCCCGATAGGGCGGCTTCCGCAACTCGGGGTATCAGGGCTCCGCCCAGGCGGACGGCCGTGGCGAGGCCTAGGTAGGCCAGGCCCAAGCCCGCCCCACCACCGAGGCCTGCCAGGACGATGCTCTCCGACAGTCGATGCACGAGCATTCGTCCCCATCCCGCGCCCAGTGCCACGCGAACCGCAGTTTCGTGCTTCTGTTCCACGGCGCGGGCTACCAACAGGTTCGCCGCGTTGGCGAGGGCGATGAGAAGGAGGGCCCCCACGGCGGCGAGAGCAACCCAGAGGGATCCGCCCACGTCGCCCAGCAACGCCTTCTTGAGGTCGAACATCACCCAGCGGACCTCCGCGTCCGGGAAGCTGTCCTGCCAGAGCGGGAAGATGCGATCGCTGATGGCCTCCAGCTCCTGGGCGGCGGCCGTCCGGGTCGACCCCTCCTCCAACAGGCCGACCACGTAGAGGAAAAACGGTCCTTTCCGTGGGGGCGGTTCGAGGGTCAGCGGTAGAAGGAAGTCCTGGTCCCGCTCGATCGGACCGGCTGGCGGGGGCAGAACTCCGACGACCGTGGTGATCTCCTGATCCAGCGTTACCGTGCGCCCGACGATACCCGGATCGCCGCCGAAGCGGGACCGCCATACCCGGTGGCTCACGAGCACCACGGGGTCGGCACCGGGCCGGGTATCTTCCTCGGTGATGGATCGGCCCAACACCGGCCGGATGCCTAGGAGGGGCATGAATCCGGCAGTCACCATGTGGGCTTGCATCCGCTCGGACCCTTCGGGCGTTGAAAGGGTGATGCCATTGGGATCGTAAGCCCCCACTCGGGTGAAGGAGCTTTGCTGCTCCTCTAGGGCGAGGTAGTCGGCCATGGAGAAGCTCCAGGTGCGGTCGGGAGCTCCGTTCCGGATCCAGGTCAGGCGTTCCGCATCCGGGTAGGGCAGCGGCCGAATCAGGACGCCGTACACAATGGCGAAGACGGCCGTGGTGCCGCCGATCCCCAACGCGAGGGTCGTCACCACGGCCGCCGAAAACGCTGGCACCCGCACCAAACGTCGTGCAGCCCGCGCGAGTTCCTTCACAAGATCTCCTATGCTCCATGCTCCAATGGCGCGGGCGAAACCCTTACGGAGCCACCGTGCCACGATCCCAAGCACCTGGCGCCGATACCAGCTATCGGCGCGACGTTGTCCATCCCAGGCCACCCGGCCGTTGTGCTCCTCAGCCAGACTGCCCACGATGTCCTCCCGTACGATTCCGTCCGGGAGAATCCATCTGAGCAGGAACTCAAAGAACCGGGGCGGTCCCCCTCGTTTTTTCGCATTTTCCATTTGCACACCGATCCCTTGGGGAGGGGCCCTCAGACTTTTGACGACACGTGTCTAGTTTGTAATCGAGTCTCTTTAGTAGACGCTCTAGACCCACGGAAGGTTGCGTCCAGATTGTGGGATGCTCCTGGGCTCAGAGGGGGGCCGTCCGATCCATGGTCCGATACTGGATGGTCTCGGCTACATGGGCCGGTGCTATCTCGCGGGAGGCATCCAGATCCGCTACAGTCCGAGCCACCTTCAGGATCCGGTGGTAGGCCCGGGCCGAGAGGCCCAACCGGTCCAGGGCCCTCTGGAGGAGGCGGGCAACTGGGGGAGAAGGCTTGCAGAACCTGCGGATCTCTCCTGGGCCCATCTGGCCATTGCAATGAATCCCCTTAAGAGGTCCGAACCTGCGCTTCTGGATTGCCCGGGCCTTCTGGACCCTGGCCCGGATCCTCCGGCTCTCCCCGGGGCGGCCCTGACTCGAGATATCCTCCATGGAGACCCTACCCATGGGCACGTGAAGGTCGATTCGGTCCAGAAGGGGCCCGGAAACCCTGTTCCGATACCGGGCCACCACCGCCGGATCACACAAGCATCGATCTTCTTCACCATAAAAACCGCACGGACACCCCTGCGTTGCCTTTCTGCCATGTCACTTTGACAGCACCAAAGCCCTTTCCCACAGGGGTTCCGAAGACCCTCCAAACAGTTGGCGACCACCTCCGCACCCATCGGCTGAATGCCGCCATGCATCAGAGCGACGTGGCTCGACAAATCCGGGTCATCACCGAGACAACCCGAAACTGGGAATTGGGTCACACTGAACCGGCGATCCGGCATTTCCCCGCGATTGTCCGGTTCCTGGGTTACATCCCCATGCCCCGCCCAACAACCCTGGCAGAAGAACTTTGCACCTTCCGAAAACTGAAAGGTATGTCGAGGAAGGAGTTCGCCCGGCGAATCGGCGTTGACCCGTCAACCGTTGGGCGGTGGGAATCTGGCGAACGGTTGCCAAACCCACGGCTCCACCAGCGGATTGAGTCCTTGATTCGTCCCATGTTGAAGTCCTCCCGTTGGGGGTGACTCGGACAAACACGAGCCACGCCCCAATGCCGGTCTGTGGTGAAAGAGAGAAATTTTAGGAGAGCCAAAGAAACTATTGACTTTCCCACTGCAAATGCGCAACCTAAATTACCGGTCCCCCCCCGAAGCGTCCATTTTCATCCTCCGGAGACCGGCATGTTACGTTCTAGGTTACTACTCTGCGTCCTCTGCCTTCTTTCTACAGGCTGTATTGCCACGCGCAGTTGGGTAGAGGAGAACGGTACCGCAGCCCTTGCTGGTACAAAGTTCAGCACCATATCCGTCGCCAACGGTGGTGGTTGGGTTGCCGAAGCAGCAACGAACTTCTGCACAATAGGGAAGCACAACGAGAGCCGATCCCACGATCATCCCACCCAAGCTTACTTGGTGGAACTGAAGGTGCAGGCAAGGGAGCGGACCGACGCTCAGGGCAACGCCTATACTGAGGATTGGTGGTACCTCTCGTTGAACAGTGGGCAGAATGGGAACGCCCTGTGCTGGAGGATCGGCTCCTAAGGCACGGCCCGGATTTTCAGGCGCTGACCCTAGGGATTGGCGCTGTTCCACAGTGTCATGGAAACCAGGGCTGGGCCCGTCGCTCCGCCGGGCCTAGCCGCCGCACCCAAATGGAAAGGCCTGCTATTATCTCTCGTCCCTTGGCGGCCTCAATTCCCGTGTAGAGTCTCCCCCCCCACCTCCGGGGAGACCCAGGGCCGAAACTGAGCCGCCGGCCAAGCTCCAGCGCGAGGTACAGAATGGACCGACCCGGCTTTTTTGGGAGACCGGTCTACTTGAGCGTCGCTAGTCCGGCGAGGGACACCTGAAGCCCGGAAGATGCTTCCTCCCGACGTTCAAGGGAGGGCACCCCTGCGTTGCCTTTCTGCCATGTCACTCTGACAGCGGGAAAACCCCCTTCCACAGGGTTTCCGAAGGTCCTTCACACAATTGGAGACCATCTACGGCACCATCGGCTGAAAGCCGGCTCGCTTCAGCGAGACGTGGCTCAGGAGATCGGGGTTTTCACCGAGACAGTCCGAAACTGGGAATTGGGTCACACTGAACCGGCGATCCGACACTTCCCTGCGATTAATCGGTTCCTGGGTTACATCCCCATGCCCCGCCCAACAACCCTGGCAGAAGAACTTTGCACCTTCCGAAAGCTAAAAGGCATATCGAGGAAGGAGTTCGCTCGGCGAATCGGCGTTGATCCGGAAACCGTTTGACGGTGGGAGTCCGGCGAACGGTTGCCAAACCCACGGTTCCGAAAGCGGATCGAGTCCCTGATTCGTCCAGTGTTGACCTCGTCGCGTTGGGGGTGACACGGACAAACACGAGCCATGCACCGACGTCATGCCAACAAGTCAAAGCACACCCAATCACTGACATGTTCGTCCCCAATCGATTGGGGCAGGACTCAAGCAAAACTGTCTCCGATTAACCCGGGGCGGTTCAGTTCACTGGGTCTCAGGGAAGCAGTCGTGCAAGGATCCATGGGAAGGTTGTTCCCCATCCTCAGGACCGCCTTAAACTGCACGTTGGCTGTGATACCCTAAGCCATTGGTGGGAGCGAGCAGGGCAAGGAGATCCAGGCTCCCCGGGCCGTGGCGGACCTGGCGTGGTCCCCGAAAAAGGACGGGCCCCCCAAAGGACCCGTCCGAGGAGACCCGGGTCTGATCTGACCTTTGGCTACTTTTTCAAGCTGTGCTTATGTCTCCCCCAAATATCTTCCCATGCGTTGAACACCTGCTCGATCCTATCGGCCGCTTCCCTGTGCATCCGAGCTTCTTGTTGGTGTCGTCTGGGCACATCACGGCTAGTCTTCCAAAGACCGTCCCTGTAACTCCCGGTTGTTTCCTCATCATCTACTTTCTTCTGCCAGCGGCGATGTTCCAATTCTTCCCTCCGGGCTGCGGCCAGATGGCGCTCCCACTTGTCCATGAGAATGAGCGGGCCTTCCTCATCGCCTAGCCCGGCCAGAAGCAAAAGCAGAGGTTTCCATTGCTCACTGTGCGCAGTTTCGCACCAATCCTCAAGTTTCCTGCGGGCAGCGAAGACCGCTCTCTCACCCAAGAGTACAAATGCATCTAACGCACCAGGCTCCTTATATAGGGTCAGAGGCAACAGGAAATCTGCCGCAAATGCGGCGTCTGCCCCATCTCTGCCTGCGAGAATGTCAAACAGGGTTGGCTGGACTGACCGTGACACTTCTCCCGCTTCGTACTTCTTGATTAGGTCGAGAGTGGATTCCTGCTTGAAGACATACTCCATGGGTCGGAGGCCAGGATTGGGGTCCCGTTCTCTGAGGGACTCCACGGCTAGGTGATCTTCCAACTGCACTCGGCCGAGGGGATGCTTGTCCCTCTCCAAATCCTGTTGGATACGGAGGACATCCACCCGAAAGGCAACGACTACAACAGTCTTCCTCTCATCTGGTATCACCTTGACGAGGAAAGGCCCAAGCAAGGATGATTTGGTCTCTCTGCCGTTCGGCTGCGGCGGCGGTGAGTAGATACCGGGGAGTTTGGCGCCCAAAAGAAGGGTGGTCCGTTTAACAATCCGATCGGTCTCAATCGCCAAATCTTCCCCGTAGGTTCGACATACTTCGCCAAGGGCTTCGACGGGAGAAAGGTGGGCCGGGACGTTGGTGCGGAGTGGGAATACAGCATCAACTGCGGGACTTGCACCGCCTTCCTCTGTGGCTACCACCAACAACCTCAACCCATCGTGGTCTTTTATTGTCAGCCGAACCGAGAGATCATCGGTGGCCTCAATAACCTGGGCAGAGTCGGGCTTGGTGAGTGTCCTTCGAGCGTCCCATTCCTCAATGCCAAAGACCTCCAGGCAGGTCTGTGCGGTGTCCTTAAATCGTAGCACGGTACTCCTCCGTGAACCTCAGCGGGAAGGCGCGGACAACCTAATCGGCTATTGGTCATTCTGCCATGATCCCCAATCGTACCAGGCGTCACAGCCGTCTCGGTGGCGTCAGCCCAGAAGCCTTCGAGGAGGCTTTACGCAGCGGCTCCTAGCTGCCCACGATACCGTGGGAAGTCCATCCATAGAGATCAGGTGTCCACCTTCAGGGGTCATCTCCATCCAGGCGGAAAAGCCGGAATTGACTGGCATCTTCGCCACCGTCTTTCTGGTCAAGAACGTGTCCGCCGTGGCATGAGAGGATACTGGGTGACCCCGATAGGTCCCGATGGGCGAGATACAGATGCGTCTGGCCTCTCTGGAAGCCATCCTTACAGAGGATGCAGGGAGCAGGGAAGGAGAGTCATAGGGGACAGATCGGGAGGGTAACCTCCTTGCCCCCACCATACCCATAACGCATGATCCTCCCTGGGGGCGAAAGCCTAGACCCGTGACCGGACTCCCGAACTAGGATTTGAGCGACTCTATGTACGAGGCCGAGGCCAGGCAACTCTTAGATTTGGAGCCAACCGCCTCTCCATCGCAGCTAAAGGCGGCGTACCGGAGGATGTTGAAGCGGTGGCATCCTGACCTCTTCTCCACCGATCCTGCGTCGTACCCTGAGGCGATCCGTCAGACTCAGCGCATCAATGATGCCTATCACCTGCTTGTCTGGGCTGCCAGTCGGCAGGATCAGCAGCCGGACAGAACGGAGGCGGTGGCTTGGAGCGGGAGGCCGATCCGAACCGTCGAGAATTGGCCCCGTACCTTCTGGCTGTGGTTGACGGTCTTGGGGGCGATACCGGCAGCCATCGACATTCTCCACCGCCTACTCTAAGGCAACCAGCCTCGGACGATGTAGGGCACTAGCGGGAGAGGCGTTTTGGGTCCCTACCCTACCCCTGACCCGGCTCCTCTCCCGAAGGCTGTTCTCCGGGGCTGTCACCCTGTTCCTGGGGTTTCCCCACCCACTCCCGCCTCAGCCTCCCATCCGGCCAAAGCAGCCTTTTCTCATGTTCCCAGTCCGTCGGCCAGAGTGGTGTCCAGCTCTCGTTCCGGTCTCCGAATCCGCCTGATGGGATTCCCATGTCTCCTCCTCGTTGAAGTGTACTCCACGATGGCAGGGAATGGGGGTGGAGTACATGGCAGGTTGGGACAGATTCTCTTGCCTGGAGTACCGGAGAGGAGTGTGCCAGTCACGGCTCTTCCCCCCGTTTTTTTATCCAGGGCGACTGACGTTATTGAGCTCCGAGGTTCTCGAGGCTGACCACCGCTGTCTGTGGCTCCCTCTCACTCAGAACTGTTATGTTTTTACCCTTATTAAACTTACAGGTTCTAAGGTCGGGATCATGTGTGGACGCTACGCGTTGACGCAGGACGAGTATGACCCGGAGCTGCTCGATCTGCTCAAGGGTCTTCGGGTGCCTCCTAAGCCCCGCTATAACATTGCCCCCTCCCAGCAAGTGCTTGTGCTGATGGAGGATGATCAGGGCCGACGCATCGAGGAGTATAGGTGGGGCCTGGTGCCATTCTGGGCTAAGGACGTAACGGTGGGATACAAGCTCATTAACGCCCGAAGCGAGACTTTGAGCGAGAGTCCGGCGTTCAGAAACGAGTGGAAAAAGGGACGTCGTTGTATGGTGCTGGCTGATGGATTCTATGAATGGCAGCGGCGTGAAGGTGGAAAGGGGCCGAAGATTCCTTACTGGATCCACATGGCTGATGAGCGACCATTTGGCTTTGCCGGCTTGTGGGCACGGTGGGATCGGGGAGAGGGGCCGCTCTACACCTGCACTATCCTGACGACGCGGGCGAATGAGCTGGTGGGATCAATTCACGACCGTATGCCGGTGGTTCTCGGTGAAAGCTCAGAATGGAATTCCTGGCTAAATCCAGAGGCTTCGTCAGAAGAGCTAGACTCTCTCCTCCGTCCCTATCCAGAGGAAGAGATGCATCTTCATCCAGTCAGCCCGTTCGTCAACAAACCTGGCAACGAGGGACCGGAGTGCATCAGTCCTGTAATCCTGGACCACCAAGGCGACGGAGATCTCGACCTTTTCAGCGACAGGTGACAGGCGCGAGCGAGTCTAGCTGTTCCTCAGTGCCCGCCACCGCTTCCTCTTTTTCGCCTGGTAGGCCAGAGACTCTGCGAGCTTAGAACTGCGCATCTCTTCTTCCCTCGCCTCTGCCGCAAGCTTTTGAAGTCGCCAGTCATCCAGGTGCCAGAGCTTCACGTTCGGCTCGGCGAACCGAACCTCCAGTTTCTCGCCATCGATGGTCGTCATTCGGCTTCGGGCCTCGACGTGCCAAGCCACGCCATCTTTTGGATCTACCCACACAAACCCATTTGAACAGGCGACGCGAAGGCAAAATTGAAGCATCTCTTCGCTCATATCTGACAATGAGCCAGGTCCCCGGTACATGACTGAATCAACGCTCTGTGGCCCTGCCTGGAAGTTGAGCCTCGCGCAGCGGTGACCCTCACCCTCGGTCCAATAGATCGTGTAGTCGATACCGTCGCACATCCAAATCCTGTTCTGGTTGCGTGTCATGTCGCTCTCCTATGCTGGGGGGAACCAGGATAGTAAATCTTCGGGTTTTGTTCGGTCAATACCTGAGACGGTGTCCCATCCGGCCAAGGTCTCCGGCTCTTCCCCCCGTGTCCTGATCCAGTCCAGCAGGACCCATGTATCGAGTCATTTTTCTCGGGATTGGACGAGGGTCTACCGCGGAGGGAGCGAAGGACGAGCCCGAAGCCCCCTTCGAGCCAGAGGGAAATTCCGAGAAGCGGAGAGGACGTTTTGTCAGTTTGCCGGAGAGTTTTACTCGGCGCTTGAGGCCCATAAAGACCCTACCGATCAAAACCCATCGTACTTTTGGCCGTCAGTGCCACCCCCACCGCGTCAAACATGTTGCAGTGGAAGCGCTGTTTCCATTGACGCTCGTGGATGAGGTAAGCCTTAAGCTCGGGGTATTCACGGACGATGGCGCGGGCCACCTGCTCCTTCGTTGCCCGGCCGTTTCCGGTCACGGCCTTCTTCACCGTGCTCGGTGCGAAGGTAAGAACCTGGAGCTTCTGACGGCGGCCCAGAGCCTTGACCTCGTCCACGAACACATTGAGCAAC
>JANQDZ010000079.1 GCA_028278645.1 Longimicrobiales bacterium | reverse complement strand
CCTTGATTCGTCGGACTCCGACTATACGAATCTGTCGTGGCGCGACGATTCGTCGGACCTGACAGTGCTGCGGAGCAAGGACCAGGGCGGGAAAGACGGGTCAACCAACGTCATCCTTGCCTGGACTGGGATCGGTGGAAGTGAAGCGGAGCACGCCTACGATCCTACTGAGGATCCCGCCTTCCCTCCCGACATGCGGATCGTCCCGTTCCGGGGCCTGTCGTGGTCGGGGGATGGGGACGTCCTGTTCCTGGGCGTGGCCCCTTGGGAAGACGACATCTCCGGTCCTGAAAAGGGAGGAGACGCTCCCGGGGGCGAAGAGGAAGGCGAGGAGGAGGCCGAGGAGGAGGCCGAGGAAGGGGCCGAGGAGGGGGCCGGGGAGGAGGATCCCTCGACGGTTGAAATCTGGCACTGGACCGACGTCTTCGTCATGCCTTGGCAGAAAGCCCACGCCGCTCAGGACCGGGAACGAAACATGCTGGCAGCGTGGCATCTGGGAGACGACCGGTTTGTCCGGCTGGGTCAGGACCTGATCGAGGAACGAGTCACGCCCGTCCCCTACTCCGACCTCGCAGTTGTGGCGGAGTGGTCCAGGTATGCTTTTGAAAGATCCATCGGTCGTCCAGGAGCCGACCTCTACCTCCAGGATATCGCGACCGGGGATCGAACACTGCTGAAGGAGAACATCAACGACCGTTACGTTCAGGTCAGCCCTGGCGGGCAGTACCTCCTCTATATGGACGACGGCCATTTCTGGACCATCGATCTGGAGACGCTCCAGACCACCAACATCACCGAACCGGCACCGATCTCTTTCATCAACGAGGAGTCGGATCAGACATCGAAGGTGTACCCGGATCGTCTCCAGAAACCGCCCTTCGGAACCGCCGGGTGGGTGGTGGATGACGAAGCGGTTCTTTTATACGACAAGTACGACCTTTGGGCAGTCGCATCGGATGGTTCAGGCGCCGAGCGTTTGACCGCCGGTGCCGAGGAGGAGGTACGGCATAGGTTGGTTCGGCCGGAGCGAGGTTTCCGGGGAGGTCCCGCCATCGGATCCTCGGCCCGCGGTTACCAGTGGGTGAACCTCGACGAGCCCCAGTATCTGAGCCTATACGGGGAGTGGACAAAAAAGTCCGGATACGGGAGGCTGGACCCAAACGGCGACGTGGAGCGGTTGGTGTGGCTCGACAAGAACGTGGGGTCCTTGGCCAAGGCCGAAAAAGCGGAGGTCTACGCTTATATCACCCAGGCCTTCGACGACTCACCCGACATTTTCGTCGGGGGCAGGGGATTGGGCGACGCCGAGCAGGTCTCCGAGACGAACCCTTTCCAGAATGATTACGCCTGGGGCCGGAGCGAGCTCGTCGACTACGTGACGGACAAGGGTCGCAAAATGCAGGGTGCACTGATCTACCCGGCCGGATATGAGCCGGGGAAGAAGTACCCCATGATCGTCTATAACTACGAGCTGCTCTCCCAGAACCTCCACCGATACGTGGCTCCCTCCGATCGCAGTTATTACAACACCGCGGTCTTCATGACCCAAGGGTACTTCGTCCTTCAGCCGGACATCGTTTTCAGGACCCGTCAGCCAGGGTGGTCGGTGGTGGAGTGTATCAGCGCGGCGGTGGAAGCGGTGATCGAAAAGGGGTTGGTCGATCCGGACCGGGTCGGGATCGTCGGTCATTCCATGGGCGGGTTCAACACGTCCTTCGTTGCCACGCATACCCACGGCATGTTCGCTGCGGCCGTGGCGGGTGCGCCCATGACCGATCTGGTAAGCTACTACGGGGACCACCACTGGGGTTCGGGAGTCGCCGAAACGGACCACATCGAGACGGGCCAGGAGCGCATGGAGGTTGCCCTCTACGAGGATCTCCAAGCATACATCGACAACTCAGCGGTTTACGGCGCTCACGAGATGTCGGTGCCCCTCCTTCTGGAGGCGGGGGACCAAGACGGAATTGTGGCTTGGTACCAGGCCATCGAGTTGTACAACATCGCCAGGCGGGCGAAGAAGAACGTGGTGATGTTGGGGTACATCGGGGAGGATCACGGCCTTCGTCAGGAAGCGAACCAGAAGGACTATCAACGGCGAATCCTGGCCTGGTTCGGGCACTATCTGAAGGGTGAACCAGCCGATCCCTGGATCACGTCCGGAAAGAGCTTCCTGGAGAGAGAAGCGGAACTGAAGCGAAAGAGGGATGGAGGGTAGCTAAAAACCCTCCACCCAAGGAACGTCCGGAGACCGGTAGAAGTTGACCCCCAGGGCTGTCCATCTCGGCGCCTGGGCTCCGAGGCGGATCCTGTACTCTTCCCATGACCGCCCGGATTCCAGGGACCACCCGATCTCCGCGGCGCCGGCCAACCGGGGGAAAGCCAGGTACTCGATGTCGTGGATGTGGTCGATGGTCTCGGACCAGAGGGGAGCTTCCACTCCTGCAATGGATTCCTCTGGCAGGATTCCGAAGAGTTCCCCCACGGTCCAGTCATAGGAGGTTCGCACGTCGGCCATGCCGGCCCAGGTCAAGCCCACGGCCGTCGAAGGATTGTACTTCATGTCCAGGTAAAGTCGATCAGCCGGGGAGAGGATGAACGTTGTCCCCTGGCTTGCGACTCTTAAGGCTGCCTCTTGGAGCTCCGCCGCCTGGGCGGCTCTAGCCGAGTCCAAAGCCGGCCCGTCGTCCGCTTTCCATAAGGGTCGCCAAAGCTGAACCACCGCTTCCGGACCGATGTCGGCCATGGATACCTCTTCCCAACCGACCAGCCGTTTGCCGTTGGATTCGACGATCCCTTCCATCCGCTCGATGAAGGCATTAAAAGCTTCTTGGCCCAGGCGCTCAACTTCATCCCCCCCCACGTGGAAGAAGGCTCCCGGACTAACGGCCGCGATGTCCCGGACCACGTCTTCCAAAAACTCGTAAACCTCTTCCCTCTCGGTGCAGAGGGCGCTGAATCCAACGGAGGTCCCGGTGTACAGGTCGCGGGCGACTCCATCACAGTTGAGTTCAGGATAGGACGCTAGCGCCGCGTTCGTGTGACCCGGCACGTCGATCTCGGGGACAATCGTGACAAAGCGGTCGGCGGCATACTGGACCAGTGCTGAAAAGTCATCGACTGAGAAGAACCCTCCCTCTCTTCCCCCGACCTCCGTGCTTCCGCCGTGAAGAGTGAGATTCGGTCGGCTGGGGATCTCGATCCTCCAGCCCTGGTCGTCCGAAAGATGGAGGTGAAGACGGTTCAGCTTGTAGAGGGCCATCAGGTCGATGAATCTCTTCACGTCGTCTGACTGGAAGAAGTGCCTGGAGACGTCGAGCATGGCCCCCCGCCATGGGAACCGAGGGGTGTCCATAACCGTCATGGCTGGGACATACAGGGGTTTCGGGTAGGCTGCGGTGTATTCCACCACGGGAGGGAGAAGCTGTCGCAGTGTTTGAACCCCATAAAACAGACCTGCGGGTGAGCTGGCGCGGATCGTTACGCCCGCACCGGAAACAACGAGTTCATAGCCCTCCGGACCAACGGAAGGAGGAGGGTCCTGTAGGGTGAGGTGGATACTACCGTCCTGCCGGTTCTCCACCACCCCGGTGACCTCCGGTGTGGTTTCCACCGTGTTTCCAATCAGGTCCGCCAAGAACTGGCCGATCCTCTCGGCCTCTTCGTCCCCCGGCTGGAAGGTGATTCGTGTCTCATCGCCCAGGTGGAAGGTGTCACCCGCGGAAAGGGAAACCGAAGTGGGATTGGGAATGACGGAATGGGCCGGAATCCGTGCCTCCTCCTCGCAAGCCGTCAGAAGTGGAGTCGAGGCCAGAAGGAAACCGAGAAGAATAGCGCGAAGGGGTCGCAGCGATTTTGGAGGATCGGTTCTCACGGTCGGATGTCCCTTGAGTATTCAGGAGGTCACGGGTCCGGGAATGTTCCTGTCACCGAACCGGAAGGCAAGACAGCACCTGGGCTCCCGGCGGTCTCGACCCACCTTCAAAAATCCCCCCGACAACCAAATCGCCTCTTCAGCAGGGACGTACCTCAGAATCGATCTTGAACGATGAACTCGTCGAGGGGTTTCTTTTGGGGAGTGTCTGGCCACGCGACCGGAACACCCAGAGGAGTGATACACACCCGAGTGAAACGATCGGAGATATTCAGGACTTCTTTCGTGACGTCGGCCGGGATGGAGTCGGTGATAAAGACGGTTCCGTAACCCAAGGCCCTTGCTGCCAGCATCAGGTACCCGGCGGCCATGGGGCCGTCCCAATGGTTGTAGGTGGGGTATCGGGACTCTCCATCGGTGAGGACCACGATATAGACTGGGGCTGAGAAGTACCCCTTTAGGCCTTCGGTCACCTGCTCGGCGACCTCGGGGGTGGCCTCCATCCCCCGGGCTCTTCGGGCTTCCAGGTTCTTCCGGACGCAGGCTTCCTTCAACTCATCGATGACCGACGGATCCCGGATCACCACAAACTTCCACGGCTGTTGGTTCCCGGAGGTGGGCGCCAGGCGGGCCGCATCCAGGATCTGCTGGAGGTGTTCGTCGGGAATCGGCGTCGGTTTAAATTCCCGGACCGACCGACGGTTCCTCACTACCTCAAAAAACGGGAGTTCTTCTTGGCCTGGATCGCTCGCGAAGCCGGCCAGAGAGTCTGGTGTCGCACCGAGGGCAAAAGGAACCCCGGCCGCAAAAGAGAGCTTCACGAACTCACGCCTGCCATTTTCGCCAGTCATAGTCAGCTTCCCGGTCTGAGTCCTTTTGTTATCCGATGCCCATCTCTGCCAACATCTCCCTCCCAGCCTCGGTCCATGTGGGCCGCTCTCCTGCCTGGGCGACCTCATAGCCGAAATGGAACATCAGGCGGGTCACCCTGGCAGCTTTGTCACAGTCCACCGCGTCGAGTTCGTCGTTGGGGCTGTGGAGGTTGTCATGGAGACCGCTGAAGAAGAAGATCCCCGGGATCCCTTCCTGGATGAATGCGAACTGATCCGACATCCGGAGAAGGGGGAGCTGGGGCCACCGGTTCTCCATGATGGAGACATTCACCTCCGGGTGGGCTTCGATCACTCGATCCAAGGTGGACCCGAGCGTGCTGAGATCCCGGCCGAAGACGAAGATGCTGTCCGGCCAGTTCATGCTCACCATGTCGGCGTTGATATCAGCGACCATTACATCCTGGGGAAGGGAAGCCCCTCGGGCGAAATGCCGGGCTCCTAACAGCCCTTTTTCTTCCCCGCTTACCAGGACAAAGGCAATGGAGCGCCGGGGCGCCGTGGGGAGCATGGAAAAGGCCTCGGCCAGCTCCATCACCGCCGCGGTCCCGCTGGCATTGTCGTCGGCGCCGTTGTAGATGGCGTCTCCGGTTTCATCCGGTGGTCCGCTCACATGATCAAAGTGTGCTGTAAAAACGACCCATTCATCCCGGAGCGCCGGGTCACTTCCAGGTAGGAACCCCACTACGTTCGGGACTTTCACCGCGACGGTTTCTTCTTCCGATCCCCTTCTTGGGGAATATTCCCAGCGTTGGATGAACGACCCGTCGTCCCCCCCCGGCTCCAAACCCATCCCTGCAAACTCTTCCGCTGCCCAGGCAGCGGCCATTTCCAGGCCGGGACTCGGGGTATCTCTGCCACCCAAGGAGTCGTGGGCAAGGACTCCGATCCGATGGTAGAAGTCGCCCTCATGGATGGAGGCGACGGCCTCGGCGATCAGCTCTTGCGCACCCGCGGACAGAGCCCCCGGTGTTTGGCTCTCGGCCGCGTTTGCCTGCTCCGGGTTGTCCTGGCAGGAGATCAGAAAAGGGATGGCGGGCATGAGGGCGGTGAGGCGAAGAAGGCGTCGCATAACGCAGTCCTTTCAGCTGCCAACGGATGACAAACCGGTCAGGTATCTATACGACTCAGAGTCCGTTCGGATTCAGACGGGTTGCCTGAACGCGCGTCGTGAGGCGGATCGAACAGCTCCCAAGGCTCCGTGCGAGAACGTCCAGCACCCCGTCCTGACCCAGTGGTCACCTCCCCATCCCCCCGCTCGTCTTCCGGGGTTAACCGATGATCATCGGAATACCGATGCCGCCGCCTCCCAGCCTCGGATTGACGATGTTGTTGAAGATCGAGCCGAAGGAGTAGCTGAGACTGATGGAAGTGGAATAGGTGTAATCGGTCTGGAGTTGTTTTCGGGCCAAGAGGATTTCCTCTACGCTATCGTCTGCGTTGGCGGCGATGGAGATCAGGTCTTTGGTCCGGGACACGTCTCCCATGACGCTCAAGGTCAATCCCCGGGCGAGTCGTAAGTTGAATCCCCCGAGGAGGGTGAGGTGATGTAGTTTGATGTCTTCCAAGTGGTGGGCCGCCTCCATTGCAACGAATGCCCCTCCCCACTTACGGTTGAAGTTAAGGCTACCGGATAGGCTTTGGGTCAAGAAGGTGTCGGTGTTCTTGAAGTATATCGTCTCTTCCCGATAGTCGTGGTAAACCCCTTCGATCGCATACTGGAATGTAAGACTCCGCCTGGTGGCTTCTTCGTAAGGGAATACGCTGTATTCCAGGACAGGTGAAAGAGCCCCTTCGAAGTCGAAGTTGTTATAAGTCGCGTTTCGGGCGCTCCACCGAATCCCAGCCGACCACTTTCCGGCGACAGACTTGATGAGGCTCCCGGTATGGGTGAGTCGCCTTGTGATCTTGGCCTTTCGGAAGTCCAGGTCGGGAAAGTCGAAAATGGTTTCGGAGTAGCTGTGGGAGAGGCTTAGGCTGACCTTCCAATCTTCGGTGACACGGTTGGCGGAATAGGATCCGTTAAAACTTCGGGTAGTCCGATTCGATCTCCCACCCAGCCTTCCGCCTCCTCGGATTCGAAAAACCCAGAAGTCCCAAGGATCGTCCTCGGGATCGGCCGTGGGCCCTCCACGGCCAGGCCGTCCTACGATCTCTTCGATATCCGGGGGTCGGAGCCCGATTTCAATCTGGTTTGCCATGGAGGTCAGGCCAACGAACCGCATGAGTCCGATCTTCACCAACTGTGTGAATCCCTCTCGGATCTCGAACCCCGTGGCGTCTCCGCCGGACACGTAGGTGAGGGTGTCCACCATTCCCTCGAACCGGCCGCGGCCCTCGAAGATCAGGTCGGAGGACACACCCCCTCCGCCAGTCCCGAGGCTTGTGGCGTTCAGATAGACATCCGCGTCTCGGATGTCTCGGACATGGTCCACCCAACGGATCTCAGTGCGGATATGCATTGCGTCACAACCGCGAGCCCGGCAGTCCATATAAAAACGAACCGGGTCCCCGAGGCGCGGAACGCCGGTCTCGACCTGGGCGTCGAGAGATGAAAAAAGCAGACAAAGGTGGAGGAGAGCTAGGCCGATCAACCGGCTAGGTCGTGCCATCGGTGCCCCCTTGGGCTTTGGGATGGGCCTTCGGTTTTCGTTTCTCTTTCTTGCAGATGCCCGAGGCGGCTTAGGGGGGGTGCCGCCGCCCGATCCACGTGGATCAGAGGCAGGAGGTGCAAGCACCATACCGGCAAATTTGATTGTGAAACCAGGCTAAATGGTTGCCGATTGTCCCAGGGAGAGGACGAAGGGATGGCGGATTTGGGACAATTGGGAGCTAGCGCCTGGTCCCATTCAGGACGACCTCATCCTCCGCCCCCCCTCCCCCCTTCCTGAACATTCCTGATCGAATCACTCAGCTGGTTGTGGGATTCGACCAACTCTCGACACCTGGATTCCTTCGCCTGGAGACTATCAGCCCTGTCCTGCCAGACTTCGACCGAGTCGTTGTATAGGTCGAACGCCACCAGGTAGTCGGAATAGACTTCCTCCGGGACCCCGCCCCGGGCGGGGTCTTCGTACCCGTCCACCTCACTCCGGAGGGAGTCCACCACTCCGTTGAAACGCAGGAACTCTTCCTGCTCCCATTCAAGAGCGAGTCTGCATGAGTCGGCCGACATCCGGGAGAGGTCCAGAGCGGTCCGAAGTGTTTGGATTTCACCAGCCCGCCGGTGGCGTTCGAGAACTGGCCCGCTTGCGATGGCGGCTACGATCACCAGCAAAGCGCCTACTATAAGAACGATGATGCCTTTCATGCGTGAAGGGTTGGGAATGGGGCCCGATCACGCAACCTCTCGGGACGGGGTGGGCGATCTAACCTGCCGGAACCTCCGGGCTTTCCAATCTCTGTTCTGTTTGGTATTCATCGGCAATCCACCCGACCCGAGCATATCGACTCCAGGAGGAGGAGCCATATGGGAAAGGGAGACAAGAAGACACGTAAGGGGAAGCTGTTCCAGAAAAGCTTCGGGAAGACACGGCCGAAGAAAGAGAAAAAGCGAAAAGCAAAGGCAAGAAAGAGTAGCTGAGAAGGTGCCAATGGCCGACCTGACGGGTGGAGTGTGGGACCCCGGAGGCCGTTAAGCGGTAAGGAACAGTGGGCACCCGAATACCATCAGGTGGGAAGAATCGATGATCCTGAAAAACTTGCGCAGCACAAGCTTGGCGGCCGCCGTCTTCGTCGGACTCCTTTCCGCCGCTGGCGGTTGCCTGAATAACTCCACCGGTCCCAACCAGCCGCTTTCGATTCAACTAACCGTGGATAAAACGTCTGGCTCGGCCGGTTCCGACATCTTCAGCTTCAGTTTCGAGGCGAAAGGTACCTTCATCGTAGATGTCGTCCTGGGCTTCGGCGACGGCAACTCGGAAACCGTCCCCGGCGGGAACTCCGGAAGGGTTTTTGGCACCCAACCCCACACCTACGCCGAGGCGGGTGCCTATACTGCCACCGCGACGGTGAGGGACTCTTTTGGCGAGTCCGCGGCTGATACGGTAGCCATCACCGTGCAGTGAGGGGACCTACCGTCCCAGGGTCCCCGTCACCGTCATTTCAGCGTTCTTCCGCATGATTACGAGGGTTAGCTCTTCCTCCGGCTCGTAGCTTCGAAAGATCTGTCGGAGCTTATCCGGATCGGTAGCGTCCCGATCGCCCACTCGCAGGACCACATCCCCTGCCTCCAAGCCGAGCATGGAATCTTCGTGGACGTCCGCCACCAACACCCCGGTGCTGGTCCCAAAGTATTCCCCTAGCTCGGGATTCAGCTTCTCCATCCGAAGGCCGCCGATACATTCGGACCCGAGGACGAAGTAGTTGAGAGTTTCAGCCGACTCGGGGCAGGCACTGAAATGCCCACCGGCTGCGAAGAATCCTGGCCCGGCGATCTCGATCTGTTTGTCGTCGGGGCCAAAAGCCCAAACCGTAGGCTCCCCCTCCCCTCCCTTTCTGAAGACGAACCCCTTCTCATCCCCTTCCACCCAGATATCCTCGAACTTCTCGGGGTCCCAGCGTTCAAACCACATCTCTTTGAATTCTCCCGGATCCCAACGCTCCTCCCAGGCCTTCTGGAAGGCTTCGGGATCCCACCGTTCCGCCCAAGCGCCCTCGAAAGCCTCGGGGTCCCAGCGATCCTCCCAGTCTCCGCCGAAGAACATCACGTTCCCACCCCACTCCCCGAGGTCCTCGGCGACGATGGTGGTAGTACGGCGGGTGCTTCCCCTGAGGTACTCCACATCGACCTCGTCTCCCGGCTCCAACTCCCTCGCCAGGTGCAGGAGCCGTTGGGCCGGCATCGATCCATCCAGGTCCAGGTCTTCCTCCGCCTCCCGGTCCTTCAACGGCTCAAAGAGTGAGACACCGTCGATTCGGGTGATGATGTCACCTTCCTCGATCCCCGCACTGTGGGCTGGCCCGTCGTCCAGTACCGATTCGACTCGGGCGCCCATGGCGTCGGTATCGGTTGTAGACACGGAGAGGGTGATCCCTATTCTGGCTCGCGATTCGTCCGGCCCCCGGAAGCTCCATGCAAACTCTCCCGATTCGGGGTCCGCAAATCTCCAAGCGATCCCTTCGGCCCCCTCTTCTCCGAAAGTCCATGCGAACTGACCTGGATCGAACGTCCTCAGGCAACGGCAATTCTCGATCTCATTCCCGTCCGGATCGACACAGCGGCACTCTTCCGCTGACATGATACCCACCTGACCGGTGACCTGGGATGGGAGGAAAAAGGCAAGCAGCGAGGCTGCCAGGAGACCCAAACACGCTGTCCTGATGGTCTTCATTGGTTCGACTCCATCGTATCGATGATCGGTCATGGGGACCGATACGAGGTACAGTTGCTACTCGGTACGATGCGCAGGAGACCGGGTGGGGTTGCCGGATACGGCGGGGAGGCGGGCCCTACAGGATCTCGAAGTGCCGGCACCCCTCCATAACCCCGGCTGCGTAGTATCCATCCGCGAAGTAGAGTCGGTCCAAAAGCCCCTTTTCTGTGCCACGGGCGGTGAGCTCTTCCCTCAACCCCGGGGTGGCGTTTCCGACGATGATGGCGTTGAATCCGGTGAGCATGGCAGCGACGTCGTTTCCCGAATCGCCTGCATAGACGAGGGACTCCTGATCGAGTCGTTCCCGAGCGTGGATGTAGATGATAGCGAAGTCTTTTGCCACACCGGCGGGGAGGATATCCAGGAGTCCTGTTCCGTGGGGTGCACCGACGCTGTAGACCGCTTGGAGCTTCCCACCCAGCTCGGCCAGGACCTGGTCCACGGAAGACATGATTTCCTCATGCCCACCTTCGGGCGGTAGATAGTAGCTCAGCTTGGATTTGGTCTGGCGATCGTCGGCTTGGAGGCGAAGGCCCGAAAGGTGGCTGAGTTCTTTCTGGACCTCCCGGACGTCCAGGCCACCCCTGGCCTCCTCCATGAGGGACACATATTCGGGGTCCTCTCCGAAGCCGAAACTGGTTTGGTGATAGACCGAGGTTCCCACGTCGCAGACCAGTGTATCTGGGACAGGAAGTCGGTGTTGCCGGATCCCCTTCAGGGCAAGTGGGAGGTCACGCCCCGTCACGTAGGCCAGCGAAAGGTCCTGCTTTTTGGTCACTGCTTCTCGGAAGATTGAGATTTCCGCTTCCCTCTGAGGGTTCACCTCGAGAGGGATGACCGTCCCGTCCATGTCGGTGGCCAACATCTTCCGCTGCTTCGCCATTTCGTGCCTTTCCGGCCCGGTCCGTTCCCGCTCCGGTGTTTCCGAAGGGGCTTACATGTGTAACTTCTTAAGGAACCTTTCGCTAAGCCCAGGACCGACCTGGCTCCTGAGATTCCGAGAGTTCGCCCTTTTGACCAACCCCGAAATGGACCCGAGCCATCCGTCACCGAACGGCCGGAAGACCCCCGAAGGCCGGGGTCGTTTCCGCCCGCTGATATTTGGTGAGGCCTTGTTCGACCATTTTCCCGACGGTAGTCGAGTGCTGGGCGGCGCGCCTTTCAACGTCGCTTGGCACTTGCGGGGCTTCAAGGCCAATCCGCTCATGGTCTCCGCGGTGGGGAGGGATGGGGAGGGAAGGGAGATTCTCGACCGGATGGCGTCATGGGGAATGGATCGATCCGGGATTCAGATTCATCAAACCCGCCCTACCGGACGGGTCACGGCCCACCTGGAGAGTGATCAGCCGACGTATCACATCGAGTCGGAACAGGCTTACGACGCGGTGGGGATCGAGGGGCTTCCTCCAGATTCGGACCTGAACCGCGCCGCTGTGCTTTATCACGGGTCTCTAGGGCTGAGGGAGGCAGGTGCTGCGGAAACCCTGATTCACCTGAAGGACCGCCTCAAAATCCCGGTTTTTGTGGACGTGAACCTTCGGGATCCATGGTGGAGTCCGGACGAGATCCAGAACCATGTCCGTGGGGCCGACTGGGTCAAAGTGAACCGGGACGAAGCATTCCGGCTCCTGGACCTGCCAGTGGACAACAATTTCGACCTCCTGGAAACAGTCGCCCGGATGCGGCAGGACCTGGAGATAAGAAACTTGGTCGTAACGTCGGGAGAAAAAGGGTCCTTGGCGGTAACTGAGGCAGGTGTGATTCAACAGTCCGCCATGGCGGTTTCCGAAACCGTGGACACGGTGGGAGCCGGTGACGGATTCAGCGCCGTTCTCGTCCTGGGGATTTTCGGACGATGGCCCATATCGCTCAGCCTCCGTAGAGCTTCGGAGTTCGCGGGGGAGCTCTGCCGGATCCGAGGGGCCATCCCGCCCGACGCCGATTTGTACGCTCGTTATCTGCGAAGGTGGGACTATGCCGACTGAGCCCTATCTCCCCGGCGATGTCCTTGGCCTCTATATCCTGTCGATCAGTGTCCACGGGCTCGTCAGGGGGAGGGACATCGAGCTGGGACGGGACGCGGATACCGGCGGGCAGGTCCTCTATGTCATGGACCAGGCCAGGATCTTGGCGCAACAACGGGAGATCCAACTGGTCGAGGTCCTGACCCGTCAGGTGTGGGACAAAAGGGTGGACCCGAGCTACTCTGAACCAAGGGAAGAAACGGGAGACGCAGTGAGGATTGTCCGCCTGCCTTTCGGGCCCCGGCGGTACCTGCTGAAAGAGAGCCTCTGGCCATACCTCCCGAGCATGGTGGATCAGATCATGCGGATGGTGAGGGCCAGGGGAAGGGCACCCGATCTAATTCACGGTCACTACGCCGACGCAGGGTTTGTGGGGTCCCAGGTGGCCAAGATCCTCGGGGTTCCGTTCATCTTTACGGGTCATTCCCTGGGCCGAGTGAAAAAAGCCCGCCTCCTCGAGCAGGGGCAACAGGCCGAGGCCCTGGAGGAGCGCTACCACTTCTCCAGGCGAATCGAGGCCGAGGAGGGAGCCCTGGAGACCGCGGCGCTGGTCATAGCCAGCACCCGCCAGGAGGTCCGGGAGCAGTACCAGATCTATGATCACTATCAGCCCGAGAGGATGGTGGTGATCCCACCCGGGGTGGACCTCAGTCGGTTTTCTCCCACCGCTCGGGGCGCCGGGCAGGAATTTGGGGCCATTGGGCTGGAGGTGAATCGCTTCCTGGCCGATCCCGGCAAGCCCCTCATCATGGCCATGGCCCGGCCCGACGAACGGAAGAACTTCGGAACCCTCGTCAAAGCCTTCGGGGAAAACCCCGGCCTCAGGGAAAAGGCGAACCTTCTCCTCGTCATGGGGAACCGGGATGACATCAGGGAAATGCCGGCAGGAGCAAAACGGGTCCTCACAGAGACCCTCGTCCTGATCGATCGATACGATCTCTACGGATCGGTGGCCTACCCCAAGGGACACCGGTCGGAGGACGTTCCACAGTTATACCGGATGGCCGCCGCGTCAGGAGGAGTATTCGTAAACCCGGCCCTCACCGAACCGTTCGGCCTGACGCTCCTGGAGGCCGCAGCCAGCGGGCTCCCGGTGGTGGCGACGAACGATGGTGGCCCCCAAGACATCCTCGAAGCGTGCAAAAACGGGATGTTGGTGGATCCCCACGACCAGGAGTCCCTCGGCCGAAAACTGCTTGAGGCCATCGAATACCCGGACCGGTGGAATTCCTGGTCCGAGAACGGGAAGCAAGCCGTTCACCAGCATTTCTCCTGGGAGGCCCACGCTAGCCGGTATCTGACCGAGGTGGAAAAGACCCTGGGCGGACTTCCGGCCGAAGAGGGTATCCGGTCCCTTTCCCGTCGCCGCCGGTTCCCTCGACTAGATCGGATCCTCCTCACAGATGTGGACGACACCCTGACCGGGAATGCGGGTGCCCTCGAAGCTTTTATCACTGCCCTGGAGGAAGCCGGATCCAACGTCGGATTCGGCATCGCCACCGGCCGGACCCTGGACCGAGCGTTAGAGGCTCTCGAAGAGCTCGGGGTCCGGGCCCCCGACATCCTCATTACCGCCACCGGAACGGAGATTTATTACGGGGAACCCTTGGTGATGGACAGGTCGTGGGAAAGGCAGATTAACTACCGGTGGCAGCCCTGGCAGGTGAAAGAGTCGTTGTTGGCCATGGCCGGGGTGGAGTCCTGGGACGAAGAGGCGGGTACACCTTTCCGGTTGAGGTTCAAGCTGGATCCGGAAACAGGGCCGAGCCTAGCCCGAATCCGGCGCCGGCTGAGGCGGGAGGGCTTCAGAGTGATCGCCACGCTGGACCATGAAACGGACCTGGATGTGACTCCCGTTCGGGCTTCTCCCGGGCTGGCCATCCGCTTTCTTTCTCATAAGTGGAATCTGGCTCCAGGCAGAATCCTGGTTGCCGGGGATTCCGGGAACGACGCGGACATGCTCTCAGGTGAGACTCTGGGAGTGGTCGTGGGTAACCATACCCCGGAGTTGGAGGAGATCCGTGGCCGCCCCCGGGTGTATTTCGCCGACGGAAGCCATGCCTGGGGCGTGTTGGAGGGAATCCAACACTATCATTTCTTTGATCACATTCGCATACCAGAAGAGGAAAATCACTGAATGATCGACGTCCTTCCCGGCCTTCTGAGTGGCTTTCGCCAGGAGGTCTACCTGCTGCTTCGGCGGTTCCGATCTCTCGACAGGCCCTTTCTCGCTTGGTCGGACCTCACGTACGAGTTCGATCGGTTCTGTGAGACGGAGGATGGAGCGGCCCTGAGGGACAGCCACATGCGGTCCCTGATCCGGTCCGCCCAGGAAGCGGTAGTCCACGGGCCCTCCTTTTTTATGGCCATCCGAAGCCGGGTTGCGACCTGGCGGTATGTCCTCATCCACTCCGAGGACTTGATGAGCCGGGAGATCTCGGTCTCAGACTATCTCCAGGCGAAGGAGCGGCTGGTCCAGGAAAACGGACAGGAGCGACCGTGGACCTTGGAGGTGGACCTGAGTCCTTTCGAGAGAGGGTTCCCGAAGCTCAGCGAGCCGAGGTCCATCGGACAAGGCGTGAACTTCCTGAACCGGCATCTGTCGGCACAGATCTTCTCTCAGGGGGACGAAGGGAAGGAGCGACTGTACGATTTCCTCCGGGTCCACCAGGTCCGGGGGATTCAGCTAATGCTGAACGAGGGGATTCGGGATTGGACCGAGCTCAGGGAAGCGCTGCGGGCTGCTCTTCTTCTCTTGGAGGGCCGGACTCATGATGAACATTGGCAGGCCCACGGCCTCGACGAGTTGAGACGGCTCGGGTTTGCCCCGGGTTGGGGTCGGAGTCCCGATCGCATTCGCGACACGATGTCCCTCCTCATGGACATCCTCGAGGCCCCTTCTCCTGACGCGGTCGAAGAGTTCCTTGCCCGGGTCCCCATCATCTTCTCCATCGCCATCCTGTCACCGCACGGGTTCTTCGGGCAGGCTGGCGTCCTCGGGAAGCCGGATACTGGTGGCCAGGTCGTCTACATCCTAGACCAGGTCAGGGCCCTCGAGCGGGAGATGCGCAGATCGATTCGAGAGCAGGGTCTGGACGTTGAACCCCAGATCGTGGTTTTGAGTCGGCTGATCCCGGAGAGTCAGGGAACGACCTGCAACCAGAGGTTGGAACCGATCATGGGGACCGAGCACGCGCGGATCCTCCGGGTCCCATTCAGGAATGCCGAAGGCGAGGTGATCCCCCAGTGGGTCTCCCGCTTTGAGATCTGGCCCTACCTGGAGCGTTACGCCATCGACGCGGAAGGGGCCTTGAAGGCCGAGCTCGGGGGGAATCCGGACTTCCTCATCGGGAATTACTCCGATGGAAACCTCGTTGCCAGCCTGATGTCCCGTCGAATGGGCGTAACCCAATGCAACATCGCCCACGCCCTGGAAAAGACCAAATACAGGAACTCCGACCTGAACTGGAAGGAGTTGGATGACCAGTACCACTTCTCATGCCAATTCACGGCCGACCTCATCTCGATGAATACCGCTGACTTCATCATTACAAGCAGCTACCAGGAGATCGCCGGGACGGAAGAGAGCGTGGGTCAGTATGAGAGCCACCAGGCTTTCACGATGCCGGGCCTCTATCGGGTGACCAGCGGAATTGATTCGTTCGATCCCAAGTTCAACATTGTCTCTCCTGGCGCGGACCCGGGGGTGTTCTTTCCGTACAGCGAGCCCAACCGACGTATCTCGACGGTAATGGAGGAGATTTCCGACCTGATCTTTGGCCGCGCGGCTCCCTATGCCCGAGGGGAGTTGAAGGAGCCTGAGAAGCCGATCCTGTTTGCCATGTCCCGCCTCGACGTGATCAAAAACATGGCGGGTCTCGCGGACTGGTACGGCAGAAACACGGAGCTCCGGGAGCGGGCGAATCTCCTCCTGGTCGGAGGCTTCCTGGATCCTGAGGATTCGGATGACCGGGATGAGCGCGTCCAGATCGAGCTGATGCACGAGTTGTTTGAAAAACACGGTCTCGAGGGAGACGCCCGCTGGGTCGAGATGCAGACCGATAAGAACCGCGTTGGTGAGCTTTACCGGACTGTGGCCGATAAGAGAGGGGCCTTTGTCCAGCCAGCGCTCTTCGAAGGTTTCGGACTCACCGTGGTGGAGGCAATGAGTTCGGGCCTTCCGGTTTTTGCCACCCGCTTCGGCGGGCCGCTGGAGATTGTGGAGGACGGAATTTCGGGGTTCCATATCGATCCGCATCGGGGCGAGGAGGCCTCCGGGCGGATGTTGGATTTCTTCCGGCGGACGGAAGGGGACCCCGGGATCTGGGACTCGATCTCGGCCGCAGCCATCACACGGGTGGAGGAAAAGTACAACTGGGAGCTTCATGCCAAGAAGCTCCTGTCCCTTTCCCGAATCTACGGATTCTGGAAGTACATCACCAACATCGAGCGGGAAGAAACCAGGCGTTACCTGGACATGTTTTATGGCCTCATGCTTCGGAGGCACTCGCAGAAAATGCTCCTGGATTGAGGGAGGCGAGCGCCGGTGAGGAATCCGAAGCCGCTGGGACGGGGGCTCACCGGTGATCTGAGGCGTTGGGTAGAGCTCACTGGGGGTGGTTGCGTACCGACCGCCCCCGTTTTCATTTGGCATGAGACGGGGTAGTGCGGGGATTGGGGGTCAGCTGGTTCTTCCTCAGGAGTCCGGCCATGAGACAGGTCTGTCCTTTCTTTCGGGTTTCCCTTTCCGTCCTTCTCTTCGTCGTGGTTCTTGGGGGGTGCCAAGCCTCTGAAGGGGATTCGGATGCCCCTGTGGCAGGGTCGACCACTGTCGACTCGGTGGTCGCCCTCTCCGCCAAGGAAGCTCTAGGAAAGCTGCTCTTCTTCGATCCCATGCTGTCCACACCCCCGGGACAAGCTTGTTCTCATTGCCACTCCCCCACGGCCGGATTCGGAGATCCGAACCAGCAACTGCCCGTCTCGCGGGGAGTGCACCCCGATCGGTACGGGAACCGAAATGACATGACGGCTGCTTACGCAGCACACATCCCGCCCCTGGCCTTCGACGAGGAGGAAGGCCTCTGGGTGGGCGGGCTTTTCTGGGATGGCCGGGCGGCATCCCTCGCGGAGCAGGCCAAAGGGCCACCACTGAACCCGCTTGAGATGGCCAACCCTGACGCCGAAGCGGTCGTGGCCGCCATCCGGGAAGCTCCCTACCGTGGTCAATTCGAGGAGGTCTACGGGGAGGGGGCTTTGGACGATGCCGACCAAGGGTACGAGTACATGGCCGACGCCATCGCGGCCTACGAGATGACCGACGAGCTGAATCCCTTCGACTCGAAGTACGATCTCTACCTGGCAGGGGAGGTGGAGCTTACACCGGACGAGCTGGCGGGACTGGCCCTCTTCGAGAGCGAGGAGAAGGGCAACTGTTCCGCCTGCCACATCAGCGCCCCTGGACCGGACGGATCACCGCCCCTGTTCACGGACTTCACCTACGACAACCTCGGAACACCCAAGAACCCCGAGAACCCGTTCTACTTCTTGCCCGCGGAGTTTAATCCCGATGGGGTGGACTACGTGGATTTGGGTCTGGGCCCGGTGGTTGGGGATCCGGAGCTGAACGGATTCTTCAGGGTTCCGACCCTACGAAACATTGCCCTGACCCCGCCCTACATGCACAACGGGGTTTTCCACACACTCTACCAGGTCGTGAGCTTCTACAATTCCCGGGATGTGGCTCCTTGGCCCGGCCCGGAAGTCCCCACGAACGTGAACCGGGACGAGTTGGGGGACCTGGGACTGACTCCGGAGGAGATGGAGTCCATCGTGGCGTTCATGAATACCCTCACCGACGGGTATGAGGCGGGCGGAGGGTAGGCTCGGCCGCTTTGGTATTCATCCCGGGACCCCCGGGGGCCCAACCGGAGGGACGGGGCCCGGCCCCCAGCGTCAGAGGTCTTTCCGGTATACCCGGTAGGTCTTGTATACCTTCGCGCCGGCTTTTTCCAGGGCTCTCCTCATCTTCCAGTTGTCTTCCAAAATCCAGGAGCACTCGCCAGTGGTATGGCCGAGTTCCCTACCGGCCTGGAAGGTCTTCAGGTAAAAGACCGCGTCGATGCCTTTGCCGCGGAAACCTGGCTTGAGGCCCAGTGCAAAAACCCGCCCCCGGTCGATCCGCCGTGAATGCCAAAGAAGCTTGAGGAGCCCCAGGGGAAAGAGTCGGCCGTTCGCTCCCCGGAGGGGTTGGTTGAAGTCGGGGAGTGTGAGGGCGAAGCCAACAGGCTCCCCATGGACCGAAGCGAGTAGGACGTACTTGGGTTCGAGGATCGGTTTGAGCTCTGCCGCCAGATGGTCGATTTCAGCTTCGGTCAGAGGGACGAACCCCCAGTTTCTTTCCCAAGCACTGTTGTAGATGGACTGGACCAACTCGACCTCTTCGGGGAGTTTCTTCAGGTCCACTTCTCTGATTTCCAGACCATCGATCCCTGCCTCGATCCTCTCCACGGCCCGGACCAAGCGTTCCGGTGGCTCATTGGAGGAGATCCAGTAGGCCAGAAGGTCTTTCGCCTTGTTGAACCCCGCCCCCTCCATGAGGTCCGGGTAATACGGGCGGCCATGTGCCATGAGCACAAAAGGAGCCGAGTCGAACCCATCCAGGAGGATTCCAGGGGAATGGGACTCGTCGTTGGTGGAAAAGTTCATGGGGCCGACGACGGAATCCATTCCTCTCCCTGCCAACCAGTCCTCGGCTTCGCTCAGCAGCGCTGTGGCTGCGGAGGGGTCGTTCATGGCCTCGAAGAACCCGAAAAATCCGGTCTTTTCCTGGTGGAACTCGTTGTGCCGGTGATTGAGGATGGCCGCGATTCTGCCGACTACCCGCCCGCTACGTCTCGCCAGGAAATACTCCACCTCGGCGTGGGCATGGAACGGGTGCCGGGATGGGTCCAGAACCTTCTTCTGCTCTCGGATCAACGGTGGGATCCACGCCGGATCTCTCACGTAAACCTCCCAGGGGAACCGGATGAACTCCCTGAGCTCTCCCCGGCTCCTTACCGAGTCCACCTGTATGTCAGGGTGACCGGTCACCGCAGCCACCCCTTCTCTCGGTACCAGGCGGCTGTGGATCGCAGCCCCTTCTCGAGGGGGATGGAGGCAGAGAACCCAAGATCTGACCGGGCCCGCTCGACCTCGCAGAGCCAACCCGGAGCCAAGAGCTCCCGGGCCTTGTCCCGGTCAAAGATCTGAGGCTTTCCCACCACTCGACCGAGGCCCCCACTCAGTGCCCCGGCAAGTTGAAATACCATTTGAGGGATCGGGATCCGGCGCCCTCTCTTTCCCACCGCCTCGGACATCAAAGCCAACACGTTGGACCAGGAGTACGCCGCATCTTCTGCGACGTGGTAGACGCCAGTGGCTTTTTGGGCCGAGATCGACTGGCGGATTGCGACAACCAGATCCTGGACATGGATCAGTTGGAGAAACCTGGCGGGGCCCAAGGGGACGGGCAGGACCCCTGCGTTCGCTAGCTTGAAGAATGACAGGAGATCGTGGTCCCGCGGGCCGTAGACCGCCGGAGGCCTGAGGATGATTGTCTCAATCTCCTCGGCGACCTCCCGACATGCCGCCTCCCCTGCCAGCTTGCTGCGGCCGTATGCCGTGAGGGGCCGGGGATCGTCCTCTGGCTCGACAGGCTTTCCTGGCTCTGCAGGGCCAGCCGCCGCCAAGGAACTCAAATAGATGAACCGGCGACAAGTGTCGCTGTCCTTCGCGGCTCTTAGGAGCTTCCTGGTCCCATCCTCGTTCGCCTTTCGGAATTCCGCTTCGTTTTTCGCTCGGGTCAGGGCGGCCAGGTGAACGACTGCCTCCGCACCTTCCACGGCTTCCCCCAGTGCCTCTTCATCCTCCAGGCTGCCGGTGATCCTGCGGATGTGGAGGGGGCCACCGGACCAGGCGGGATTATCCAGGTGAGTCAGGTCACTTGTCGACCGAACCAGAACTGTCACGTCCCCGGGACGCCCAGACAAAGCGTCCAAAAAGTGTGATCCAACAAACCCCGTGGCCCCGGTGACGAGAAGGTTCATCAGTGGCCCTCAGTCGTCGGAACCATCGGGACCCAGGGCAGGGAATCCTTCAGGGGGCCTCCGATGAAGGGTCCCCTGTTCGTAGGCAAAGGCCAGCTTTAAAAGCAGGCCCTCCGAATACGGCCGCCCCAGGATCTGAAGTCCGGCCGGGAGGTTCCCATAGCTGAACCCCATTGGGACGGTGATGGCCGGCATTCCCGTGGCCGGGGCGACGCGCTGACTGTTGTCCCCGCGGTACTCCTGTCGGGCTCGGTTGATGTGGGCAGGAGGAGAGGTCCAGGAGGGATAGACTACTGCGTCCAACCCGGCGGCGTTCATGGCGGCCACCAGGTCGTTTAGGTATCCCTGCCGCTCGGGGTGTTCGAAGTAGTCCGGGCACGGTGGATCCCATTGGGAAGGGTGGGTGTCCAAAGGCCTTTCGATGTTGGACCTGAGAGATCGCTCGGCGTAGTCGGAGTATTGCCCGGTCTCCAGAACTTCGAGGACGTCCACCATGGGCGCTTCGTCACCCAGAGATGCCAGATACTGGTACATGTCGTACCGGAATCGTTGGCAGAACATGCCGGGGCGCTCCAACTGTGCGCCGAGATCAAACTCGAAGGGATCCACCACCTCCGCCCCCAGCCTGGCCAGATCCGAAAGGGCTTCTTCGAAGATACGGGCAATGGCTGTATCGGTGGCTTCCGGATCGACAAGATCCCGCATGACCCCGACCCGGGTACCATCTAATCCGTCTACGCCCAGGAAAGTGGTATAGTCGGCTTCCTTCCTTCCTCTCCCGTGCTCCGTGTAGGGATCCGCCGGATCGTACCCGGCAACGACGTTGAAGACCTTGGCCACATCCACAACGGTTCGACCCATGGGCCCGGCGATATCCCGATCGAAGGACAGGGGAATGACCCCGTCCCGACTGGTTAGTCCGATGGTAGACCGGATACCCACCAGGGCGAGGTGTGAAGAGGGGCCCCGGATGGAGTTCCCCGTGTCGCTCCCCAATCCGATGAGGCCGAAGCTCGCTGCCACCCCCGATGCCGTTCCTCCCGAAGACCCAGCCGGCACCCTCTCCAGGTCATAGGCGTTAGCCGTGGTGTCGAAGGACGAACTCACGGACTGGCGAGGGCTGAATGCCCATTCGGCCATGTTGGTCTTGGCGATGATGATGGCGTCCTCCTCCCGAATCCGCCGCACCATGAAGGCGTCGTCGGGAGGGAGGCTCTCGGCCAGGGCGATGGAGCCCCCGGTGGTGACCATATCCTGGGTGTCGAAGTTGTCCTTCACCAACATGGGAACACAGAAGAGCGAGCCCAGCTCTTCCCCCGCTCCGACCGACTTGTCGATCTCCCTGGCCCGCGAAAGCGCCTCCGGGTTCAGGACGGTGATGGCATTCACCGTCGCCTGGTCGTAGGCCTCGATCCGATCGAGATGGGCTTGTACGACCATCTCGCAAGTCGTGGTCCCGGCCAGGATGGCGTCCTGGACATCGGAGATGGTGGCTTCCACGATGTCCATGGGCTCAGGGTCCGGTCCGCAAGCTCCGACCACGAGGGCCAGGGCGGGGAGTGTGATTTGGGTCCAGCGGGTTGGTTTTTTTCTCATGGCCGGATCAAACGATTTGGAGGAGTTGCCTTGGTTTTCCCTTCCTGGAAATGACATAATAGGCCTCCGGCTCGGAGGGAGGGAGGCCGGATCCGAGGTCGATGTGAATCTGTAGGTCGGTTCTGGTCTTTCCATGGACCCATGGGGGTGCCATTGTGCCCGGGTTTCGAAGGTGGCCGACGCGGCCCACCAACCAGGAAGCCAGGAGTCGAGATGTACGAGTTGAAGGTCTCGGTAAAGAAGGTGATGGGAGAGTGCACCGCGTGCCCGCCCATGGAGCCAGGGGATTACTTCACCGTGAATGATGGGGATCTCCAGATCCCTGAAGGAGGGTACATCTGTCTCTGGGCGCTTCAGAGCCTCATCCCCGTCCTTACGCCAAAAGAACGGAAGCTCGCCGAAGAGAAGGACAGCGACTGGATGTGGAGGGTGAAACACGCTCAATGCCCGGATCCCGACGGGCGCGTCATCTTTCAAATCGAGCAGACGGGGTCCGTGGATCCTTCCGAGGAAAAGGGGCATCGAGGTCGTGGGGAAGTCGTCGATCCCGACCCGGAAATGACCGAGTTCTCCGAAGAAGGCGGGACTTCGGAAGGAAACCTGGCGAACCTGAAGATTCATGTGGAATCAGTGACGGGTAAGTGCACCTCCCGCATGAAACCTGGGGCGGTATTCACTCTCCGAAGTGGCCGGCTCTACGTCCCCCCCGGAGAGCATGTATGCCTTTATGCCCTTCATGCGGCACTTCCCCTCCTCGGGGCTAAACAGCGTGTCCTGGAAGACGGAGACTGGCTGAAGGAAGACAATCGGATCCTGTGTCCCGACCCGGCCGGAAACGTCATCCTGCGGATTGAGCGGATGGAGTAACTCAGTGATTCATTGCGACATAAAACTCTGTGTAGGCTGCCGGATGTGCGAAGTGGCTTGCAGTGCCGGGCACTTTGGAGCTGTTTCTCCCGCCCTGGCCCGCATCCGCGTGGCAAAGATGGACGAAACCGGAATCGACCTGGCCATCGCCTGCTTCAGCTGCAAAGAGAAACCCTGCCTGGAATGCCCGACCGAGGCCCTCTCCGTGGGAGACCGGGGTGAGATCGTCCTGGACTCGGACTACTGCGATGCATGCGGGCTCTGCGCCGAAGCCTGCCCGGTGGGGGCTGTGGGATTCTACGAGGAACCCCTGTTCTGTGACCTTTGCGACGGCGACCCGAACTGTGTGAAGGTCTGCCCAAGTGAGGCGCTTACGTACGAGACCGGAAAGGAGGTATCCCTCGCACCCTTCCTGGAGGTGGGCGGGACCCCGAGCCAGCGTCGGGTGCATTTCGCGGGGGTGATGGCTGAGCCGCTCCGAAAAGGGTGGGCTGAGGGGAGGAGGGTAGACTCATGAGCATCTACCAGGGAAGCAGCCTGAGGGTAGACCTCTCAACGCAGGAGATCAGTCGGGGTTCAACGCCCGAGAATGGGATCGGCGGCCGAACCTGGAACAGCGTCACGCTCCTTCGAGAGTTGGATGCGGGAATCGATCCGCTTGGGCCCGAGAACCTCCTCTGCATTTCCGTGGGACCATTGACAGGGACCGAGTTCGCCGCCACCTGCCGGATCATCGCTAGTGCAAAGAGCCCTCTTACCGGGATCCTGGGAGATTCCGGGGCCAGGGGATTCTTCGGCCCGGAGATGAGGTGGGCCGGCGTGGACCAGATCGTCTTTTCCGGGGCGTCGGAAGAATGGAAGTACCTCTACATCGACAACGACCAGATCGAACTCCGGGACGCGTCACACTTGGTGGGTTTGGATATCACTGATGCCACGGTCCAACTCATCGACGAGCTTGGGGATCCGGACCTCCAGGTAGCGGCCATCGGTCCGGCCGGCGAAAACATGGTTAAGTACGCCATAATCTCCTGTAACCTGGCTCGAGCCTGCGGCCGGACGGGTATGGGGGCGGTTATGGGCTCGAAGAAGCTCAAAGCCATTGTCGTCAGAGGGACGAAGCCGACCCGCCCGGCCGATCCTGATCGGTTCCAAAAAGCCTGCTCTGACCTGATCGCCAACATCGAGGCTCACCGCCAGTTCCGGTCCCGGCAACTCTACGGGACCACTCGGATCATGGACGCCTTGGCCGACTATGGCGTGTTGCCGGCCTACCATTATCGAAGCGCCGTTTTTGAAGATCTTGAGAAGGTCAGCTCCGACGCCCTCCGCCGCGACCATGTGGTAAAAGGGAAGGCCTGTTATAACTGCAACGTCTACTGCTCACGGTACAACTACACGAGCTACAGCGAGGGGGAGGGCCCAGAATACGAGGCCCAAGCTGCGTTTACGGTCAAGGTCGGTGGGTCGGACCTGGAGCTGGCGGTGCATGTCTCGAACATGGTGAATCGGCTGGGCCTGGATTGCATCAGCACCGGAGAAGTCATCGCCTGGCTCATGGAATGCCGCCACGAGGGAATCATCTCGGACGACGACTGCGACGGAATCGATCTGTCGTGGGGCTCGAAAGAAGCGCTGCTGAAGCTCCCGGAGTTGATCGCCCACCGACAAGGGATCGGTGACCTGCTGTCCGAGGGGACGAAGCGGGCGGCCGAGAAGTTTGGAACCGAGGCGAAGAAGCTCACGGCCGAGGTCAAGGGTCTCGAACTCTTCTCCGCCGACCCGAGAGGGATCAAAGGATACGGCTTGATGAACGCCGTGAACTCCCGAGGAGGCGATCACTACCGGGGCGAGCCCATGATCGAGCTGACGGGAGACGAAGAGCTGGCCATGCGGAGGGTCGGGAACCCCCAAGCTGCACACCGGTTGAGTGAGGAAGGGAAGGGGGCCCTGGTGAACTACGCCGAGCACATGGGACTGCTTTCGGACAGCATGACCATCTGCAAGAACATCTCCTGCTGTATGGACGTGGTGGACTTCGATCTGGCGGCCGACGCCTATTCGGGATTCCTGGGCAAGGAGATCTCAAAGGACGATCTCTGGTTGGCCTGCTCCCACGTGAGCCAGGTCGAGCGGGATTTTAACCTGCGAGAGGGCCTCAAGAGGGAGGACGACACCCTCCCGGATCGGTTCGTGAACCATCCCATCCCCGACGGGCCTGCTGAGGGTACGACCATCAACATCCACAAACTCGTGGACGACTACTACGAGGTAAAAGGGTGGGAATAAGGCCCTTGACTTCAACGACGGACTCTTACATCCTGCGGGCTATGTACAAGTGCGCGGGAAAAACCAGCTTCCGATATTTTTTTAGGCCCCCAGCTCAAAAGCCGGGGACAAAGCCGGAGGCCCATTACCCGTAGTTGAAGTTGGTTGGAATCTGGCTTGTCACGAGACCCGGCTGATGCCGGGTCTTTTTTTTGCACGAGGATCGAGCGGTGTCCAAACAAGAACAGACGGAACGACAAAGGAAGGCGGCCGAGCCTCCTGTCGCCCTGGAATCACTTCGTAAGCGAATCGATGAAATCGATGAGGGTCTCGTCGACCTGATCGCGGCCCGGTTGAGGGTGGCGCAGGAGGCAGCGGCCGTGAAGGAGGCCCACGGCCTTGGTCTGGTGGATCTGGCCAGGGAGGCACAAGTGGTCCGGAGAGCGGCCCAACAAGCAAGGGAAAAAGGACTCGAACCGGAAGTCTTGCGAGACGTCTTCTGGCGCCTGATCGGTCTCTCTCGGTGGGCCTCCGATGGGAAGCCATCGAGATGAATCAGGCCCATCCTGCACCTTTTTCTGTGGCCATACAAGGTGAGGCGGGCGCCTTCAGCCACGAGGCCGGAGTGAACCTCTTTGGGCCGGATCTCGATCTGGTACCGACCCGGACGTTCGATGACCTCTTTTCCGCTGTCGTGTCCGGTGAGGCCGATCGCGGGATTGTACCGGTTGAGAACACTCTGGCCGGTTCGGTCCCGGGCAACCTGCAGAGAGTGTTGGAGAGTGGACTTCACGTGGTGGGAGAGACGCGCGTCAGGATTAGACTCCTTCTCCTCGTGGAGCCCGGGCGGCAGCTGAGCGATGTGCGAAGGGCGGCATCTCACCCGGTGGCACTTCAGCAATGTTTTCAATTCTTCAGGGAACACCCGGAGATTGAACCGGTTCCGGTGTACGATACGGCTGGCAGCGTTCGGGATCTCATGATCGGATCCGCTGGGTATGATGCCGCCATCGGGTCGGCGCTGGCTGCGGAGAAGTACGGGGCTCAGGCACTCTTCCACGAAATCGAAGACGACCACCTGAACTTCACCCGTTTTTTCGCGATTTCCCGTGAGGCCGAAAGGGGGCCGGGTAAGTTCTCAAAAACCAGCCTCGCTTTTGTCGTACCCCACGAACCCGGCTCCCTTCACCGGGCCTTGGCGGTCTTTTCAGAACGGGGCATCGACCTCACGAAGTTGGAGTCCAGCCCGATCCGAGGCCGGCCCTGGGAGTATCGCTTTTTTGCCGACCTGCGGGCGGATTCGGCCGGTGTGGTGGAAGATAGCCTAGCTGAGTTGGCAGATTTGGGAGCCGAGTGCCATGTGCTGGGGAGCTACCGGGAATGGCCCCCGGACGCATAAACGCCCGGGGGCTCCCCATTCGCCCCTCGATCCCCTACCCGATAGAGGTCAGGCGGAGTGCTGAACCTGGTCCGAAACCAACAATCGCCACTTCAGCTGCAGGGCGAACCAGGACAGGGAGGCAAAGGCCAGGATCAGGACCCCGAAAACAGAAGTGAGGAACGCCACCTTGATTCCGCCCCAGACCAGTACGGGGGAAACCTCACCTGCAGCTTCAATGGATTGGGAGGCCAGGATGATACCGAGGAGGGTCCCCAACACACCGCAGATGACGGCGAAACCGCCCCAGAAGAGGATCGCATCGATCCAGGCCTTCGTGGTCGGCTCCGATGTCGCTCCGGGCTTGAATACCTTAGGTGCCGACCAGAGGGCAAGGGCTAGGACGGCGAAAAAACAAAAGGCCAACGGGTACCTCATGAATCCCATCGCCAGCCATACGTGTTCATACATGTTCGTGTTTTCCTTTCGGTCGGGCCGGCCTGTCGAGACCGAGGACCTCACGGTGGGCTCTCCTTACGTGAGCCACCCATTGGGAGAGAATGAACCAAGCCAGGCCTCCGCCCAGGGCCAAGAGGATGGCCACGGAGAGGAGGGTAGCGCTGCGGAAGAGCCAGAGAGGGACAAGGGCTTCCGCTAGCTCTGGAGCCTGTTCCAGCACCCCAGCTAATCGGAAGGTGTCGAAAGTCGTACCTCCGAAACCGAGAGCCAGCACGATGCCGGCGGCCACGAGGATGGCACCAAGGCCTCGCGTTGGTTGATCATGATCACCTTTGATCCAAAGTTGGAAGGCTTTTGCCAGGACCATGGCGAGGAGACAGGCGCCTCCCACCAGGACCGGCCAGAGGAAGGGAGACGGATCTCGCAGGAGATCAACCCTGAGCAGGGTGGCGGTTTGGACCCCGAGAACCGCTGCTACAGCCAAGCCGAGAGACGCCCGCTCCATTGACCTAAGGCGCCCAGAGGGGAAGCTGTTGGTCAGGCGGCGGTAAAGGGGTGCGTGGAGCCGGTCCAGCTCGGTCATGGACCGGGCGTCTGGGACGAGGGCGTCCAGGGCCCGGCGACGTGCTTCTTCCGCCGGGATTCCCTCATCGACAAACCGACTCCAGAGCTCCTCGAGATCGTACTCAAGCTCTCTTAAGATCCGGGTGCGATCGGGTAAAGGGAGGGCCATCCCGCTCTCCACCTCCCTGAGGACCGGAGCAAAAACCCTTTCCTTTGGCGTGCTCATGCCGGCGCCCTCCCAGGCTTCCGGAGGAGGCCCATGAGCCTGGATACAATCTCCTCAACCCTGGAGGCCTCACCGCTCAGGTGCCGTTCGCCGGCGGCGGTAAGGCCATAGACCTTCCGTCTCCGGCCGCCGGCTTTGGACCACGAGCCACCGATCAGGCCCTCCTCTTCCAACCGGTGGAGGATGGGGTAGAGGGTGCCGTGCCGGAACCTGAAAAGCCCGTTGCTGTCGGTCTCCACGTCCAGCCCGATCTGGTACCCGTGTTTGGGTCCGTCCCGGAGCGTGGACAATACCAGGAGCTCGTTGATGTCCCGGGCGAATGCCTGAACGTCAAAATCCTTCTCAGCCATGGTCCGATCTTAGTGGGGGAAAGGCTCACCTATCGGCGGTCAATATATCGACACTCGAAATATAATCCGGCAACCCGTCGGTGCAAGGGTCTTGTCTGGGGCTCCCCATGGGTGTCCCCGCTGGCTATGATGGGCGAGGCTTCAAAACGCCGAGCCGGTTTCGGCAGCGACTGGCCCGCGAACGGAAGGGCGCGGGTTTGATCGGCCCTTGATCAGTACAGGAAAAGAAGGGGAACAATTGCGTTACGAAGGTCGGATGTGGCGGCCTCCTTCGGAGGCTCGGTCCTACATACTCCAGGCGACCATCGGTTGCTCCCACAACCTCTGCACCTATTGCGATATGTACCGGGAAAAAGTGTTCCGGGAACGAAACCTCGCGGCGGTGCTGTTGGACATCGATGAAGCAGGGCGCCTGTACCCCAAGGTCACGAAGGTGTTTGTGGCCGACGGGGACGCCCTGGTCATGGACGTGGGGAGTTGGCGTGCCGTCCTCCCACGGTTGAGGGCCAGTTTCCCGGCGCTGCGGCGGGTGTCGTGTTACGCCACGGCCCAAAACGTTTTGGAGAAAAGTGAGGAGGACCTTCGGGAGTTGCGTGAGGGGGGGCTTTCCCTCCTGTACATCGGTCCGGAATCAGGGGACGACGTTACACTGAAACGGATCGTAAAGGGGAACACCTTCCAGGATCACGCAGAAGCGGCACAGAAAGCCCATGCCGCGGGGATGAAAATCAGCGTGATCATGTTACTCGGGGCCGGTGGGATGGACCGGACCGAGGAACATGCACGGGAGACGGCTCGCCTGGTGACGGAGATGAACCCGGAGTATCTCTCCGCCCTGACCCTCAGCGTCATCCCCGGCACTCCTCTCCATCGGATGATGGAGAAGGGGAAATTCGAACTCCCTTCCGTCGAGGGTCTACTCGAGGAACTCCGAACCATCGTGGCGGAATCGGAACCCACCCGGGCCATCTTTCGGACGAACCACGCCTCCAACTACCTGTCTCTGGCCGGCCGATTGCCCAGAGACAGGGACGTCATCGTTTCCGAAATTGACTCCGCCCTTCGGGGGGAGGTTCCCCTCCGCCCCGAATACTTCAGAGGTCTTTAGCCTCCTACCACTGGACCTCGATCACGTGGAAGCTCTGGGGCTTCCCGATCTCCACGATGTCGTCACCTACTTTCCATCCCAAGGAAGCTTCGTACCGCCCTGGGTCCACGGGGGGTCCGCTCCGGGACCGTCCTTGGAACCGCGCCCGGGGTCCTTCCTCTCCTTCCTCGTCCTCCTCGGCTTGGGGCGGGTCCGCCCTCAGGTTCCAGGCCACCCTCTGGAGGCCCATGGAGCTGTCCAACTCCATCTCCCGGACCTGCTCTCCGTCCCCGTCCCGGATCAGGAGCACCAGCGTTTCCTCCTCTTCCGCCTCTACGCCGACGTGGTAGGTGAACACCGCTCCCGTTGGTGGATTGGGAGTGGTGAAGTTCCCCGACAGATTTGCGATGCTGGCGGATCCGGCCGGCGCCGAACCGGTCGTGCGGAACTGATACGCGTGGCGGAGGGGGAACAGGTGGGCGTCGGCCCCCAGGGATTCGGCGTTCATCTCGCGAAGTGGGGTGTAGTCGTCCAGGACATAGAACCCGCGACCGAAGGTGCCGAGCACGAGATCCGTCTCCCTTCGTTGCACAGCCATGTCCCTTATCTGCGCTGGGGGAAGCCCTCCAAAGAGTTGGGTCCATGCGCCGCCGCCGTCGAAGCTGGCGAATACCCCGAACTCGGTGCCGGCGAAAAGAAGGTTCCCGTTCTCATGGTCCTGGATGACCGACCAGACGTCGTGTTTTTCCGGGAGGTTGCCGGCGACGGAAGTCCACGTCCGCCCCCGATCGGTGCTCTTCACGAGATAGGGGTTAAAATCCCCTCGTTGCCAGTTGTTCAGGGCAACAAAAACCGTGTTGGCGTCCCGGGGGGACGGGAACACGTCGGTGACATACGTCCACTTCGGCACACCGGGGAAGTCTTCTACCCTACGCCAGGTCTCGCCCCCGTCCTCGGTGATTTGGAGGAGCCCGTCGTCGGTACCGACGTATATCAGGCCCTCGAACAGCGGTGATTCTTCGAGGGTGACAATGGTGCTGAGAGTTGTGGTGGAGGCGTTCAAACGAACGGCATCGGAATCCCAAACCTTGCCCATGACGGGAAGGGTGTCCCGATCGAGGTTTCGGGTGAGGTCTGGGCTGATACGCTCCCAGGAGTCCCCCCGGTCGTCGGATCGATAAAGGACGTGGCTCCCCCAGTAGAGGCGGGTATTCGAGTGGGGGCTGATGATATAGGGGGCGTCCCAGTTGGTCCTGTCACGTCGTCGGTTTGCTCCAGGGCCGCCACCTTCCTCATCGGATTCGTCCCCTGGGAATGGGACCCTGGGGCGTATGCTCTGAGACTCGCCGGTCCGGACGTTCCGCCGGCTGATTCCTCCATTCTGAGAGGTCGAATAGACGATGTTCGGGTCTTCCGGATCGTTCCGGGTCTGGAATCCGTCTCCCCCTGCGGTTACGAACCAATCGCTGGTTCGAATACCCCAAGGTTTTGAGGTCCGGGAGGGTCCGCACATGGAGAAATTGTCCTGGGTACCTCCACAGACGTTGTAGAAAGGCTTGGCCTCGTCCACAGAAACCCGGTAGTACTGGGTGACGGGGAGGTTGGTGAAGAAACGCCAGGTTTCGCCGGCGTCGTAGCTCTCATAGAGGCCACCGTCGTTGCCCAGGAGAATGTGGTCCGGGTTGTCCGGATCAAATGCCATGGCGTGGTGGTCCACGTGGACGCCCTTCTGCTCCCAACCGGCTCGGCCCCAGGTTTCCCCTCGGTCCGTGCTTAGATCCAGGTTGGTGTTCACGGAATAGATGTAGCCGGGCCGGTGTGGATCCAGATGAAGCTCGTGGTAGTATTCCGGGTTTCCTCCCCTGAACCAGCGGGGCTCAGGCGGTTCCTGGTCCTCTGTCTCCCCTTGGCCCCCGGGTCGGCCGCGGCCTTCCTGCCGCCCCACCCGCTCCCAGCTCTCCCCCTGGTCGGTGGACCGGTAAAGCCCCGTCAAGTCGTCCTCGGCAGGGATGAGGGCGAAGATGGCGTGGGGGTTCTCGCGGGAGTCAACGACCAGTGGGATGCGGCCCATGTCCGTGTCGGGTAGTCCATTGGTCAGCTCGGTCCAGGTGGAGCCTCCGTCGGTGGATTTGTAGATGCCCGATTCGGGTCCGCCCCCGACCAGCTGCCCTACCCTGCGCCGCCTTTGGTAGGTGCTGGCATATACGATGTCCGGGTCGGCAGGATCCAGAACCACCTCATTCGCCCCGGTGTCCTCGCTGATCTGAAGGAGGTTTTCCCAGGTCTCACCCCCGTCGTTGGTCTTGAAGAGCCCACGGTCGCCCCCCGGTGCGAAAAGGGGTCCCTGTGCAGCCACATAGACCACATCGGAGTCCCTGGGATCCAGGGTAATCTTCCCGATGTGCTCAGACGCCTCCAGCCCCACTCTCTGCCAGGTCGCCCCTGCGTCGGTGGACTTATAGAGGCCGGTCCCGAAGTGAGCGCTTCTCTGGCTTTTGTTCTCCCCGGTTCCGAGCCAGATCACATTTGAATCGGTCGGGTCCACCACCACACAACACAGGGTGAAAGCAAACCCCGGTTCATCAAAAATGGGCTCGAACGAGATTCCCCGATTCACGGTCTTCCAGAGCCCGCCGAAGGCGGAGGCAACATACCAGACGTCGGGGTCGTTGGGATCGATGGCGATGTCTTGGATCCGGCCAGTGACGAACCCTGGGCCAAGGCTCCGGAATTCCATCGGTGACAGGATTTCCTCCATTTCGGCACCGGATCCAGCCGGGCCCTGGGCTTTTGAGGGCTGTGGAAATACCAGTACGAAAAGGAGTAATAGGGTGGTGGGGAGGAAGCTCCTCATGGTCCGACTCCGGGCAAGAGTTCAGCAGTTTCAGCTCGGGCATCCTAGATCCGCTGGCCCTTTCGGGCAACGAGTTGCCAGCGTCAATTGCCAGCGCCCGAGGGTGTTTCTAGGTTGTTTGCGTCGCCCTTGCAGGTGTGCAGCGGAGGTGCGGCGCTTTTTTTGTGAAACAGTGAACAGGACACTGAGTGATGACGATATCCAACGGATCCGAAAAAGAGCCTCTCTGGCTGGCGATCGAGAGGAAGATATCAGAGCTGGGGGACCACGACCTGGCCGATGACAACCTGGAAAAAGCCATTCAGCAGGTGGCAGCGAACCTGGATCAGAGCGGTTTTGCCGTGTCGGGCAACGCAGGGCATATGCTGGCGCTTCGAAACGCGGTGGGTGCCCGGGTGAAGGCCGGGAAACCCCTCATGGAGGACCTGAACAAGGCTTTCGACGCTCTTTCCCTTGATGATCTGGTGAGCCCTTATGTCGCCACGGTCAAGTTGGTGGATCAGGTTGGTGAGGCTTGGCCTGCCCTGAAGAGCTCCGAACGGCGCACCCATGTCGACAAAATGGTGCGGGGGATCAAGCTGGACCTCTTGGTTGCCAAGGCCAAGGGGCTCGAAGAGGACGGCGGAATCCGCCTCCTGATCGGCGAGCAGGTGGACCCAGAGGTGATCATTGACCGGATGGGTATCGACCAGGAGCTCTACGATCAGGTCTTGGCCGCTGTGGAGGCCGAAAAAGCCGAGCGGGCTCGGGTGTTGGATCTTCTGGAGGGTGTCTCCGACAAACCCGATGCCGATCGGATCCGTCACTTGATCGAGGGCGATGTAGAGGACGACCTCATCGTGGAGTTGGCAGGTGTAGACCAGGGAGCCATCGACGGCGTCAAGAAGGCGATGGAGGAAGAGATCGCCGAGAAGCAGAGGTTGGCTGAGGAGGCTGCTGCCAAAAAAGCCGCTGAGGCAGCCGGGCCCTCCCTGGAGGACATCCCAGCGGATGAGTTGCTGGATTACATCGAGGACCTTCGGGAGATCCTCGACTTCTCCGACGTGGACAAGGAGATCCGGGTGATGTGTGAGCAGAGCGGAATCCCGAAAGACCTGGTGGAAATTGCCGTCTCCGACCCTGACAAGCTCGACGACTTGGAGGCACAGGCCGAGGGCTAGAGAATCCACGACCTGGGATGAGGCAGAGAAAAAAGGCCCCCGCATTTTTGCGGGGGCCTTTTTATGTTCGGCTGCCCGGTTTTTGACCGGGGCCGGCCCGAATCAGGCCTACCCGTATCAGGCGTCGGGACGTTTCGGACCGTTCAGCAGGGCGTTCCTCACGTGCTCTACGATCAGGTCAACTTCGGCCGAGGTCAGCTCGAAGTGAGGGGTAAACCGGAGTGAGTTTTCTCCCCCGTGGATTACGCCTACACCGTTGAATCGCATGTGCTCCTCCAGGCTCCCCGTCCCGTAGGCTTTGTACACGGGATCCAGCTCACAGGAGAAGAGAAGACCGGTTCCCTGCACCTTGGTGATGGGACCGTTCAGCTCTTTTGCCAGGCCCTGGAGCTTCTCCATGAACTCGTGGCCCCGGGCGACGATGTTCTCCCGAACGTCATCCGTGACCATCTGGAGTACGGCGAACCCCACGTCCATCGCTCGCGGATTGGCCGTCATGGTATTCCCGTATACTCCGGTCCGATACAGCCGGGCAGCCCGTTCGTTCATGGCCAAGATCGAAAGGGGGTACTGGCCTGCGTTCAGGGCTTTGGAGTAGGTCTCAAGGTCTGGGGCCGCCAAACCCTCGAACCCCGGGTAATCGACAACGGACAGGTGACCCGTGGCTCGAAGCCCCGCCTGAATGGAATCCATGAGGAGAACGGAGCCGTGGGCCTCCGTAAGCTCTCTGGCGGCCGCGTAGAACTCTGGAGTTACAGCCAGTCCTGGATCTCCCTCTCCCATCACGGGCTCCATGAACATCGCCTCGATGAACACACCGTCTTCATCCGCCTTGGCGAACGCGGAACGCAACCCATCGACGTCGTTCGGTTCAACCGTTATGAGGTCTTCCCGGCCCCGGAACGTGGCCAGGTGGTTCTCGTATGAGCTCCGACAGGAGTCGGAGAATTGGGCCGGCCGGCCGGTTCGTCCGTGGAACCCTCCGACGAGGGATAGCTTTTTCACCTGCTTCCCCTCATGGCGCCCGCCAGTGTCGGTCATCTCCTTCGCGTTGATGTCCGCGATCCGGGAGGCCACCGAAACCGACTCCGAACCGGAATTCATGGCCAGAAAATGGGAAAACGGGCACTCGTCCTGGCGAGAATGGCCGATCTCCTCCTTCAGGGCCTTAACCAACCGGTATTGACTCAGGTTGGACGTCATGACGTTGGCCATGACCTGAGGCCTGCTCATGGCGTCAATGATTGTGGTCGGCACATGGCCGAACCCCAGCATACCGTAACCTCCGTTGTCGTGAACCACGGCGCCTTTGGTCGTGACGATCCAGGGTCCCCTGGCGGCCAAAGCGACGTAGGGGTTCACTGCATCCTGGGCGTAAAAATTCACGATCCCTGACTGGATCTCGGCGACCTGGTCCATCTCGTCCAAGGCCAGGAAGTCGGGGAATTCTTCCTTGAGCAGGGCATACTGCTCCACGGCTGCCTCGATGGCTTCCACCAGGGAAGGATCGACGCCGGCGAACCGGTCCAGGGTTTCGTCGGAAAGGCCGACCGTGTCGCGGCTTCCGCCGCCGGACCGGATGGTTTCGAGCAGTTCTATAACATTCATGACCATGACACTCATCACTGACACCTCACAAACAGGTGGGTAGCTAGAAGGTTTAGTAATCTAAGGGATTACTCGAAGGCTTTCAGCACCTCCCGGGTAAGATCCCATCGGTTAAATCCCTGGCGCCCGTAATCCAGGCCCCGTCGCACGATGACCAAATCATGCGACGGCACCACGATCACATACTGGCCGCGGTTTCCGGCGGTGGAGTAGGCGGATTTCGGGACGTCTGTCCGGTTGTCCGGCACCAGCCACCATTGGCCGCCGTATTGGTTCCCCCGCTCCGCTGTGGAGGGGGCCGGCGTCCTGACGAACTCGAT
>JANQDZ010000048.1 GCA_028278645.1 Longimicrobiales bacterium | reverse complement strand
GGCCATCTGTTTCGTTGGGGCTTCTCGACGTAGCGCATGGCTATGCGATGACCTCGCTTCGCTCGGTCGTCTCGCAAGCTCGGCTCGAAGCCCCGCCTTGCATATAGCCCCGTGGCGCTCGTAACGCGGCTCGCTCCCTTTTCGCAACACCCTTTTAACCCTTTCTCGTACGACTCGAGGAGTCGGTGACATGAAGCAACCCGCATCCTTCCTATTAGCTCTTCCTCTTTTTCTTGCCGTGGCTGGGTGCGGCAGTGATGCCGGACAGGGGGCGGGGAGGGAGCTTGTCGACGCGTTCTGTGGCCCTGCTTTGGCAAGGGTGGATTCGTTCATGGCCACCTTTTCCGACCGGGATTGGGATGAGGAGCGGTACGGTGGAATGGCCGTGGTTGGGACGGTGGCGGATTTCCCGGGTATGAGTGTCTCCGCTGCTCAAGACGTGGGCGGTGCACAGCATCAACAGTTCGTGAACCTCATGACTCTCCTGGAGTTCGATGAAGACCTGAACCCCACTCCCTATCTCGCGCGCTCCTGGGAGATTTCGGACGACAGGACCGAAATCACTTTTTTCCTTAGGGACGATGTTTACTGGCATGATGGGCACCCGACCACCGCCCATGATGTCGCCTTTACCTTCGAAACCGTTCGAAACCCCGACAGCGGTTATCCGAATCTCGCCTTCTTTCTTCCTTTCCCTCCTGGGGAGGAAGCGTTTGAAGTGGTGGACTCTTTCACCGTGAGGTTCCGCTTTCAACCCCACGCGGACTTCCTGGAGACGTGGCGGAACCTGTCCATCCTTCCAGAGCATCTGTTAGGTGACGTGCCGACCGCGAACCTTGCCGGGCACCCTTATGGAGGGGTCTGCCCGGTGGGGAACGGCCCCTATCGGTTCGTGTCTCGGACTCCGGGGGAAAGCTGGACATTCGAGGCGAACCCGGCTTTCCCGGAAGACCTGGGGGGTCGGCCCTATCTGGATCGGTACCTGTACCGGGTCATCCCGAGCAAAACCACCCTTCAGGCAGAGCTCCTGACAGGGGGAATCGACGTCTACATCCAAATGTTGGCCAACCACGTCGATCCGCTCGAGGAGGAGGGCCTGGATGTCTGGGCATTCCGCTATCCGTCGATCTTTTTTGTCGCCTGGAACAGCCGGGTGCCCGAACTGGCCGATGCCCGGGTCCGGAGGGCCCTCACCTTGGGGATCAACCGGCCCCAGCTCATCGAAGGGATCCATGGTGGGGATGCCGCTCTATTGAACACCGGCCTGCCACCAACACACTGGGCTTTCGATCCCACTTTTACCGACTCCTTGGCATTTGATCCCGACGGGGCCAGAGCCCTCTTGGACGAGGCCGGATGGGTGGACAGAGATGGTGATGGGATTCGGGAGAACGACGCCGGGGAGCCGCTACACATCGACCTGTTCTATAACCAGGAGGAAGAGCGGCAGCGAGTGGGGGAGATCGTCCGGGGCCAACTCGCCGAGATCGGAGTGGAGCTCGTCACCAGAGTCACGGATATGGCCACCTTCCGGACGACGCTGACTTCACCGGAACGGGGATTCGATGCCGCCCTCGTCACTTTTGAAACCGGGTTCCGAATCGACGAGCGGGATCTCTTCCACTCCGAGATGGTGGACGGACTGTTCGCTTTCTCCGGCACCCGAGATCCGGAGTTGGACCGGTATCTGGACACCATCCCCCTGATTCCAGACCAGGAGGATGCGCTCCCCGTTTGGCGGGCATACCAACTCCGGATCATGGAGCTCCAACCGTATACGTTCCTCTACTCGGCTTTTCGGAGGAATGGTGTGAATCCGAGGCTTCAAGGGGTCCGCATGGATACGAGAGGGGATCTGGCCAGCATCCGACACTGGTGGCTCGGCCCGGAAGACCGGAATCGGAACTGAGGGGCGTAAGCTTTTGCGCTCCTTGGTTTTCCGGAGGACGCTGACGGCGATCCCCTTGCTCCTGGGGGTGGCTACACTGGTGTTTTTTGCCTTGAGCCTTGCTCCTGGTGATCCGGCCACCCTCTTTTACCCCATCGGTGCTTCCCCCGAGGTCTTGGATCAGCTCCGAAGATCGTTGGGACTGGATGACCCCCTCCTGGTCCGGTATTTCAAGTGGCTGCTCGGTTGTCTGACCGGCGACTTCGGGGTCTCACTCTCGCCGAGGTATTATCAACTCCCTGTCCGGGACGTAATCCTCGGCGTGCTCCCCAACACACTCCTCCTGGCAGGCTGCTCCCTCTTTCTGGCATTTGTCGTCGGGAGTTTGGTCGGGGTGTTCCAGGCGACGAGGCAGGGGTCACTGATTGATTCCGTGCTGAGCGGTTGCACACTCTTCTTCTACTCGGTTCCGTCTTTCTGGCTCGCCGTGATGCTGGGGATGTTTTTCAGCGTCAAAGCGGAGGCGTTCTGGGGTTGGCCCGTCTTTTTCCCGGCATCCGGGGTGGCTAGCCCCGGGGCAGACTCCCTGAGCACCTGGGGTCAGGTCCTAGACCGGGCACACCACCTATTCCTCCCCTGCCTCACTCTGACCTTGGTCATGGCAGGTGGGATCGCCCGTTACGTGCGAACGAGCATGTTGGAGGTCGTCCGGCAGGACTATATCCGAACAGCCAGGGCCAAAGGCCTGCCCGAGTCCAGAGTCATTTTAAAGCATGGCTTGAGAAACGGGCTGATCCCGGTGGTGACCCTCTTCGGAGCCTACTTTCCGATCCTACTGAGCGGCACGGTATTGATCGAATACGTCTTCACCTGGCCCGGGATGGGTCGGCTGATGGTGGATTCGGTTCTCGCGAGGGATTACCCCGTGGTTTTGGGTGGGACCTTCCTCTTCGGGGCGGCGGTTGTGGTGGGGAACTTGTTGGCGGACCTCCTCTACGGTGTGGTGGATCCGAGGATACGGGACGCCCATGGGTAGATGGATTGGCTTGGTCTTGCCCGGGCTGCCACAGCTCCTCCGCCGGGAGGCGTTCAAGGGCACGTCCGTTCTACTGTTGTGGTTGGGCCTGTTGGTGGTTGGGCTCACCCGATTCGATCGTGTGACGGCCGCTTTTGATGGAGGGCTTCATGATCGGGTAGCCCTGCTGACCCTCTTCATCGGTTTGATAGGGGCGTGGTGGTGGTCATTCCGGGATGACCGGTCACACCGGATAGGGAGGGGCGAGGTACCATACGGGTCCGGGGCCGGCCAGGGGGTTTGGGAAGCGTTCAGGAGAAACCGGATGGCTGTTCTGGGCCTGGGAATCATCCTCACCCTCTACCTGGTGATGCTGCTGACTCCCTTCCTGGCCCCTTTCGAGCCAGAGCTAAGGGAGGCTTACCAGCCCGGGGGCGACGCGTCGAGAATCCTCAACCCGCCATCGGTCCGCAACATCATGGGGACCGATCAATATTCTCAGGACGTGTTCTCCAGGATCCTTTACGGGGCGCGGATCTCCCTTTCCATCGGTCTCCTGGCTGTGGGAATCAGCGTCACGCTCGGGGGGCTCCTGGGTGCAATCGCCGGCTACCTGGGTGGACGGATCGACTGGGTGATCATGAGGGCTGTCGACGTGGTCATGGCTTTCCCCAAGCTGGTATTGATCATCGTCATCGTGGCAGTGTTCTTCCCGGCCTCCCTCTTCGTCATCGTGGTGGCGCTGGCCTTTACCCAGTGGCCTTTCATGGCCCGGATGGTTCGCGGGGAGATCCTCTCTCTAAAGGAGCGGGAGTTCACGGAAGCGGCCCGGGCCTTGGGATTCTCCAGGAGGAGAATCCTCTTCAGGCATCTTCTCCCCAACGCCGTTGGCCCCCTCACCGTCGTGGCTGCGCTCGGGATCGGGAACGCCATCGTCCTCGAGGCTGGCCTGTCTTTCCTGGGACTGGGGGTCCAGGGTGGACACACCTCCTGGGGCAAGATGGTCTTTGAGGGAAGGGACTTTCTCCTGGACGAGTGGTGGATTGCCACCTTCCCGGGCCTGGCCATCGTTTTGGCGGTTCTGGCCTTCAACCTTGTGGGTGACGGGCTCCGGGACGCTTTGGACCCCCGGCAGGGAGGAGGGGCAGGCCCTTGAGCCTCCTGGAGATCCGAAACCTACGGACTCATCTGGCCGTGCCGGGGGGAATCGCCCGGGCGGTGGACGGTGTGGACTTGGACCTGGGAGAAGGAGGAACGGTGGGGGTGGTAGGGGAGTCGGGTTCCGGGAAGACTCTGCTTGCTCTCTCCATTCTGGGGCTTCCACCGGGAGGGCCCGACCAGATTATCGATGGCAGCTCCATACGATATCGAGGTGAAGAGTTGGTTGGAGTGGGGAACAAACGGCTGCGGGAGATCCGTGGTGGGGAGATCGCCATGATCTTTCAGGAACCAATGACTTCCCTCAACCCGGTGTTCACGGTTGGGGATCAGGTCCGGGAGTCGGTGGGTCTCCACACGAGCCTCAGAGGAAGAGCTGGGAAGGAGGAGGTGGTTCGGCTGTTGGGTGAGGTAGGGATTCCGGACCCGTCGGCCCGGATGCGTGACTACCCACACCAATTTTCCGGGGGCATGCGGCAGAGGGTGATGATCGCCATGGCTTTGGCCGGTAAGCCTTCCCTCCTTATCGCCGACGAGCCCACTACGGCCCTGGACGTCACCATCGAAGCCCAGATTCTGGACCTGATCAAGGAAACCCAGACCAGGCTCGGGATGGGGCTCCTGTTGATTTCACACGATCTTCGGACGGTATCGAAGGTCTGCGAGAGATTGGTGGTCCTCTACGCAGGGAGGGTGGTGGAGTCCGGTCCGACTGCGGAGGTTCTGGCCTCCCCGAAGCACCCTTATACCCGTGGCCTCATGGGGTCGCGCCTCTCCATGGACGATCGCCGGAAATCCCTGCGCCCGATTCCTGGGGAAGTCCCTGAGGCTACCTCATGGCCCCGAGGGTGCCGCTTCCATCCGAGGTGTGGAGAAATGATCCCTCGTTGTCGCACCAGAGAGCCCGATTTGTTGCCTCTCGAGGCTGCGGCACCTGATAGCGGTGGCGCCGTGGGGCCGACCACGGGGGTGAGAAAAGCTCGGTGTTGGCTTCTGGGGGAAACCGGGGGTGGGGCGTGATGGCCGAATTGACACCGCCCTTTCTTCGGGTCCTGGGCCTGACCCACAGGTTCCGGTCCGGCCGGCGTGGCCTGGGTCCGTCGGGGTCGTCTGTTCAGGCCCTGAGGGGCATAAACTTCGACATTCATGAGGGCGAGTGCCTCGCCATCGTAGGTGAGTCTGGGTCGGGGAAAACCACCCTGGCCCGCTGCCTCCTCCGCCTCCTGGACCCGGAGGAGGGGAAGGTGCTCTTCAGAGGAGTGGACGTCCTCACCATGTCCCGGCAAAACCTCCTCTCTTTTCGCCGGAAGGCGCAGATCGTCTTCCAGGATCCTTTCGGGTCTCTGAATCCACGCCTCCGAGCCGGCCCCATGTTGGAGGAGGTTCTGAAGGTCCATGGGGGGGATCTCTCTGCCGACCAGAGGAGGGAAAGGGCCGATGCCCTCCTGGACATGGTGGGCCTTCACCCGAGCCACCGGGTCCGTTTTCCCCACGAGTTCAGCGGCGGGCAACGGCAGCGCCTGGGGATCGCCCGGGCTTTGTCGGTGGGTCCGGAGTTGGTGATCCTGGATGAACCCGTCTCGGCCCTGGATCTTTCCGTCCAGGCTCAAATCCTGAACCTCCTGGCAGGGCTCCGAGAACGCCTCTCCCTGACCCTTGTCCTCATTGCCCACGACCTGGCCGTCGTACGGTACCTGGCGGATCGGGTTGCAGTCATGAAGGCCGGTGAGATCGTTGAACTTTCTCCAGCTGATATGCTATTTCGGGCCCCTGCCCACCCATACACTCAGGGGCTCCTGGAAACAGTTGGTTCGGAGTAAACAAAGGGTGTAGCCGGGGGTTGACATGCCCCTGGCCCCTCTCCATCTTGCCAAGCCTTAATAGGACTGTCTTATCCACCCTGACAAGCTAGGGTGGATCAGTTTTTTATCGGCCTGACGACCGCTACGGTAGGAGGTCCTTTTGGTGGGCTTAATGAACATTTACGGCGCTCTGATTCAGATTCCAGGAATGGAAACCGTGGAGATGACCTGGCAGGAAGCTATCCCTTTTTATTGGGACGCTACGGGCTTCATGGTTTATCCCCTCGCTGCATGTCTGGTCTTGGGCATCCTGGTGATTATTTGGAAGTTCTTCAGCCTCATGGCGAAGACCGGTGCCACCCGGAAGACCCTCCGGGACGTCGATGAGCTTCTCGCCGCTCAGCGGATCGATGAGGCCCTCGAAGTCACCCGGGAGTCCAGCTCCCCCGGCGCCAACATCCTCTATGCCGGTCTGGAGCGTCACGAAGAGGGCACTGAGCGTGTGATGAAGGCCATTGAGAACCAGGGTCTCATCGAGCTGAGCAAGCTCGAAAAGGGTCTGGTGGTTCTGGCTACCCTCACCAACGTCGGTCCCCTCCTCGGGTTCCTTGGAACCGTTATCGGGATGATCCTGGCCTTCCAGTCCATCGAGGCTGCGGGTGAGGTTGAGGCCACCCTGGTTGCTGGTGGTATTAAGGTCGCTCTCCTGACCACCGCCGCCGGTTTGGCCATCGCCATCCCCATGAGCATCTTCCACAACTACTTCGTTGCCCGGATCGATGGTCTGGTCATCGACATGGAAGAGTCGGCTCAGAAGATGATCGATGCCCTCCACGCCATTGAGCGGGGCAGGCAGGCTGCTGCGTCGTAATCGCGGCACAAAAGCAGTTCGAGAGAGGCCACCCCGTGTCGGCGGGGTGGCCTCTTTTCTTTTTTTCCGGGGTAATGGTCCCAACACCCTTATGAAACTCTCTCTTTTCCTTTCGCTTTTGCTGACTTTGGTCCCTGCTGGGGCCGGCTCTCAGGACGTGGCACCGGATCCCGGTCCGGGCCGCGTGGTTGAGGAGGGCGATTTCTCCCCCCCCCAGGAGGCGGTTCTGGATTCGGTCCGTGCCGACATGGCCATCGGCCGGAACTGGGCAGCCTCCCGACGTTTTCGCAGGGCCTTCCCTGAAGGGCCCGGCGCGGACCCGGAACTGATCCTTCTTTTGGCCCAGGCCGAGGCGGGCTGGAACAACTGGCCTGCTGTGCGAAATCTGGTGGAACCACCTCTCAAAGCCGGGGGGCTGACCGGGCCCGAGGGCTGGTATCTCCTCGGGCGGTCCCTGGAGGGGGAAGGCCGGTGGGAAGAGGCGGAGATGGCGTTCGGTCAGGCCCTATCCTCGGATGAGACCAGCGGATCGGATAGTGGGTTCCTTGCCCTGGCCCGAAGGGCTCTTGTCCGGGTGCATCTGGGCCTGTACCGGTCCGCCCTGGAAGATGCCCGAGTCCTGGTCCCCGCGTATCCGGACCTCGCAGGTTGGATAAGTCTGGAAATCGCCGAGGCCGCCGCCGCCGATGGTGCGAAAGAGGAGACGAGGCTGGCTCTGTCCACGGTGGCCAGAGCCGAAGTGAGACAGTTGGGGTGGGCCCTCCTCCCGGAAGCTCTCCTTGCGTCCGGGGACTCCATCGGGGCCGAAGCGGCATTCTGGAGCTATCTGCCCTCCCTCGCTTCTGCCTCCCATCGAACCCAGGCGTGGGACCGTGTTGGGGCTCTCCGCCTGGCCAGGGGCGATTCCACCGGGGCGCAGGGCGCATATCACCAAGTTCTGGCCGGTTCCGCTTCCGGTGACCTGGGCGTCCGGGCCGCAGAGAATCTCCTCTCCTTGGGCTTCGACTCCGCTTCAGCCGCTCTGGTCGGCGCCAGGGCGTTGGCCAGGGCAGGAGAGCACGCCCAGGCCCTGGAAGCCTACGGCGTGTACGAAGAGCTCTCAGGGGAGCCCCTTTCCCCGAGCGTGAAGTTGGCTCTGGCCAGGAGTCACCTGAATTTGGGCCAGGGTGGGAGAGCATTGCCCCTGGTAACCGAGCTCGCCGATCTGGAGGATCCGGCCATGGCATCGGCGGCTCTGACTCTGGAGGTCTCGGCTCTCCGCCAGGTGGGGCGGGCCGGGGAAGCACGGGAGGTTCAGAACGAGCTGATCGAGCGATTCCCGGCGAACGCGACGGCCATCGAGATTGTGTACGGCCGAGCTGACGCCCTCAGGAACCGGGGAGATCTGGAGGGAGCGATCTCGGAGTACGAGGCGACCGTGGCCATGGAGTCGTCCCACACCCGTGCTGGCCAGGCGAGGATGTGGATGGGGCAGCTCCATCTTCGTCTTGGCCGTCCAGAGGAGGCTCAGCGGGTCTATGAGGCCTATTTGGCCGAATTTCCCGACGGGCGCCGGGCTGACGAAGCCACCTACTGGCTCGGTCGGACTCTGGGTGGGGAAGGGTTCGAGGAGGAAGGGCGAAAGCTTCTGCGCCGCTTACCTCTCTCTCATCCCATTTCCTACTACACGGTCCGGGCAGGCGAGCTCCTGGGTGAACCCTATGATCCTCCGCTGCAGGAATCTGCGGATTCCTTGCCTTTCCCCGGCTTTCTCAGGGACGGTTTGGCCGCCCATGACCGTCTTCTGGCTGTGGGCTTGGACCGGAGGGCTTCCTGGGAGTTCGAAGCAATGGCGGACCGGGTTCGCAGCGATCCCGATCAGGAACGACGCCACCGAACCCTCCTCAGGCTGGCTCATGAAATGAACTCTCGGGGGTTCACGCGGGAAGGCATCAATCTGGGCTGGGAGGTCCGGCGAGAGGGGTGGCCCCAGGATCGTCATCTTTTGAAGGCCCTCTATCCCTTCCCCTACCGAGACATCGTTCTGGCGGAGGCCCTCGAGCGTGGGATCGATCCCTTCCTCATGGCGGGCTTGATACGCCAGGAATCGGCTTTCTGGGTCGAGGCTCTTTCCCGGGCCGACGCCCGCGGCCTGATGCAGGTTCTCCCCCCCACCGGAAGGGAGCTGGCCAGGACCTCCGGGCCAGCCGGATTCCGACCCGACGACCATCTCTATGTTGCCGAAATCAACATCCACCTCGGGATGGCTTTCTTCGCCGATATGAGGCGGAGATTCGGGCAGGACCTACCCATCATCCTCTCGGCCTACAACGCCGGACCGTCCCGGGCCCTCCGGTGGAGACAATACCCGGAGGCTCGGGACATGCATCTGTTCGTCGAAAGGATCCCTTTCACGGAAACACGGGGGTATGTGAAGAACGTCCTTGCCAATCGGGCCATCTATGCTTGGCTTTATGGCCAGACCCCCGATCCCGAGCCGCGAGTTCCTCATGGTTGATGCTCCTCCGAAGGAGGCCCCACGCCTCTTTTTGATCGACGCCTACGCCCTCATCTACCGGGCCTTTTTCGCCTTCATCAACCGGCCTCTCACCAACTCACGAGGAGAAAACACCTCCGCGCCGTTCGGGTTCGCCAACTTCATCCTCTCCATCAGGGAGAACCAACGCCCCGACTACCTGGCCATCGTATTCGACAAAGGCATGAGCAAGCGGGAGGAGATGTACCCCGAGTACAAGGCCACTCGGGAAAAGATGCCAGAGGACTTGGCTGCGAGCTTGCCCCGGATCAGGGAGATGGTGGAGGGCTTCAATGATCCGGTGGTGGAGGTGGACGGCTACGAAGCCGACGACGTGATCGGGACCCTCGCCCTCCAGGCCCGAGAGGCTGGCCTTGAGGCAGTAATTGTGTCGGGGGACAAGGACCTGTATCAGCTGGTGGGTCCTGGTGTTCACCTCCTGAATCCGGGTAGGGGAGGGCCCACCGGCGTCGAGCCAGAATGGGTGGACGAGTCCAATGCAGGCGAGAAGTTCGGAATCCCACCTGATGCCATCCCGGACTATCTGGCCCTCATCGGGGATTCCTCGGACAACGTTCCCGGCGCCCCGGGGATTGGCCCCAAAACCGCCGTGAAACTCCTGGATGAGTACGGCGATCTGGAAACCATCCTGGAGCGAGCCGGGGAAATCAGCGGGAAACGCGCCCGGGAATCCCTCACCGAAAACGCGGACCTGGTCCGCCTTTCGAAGCGACTGGTCACCATCCAGACCGACGTTCCCATCGAGTTGGACTTGGATAGCCTGAAGGTTCAGGCTCCCGATCGGGAGCGGCTCCGGAAGCTCTTTGTCGAGCTGGGGTTCCGGAGGTTGGCTGAGAAGTTCACGGGACCCGCGCCCGTGGGAGAGACGGCCGATGAGGGGGCGGTGGATCAAGAGCCGACGGAAGAGATCCCGGTCAACTACACACTTGTCGAGAAGGTATCGGATGTAGTGACGCTGGCTGAGCGGATACGAGCTGAAGGTGCCGTGTCGGTGGACACGGAGACCACCAGCCAGGAAGCGACTCGGGCCGACCTGGTGGGGATCTCCCTTTCCCTGGAGGCGGGGGAGGCTTTCTACATCCCCATGGGCCACCAACGTCCAGGAGAGCTTGCGCTGGACGATGGTGGGAGCGGCGCCCCGGCGAACCTTCCGGCTCTGACCTCCGAAGCCATGGAGCCCCTCAGGTCGGTGCTGGAGGACCCCGCTGTGAAGAAGACGGGGCAGAACCTCAAGTACGACCTGATCGTCTTTGAACGGGCAGGAGTGGAGGTTCAAGGGGTGTCCTTCGACACGATGGTGGCGTCCTATGTTCTGGATCCGAACCGTCGCCAGCACAGCCTCGACGCTCTCACTGTCACACTCCTCGGGCATCGCATGATCCCCTACTCGGAGGTGGCGGGAAAGGGGAAGAGTGAGATCTCTTTCGCCGAGGTCTCACTGGACAGGGCTCGGGAGTACGCCTGCGAGGATGCGGACTATACCCTCCGACTCCAGGAGCTCTTCGAGCCACAACTCGCAGAACAGGAGCTAGGCGGCCTCTTCCAGGACCTGGAGATGCCCCTGGTTCCGGTCCTGGCCAGGATGGAGGCGAACGGGATCCGTATCGATGTCCCGTTTTTCGAGGACATGAACGAGACGCTCCGAGCGGACCTCGCCTCCATCAGGGAAGAGATCCTCTCCATGGCCGGGGAGGAGTTCAACCTGAACTCCACCCGACAGCTAAGGGAGATTCTGTTCGAGAAGCTCGGGCTTCCGGTCCTGAAACGAACCAAGACCGGTCCGTCCACGGATGCGTCGGTACTGGAGGAGTTGGCCGCCATGGGTCACGCCCTCCCGACGAGGCTCCTGGAATACCGGCAGCTGGAGAAGCTCAGGAACACCTACGTCGATGCCCTTCCGAAGCTGGTCAACCCGGAAACCGGCCGTATCCATACGAGCTTCAACCAGACCGTTGCGGCTACCGGCCGCCTTTCATCCAGCGACCCGAACCTCCAAAACATCCCGATCCGGACGGAATTGGGGCGGGAGATCCGAAAGGGGTTTGTGGCGGAGGAGGGGCACGTCTTTTTCGGCGCCGACTACTCCCAGGTCGAGCTGCGAATCCTGGCCCATTTCTCGGGAGACGAAGCCTTCGTCAGGGCGTTTCAAGAGGGTATCGACGTCCACAAACAAACCGCGGCCGTGATTTTTGACGTTCCTTTGGACGACGTGACGCCGGAGATGAGGGGCCGGGCCAAGACCATCAACTTCGCGACCCTCTATGGACAGGGGGACTTCTCCCTTGCCCGTCAGCTCGAAATCCCCAGGGACGAGGCTCGGGAGTTCATCGACGAATATTTCCGTCGATTCTCAGGGGTGCGGACCTTCCTTGATCAGCAAATCGACCTGGCTCGTGAGCAGGGCTACGTGGAAACCCTGAGTGGACGGCGCCGGTACATACCCGAAATCCAAGCCAAGAACTGGAACGTCCGGCAATTCGGCGAGCGCATCGCCCAGAACACTCCCATCCAAGGCACGGCTGCGGACCTCATCAAGGTGGCCATGGTACGGATCCAAAAGCTGCTGGAGGAGCGTTTCCCCACGTCAAAACTCCTGCTGCAGGTCCACGACGAGCTGCTCCTGGAGATACCGGAAGGAGAGGTGGACGAAGTTGGAGCCATGGTCATGGAGGAGATGGTGGGGGCCATGGAGCTGAACGTTCCCCTTTCTGTGGACCACGGCGTGGGCGGGAGCTGGTACGCGTGTAAGTCCTGACCGGGCCGATAGGGCCATTCGAGGGCCCGGTTTCTCCATCGATTCTAGTGCCACGAAACGACCGCTCCTCACCTTGGGGCGGCAGTTGTGGACCCAGTTCGTGGAGGAATCGCATGAGCCGATCGGTGAACAAGATCATTTTGGTGGGGAACGTGGGGCAGGATCCGGACATCCAGGTCACGGGGAGCGGGACCAAGGTGGCTCACTTCTCCCTGGCCACGAATCGGCGAATTGGTGGGAACGGTGACGAGCCCCAGGAGAGGGCCGACTGGCACCGGTTGACCCTTTGGAACCGACTGGCCCAGTTCGCGGAGGACTATGTGACGAAGGGGGACCGGGTCTACGTGGAGGGTCGGTTGGAATACGATTCCTACGAGAGGGACGGGGTGACGATTCCGACGGCTGATGTGAACGTTCGGGAGTTGGTGTTGCTCAGCCCAAGGACCTCGGCGGAGGCGGCGGACTGAGGGTCCTATCGGGATGAGCCTGTGAGGGCGCGGCTACCCTCAGGGGGCGCTCGCCTGCTCGGATTGGATCCCTGCGGAGGCTCGTTAAGCCGCCGCAGTCCCGCGAGTCCGTCCTCTCCCTCCAAGCGTCCGCGCTGGTCTGCGTCGGATACCCCTGAGGGTAGCCGCGCCCTCACAGGCTTGCCATCCCGGGGGCGCTCGCCGGGCCGCGTCGGATACCCCCGCAGGGGCCCCGGGGGGAGGTCGGCCTTTTGATCGAACCGCGGGAGGTGAGTACGGGCCCCCGGCGGGTGCCCCGGAGGGGCAGGGGTACCCGCGAACGCTCTCCAACCGAACCGTCGCTGCTTTCCGACTCTCGCTCCTTCCGGTGTGGCGGCCATCACGGCCCGTCACCCGTCCTAACGTCCAGGGGGCTCCGGATGCGCCCGAGTTGGCGCCGGGACACGTGGGTGTAGATCTCGGTGGTACGGACGTTCGCGTGGCCCAACAACTCCTGAATGATGCGGACATCCGTCCCGTCCTCGAGGAGATGGGTGGCGAAGCTGTGGCGGAGGATGTGGGGGGTAAGGGGCTTGGCGATTCCCGCACGCCGCCGAGCCGCCGCCGTCACCTTCTGAACGCTCCGGGCGCTGACATGCCGCCCCAATCGGGCTCCAGGAAAGAGCCAACGCCCCGGGTGCCTTCCCCCTAGGTAGGCGTCGATGGACCCGAGGGCGGTTTCGGAGAGAAGAGTGTAGCGATCCTTCCGTCCCTTCCCTCCCCGAACCCGGATCAGGCCCCTGTCCCGGTCCAGATCCTCGGGCCGAAGGCGCACGACCTCGCTAACACGCAGCCCAGCCGAGTAGGTCACAGAGAGGATTGCCACATGCTTCGGGTTGCGAACAGCCGCCAGAAAGCGGCGCAACTCGTCTCTGCTCACAACG
>JANQDZ010000099.1 GCA_028278645.1 Longimicrobiales bacterium | reverse complement strand
GCCTTCGAGGAGGCTTCACGCAACGGCTCCTAGCTGTCCACGATACCGGGGGAAGCCCACAACGGCTCCTAGCTGTCCACGATACCGGGGGAAGCCCACAACGGCTCCTAGCTGTCCACGATACCGGGGGAAGCCCACTCAAACCCGAACCCGTCCACCAAACGGGGGCAACTCCATCCAGAGAGAGGGCCTTGAGGACTTCCCGGAGGTCCGGGAGATCCTACCGAGTCTTGAGTGTTAGTGGCCTTCGAAAATTGCACACTTGACGCTTCCGCCTGAGGACGGGGAGTCGGAATCCTGAAGGACCTCTCCCGCAATCGGAGAAATCGCTCAATCCTGGCTCACCTAAAGGGATCAAAGGGAGGAGAGGAATAGCTCCCTCGATAGAGGCCTAACCCGAGCCGTACAGGGTATCGCAGGTGGAGTTGATCGCAGTCCGCCGGGGACCGTACCTAACCCGGCCCCTCTCCGTCGCATCCCAAGATGCGAAAAGGCCTGTGCCGTCGACCATTGATCGGTGGCCCCCGGATGTATGGCCCGGAAGCAACATCCCGTGCGGCCTAGAAAAGTCCTATTCTTAATGGGCGTTTTGGAAAGACTGCCGCTGTACCCGCCGGAGTGACAAACGTGAGTGTCCGTGATTCGAAGGGATGGCAAAGAATACGGGCCCTGATCGGGACCTTCTTCGCCAGTCAGAGTATCATTTCGGTCGTCAGGGGAGCCAGTTACCTACTGGCCGGAAACAGTTTGGTCTTCATCTTCGGGCTACTCCAAACTGGGATCCTGGCCCACTATCTGGGTGACTCTGGATACGGTCGGCTGGGCTTAATCCTATCAGCTGTCGGATTCGTTAACCTGTTACTCAGTTTGCGGATCTGGGAATTCACGACCAGGTACCTCACGGAGAGTTTGGCCGTGAGCGACTTCGGGAAGGCCTGGTCGACCGTAGGTTTCTCAATGTTCCTCAGCCTCACCCTGGGAATCCTGGCTTTTTTCCTGGTTGTCTTCCTGGCTCCGTCGATCGCAACAAGCCTGCTTGAGGATCGTGCCTACTCCGAATTGGTTGTGATGTACTCGGTCAGCCTGGTGGCCATGAGCCTAGCCGGTCCAAGCAATGCTACCCTCCGTGTTTTCGCTGAATTCAAGACGCTCGCCACCCTGGACGTAATCGGGGCGGCGGTGCGGCTCGCACTGATTACCTTCGTGGCCCGGTGGGATTCCGGACTGCAGGGGGTAATCATCGCCTACACAGCGGGAAACCTGTTCGGAGGCTCCCTACGCTTAATCTTCATGGTTCGGACGGTTCGATCTCGGCTGGGGCGTGATCTGGTCAAGGCATTCGACATCAGTCCCCTGAGATCAGACAAAAAGGACATCTCCCGACTTCTCCTCCACACTAGCCTCCTCAACTGGCTGAAGGGTATGCAGAGCAAACTCGACGACCTGGTTCTGGGCGTGTTGGGGAACCCGGCGCTGGTGGGTCAGTATAGGCTGGCCAAAGTACTTGTACGGCTCCTGTTGAAACTGAGCAATCCCCTCTATCAGGCCCTCTATCCTGAGTTAGTTCGGCTCTGGAGCAGAGCGCTCACTCTGATTGAGTACCGCAGGTCCATTCGTGAAATTACTATCCTGTGCGCTCTTTGTTTTTTTCCGGCCGCCGTTCTCATCTTCATGGTGGCCCCAGTCGGGATCGCGGTGATCGGCGGGTCTGAGTTCGTGGACTCAGCACCCTTGAGCAGAATCATGGTCTGGGGACTGGCCTTCAATCTTTCCCAGCTCTGGCTACACCCCACTGCGATAGCTATGGACAAGCCCATTTACTCCAACTACGTGAACCTGTTCAGCGTCATCCTCTGGGGTGGTCTGGCATTCACTCTGATACCATCAATGGGTGTGCTAGGCGCCGCCTGGGCTTATACGATCTCGATCGTCGCCCGTACGCTGCTGATGTATCAGCTCGTAAACCGGCATATGGTTTCGCGGTGGGTAACCGGCGCCTTGGAAAAGGCGCGCTAGCCCTTAAAGAGATCCGTGGGTCCTCGTTTCTCCCCGCGCCGAGACGAGGAGAATGCTTGGTCCGAGTTCTGCCGAAGGGAGTGAAGCCTCAGCCCATTTTTGCTCGTACGACGAGTACCCGTCTCAAGGCCCGGCCGTCAAACCGGTTGGTGAACTCTCGATCCGCCAGAAAACGGCGCTCCCATCTGCCTGTTGATCCAGGGCAACCGCAGAAGGCTCCAGATTGAGCCTCCCGAGTAGGGGCAACCGCACGAACCGTTGGACTGATCCTCGAGGTTGTACCATGGTTGGGGGCAGTTCAGAGCGCCTCCGTGGAATCGGATCGAACGCTGCGATTCCTGGAGGCTGTCGCGCACGGCAGGCACCGGATGGCCACACTCGTCGTCACCCCAACGCCCCTAGAGCACTGGCACGAACCTGTCGGATATGTCAATTTCGCCGATACCATTTCGGACCATAAGGGCCATCAGGCTCACCCCATCATCACAAAATCAGCGCTCCAATGGGAAAAGTAAAAACGAAGTCCACTCATCCCAGACGATCCCGGCGGGCCCTACGCCGCAGCCGTCGATTCGTACCGAAAGGTTGGCTCCTTGCCTTGGACTTGAAGGCCCTCCTGCCTCGGACTCAGCCGGTTCCAGTCGTCGAAATCCGCGCCTCATAACGATGATCTATATTGTCCTTGGCATGCATAAGTCGGGAACCACGCTGATATCCCAGATGCTGCACGCCTCTGGGATTAATATGGATGAGGACGTGGACGTTACAAGGGATTATGATCAGGGGATCCTCTATGAAAGACCGTCGATCGTCGCTCTCAACCACAGCCTTCTCCGGGGGAGAATGTTCCCACCCGTTTTTCAGTCGCTTAAACGCGGCACCACCGCTTATGCTGAAGGCCTCTATCACAGTTCTTCCATCGCATGGCGGTTGCCTTTCGCTCTGGACGATTGTCACCGCCGCGCCCTGCTCCAGATCGTGGACGATTGTGATCAACGGTGGGGGGATTGGGGCCTCAAGGATCCGCGGCTGTGCCTGACCTACCCCATTATCCAGCCTGAACTACCGCCGCACCGCCTCATCATCGTATTCCGGCCGATAACCGAACTCCTCAAGCGGTATCGATGCACAGGTTGGGATCAATTTCACGTTTTCAGGCTTTATCGGGTTCTCCACGCTTGGACGCGGTACAACCAGAATATTTTGAGTGTCATCCGCTGTTCGAAGGCACCGAGCATCGTCATCAACTATCAGAGTTTGATGACCGATCCAACCCATGGCGGTGGAGAATTCGACCGATTATGTAGGTTTGTCGACCGGCCGCTCATTGACACCCGTAGTCCTGAGAAGTACCGGAACCGGTCCCTACCAGCGTCTCAGGACCTGCCTTTTCTCGCTCGCACCCTTCTCCCCTTTCTTCCAGCAAATCCGCAACGTATCTACCTGGCCCTCGATAACGCCCGTACGCGAAAAAAGCAGGAGCCTGATTGACCGGTTCGTTTATTAGTTGTGATTTAATTCCGACGGACCCATTCGATTGCGGTGTCCTCCACGGCTTTCTGGATTCTCGGGAAAGAAAAGGGAGGGTCCTTAGGGGGCCTGATGTGCCCTACCGAGCCAAGGCCGAACTGGGGCTAGATCCCGGCCGGCCTCAGTTGGGACACGGAAGAAAAGCACCCCGCGCTACGTATTGGCCATTCCTGGGAGTTGAGAGTGCAAAGAGTTATGAGAGAGTCTTTGTTAGATGAGGTCGACTGCCCCGCGGGGTTACCGATCGGCCCTGCCATTCTTTCGGAAAGGAGATGGGGAGTTGTTTACGGCCAAGTCTGGAAGCCAGAGAGACCCACTTTTTTTTAGGCGGTGTCCGTTCTCACTCCGGATGATCGGACTCAGACGGAGGGAGAAAGGAACCTCCCGAGTTCCGAGTGGCGGAGGCGGCGGTTAGGAGGCGGGCTTTTCAGTGCGGGGAGATCCATCGTGGGAGCGAACCGGGGGTAGAGATGGGCCGCCACAGTTGAGTGCAGGAGTCATGGAAAACCCGACCGATCGTTTCACCCGGTCTGAACCTCCCTCATCCATCTGATCAGACAACCGACCGGATCCGGTTCTTAATGTGGGTTGGGGCTCGCCACGGGACCGGGGGGTGGATCCCACGTTTAGTCGGGTCAGAAGACCCCCAAGAAGATGGTCACAACTAGAGATTGGATGAGGAAGGTAGGGGCCAGGCTGGGGCGGAGGCTAATTACCCAGCGCTTGTGTTCGTGCTATGGATGGGGCACGACCGGTTGATGAAAGGAAGAAGAGAGTGCGTGAACCAAAGTCCAGAGGCATCCGGAGGTGCCTGCCGCATCCGGCACCTCCAATATCAAGAAAACGCTTAACAACCCGCCGCTCCGGACCGTATAGGTCTGCCTCCGTGCACCGCCCAAACGTCGAGATCCTTGGGAGACCCAAGGTGTATCTCGGTGCAATCCCAAAGAAGGCATGGCGCCACCGGCAGGAGCATTCTTCCATCAGCTTGCCTGCTTCCCGGCCGGTAGAACCGGTCCGCACGAGGATGGAGCCTTCGATCAGTGACCGATCTTACTCTTCATAGCTGCGCCCGAGCCTCAAGTAGCTTGCCGTACACCCGCTCGAAGCCCTCCCAGATGCGTTCCTGCTGGAAGTCCCTTGCCACGCGGGCAAACCCCGCCTGCCCATGGCGGGCTCGCAAATCAGGATCACAGATGTACCGCAAAATAGCACGACTCAATTCTTCCGGGTCACCAACGGGCACCAGTTTCCCGGTTACGCCATCGAGGACGGCATCGACGTTCCCGACCACCCTCGAAGCGATCACCGGTATACCCGACGCTGCTGCCTCCATAGGGGCATTGGGAAACCCTTCCCGATACGACGGGAGAACGAGCACCGACATCATCCTGTAATACGGAGCCGGGTCCTCCACATCCCCGGTAATGACCACCCTTGGGTCCTCACAGAGCGCCGCGCGGATTCGATCCTCCACGGGATGCTCTCTCTCCCACGTACCGACAAGGAGCAGTTTGAGATCAGGCACTTCCTCCCGCAAGACAGCCCAGGCGCGGGCCAGATCCGCGATTCCCTTCTCCGGAGTGAGCCGCCCAACATATCCCAGGACTGCCGTGGTGCCAGCGATTTTGCCTGCGACGGCCGCACCGCCAACCGTCTCGTGGCCGGCCTCCCCGATCGCAAAACGTGCAAGCTTGATGCCGTTCGACATTCCGTTCGCAATCACTATTCCACTATCGTTCGCCAGGATTCCTTCGTCCCGGGCGTACGTCAACAAGGACCGGCTAACACAAACGCACCGGTGACACAACCGGGCCGTGAGCCTCTCACTCCATTTATAAATGGCTCTCCGCACACCCTGCGCGCTCGCGCTAACGAGCCCGCGCACCAGGAATAGTCGCACCGGGACCCGTGCAAGTGTCGCGGCGATTGCTCCGAGAAACGCGGCTTTGGGGGTGCTCAGGTGGACGATGTCCGGCCGAATCCTAAGGAACAGACAGTACAGCTGACCTAGCGAAATGACGTCACGGAAGGGTGCTACCGCCCTCGCGATCTCCACGGCATGGGGTACAACACCGTCTCTCTCAGCTATGCGATCCAGATAAGGCCCGGAAGATGCGACCGCATGAAGCTCGTAACCCCGCTCCGCCATGAATCGGTTTTGCCCGTCTAGGAACAACCACTGTGCCCGCGCCGATGCGGTTACAAAAACTATGCGACCCTTCATCGGGTTTTGATGCCTAAACGGCAATCTCCCACCTACCGTTGAATACAATCATGATTTCGCGCTCCTCTCACCAGATCCCAATGAGAATCTTACGCACCTGGTCCTCCGTGAGTCGCCTGGGATTGTTGCCGGCCCTTTCTTCTGTGAGACCGTGGGACACGACGAATTCGATATCTGCCGAGCTGGTTACGCCAACCTCACGCAGGCGAGTAGCCAACCCCATCTGCTGCATGAGGTCCTGAATCCGCAATCGCGCTCCCGCCGGATCTAACGCACCTAGCAGTCTGACGATATCCTGGATGACTGACTGTACATGCACTACTCCCCGGGGGTCTTGAACATCGTCCGCCGTCACTTCGGCGTTAGCCTCCAGCACGGACCCGAGTGTCAGGCAAACCGCGTGACCGTGTGCGACTCCGTAGCGAGCAGTCAGCGGATACGAGATCGCGTGCGGCGCAGTCGTTCTGGTGAGGTTTATCGCTTTTCCAGCTAGATGTGCGGCTTCAGCCAGACCCGCTCGGCTCTCTAGGTCTCTTTCCGTGATCGCACGAGGTAGGTGGACGAGAGCGAGTTCCATCGCTCGCTGCGCGGACTCCCGGGATGCGGCCGTTGAGTGAATGCACCAGTAGGATTCAATCGCCTGGCTCAATGCATCCGCCGCGGCCGAGGCAGCATCATGTTCCCCGAGAGACGTTGTTAGCTGGGCGTCCACAATGGCTACATCCGGAAGCATCCACTCGTGTGCGATCGACCGCTTCACAACGCCTTCGTAGAGTACCGCGAAGTGCGTCGCCTCGGCCCCAGATCCCGCTGTGGTAGGGATCGCAACCAGAGGAGGTGGGCGCCGGACCGTGGACTGCGTACTAGAAAGCGGCGATTTCACACCGACCGGATTTGACGCGAAGAAGCGGACCAGTTTCGCTAGGTCAAGCACGCCGCCGCCGCCCACTGCAACGACAAGGTCGGGCCCGAAGGCCTCGAATCGGCTCGCGCCGCGCCGGACCTCCTCGGGGGTCAGAAGGCGGGAGGACCGTACGTGTCGTTCAACCTCAACATCGCCGAGAGCCTTTTCCACCGGCGCCTCGGCACCGGACGCTTGATAGGACTTGCGTCCAGTCACCAGAACCGCCCGGCGAGGAGCGATAGCGGAGATTACATTACTAATCCGCTCAAGAGTTCCTGGACCGACTATCTCAAGTTGCATTACCGCCGGAGGGTGCTTTTAAACGATCTACCTAACTTTCGCAGCGTCTGTTTCGGACGGCCGAGTTCGGCTCGGGCGCCTGTGCTCAGTGGAATCTCCAGCAGACCGGGCCCCGGCCTAGACCGCAGCGCCTGAATTGCCTTACGGATTCCGTCCTCAGATTCCTCGACACCCGTCCAAGCATAACCACAGGCTTCGGCCACTCCGGTGTATGACACGCGCGTGGCGCCGGTTGGATGTCCCCCCACCGAATCGTGTGTGCCATTGTTCAACACGACGTGCGTCAGGTTCTCCAGGCCCGATGCGCCGATGATCGGGAGGCTTCCCAGATGCATCAGGGCGGCACCGTCGCCGTCGAGACAAATCACTTGCCTGTCTGGCCTACCTATCGCTATACCGGTGGCGATCTGGGAGGCATGGCCCATGGATCCAACACATAACAAGTCACGGGTGTGATCACCCCCTTTGTCCTCCCGGTACTCATACAGCTCCCGACCCGCCTTCCCAGTGGTAGCAACGACAATGTCTCGCTTGCTCAGGCAGTCCGAGACGGCTCGAATAGCCTCCTCTCGCGTAACGCTGCCCGGTCCGATCGCACCGGACTCGTTTGCATACCTGCCGAAGGTTCCTTTTCGGACCACTAGTGCAAAGGGCGTTTCCCTTTCGATGCCGATCTCGATCAGCTCGTCCAAGCACTCCGTAGCCTCCCCTTGTTCTAGCGGCAACAATTTGTATGGGATGCCCATCAGTTCTAACAGACCAAGTGTGACTTGTCCTTGTCGAATATGTTGTGGCTCATCAGACCTCCCCGGCTCGCCCCGCCACCCAATCAGCATCAGCAGGGGGATCCCATAAACCTCAGGGTTCGCCAGCGACAGGAGCGGATTTACTGTGTTTCCCTGACCCGCGTTCTGAAGGTAAACCACCGGAATTGTGCCGGTAGCCAGACCATAGCCGCACGCTAACGCGATCGCTCCTCCTTCGTTTGCAGCTATCACGTGTCGCTCAGAAGGTGTGTGTCTATTCACATACCAACAGAAATCGCGCAAGAGCGAGTCCGGCACTCCGGCGAAAAACTCAACTCCCCTGTCGAGTAGAATATCGTAGAACGCTCGGCACTCAATCATTTGTGACTCCCACTTTAGGTCCCCGCCTAAGCTGGGATCAGGCGGATGATCTCCTTGACTGAAAGACATAAATCATCTGCCTCTCGAGCTCTCCCGTGGCGCAGGATCAACTCAGCAACCCTCATCATCGCCGGATATGCCGCTCGAAGCAGATGGTTCGCGTAAATCACGATGCGAACGCCGGCGTCCTTCAGTTCTTTTTCACGTACCTGTGAGTACGAAGACGGAACTGCTACTAGAGGTACCCTCCCTTCCAGCCCCCCGTATCGGTCACAGAAGTCGAGAATCTCCTTTGGGTTTGGCTCCTTGCTATGGATCATTACCCCATCAGCGCCCGCGTCAATATACCCCCTGGCGCGTTCCAGAGCGTCCTCTACCCCCTTTTTCAGGATGAGACTCTCAATCCGTGCAATGATCATAAAATCATCCGTTACCTGGGCCTGTTTGCCCATTGATAACTTCCGGGAAAATCCCTGGATCGAGTCCTGGCTCTGTTCTACGTCTGTGCCAAAAAGAGAATTCCTCTTCAGCCCCACTTTGTCCTCGACGATCACCGCCGACACGCCTAACCGTTCGAGCGTTCTCACCATGAAAACGAAGTGCTCAGGAATACCCCCCGTGTCCCCGTCGTAGATGATCGGTTTAGTCGTCACCTCTAGGATGTCGTTGAGTGTGTGAAGGCGGGATGTCAGGTCGACGCACTCGATATCCGGTTTTCCTCTTGCTGTGGAGTCCGTCAGACTACTCCCCCAGACACCATCAAATGTCTTGGGGACTCCATCCTGTTCGACCGATAGATTCTCCGCGATCAAGCCGCTCAACCCGCTGTGAGCCTCGATCAAGCGCACCAAGGGTCGGACCGCGAGTAGTCGTCTCAAGCGCCTAAGTCTGATTTGCGGGGTCGTCCCCACCTCCTGAACCGCCTGGTTAAGGCGGGTGGATGAGAGCCCTGACGTATATTCTGGCTCAACTAACTGACCGTCCCATTCTCTCAAGGCCGCAAGAACTCGGGCTCGCGTCTCGCGCTGGACTCCGGTCTTCCAGTCATCCCCATGCACCACATAGTCGGGCCTCAGCGCCTGCAGGTTCGGCACATAGTCTAAAGTCTCCTGGGGGATCACCCGAGACACGCCAACAATGTTCTCAATCACCACCTTTCGCTGCTCATATGTCAGGTATGGCAACCGCTTGTAGCTGGCAATTGCCTCATCCGTCAAGAGACCAACTACCACTTCTCCCAGCTCTCTCGCCTCGGCGATAATGTTCAAGTGCCCCGGGTGGAGAAGGTCCGCGCTCATGGCTACATAAACGGTTTTGTTCATTGTGATCTCCCAATGGAGGGTGGCCGTTAGGGACCTAGGTCTTCCGAGGGTCCTCGCCTTAGCCTCTTCAAGAACCGCGGTCATCTACGGCTACCGCTGCCCGGTTAGTCCCTTCTACCCCTGATCGGTAGGTCAAAGCGGATCAAATCTGCATAAGGACCGTCCAAACCCGCGCACCAAACCCCGTTCGAGACCCTTCTTATCATTTGGGTCCCGCTTCCGAGCGTTCCATTGAACACCGACTACACAGACGTTCGAGTCCTGGCCGCGCCTTGGAAGTGGAACGGGCCAAAGGGAGGATCCAGTGCGGTGAACGCCTCGACTCTTCTTGAGCCCGTGTCTTTTTATTCTGAATGCGGGAAGCCTTTCCCATAGATCGACGCGCGGCCTTCTCGTGCTCGTCCAGCTGTTGACCATCCGGCCGCTGGAAACGGGTCCGTAACGCGCTACCCTGACCAGAAGGTTCACCCTTCTGGTGCGAACCACAGCCAGGTTGCACGGTGTTTCTCGAAGTCGAAGCTCTTTCTCGGAACGATTAAGCCACTTCGGAGATCAAAACCTCGTGTGTTCCGTGGTGAAAACCCAGGTCTGGTTTCCGAAATCCGTCACCGCTTTGCCGTACCTGACTGCGACTCCCTCGGCCTCGAGCGGGATCACGCAGCATGAACAACAGTGGTCAATCTTCCAGGCCGCTCCTGTCCACCTTCAGGGGTTCACTCCAACTATTATGCAATTTTGGGCCGCCGCTAACAGGTAACCCAATTTTCGATGACGGGGTGTTCTGGTGAGGCTAGGAAGAGTGGAATTCAAACATCCTGAACTGAGTGACACCTGACGCTATTCTCCGGTGCGGAAGTAGGTTGGTATGCGGCGGCCCAACTGCTTTATCAGCATGAAACCGTCGCTGACGAGAAGCGAGGGCTCCGCATGGTAAACCGAGCGCTTCGACCAGAATACCCGAAAGGGGAAGAACCATGGGCGCTGCCGACGATAGTAGAGCCGCATATTGTAATCGAGGAGGAGTAACTTTCGTGCCTTTAAGCGGCGCGCGATCCTGAGAATGTGAGAGTAGCCACGAGCATGAGCGTTGCTGAGGGGCACTAGCACGATATCGTAAACGCCCGGTATCAAATCGCTGTAGGCACGAGGGAATGTACGGGGATCGAACCGTTTCTTTCGGTTGTCCAAGACCCGACACCGCTGGCTGGCGATGGATCCTTCATTCGGGAGTTCGCTCTCGACTAAAACGTCGACCGTGGCAGCGGAGAAGACAGACTCAGTCACTCTTGCAAGGGGTGCGAGGAAGCCGGGCTGACACGCTCCGAAGATGAGAAGGGACCGGATTTGGCTGGGCTGGGCGTCGAGGGATCCGCCCGTAAGCTGTCTCCGCAGCTTTTCGAGGAGGTACCTGAATTGGAACTCGACAGCTTCTCGTTCGGTTCGTTCGAACTCAGACCGGAGTTCAACCAGCTTCTTCTGGATGCCCGGGCGACTACTCGGGGCCAGACTCAACTGTTCGTGTGGATCCTCCTCCAGGTCGTAGAGTTCCTCTCGGTCGGGGCCCATACGATCATGGTGGACAACGTACTTGAAGCGGCGCCCACGGATCGCCGTGGCACGCCTGTCTTGGCCCAGGAGCCGAGCGTCTACTCGTACCTTGGCGTCGGAATGCTTGGAGGACGTGGAAGGTCGAAGGAGAGGAGTCAGTGATGAGCCTCTAAGGTTCGCCCGGATCCCATCAGACGCGGAGGGTGGAACCCCAAGGAGATCTAGGGCTGTTGGAGCGATGTCCAGCGTACTCACTGGTCGGTCGATGGTAACGACTGGGCAGCCGGGGAACTGGAAGTATAGGGGCACGAGGATGTTGTCATCCGTTAGGATCAGGTCGTGGGTTAGCCGCTGACGCTTGAGGCCTTCCGGGGTAAACCCGCGCGAAGGGTCGGGATACCCGTGGTCAGAACACACGACAAGGACACTTCGGTTGAGAAGCCCAGCCGCTTCCATTCTCTCGAGTGCCGCCTCCACGGTGGATGAGGTTTGAGGATCCCATCGGCAGTTGTAGTGGAGGTAGAGAAAGAAGGGTTCCATCGGTTCGGCGTCGAGAAACCGATACAAAACACGGCTGACGTCCTCATTGGTCCAGTTCTTTTTTCCATGCCGTAGATCGGGTGGCCAATATGGCCGAGCGATAGACTGGAAGAGAGGGTTTAACTTCTCGCGTCCTTCTCTGAAAAAGATAACTGCCTCATTGCTATAGCCGTGGTACCTGAGGATATCGGCGAGGGAGGTGAAGAGAGCGTTGTCGTATTTGAAATCCTCATAGTTTCGGCTGATGTAGTACGCCGGCCAACTGGTCATCATTGAACTGACTGACATGATTGTGCTGGGCGCTGAAGTCACAACGTTGGTGAACTCGACCCCGGTGCTGGCCAGCGCGTCCATGACAGGTAGTTTCCCGCGGTCGTCGGCGTCTGTGTGGTAGTTCCGGACGGAATCAATCACCACCCAGATCAAGTTGAGGCCGCGGACCCCCTGGTTGTCCATGCTACGAGAGCCTCTGAGCGGTAAAGATCAATTCCTGGCCGAGATACTTGAGAAAACCCCTGTCTGCCCAACGCCGGTCGATCACGCGGCTTACAGCAAGAGATAGAGGGTTTCTAAGTAGCCGGTCCGCCACCCTTAGGGGAAACAGGGGGTAGAAGGCGATGCTCGGGACATAGAAGAACCCCCGAACGTGGCTGATACGCCAACCGGATGCTTGGCAGAGACTCAGCCAGCGCCATGGGCTCATGCGGACGAGATGCCTGTCGTCGGGACGGCGTGGGAGATACGGGATTGATTCGAGGCGGTAGAGGTTTGGCACGACCGCCAGGAGTTCTCGGCTTACGCGGGCAGCAGCGCGAAAGGCCGCTGCCGGATCTGGGAGGTGCTCGAGGACATCGGAAAGCACTACCCAGTCATAGTGGTCTTTGGGGACACCCTCGAGGGATTGGGCGTCCGCAACGTAATCGGGAGAGAAGCCCGCGGCGATGTCGACGCCTTCATATGTGCCCCCTCTTCTTTCTGCGTAGGGGCGGAACATTTGCGTTGCACAACCGACGTCAAGCAGCCGCTGGCCAGGCTGGAGGTCGATCAGGTCTGAGAGGATCTGGAACTTCGCAATCCACTTAGGCTTCGGCTTCCTATAGATCTGCAGGTAACCTTCTGATTCGTAGTGGGCTTTTAAATGATTGCGGTCCCCGGTTTCTCGGTACTTCCGTATGAACTGACTCATTAGTAGACGCTCTCTTCCCGTGGGCTGAGCAGAGACCGATAAAGCGATGCGAGTTGGAGAGCGACATCTGAGATAGAGAATCGTTCGACGATCGTAGCGCGCGCCCGGGTCCCGAGATCACGGGCAAACTGCGGTTCGGAGAGGCACCGGACCACTTGCTTGGTTAGACTTACGGGTCCCTCAAAAACCAGACCGTTATGGCCAGAGTTCACTACCGCACGATGAGACGGGATTGAGGATACCACAGGAGCGAGCCCAGCCGACATTGCCTCTAGGAGGGCGTTTGATAGCCCTTCGGAGGTAGATGGTAGAACGAAACAATCGGCGGCCTGTAGCATTTCGCGTACTTGGTCGGTTCCGAGTTCGCCGAGGATCCTGACGTGAGGTATGAGATCGAGGTCCTGTACATGTGCCTCCAAAGCGCCCCTTTCGGGGCCTTCACCAGCGATGACTAGTGCGGCTCCCGGCACGGATCGCCGTATCGCTGGCCATATGCTGATTAGCGAATCCAAACGTTTCCGCGGGATGAGCCGCCCGGAATACAAGGCAGTGGGTACATCTCTTAAGCCGAGTTCCTTTCGGAGCCCGGCACGCCTTGATCTCGCCAAGGGAACGTACCGATCGGTATCCACCCCATTTGGGATCTCCGCTACCTGGTGTTGGGCCACCCCACACGCTAGGAGTTCCTTCTCGATCGCTGGACTGATGGCCACAAACCGCTGGATATTGGAACGCAGGTATCTCAGGCGAACTCTGCCGGCTAAACTGCTCTGAAGTCTATGGAGCACCGCGGTGGATCCGCTCCGTGTCACCTTCGCGATGATCGGTTTTCCCAAGAGGTGACCAGCTGCAACCCCGCTCAGCGAAGGAGAGTCTAAGGTGTGGACGTGGATGAGGTCCCATTCGGTTGAATGCCGAACGAGGTAAGCAAAAGAAGATGCTAGGAAGCAGACAGAACTGGTCCCAGCCCAGGTCCGGATGACCGGCACGCCTTTCACGGTGGCCCGCGGAGCAGTGCCGGGAACGCGCCGCGTCAGAACGAAGGGGTTCACTCCAAGGCGCGTTAGCGGCGAGAGCAACCCTTCGAGTTGACGCTCCGCACCCCCCAACAGCGGACGAAAGGAGGGGATCAGCATGCACACCCTTATAGGAGCGGAAGCCAAGGTTTCGGCTTCCCTACCCGAGTGTTTCCAGGAGTCGCTCGAATCGGCCTACGGCCGCCTCCGCGCTGAAGTGCTTTGAGACCCTATCGAGAGATCTTCGGGCCATCGTATCACGGAGGCCTTCGTTGGAAAGTAACATGATCCACTGCTTTGCTAAGGCATGCTCGTCGCCGACGGCTGAAAGCAGTCCCGTCATCTCATGCTGGACGATCTCATCAGTTCCAAACGGTGCCCGGGTAGCCACGACGGGGACCCCGAGGGCCATCGCCTCAGCAAGGACGCTTGCCAGACCTTCCCAATGTGATGCCAACGCGAAGATCTTCGATTGTGCTACGTACCTGAAGGGGTCGGCTTGAAATCCTAGGAACTCGACCGCATGGGCGATCCCGAGGTCCTCTGCCAGATTCCGCAGACTTGCCTCAAGCGGGCCATCACCCACGATCCAGAGCCGAGAGGAGGGTAGGTGATCCAGCACAATGCGGAAGGCTGCGAGTAAGGTGGAATGCCCCTTTTGGGGAACTAGTCTGGCAACACAAACCGATATGCTGTGGGCCGTATGGTCTTTGAGCCAGGGGTGCTCCAGCGGGATCTGGCCTTGCCGCTGAACATGTGTGATGTCGACGGCATTCGGAATCACCAAAAGATGCTCAGGTGCCAAGCCAAGCGACGCTTCTATCGTAGGGGCAAGGGCCTCGCATACGACCCGTACCTTGTCCGCCCTGGGATAAAGGTGACGCATGAGGAGCACGTGAGTTCGGCGGTATGAAGCGGGGTTGTTCATGACGTCAACGATCAAAGCCGGGCGGCGGGCTCGCGGAATCGTGCTGTTCGCAACCAGGGCGGCCAAGTTCATGCCCACAAGTGTGCTAATTACAAAATCCGGGTTCTCCTGGCGTAGAAACTTACGGAATGCAACGGCCCTGCCCAAAAGAGAGCGAGGTGCCCGCGGGGGCGAGAGGATCCGGACATCTGACGGGATATGGGCCAAATATGGACCCTCATTGGAGTTCAACCAAAGAGTGAGGCGGTACCGATCGCGGTCTAACAAACGTGCGAGATGTACAAGTTGGCGTTGGCCGCCACCGCGCTTTAACGAGCCAGTAGTCAGCACTACGGAAGCTCGTCGAGTGGTGGACTGGATCATTGTGCTCTCTTCTCCCTGACGTTCCAAATCATGACGATCTGGCTTTCAATTCGGTTCAACAACCTTCCCGCCTAACACGAAAGAGGTACAGTGGGATGGAACCTACGCTGTTCGAACCTGCAAGCGGGTAACCGGTCGAGGGAGCCAGGGAAGTTGTGGGAAACGGATAGGGCCCGGGTTCGGTAATACTGGCAGGGTTAACGGAGAGTCCCCCGGGAGCAGAACGCGCCTCGCTTTCGAGGGGGACCCCCTTCGCGCTCCTGCCGCCTGGACTTTTACCAGGGCCCATTGAACCCCGAACGAACAATGCCAGGAGCAGATTCCTAGCTGCGATTGGTGCGGCCGTCATCCTGCCGCGAGCATGACCTCAGGCCTTTAGTCCCAGCACTCGGCCAACCTGGCGCCTGCCCTCTCGAGCGCCGATGCTGGTTACCGCCAGGGCTCCAGTTAGTCCCAAGAAGTAGGGCCACCAAGTAGACACCCAGACGTGATCAAGGAAGCACGCCTCTACGAGGACTCCAATGAACGTGGCCAACAAGGCACGGCTCAGAATGGCCGTAATCTTAGGAAAAGAAGAATTGCTCAGCTTTGTAGCCCTGCACCCTGACCAAAGGAACGCCAGGACTTGTTGTATGAAGAAGAGGTGTACTAATAGGCCGATGACGCCGCCTTCCGCGAGCGCCTGAAGATAGATGTTGTGGGGCCCGTGGCCATGGAGAGGACCCGGCCAGTGCCAGGAACTTCCGGCTCCCATTCCGACGAGCGGATTCTCCGAGAACATCTCGATTGCCCGTGGCCAAAGTGCGTGGAGCCGGATGTTGATACCGGTGGAGGGGCTGGCAAAACTCTGCAGACCAAAACTGAACAGGAGGTTGTCCAGGATCACTCCGTAGACTGCAAGAACGAAAAAGAGTGAAACCGCGGCTACAGCGCCAGCCAGCAGGATGTCGTTGAATCGACGGATGCGGCTTCGGTCACCCATGGGCACCGTCCAGTGGAGCAGGACCACCATTGCCATCACTGTAATCATCGCCACATATCGACTCAGGACGAAGGTGAGGAGTAACGGAATGCCCAGGAGCGCCACCATGAGAAACAGCCCAACCTTAACCAGCGGCGAGTGGGCAGACGAGAGGCCGTATGCGAAAATGAGGGCTTGTCCCAGAGTCGTAAGGGTTGTCCAAGCGCCGAATTCAACCCCGGACAAACCTGTAAACTCGGGCCGCGCGCTGACGATCACACCTGGGGACCCAGCGAAGGTGAGAAAGCCATTTGCTGCGAACCCCACAGAGATCAGCACGACCATTAGTGTAGAAGTTGTCACCCACTGGGTACCCGGGCGTAGGGCGACCGCAAGATAGAACACTGCCGGCATGGAGAGAAGCCATCGCACCCTCCACAGTTCCCCCGTGACCGGCACTCCTCTGGCAAAACCCCAACAGATCGAGAACAACCCGGCTGAGACGAACACCAGCCACGCGGTATCCAAACGAGTTCGGGCCAAATTCCGAGGCTGAACCGCGAGGAGTGCAAGAAAACTCCCGACCACCATCACAAGTAGGACGTTCTGTGCCGTAAAGCCGGTGATTCCGATTCGCTCAAAACCTGGCACAACCTCCCAAATGCTTACTACCATGTAGCCGAGTAGGAGCACCTGGACCATAGTTGGTACGGCTCCCTGGGGCGGTGACCGGCCAATCCGGGTGTTCATCATTCTCTGTTGAAGTTCCTCATCCCAATCGGGTTCTCTTCCGACCAGCCTACCATGTTCCCTGAGCGCACAAGGAATAAACACCACAATGGCTCATCTCACAGCGGCGCGGGTTACCTTGGTCAAGGTATCACAAGTTTGGTCAATATGGCGGGACTTCAGAGAGGGGTGAACGAGGAACATGAGGCTGGTCTCACCCAATTCTCTTGCCACCGGCAGGCGTTCCCTCGGTCTCCAACCCGTACCGTCGAAGGCCTTTTCAAGATAAAGTTCCGAACAGGAGCCGGAAAGGCAGGGTACGCCGAGTGAGTTTATCTCCGCCATTATCCGGTCGCGACACCAGCCCGACTTAAGGGCCTCCGGCTCCACGAAAACATAAGCCTTATAAGCCGCATGTTCGGCCCAGTCCGGAATCTGCGGTGCACGGAGGCCATCCAGATTCCGTGCTGTGATCCAGATTCGGTCGGCGTTGCCCCGCCGCGCTTCGGTCCAGTCCGACATCTTCTTCAGCTGAATGCGTCCGATCGTAGCTTGCACCTCCAGCATCCGAGCGTTAGTGCCAAAGCTCTCGTGGAGCCACCGGTATCCAGGAGGGTGATCCCGCTCAAAAACCGCCTCCCAGTTCTTTCCGTGGTCCTTCAGTGACCACGCGTTCGACCAGATGCCATAGTCGTTGGTGGTGATCATGCCCCCCTCCCCTCCCGTTGTAATGATTTTGTCCTGACAGAAAGACCAGGCGCCTACATCCCCAATCCCTCCGACGCTCTTTCCTTTGTAGCGCGCGCCGTGCGCTTGGGCGCAATCCTCAATCACGGCCAAGTTATGGCCGTGGGCCAAATCTAGAATGGGATCCATATCACACGGCAAACCCGCGAGATGAACGGGAAGAACGGCGCGAGTGCGAGCCGAAAGTGCTCGGGCGATGGTCTCGGCGCTGAGGTTTTGAGTCTCCCGGTCCAGATCGGCGAATGTCGGCACCGCGCCGACCGAGACCACGCAGGATACGGAGGCGATAAAAGACCGCGGAGTCACCACCACCTCGTGGCCAGGTCCGACACCAACCGCCTTGAGGGCTGACTCTAGAGCTACCGTACCGTTGGTCAGGGCGACTGCGTTTGAGACGCCAACCCACTCAGCAAACTCGTCCTCAAACGCGCGACATTCCGTGCCGGTCCAGTAGTTAACGTGGTTTGATTTTACCACGCGGTAAACCGCCTCGGCTTCTTCCGCGGAAAAGCTAGGCCAGGGGGGAAACCGGGGATTTTTCATAAGCCTGCAGCGGGGAAGTGTCTTCTCGACGGAGTCCCGGGTCCTTATTTTTGGGGCCGTCAGACAAGGTAGGCCCGTCTAGGACTCCCCCTGAGCCTCGGCCCCAACTGCCAACGCCCTTTCGGACGGACGCTGCCGAACTTAGGCCGAACCCCCCTGGGGAGTTTGTTCGGGCATCGTGAGGAGGTTCCGTTAGAGCGGTGTTCGGAGTCACAGCCTTCCTGTGTGGCGGCTCGTGGTCAGAGGGGTGTTCAACGCCCGCTGAGAGGATGGGGCTTCGTAGCGGACATCGGTTTTCCCTGCCCGGGTCGGTCAACAAGGTTGCCGGTTCCCTGAGGATGATTCCGTCGCTGTCGCTGGGTTTTGGGAAGGCTTGCTCCAACCTGACGGACAGGCAGATGCCCGGAGAACGGCGGTTTCCAGACTTCTTCGGCCTTTCGCCCGGTGTTTGGCAGCACTGACCTACCTGCCTTATAGGTTGAGAAGGATCCGACGCTCGGAACTCAGCGGCGGTCATTCGGATAATTGGGTTTTCCGTGGGAGGGATGTCTCTGAAGTGTCCGTGCCGTACAGCTGGCACGGTGAATACTGTTCTGAAGGACCCTGACCATCGCCTCCCCCTACCGCATGCCTCCGGTTTGGGCAACCACTTATTAGCGTCTCGGTGTGGGTGGGACCTTGCCTTCGGTCTCTCTGCGCGGCCCCATGGTCTGTTCCCGGGCTGAGAGAGTAGGTGCATTTGAGGAGTCGCGGAATCCCCTCTCCTCGCCGTCGAACTCGACCAGATTCTGATTCAAAGAGATGTACCCGGAGTGCTGAAACCCCCTGCGGCCGCCTGGACCTAGAATTGAAGGGTCCCTTATGATCCTCTTCCATGAAACTTCGGCATTGTAGCGCTACCTTCCGCGGAGATCCCTGTTCGCTTTATGACAAAAAGGAACGTTTTCAAGAGGATTCGCAGGTCGAGGCTGATCGAACGGTTGTCCACATACCAGACATCATGTGTAAACCTCTCCTCCCAAGTGCTCGCGTTTCGTCCGTTTACCTGAGCCCAACCGGTGAGCCCCGGGCGTACGACGTGGCGTCGGGCTTGCTCACGTGAGTAAAGAGGGAGGTACTCAACAAGCAAGGGCCGGGGGCCGACGAGACTCATCTCTCCCTTTAGCACGTTCAATAGTCCGGGAAGCTCATCCAAGCTGGTGGTCCGAATTGCGCGGCCAAGGGCGGTCAGACGGTCGGAATCAGGGAGGGGGTTACCCTGGGCGTCAGAGGCGTCTGTCATCGTCCGGAACTTCAGGAGCTTGAAGGGCCGGCCGTTCAGGCCGGTGCGTTCCTGAGTGAAGAAGACCGGACTGCCAAGACTTAGGCGCACCGACACCCCGATGATGAGCATTAACAGGACCCAGGCCGGACACGACAATGCGATCAAAAAGAGGTCTAATAAACGCTTCATTTGCTCCGGGAACCCTCTCCGCCTCTCTCTCCGAGAACCGCGCGGATCCAACCGTGGCCAGGAAACTCCGAACAGTTTCCAGTCTCTTCGCCTCTCACCACCAGTCGTTCCAACTGAACCAGCCGGTGTTTTTTTTGTGGCCGGGAACGGCGCCTCTGGGAGAACTCACGACGCCTGCAACGACTCTCCGTCGAATACGGATGTCGATGCGGCTACCGATCAAAGAACGCATGGCCTGGCGTTGGTTTCCCGCTTCCCAAGCCGTTATTCGGTCGGATCTGGAGAGATCCGTAAGGATCAGCTAGCGGGGGCGCTTTTTTTCCCGGCTCTCGTCCGTTCCAGAAATGGGTCAGGGGGCATTCGTTGAGGCCACGAAGGATTCCTCCTCTTAGTCTGATTTCGCTTGATCCTCTGCGAGTCTCTCTCGGGCGTTATCGCTCAAATCGGGAGGCCATTGCTAGCCCGTTGAACCACCCACTGACAGGTCTCTGACGCGCTGTCCGGGCTCAGTTAAAGAAATGTCAGCCTGCCCGTCTTGAGGGTCCATGATGATAACTCCTGGACCAACCGTTCTAACTCCGCCAGGAGCCTGGGAGAACTGGCTTCGAAGGCTTTGGACGTTGGAAAAAGCGGGGTGATCGTACCCTCGGAGGTGCGGGTCCTCTTCTAAGGCGGTTACAATCTCTCTGATTCCTCCGCGAAGACCGTAGGTGGGTTGGAAGCCCAGATAGTCGTTGATTTTGCCAAATGAAACTCTGTAGCTACGCCGGTCCTCCACTTCTCCTCTGGACTCCACGATGGTGCCAGGCACCTCGGTCGCCACGAGCTGGCCAATTTCCGAGATCTGATAGTTCATCCTGTCCGAACCGACATTGAAAATCTGCCTATCCACCACAGCTGAGGGTGCAAAGGCCGCCAGGTAGAATGCCTTTGCGGCATCGTGGCAATGCACGAAAGGGCGCCATTGATCACCGCCGTAAATCTGAAAGGAGCCGTCCACGACGGCCCGGGCTGTCATCGTGTTGACCACAAGGTCGAATCTCATCCTTGGAGAAAGTCCAAAAACCGTTGCCAGTCGCAGAACGACAGGCTCGACGCACCCCCAATCTCGGGAACGATCGAAAAGGATGTCCTCTGACAAAATCCGGGTGTGAGCGTATAGGGACACAGGATTAAGAGGAGAGTTTTCGTTTAGAAGGTCATCATCTTGGGCGCCATAGACGCTACAGCTGGAAGCAAAAACGATTCGTCCCACACCATAAAACTTGCAGGCCTCCAACAAGATCTTAGTGCTTTCGTAGTTGAGGTTAAGGGTCGCCTCTGCATCAATGCCACAGGCAGGATCCCCAACGATAGCTGCCAGCGCGACGACCGTTTCCACGTCCTTGACCGTGGCCACTACATCCCGAACGTTACAGATGTCTCCCTCAGCTATTTCAAGGTGTGGGTGGGAAAGCACGTCATCCAGCCCATGACGTCCGTACATGAAATTGTCGAGAACTCGGACGCGGTGCCGGTTTTCCAGGAGCCTCCTTACTAGATGCGACCCAATATAGCCGGCGCCTCCCGTAACGAGCACCGGACCTCTATCCCCTCCGTTCTCCCTCATAGACGTCAGGAGGGTCGCTTGAACCTCATGGACGTTCTCGAGGTCCCGGACCGTAAGGTCAGTCGATGAGCCGCCATGTCCACCAAATCCGTCAAAGAGCCCCCTCATGCCAGAGAGCAGGCTCACCTTGGCGCCAGCCCCCCTTACCCTCCGTGCAAGATCCCGAACAAAAGCTGGATCAGCTACGGACATAGGGATAAGTACCTGATCGATGGGTGCCGCTCGAACAATTGATTCGATCTGATTTGTACTTCCGAGGATCGGATACCCGTGAAGCCAGGTCCCATGCTTAGATGGGTCATCATCGACCAACCCCACCAATTCCCATCCCAAACCCCCTGAGCCTTTGAGCTCACGAATCATGTTATACCCGGTATCCCCAGCACCGACGATCAATACCCTGGTTATCTCTTCGGCTCCGTCTTCCTTCGAATGCCTTGGGCCGCCTAGACTTCGGTAGTATTTTTGCCGTCGCACTTGGATACGCCTTACCACCCTTATCCCCACGATACCGAGCACATAAAAGGCGCCGTCAATTATGACTACGCCGTAGGGTACACCGATGACACCCACGGTACGAAACAGACCCAGGATCATTGCCGCGCTGAACGCAGAAAGAGTGATCTGGATGCTCTCTCGGAGGCTGGTATAGTGCCAGAGGTTTCGGTAGAGCCCAAAACTGAGGTTCAGGCCGAGCTTCCCTACGACCACCATTGGAAGTAGGAGTAACATTGTGGAGTAGTGCGGTTCTCCTGGGATGCCGTCGAAACGAAGGGCATAGGAAAAGCACCAAACAAGGGAGGCTATCGCAATGTCGATCCCTTGTTGGGTCAACCGCTTAAGAACCTTGTTTCTTGGAACTACCATCTGTTCCCCCTCAGAAAACGATCTTCAACTAGGATGGCCCTGGGAAGAAAGCAGAACCAAGATTTGTTCCTGGGGATCTGCTCAGGGACGTCCATTTGCCCCTTCGCTTGACCAGGAACCGTTGACGGTCGGCAAGAAGGAGGCCGAGCTCCTTTTAGTCTCGGAAATGAAGAGCACTCGGCGTGAAAGCTCCGGGGCATGCCATGAGGGCCATCGGTGCTGCCTCTCCTCTTTGGGTCGAGGCCGACAACCTCGTCTGACTTTTGGCCGGCCACTGCTGGCTCCGAACCGAAAAGAAGCCGGCTCAATTGTTCCAAAGGTGGCAAAGCTCCGCCCCGTCAGTTACAGGGCCTTACTGACAAAGCCGGAACTTCCATGGCTTTCTTCAATCGCCGGATGGCCCGCGACCCGCGGGTTATTAGGATCCGGTGGCTCTAAACGGCGAAGCGCCTGATGTTACTCCGCTCAAGTACCACGCTTACTGCAGCTCGGACCGCCCCCAACCGAATGGCCACCCTAGCCGAACCTCGACTTTCCAGTAGGATTCCGCGCATACCCCTGAACGGGCCTCTGTCCACCTCGATTGGGATGCCAGGTACCAAAAAATCCACCGGTTTTGGGATCTGGCCCGTCTCCTGGAGCCCCGCTTCCAAGCGCCGAACCGATTCTATTTCTTCGAACCTGAGCGGTGTGAGCCTCCCAGCCGCGCCCACAACGTGGACCACTCCGGGAGTCCTGAGGACATCCAGGTATTCAGCACCGGAGAACCTGGCAAAGGTATAGCCCGGAAACATAGGGAAGCTCACTCGCTTCTTCCTGTCCACCCACTCTCGTTCCCGGTGTACAAGGGGAGTGAACGTCTCGATCCCTACCCGCCTCAAGAGCCGGTCTACCTGCTTCTCCGCCCTAGCTCGGGTACGGCAGGCGTACCAGACGGGGGCCTGAGAACCGGGATGAACAAACACAGACTTCTCCGGTGCAGGCATCCGTGGGGAGTTAATCATTCTAGCCCTTCGCTAAAGCATGAAGCTCCCGCAAGAGCCTCCTATCTCGTCGGGGGGTGTTCATGCGACTCCTTTTACCGAGCCTATTGTCTGGCTTGACCGGGAATAATCCCTCCCCGAAGACGATGACGTCCGTGCTGCGCTGCTCTTCCCGGGCCAGAAACCGCCCGGACAGAGTGAATTGATGTGTGGCCCCCGAAAGGGCCAGTGACCTGCCGCTCATCGGGAACCCTTCCTCCCCTTCCCGTAGTACTTGTGATAGTAGGAGTAGCGGTATCCGTAGCGCCCACCACCGTCAGTAGCGTTCACTACCACCCCTAAAACCCGTGCCCTTAGCAGCCTGAGCTGATCCAAGGCGTCCTCGGCCGCCTTCTTATGGGTTTGGTCGGAACGCACTACTAGGACTACACCACTCACCTTATTGGCCAACACCGTAGCATCGGTCACAGCCAGCACCGGAGGTGAATCAAGAACGATCGCGTCAAAGTGATCACGGGCCATGGCCAGAAGGAGGTCCATCTTCGGATTGCCGAGAAGCTCAGCTGGATTGGCAGGCGTTTGGCCGGCCGGCACTACCACTAGGTTCGGGACCTTGGTTGATTGGAAGATTCCGTTCGCAGGGATTTCGCCGGTAAGGTACTCGGAGAGCCCCGGGGCCTGATCCAATTCGAAGGTAAGGTGGAGGGTGCTCCGTCTAAGGTCAGCGTCCACCAATAGGGTCTTGAGGCCCTGTTGGGCGAAGGTTATTGCGAGGTTGCAGGAAGTGACCGATTTGCCGTCTCGTGCGCCGGGGCTGGTCACCACCAGCTCCTTCTTCCCATTCCCCTCCGGGTCGGAAAAAAAGATGGAGGATCGAAGTGTCCGGTAGGCCTCTGCGGTGACCGAGGTTCCATCGTTCAAGGCGACGAGTGACTTCGACCTGGGCGACCGTTTTGAGGAAGCCGGCAAGCGAGGGACTCTGGAGAGGACCGAAAGTCCCAGCATCTGGCCAATGTCGTCACCTGACCGAACGGTTTTATCCAGGGCTTCTCTGAGAAAAGCGGAGCCCAGCCCCAGCATCATGCCCATGACCACGGCTAGAGCCATATTTAATCTCTTTCGCGGTTTGATAGGGTACCGGGGGAGCACTGCCGGTTCGACCACACGAACGCTCGGGTCCTCCACCGCTGCCACGATCTCCGCTTCCATAAGGCTATGCTGGAGGGTTGCGTAGATTGTGGTGAGTTCTGTCACCCTTCTTTGTAGTCGCGCATTCTGGAGCTCCCGTGCTGGGATCTCTTCAAGGTCGCTTCCGTAACGCGTCAGTTCGGCTTGCATGACGGCGATTCGGCTCATCAATGATTGGAGGTAATCGTTGCCCAATTCTCCCATTCGGGTTCTGATCCCCGCTATTTCTTCCTCGATCGCGATCATCGCGGGGTAAGTTGGCTTCCACCGGGCCCTGGCTTCTGACCTCCTTGCTTCAGCTTCGGTGAGCCTTTCCATCTGGGTTTGGAACATCGGGTTATTGATAAATGTGATTGTCCCGCCCAAACGGGTATAGTCGGGTGCCTGGTCGCCAGAGTTACGCACGTCGGTGAGGATCCGTTGAAGGGCATCCCGCTCAGCCTCTAGCGCTGTCAGCTCCGTCCTCATTTGAGCTCGCCGCCTTACTTCCTCATCCGCCTCTGCGGCAAGAGCCACCACCTGGTGTTCCTGCCGAAATGCCTCAAGCTCATCCTCCGCTGCTTCGAGCTCGGCTTGGGTTTCAAACACTTGAACCTGAAGTTCGGCGACTGTACTCCTGGCCTCGGTCTTTTTCTCCTCTTGCCGCGTCTCAATGAACGCCTGGGCTGCCCGATCAACCAAGTGTCTCACCAACCAGCGGTCCGTCCCTTCGTAGGAAAGTCGGAAAACGCTGGCCATCCGGTCAGGGCGGTTTACGGTCAGAGTTCCCTGGAGATCTTCCACAGCGTGGTCGAAGTCCAAAGTGTGGACTCGTATCTGCTCGGGCGGGGTAGCTGCCCCCGAGGCTTGAATGACGCTGTCCGACGCAAGTACGAACCAGCCGCCGCGGAGGTTGACCGTCTCTCCGGCACGGAACTCCCGGGCTGGTTGTGGGATCCCGTGGAAGACCTCTTCGATCCTATAGCGGTTCGGTCCAAGGCGCGTGATATCGTACTCTGCCTCAGGAGAATCCGGCTGGAGTTCGATGTCGGAAAAGATGAAAGCCCTCGGCACTCCCTCCGGTTTAACCATGCGGAAATTCAGTGAGAGGTCTTCCACCACCTCCCCCAGAACTGGCCGGGTTTCAGCCACCACCATCTCAGTCTCGAGCTCGCTTTCCCCAGCCATTTCCGGGAAGAAAGCTGCCGCGGCCCCCATACTTTCTTCTTCCACACGGATTAGGGAAGATGCCATCCAAACAGGGGTTTGAAGCCAGGTGTAGGCGGCGGCTGACGCCACGACTGCCACCATTACGGATAGGATTACCCACCACTGTCTTCTGATCACGTGCCCAAGGTCCTCAAGGCCGATCTCGTCCGGCGGCGGGGTGTCAGAATAATTCCTCGTGCCCAGGCGGGGCCCAGCGACCCCAGGTTCGGTATCGGCGTAGAACTGGATTTGTTGGTGCGGACGATGCCGGTCTGGCAGATTATCGCTCACGTGACCACCCCATTTCTTGGTCTGCTCAACGGCCGCCAACCAGGATGAAGGCTACGAGGATGGACGTCGCAGCTCCCAAACCAGCCGTGATGAACATGGCGTTTCGCCTCGCCCAGCCCTGCTCGCCGACCACGATCTGGTCTCCAGACCTTATGACTGTGGACCCGATCACCTGGTTCTCAGCCATGCTCTGGATCAGCACGTTGCCGCCCCTTACCAACCGTATGTCGTTCTTGTCGGCAGTGGGGGACAGACCGCCGGCCTGGGCAAGAGCATCCGTGAGGGACATCGTTGGATCGACTGGATGGAGACCGGGACTTCGCACCTCGCCCAGGATAGCAATTCGCCGTAGCACGGTGACGTCGATCGAAGGGTTTACGAGGTATTTTCCGAATTCGGTGATCAGCCGAGATCGGACCTCTTCCGGGGACACGCCCAGGACCTCTCTAGCCCCTAGCAACGGAAACACGATCCGCCCATCCTGAGCCACCATGAATTCACCCGAAAGATCCGGCTCCTGCCATATCCTCACCGCCACAGCGTCCCCAGGTTGCAGCCCGATAGGTCCGGGAGGGAGGGGTGTGACGCTCGGCGGCGGAGCCCCCGCGCACGCCATGGAGCCCATCAGCACGCCCAGGACGACGGAACGAAGAATCCTGACGGAGCCTCTGGTCATCTACTCCTCCCCACGTCCGGGTGCCTCGAGTGTCTGTACAGTCCGGGGTGCGGACCTTACGGCAATATCCTCCGCACCGGGGCGTTGGGTTATCCGAAATGCGGGCCTACCGCCGTAGGGCATGGGAAGCTCCTGTGTAGGCGAAGAACCTACAGGAAAAACACTTAGGTTAGGCGCTATTTTGGCTATGGTTCGCACCAAGCTCTCCGCGGCTGGGAGTTGGGCTCAGGTTGGGCGAACCGGTCCCGGAGAACAGCTATAACGACCGGAGCACCCGGGTCTCTGAAGCCCGGGGGGGATGGGCTTCACCGACTTGAAACCAAACCTGGCATTTCAAAGGAGACTCGCAAGAGTTTCCACATTGAGGAGAAACGGTAAAGGTGCAGCGTCAAAGAGGCGTCAAACGGGGGATCCTTGCCGAAAAGCCATGTTTTAGAGCATGATTCGCCAGATCCGGACACCCGGATCAAGCAGTTGGGCCCAACGGAAAAAGTGCGCCGGACCGGGCATTGAGTGGCGTTATTTCGGAGACCGATGCGAAAAACCTACGTTCTGACGCTCCTTATTGCGTTGCTGGGCCCGTCGCGCATAGACGCCCAGAGCCGCGCAGAAGTCCTGAGGAGGGCTGTTTGGGATACTCCGGGAAGCGACCTTCGAGCGGTTCTGACTCGTCCATTCGAGAACCGCCGCACAACTCTACTAAGATCTGCGGCTCTGCTGGGCATGCTCCTGACCGACAAGCCCACCACGCGATGGTATCAGGATCATCTCGAACCCATTGGTCGGGACCTGAAAGACCAGCTCCAGATTCCCGACCTGTATCCCAATTCCTCGTGGTGGGGCGGATTGGACGGCTACGCCTACACCGCCGTGGGTGGTATGTATGCTGTGGGTGCCCTCACCGGGAACGTGAAGCTCCAGGAAGCGGGTATCCTCACCACCAAAGCCATCCTCGAGTCCTACGTGGTCTCCCATCTATTCCTGAAGACTCTCTTCGCTAGGAACCGACCCAACCAACCACTGGAGGGCGGTGCGCTGGAGGGGCCCTTCACCCGGGACCCGTGGGACTTCTTCAATTGGCATCGGCCGTACTTCCGATCCGACCCGGATGGTACCGCCTTCCCTTCTTGGCACTTCGCCCTCTACTTCACCATAGCCAAGACCATGCAGCTCCACTTCGACAACGCGTGGATTCCGTATACGCTCTGCATGTTCCCGCTGGTCTACGAGGCCGACGGGCATCGTCACTGGGTGTCGGACATGGTGGTGGGTGCCGCACTGGGCACCCTCATCGGGAAGGTGGTCTACGAGAACTACCACGCGGAGGGCCGAGGCACGGAGGACCGCGCCAGGCCCTACTCCCGGTCGTGGTCTTTCGGCATCACCCCCTTCTACGGGAGGATGGCCCCCACCCTCCACGTGTCTTTCTGATTGGTCAACGACCTTTCCGTGAGCTCAACTCCAGATCGACCGTGAAGTGGACGGCGGTTCCTTCACCCTCTCTGCTCTGGGTGAAGAGGTGGCCGTCCAGGGTATCGGCCAGTCGGGCGGTCAGGGGCAGCCCGCGGCCGAAGAGGTCCAGGTAGCGGTACCGGGCTACCTCGTTCTGTTCGAATACCTCGAAGATCGCCTCGAGCCGATCGTTGGGGATGCCCCGGCCGGTATCCGAGATGGTGAAGCATAGGGTCGCACGGGTTTTGGTTCGGTCGGCCAGAGACACTCCGACGCCTACCTGGCCGTACGATGTGAACTGGACGGCGTTCCCGATCAGATTGATCAGGACCTGCCGCAGGCGTATCCAGTCTCCTTTCAACCGATCGGGAACGTCGGGGTCGATCCGGCAGGCATAGGCGATCTCCTTCTTCCGAGCTTGCTCCGCCAGGAGATAGTTCAGCCTTCCCATGGCGGTCCGGAGCCGGAAATCCACCCGGGGATCCCCTCGACGCACGGGTCGGGCGCTGGGTGGAATCCAGCGCCATCGTGGCTGAGTCTCGGACGGCTTGACGTAGATGTGCCACGGAGAATCGCTGGGGGGCGGCGATTGGTTATCCATATTTTTTGGTCCGGGACGGTTCGTCTCTATAGGCCTCCTGGATCCTCTCGATCTCCCTACGTCGAGCGAGGAAGACGTCCAGGATCTCGGGATCGAAGTACTCTCCTCGGTCGGCCTCCATCATCTCGTAGACATCTTCGTTTGGCAGCGCCCCTTTCGGTCGGTAACGCCGGTGGCTGGTCAGAGCGTCGAACACATCAGCCACGGCGCAGATCCGGCCCTCCAGGGGAATGGCTTCTCCGGCCAGCCCCAGAGGGTATCCCGTGCCGTTCCACTTCTCATGATGGGAAAGGGCGATGACGGCGCCGGTTTTGAGGATCTCCGAAGGGGATCCCCGGAGGATCTCGGACCCGATCACGGTATGGGATCGCATCACGGCCCACTCATCGTCGTCCAGAGGGCCCCTCTTCAATAGGACCCGGTCGGGAATCCCGATCTTCCCCACGTCATGCATGGGTGCCGCATGACGAATGATCTCTGTCTCCCTCGGGCCCATGCCCAAACCGTCGGCCAAAACCTCGCTGAACATCCCGATGCGCTCGATGTGTCCCCCGGTGTCCTCGTCTTTGTACTCCGCTGCCCTCACCAGTCGCTTGATGGTGTCCAGGTGGGCCTCGTGAGTGGCCCGTCTCGCGGCGACGCCTTCGTCGAGGGCCTCTCGAAGGGCCATGGTCCTGCGCCGAACCAGGTTCTCCAGCTCGGTGCCGTGGCTTTTCAGCTCGTCGGTGGCCCGCTTCAGCTTCAACAGCGAGGCGGAGCGGAGCCTGAGTTCCTCGGTATCGAAGGGCTTTTGAACAAAGTCGTTGATCCCGACTTCCGCCGCCCTGACCCTGTCCTCCTTGGTGTTCCGGCCCGTGATCATGATGATGGGCAGGTCGGCGTATTCCGGAATTTTCCTGATCCGTCTTGCCACCTCAAAACCGTCCATGTTCGGCATCTCGGCGTCCAACATCACTAGATCGATGTCCAATGGGAGCTTCGCCAGGGCTTCGATCCCGTCGGCGGCCAGCTCGACCCCGTGGCCCAACATCGTCATGGTCCGGCGCATCATCTCCCGGATCCCCCGTTCGTCGTCCACCACCAGGACCCTGCCTGGACGATCGATGCCGAAGGGTGCCACCGGGGGCGTTGGAGAGGCGGTGGGGCCGGACACCGGGGGTGATGGCCCCCGGTGTCGGATGTAGGAATGACCATTTCGGACGGACTGCGGTTGGTTCAGGGAGGATACGGACATGGGTGCCTCGGTCAGGGTCCGCATACAGCGCTGCAGGTGGTCATGCGTCGCTCAGAAGCGCATCCAACGCGGAGTTGAGCTCGTCGAGCGTGAACGGTTTGTGGAGTATGCGATGGGCTCCGAGAAGCACTGCATCCGTGAGGACCTCGTTCCCGGACCGCGCCAACCCTCCTCCTGAAATCGCCAGGACTTTGGTTCCAGTCTTCCTCTTTCGGAGGAGGTTGATGATTTCGATGCCGTCCATGTTTGGCATGTAGATATCGGTAATCACAAGGTCGGGGAGCTCGGTATCCAACTCGCTTTTGGCTGCTTTCCCGTCGGCCGCCTCCACGACGTCGTGCCCGGCCCTCGCGCATCCGCGAGCGAGGGTGCGCCTCACGGCGGGGTCGTCGTCGATCACCAGGATCCTGGCCATCATCTCGTTATCCATACTGCCTTTATTCTTGAGGGGAGGGGGCCCAACTCGCCTCTGGCAGGAAGGCCCCTTATCAACCACACAGGATTTTTGGGCGCACCCGACCTGGAGCAGACGGTATGCCAACCTCCTGAACACAGCAAACTGTTATGAGACAATGATTTAAGGTCTTGGCGAAAACCGGATGACCTTCGGAAAGTGTTCAGAATCTGGACTATGAAGGTGAAAACCCTGTGGCCAGGGACCTTGGCGACCTGTCCAGATTGTTTACAGTGTGCACTTTTTGGACGGGGCGACACCAAAGTACCCCATGGCTCGGTGCCTTACTCCAGATCAAATTCCTTGATCTTTTTGATGAGGGTGGTCCTGGACACACCGAGGATTTTGGCCGTGCGGCTCCGGTTGCCCTGTTGGGCCCTGAGCGTCTGAGCAATGTGCTGCCGTTCCACGTCCCGCATGGATCGGCCTCTGAGGTTCATGTCGGTTCTAGGTGATTTCTGTTCCTTGAAGTCTCCGGGGATGTGCTCCAGGGTCACCGTTTCGCTCCTGGCCGAAAGGATCAACGCTCTCTCCAGCACATTCCTCATCTCCCGAACGTTTCCGGGCCAGGGGTAGTTCAGAAGCCGGTCGGTGACTTCGGGATCGATCTTCTTGGATCCATGGCCCGTCCTCGGGGAGAGGCCCGTTAGGAGCGTCCTCAGAAGGACCAGGAGATCGTCCCGGGATCGTTCCCTCAGCGGCGGTAGTGCCAGGGGGAACACGCTGAGGCGGTAGAAAAGGTCTTCCCTGAATCGCCCGTTTTCAACGTCCTCCCCTAGGTTCCGATTGGACGCAGCCAGGACACGCGCCTCCACCGGAATCTCCTTGGTACCGCCGACCCGCCGAAACGTGCGCTCCTCGAGGACGTGAAGAAGCTTCGGTTGGAGTTGGGGCGAGAGCTCACCGACCTCGTCGAGGAAAACGGTTCCGGCTTGAGCCGATTCGAAGAGACCGAGTTTCCGCTCCTTGGCGTCCGTAAACGCTCCCTTCTCGTGTCCAAACAGCTCACTCTCGAGGAGAGGGGAAGACAAACCCGCACAGTTCACCTGGACAAAAGGCGACCGGTTTCGAGGCGAAAGTTCATGGATCAAGCGGGCTACGTGTCCCTTCCCGGTTCCCGACTCGCCGGTCAGGAGGACCACGGACCGATCGTTCTCGGCCAACAGACGGATCTGTTCCTGGATTTGTTGGGCTTGCGGGGAAGTCCCCAGGGCTTCCAGGTCCGGACCCGCCATCTCGCTGGTCCGGAGGCGAGCGGTCTCCCGGCGTAGGCGAGACTTTTCGATGGCTCGAGCCAGAACGGCCACGAGGTGAGTCGTGTCCACGGGCTTGGTGAGAAAGTTCTCCGCGCCCAACTGGATGGCGCGGACCGCCGTCTCCACATCCCCTTGGCCGGTGAGCATGATCACGGTTCCGCCCCGGTGGGTGATCTGTTCCAGGACTTCGAACCCTGAGATGTCCGGAAGGTTGAGGTCCAAGAGAACAGCGTCCGGGCTGAGGTCCTCGAAAGCGGTGATCCCTTCCTGCCCCGTAGCTGTCGGATAGACTTCCAAGCCCGATCGCTGGAGCAACGTAGTCAACGGCCGCCTGATCTCTTGATCATCCTCGATAAAAACCACGGTTCCGTTCATCGGTTTTCCTCCGCCGGCAGGGTCCGAAGATCATTGGGGGGAGAGATCTGTCCAGCCCTTGGACACCGTCTACTTTTTGAACACTGGGGGTGGGTGCCCCGGGAATCAAGGCTGACGTTCTTCCAGGTGCTGGGACTGTTCACCTTCTGCACAGATTCCTCGATTTGGCCTCAGAGCTACGGGCGACCTAAGGCATTGCCGGACAAGGGCCTACGCCAACGGAGCGCTTGAGGCACGCCCGCTGCACGAGACTGGACCCGCGGACATCTGGTGACGTCCCGCTCCTTCATCCCGCGACAATTCCAAAGGGCGACGGCGGGAGAAAACCCAACGGGGGGTTTCCGGTCTCCAAAGGCCGGGCCCGCCCGAGCCCTCCAATCTTCGGTCGCGGCTGGCAAGTGGTGCGCGGGGGAGTACCATGGTCCACCGAAGCGGACATACGCTTGTCGAGCTCCTGATCGGGATCCTGATTGCAGGGATCCTGGCGGGGATGGGTACGTCCACATTCAAAACGGCCGTCGATGCAACGCATGCCACGGCGGTGGTAGCCGACCTCCACATCGTCCGAATGGCGGTCCACGCGCACTCGGCCGACAAAGGTAGGTGGCCTGCCGATGCGTATCGAGGAAGGATCCCCACCACTCTCCGGCCGTACCTTCCCGAAGGGTTTTCGTTTGCGACCGAAGCCTATACGCTGGACTACGACAACTGGGTCGGCCGATGGTCCTCGACAGGAACGGCCCAGGGTTCCATCACCGTTTATATGGCCGAGACCGATCTGGGAAAGAGGGTGGAGAAAAAGCTGGAGGGTAGCGGGTGGACCGACGATGAGTTGGAAATCAAGGTGAAAGACCGGTCTTCCATAGCCAGGTAAACGGCTGCTGTAGATCCCCCCCGCCGGGCCGGCTCCGAGGCTCGATTGGGCCGCTGGAGAAGGAAACGGGAAATCCTGGTCATTCAACACATGAATGATTATCATTCATATCATGAAAGGCCAATTGTATCCCCGGTTTCTCACCGATTCGGTTCATCGTCTCGCCAGAACCATGCCGGTGGTGGTGATCACAGGGGCTCGCCAGACGGGAAAGAGCACCCTGGTTCGGGATCTTCTCGAGGGGGAGCGTGACTATTTCACCCTCGACGATCTCGATGTGCTGGCCCAGGCCGAGCGCTACCCGGACGACCTGGTGGAGCGGTCCGGAGCCATGGTCTTGGACGAGGTTCAAAGAAAGCCGGAACTCCTCCTTGCAGTGAAGCGATCCGTGGACCGGAATCGGGTCCCTGGCCGGTTCATCCTGACTGGATCCGCAAACCTGCTCCTGATGAAATCGGTCTCCGAATCCCTTGCGGGGAGAGCAAGCTACCTCACCCTTTGGCCCATGACCCGCCGGGAGCGACTGGGGCTTGGGGTGGCCGGCCGGTGGTCCGCCTTTTTCGACGACGACCTGGAGAGCTGGCCGGCGGTGCTGGACGAGCTCGAGTCCCAGCCGGTTGATTGGAGGGAGTTGGCTCGTCAAGGCGGTTTCCCGGTTCCCGCCCTGGAATTCGCCGATCCGGAGGATCGCGCGATCTGGTTCGACGGGTACATCCGGACATACCTGGAGCGAGACCTCAAGGACCTCTCGGTTATCGAGAGCCTTGTGGACTTCCGTCGCCTGATGGGAGCCTCCTGTCACCGATTGGGCCAACTGATCAACCAGACCGAGTTGGGGCGAGACGTTCAGCTTTCCCAACCCACCGTCCGACGGTGGCTGAATCTCCTTGAGACCTCCTATCAACTGGTGCGCCTTCCGGCCTTCTCCGTGAACCGGACAAAGCGGCTGATCAAGACGCCGAAAGCCTACTGGGCCGACACGGGCCTGGCCCTTCGACTGTCGGGATCCAGGGAACCCGGAGGGCAGGATCTGGAGAATCTGGTCTTTTCTGATCTCCTGGCATGGCGAGAAAGCCAGGTTCTGGATCGCCCGGAAGTCTTCTATTGGCGAACCGCAGCCGGCGAGGAGGTGGACTTCGTTGTGGAGTGGCGTGGTCGACTGCTGGCCGTGGAGGTGAAGGTCACTCGCCGCCCTCGTACCCATGACATTCGCCATCTCAAGACGTTTCAGGAGGAGTACGGGGACGGGGTCGTCGGGTGCCTCCTTCTCCACGATGGAGATAAAGTGGAGTGGCTTGCCCCGGGGATCCTCGCTGCCCCCTGGGGGCGGGTGGTCTGAAGAGGGGTCAGGCCTTCGACGTCTCACCTTATAGTTCTGGCGGTTCTTCTGGGACAAGAAAACATGAAAAACCATCTTGGCTATACGGTTTTTCATGGTAACCGGACCTGTATCCTGTGCTCCGGGTCCTTGTGGACCGAGAAGGGGGGCCCGCCCGTTTCCTGATTCTGGGGAGCGCTTCCGGGGACCTGATGCGGCAGACGTCGGATTGTCTGGCATGGCGGAAGAACTTCATCCAGACTCTTTTGGAGCGAGACCTTCCTCAGTGGGGTGTCCGCGTTCCGGCCGCAGCGCTTCGACGTTTCTGGACCATTCTCGCCCACTACCATGGACAGACCTGGAATGCCGCTGAGGCTGCCAGAGCGCTGGGTGCCAGCGAGTCGACGGCTCGCCGGTATCTCGATATCCTCTCCGACGCATTCATGATTCGGCAACTCCAGCCGTATCATGCAAACCTGCGAAAACGCCAGGTGAAATCGCCCAAGGTCTATGTTCGGGACTCGGGGCTCCTTCACCAACTTCTGGCAATTGAGTCCATGAAGAGTCTTCTGACCCATCCCAAGGCGGGCGCTTCATGGGAAGGTCTTGTCATAGAGGAGGTACTGAGGTCGGCTCCCCATGATGAGGTGTATTTCTGGGCCACACACCAGGGCGCCGAGATTGACCTCGTGATCCGTCGGGGCACCCAGCTGTTGGGTGTCGAATGTAAGCGAACAGACACCCCTCGACTCACGCGTTCCATCCGCATCGCGAGAGAGGACCTAGGGTTGACCAGGGTGGCGGTGATCTACCCCGGTATCAAGCGGTTTCCGATCTCGGAGGATGTGGAAGCGGTTCCACTTTCTGCCCTGGCTGAAGGGGAGTCCCTTTTCCGGGGCTAGGTGGAGGCCGAAAAAGGCCAAGCCGCGTCTACCCCAAGAGCCCACTGCGAAGGGAAATGAAAACCCCCGGGGCGCCTAGCACCCCAGGGGTCATCCTATCTGAACGGCCGGTCCGTCAGGCCGCGTTTTCGCGTCCTACCCCACCAAGGCCAAGAACACGCCTGCGGCAACGGCAGAGCCGATGACTCCAGCCACGTTGGGTCCCATGGCCGGCATCAGCGGATTCACCTTCCCGTTTGTCTCGTCGGACACGAACTGCTGAACGACACGAGCCGACATCGGTACGGCGGAGACTCCGGCCGCCCCGATGCAAGGGTTGATCTTCTTCTCTTTCGAGAGGAAGAGGTTGATGATCTTCGCGAACAGGATTCCGCCAGCCGTGCTGAAGGAGAACGCGAAGGCGCCAAGCACCAGGATCCCCAGCGTCCGCGTGGTCAGGAAGGCCTCAGCCGACATGGTCGCACCGACAACGAGGCCCAAAAGGATGGTCACGATGTCGAGCATGGGCCCGCCGGCGGTCTTCTTGAGCCGCTCCGTCACGCCACTTTCTCTCAGCAGGTTGCCGAACATCAGCATACCGAGGAGTGGTGCGCTGGAGGGCACGGCCAGTGATGCCAGGATCCCCGTCACGAGGGGGAACAAAATCGCTGCCCTCTGGGACACCGGAATGGCCTGCGGCATGTCGATGGCCCGCTCGGCCTTCGTCGTCATCATCCGCAGAATCGGCGGCTGGATGATGGGCACCAAAGCCATGTAGCTGTACGCAGCCACAGCCACGGGACCCAGAAGGTGCGGAGCCAGTTTGGCCGTCAGGAAGATGGAGGTTGGCCCGTCGGCACCCCCGATGATGCCGATGGACGCCGCCTCCTGGGCGTTAAATCCCAGGAGGTAGAAGGCGCCTAAAGCGGCCACGAAGATGCCGAGCTGAGCCGCCGCCCCCAACAGGAACGTCAGGGGACGCCCAAGGAGGGGTCGGAAGTCCGTCAGGACCCCCACGCCCAGGAAGATCAGGGGCGGAAGGAGTTCAGTGTTCTCGATTCCCTCCAGGTAGATCTTCCCGATGAGGGACGTCCCTTCTGACGACATCTCCGCCAAGGGAAGGTTGGCCAGTACGGCGCCGAACCCGATGGGAATCAGGAGTAGAGGTTCGTATTCCTTCGCGATAGCCAGGTAGATGAGGATCCCGGCCACCACGAACATCAGGAGATTGCCAAGTCCTAGATTGGCTATCCCCGAGTCTCGTGCCAGCTGGATGAAGATATCCATTTAACGGGCGCCTCAGGCGATGGAGACGATGGCGTTGCTACTGTCGATTTCGTCTCCGATGGATACGTGAACGCCGCTCACGGTCCCGCCGCAGGGCGCCTTGATGTCGTGTTTTGCCTTCATGGCTTCGATGGCGGCAACCACGTCGCCCTCGTTCACCTTGTCCCCCTCCTTCACCAGGATGTCGACGACCTCGACGGAACCGGCGAAGGTCGAGAACACCTGCGTTCCGCTCGCTGCGGCGGCCGGTGCGGCCTCTGCTGCCGGGGCCGGAGCCTCGGCTCCGCCCACGGGCTCGACAGTGACGGAGAAGGTGCGGGTCTGGGCGCCTTCCTGGACCTTCACGGAGGTGGTGACCGGACCGGTGATGGCCGGCGCGGCTCCGGCTGCCGGGGCGGCGACCGCCACTTCAGCCTTCGGCTCTTCCTTCTTCTTCAGCGGGATGTCGATCTTGGGCTTCCCGAGGAGGAAGTTCAGGCCCTGGTTGGTCTCGATCTTCCCGCCCGGCACGATGCAGGACAGGACCAGGAAGGTGTTCTCGTCGTTGACCTCCAGGTTGTGGTCCCTGAGGATCTGCTGCGCGGCCTCGATGTTATTCGGGGCAGCCGCGAGAGGATCACCGTCGAAGGGCTCCAGCTCGAGCTGGTCGGAAGCCTTCTTGACCACATCCGGATCCGGAGAGAGGGGGGTTTTCCCGAAGTATCCGAGGACGGCCTTTCCGTACCCTGCCTGGATGTTCTCCCACCGGCCGTACATGACGTTATTAAATGCCTGGAGCCAGTACTGCTGGCTTCCCGGCGTCACGCTGGTCCACGCGCCACCGGCTTCCACCACCACTGGAAATTCGGCCAGGACGTCGGAGTATTTATCCAGGATACCGGCCTTCACCATCATGTGGACGTTGGGTCCGATGGCGCCGCCGGGCATGGGGAATCCCAGCACCCGGGCGTCGGCGGAGGTCGTGGTGGGGTTGAAGTCGTACTCCTTCATGCCTTCAGTAAGAAGGGACTCGATCTCACCCATGGCGGACACGTCCATGTCCAGCGTATAGCCGGTCCCCTTCAGGGCGTGAGCCAGGGAACGGGCGTCGGGCTGCACGGTGCCGCTGGCCATGGGCCGAACCGATACGTCCACGCCGTCGCACCCACCGTGGATGGCTGCCTGGTAGCAGGAAACCGCGGTGGAAGCCGTGTCGTGGGTGTGCATCCAGAGGGGCATCTCCGGCGGCATGATCTTCTTCAGCTCCACGGCCGTCTTGTAGATGGTCATGGGATCGGTGGTGCCGGATGCGTCCTTCAGACAGAGGGAGTCGACGCGGCATTCGCCCGATTCGTGGAATGCGAGAATCTGCTTTCCGATGTTGAAATAGAAATCGGATGTGTGGACCGTGTCACTCTCGAACGGAAGGCCCATGAGAGCGATGACGCACTGATGGTGCATCCCGGCCTCGACGATGGGCTTACCGGTGTTCAGCAGGTTCCGGACGTCGTTCATGTAGTCGAAGTTCCGGTCCCACGTGGTCTCGGCGGCGGCCATCATCTTCCCTTGAAGGGCCAGACCTTCCGGAGACTGGGTCGTGAGCGTCACGCCGGACACCGAGCGGGTGAGGATCTGAAGATCCGCATCGGGGCCCACGACGTTCCGGATCTTCCGCATGCACTCGAAGGGGTTCTCACCGAGGTAGAAGAGGGGCGCCTGGAAGCGAGCGCCGCCCCCGAACTCGAAGTGCTGGATCCCGGACTGGGCAGCAAGCTCCATGGCCGGGAGGAAGTCGTTCAGGCGAACCTTGCCGCCGAAACTGCTCTGCAGCCCGTCACGGAAGGGGGTGAACATCACCCGTATCTTTTTTGGATTCTCTGCGAAGATCATTTTATCTCCTCGACTTTAGTGACTTTTGTTCCTGGAAAGACGTAGGCTGCCGCTGCAGTTACCGCGGCGATGGTTGCGGAATCGATGCCGGCCAGCTTCTCGGGGAAAACCGCGATGAGCAGTCGCATCACCACGGCCAAAAAGCCCAGCAGGAAAAACACCGCAACAAAAGCGGAAAGACAAACAACCAGTAGGTCTGGTGGGTTCATTCTTTTTCTCCGTTTCCGACGGCGAATCCTGGGAGAGATCCGCCTTTCAGGTTTTCATCCAACATCCCTTGCGCCTGTCGGAGCCAAGCCGCCTTCACTGGCTCACGTCGCGCTATTCCAAAACCAATCGACCTCCGGTCACAGGCTTGTCACGGCCTTCCAGGAGCAGCTCGAGGTTCTCGCCGATGCCGGCCACCCGGCCCTCCGCGAGGACCTCCATTTGCTCGTCCGAGTCCTCGGTACAAATCGTGACCCGTCTGCCCAGAACCATCGAGTGCTCCCGATATCGGCGGAGGAGCGGGTCCACCCCCTCCTCCAGTAGCACCCTGTAGGTCTCCCCCAGCGTCTTCAGCAGCTCCCATAAGACCGCCTGCCGAAGTCCTTGAGGGGTCCCCGAGAGCAAGTCACGTACCGCTCCCACCGCTGGGACAAAAGGAGTCGGCACCACCTCCGGGGTGGCCTCCACGTTCACTCCGATCCCCAAGACGGCCGAGGTGACGGCTGTCCCCTGGCTCTGGGTGTAGGCCAGGACTCCGCCCACCTTTTTCTCCTCCACGAGAATGTCGTTGACCCATTTGATTCGGGCCCGATTCTCAAGCCCTGCAATTTGGTTCAAAGACTCCGCCACAGAAAGGGCTGCCAGGATCGTGAACGCCACCCCGAATCTCTCGACCTCTCTTCCGGGCGCAAAATGAACCGCCAGATGGAGATTCCCCTGGAGCGCTTCCCAGTGTCGCCCCTTAAATCCGTGGAATTTTTCCCCGGCGCCAGCAAGACAGAATATCCCATCGGGGAGCCCATTTCTGCCCCGTGCCATTTCGATCAGGAAATCGTACTGGGACCGAGGGGAGTATTCGGTGATGAGGAGGGTGGGGATCGGTTCCGGGGTCCGCTCGTTGGAGACGAAGACCGGTCCGTTTTGAAATACAGCGTCGAGGACAGGGCGTAGGGCGGGATCCCTGGGTCCTGCGGGAACAAAACCCGCGGCGATCTCCGAGGATAGGAAAGCCGTGGCGAACTGTGGGTCATCGGTGTATACGGCCATGGGTCCCACCCCCACCTCGGGGACAAGAAACGGGAAGACTAAGCCTTCGCCCATCCAGGAGCAATGTGTTTCCGACGTGGATTCGGAAGAGGAATCGGCCCCGGGTTCGGACGGTGAGTGTCCCTTCCTCTTCTGTCTGCCCGTTGCTCCCCGCGGGGAGCAGACTCGGGGGAGGCTGCTGTGGGTGGACGGCCCGGGCCAGGCCGGCCCCCGGGGCGACCGAACCCGGCCCAGGCACCGGCGCCGGGCTGAGGCCAGAACCCTGCGCAGGCACCGGCGCCGGGGGCCGGAGCCAGCCCTACGCCGGATCCACCGCCTCCCAGGCCCGGGCCTCGTCTTCCCACGGGATGTCCCGGTCGTGGTTGTAGGTTGGTATCCCGCCCCCTTCCGTGACCGGTGGCGCCTCGAAGGCGTAAGCCCCTTGCTCCCCGGACTCCCATCCCCCTGACGTTTTGGGTTCCGTCAGTGCCGGTGGCAACGGCGTTAACTGCCTGGGCGGGGCTCCGGCCAAAGCCTTGCCCTTCGGGGTGAAAAACACCGCCTGGTGGTTCACGTCCAGACACACCATGACCCTGCCCTCATGAACCACCCGATGATGCCGACGACAGAGCAACAGGCAATTGTCCAGTGTCGTCTCACCTCCGTCCTGCCAGTGCACCACATGGTGGGCCTCCGTGAACCGGGCCCCACAACCCGGGAACCGGCAGCCCCGGTCTCGGGCCTCCAGCGCACGCCGGAGCTGAGGCCTCACCGTGCGCATCCGT
>JANQDZ010000098.1 GCA_028278645.1 Longimicrobiales bacterium | reverse complement strand
CCTCGGGTCGACCGAGGCTAGAGGCCGCTTTCGCCATGGACGCCAGCGTTGCCGGAGAAGAAAGGACGGAGAGGACCTTCCCCCAGAGAGTGTCGCCGGTCATGTCCTTTTCAGGGAGATGAACAGCCATCCCGGCTTCCGCCAGACTCTCCGCATTCCGGGTTTGATGATCCGCTGCGGCGGTTGGCAGGGGCACCAGGATCGCGGGCACACCCCAGGCGAGGAGCTCCGAGGTGGTCATTGCTCCAGCCCGTGTGATGGCCAGGGTGGCCGCACTGAGAGCTTCCGGCATCTCCTGTATGTAGCCCACGACACGGACCCAGTCCGGATCACCCAGCGATTGGACCTGCTCCTCGACCCGCTCCAGGTCGTTCGGCCCGGTGGCCCATAGGAGACTCACATCCTTCGGGCGTTCGAGCTTCCCTTCAGATACCCGCCTGACCACCTCGAGCAAAGCGTTATTGAGGGCTCTGGCTCCCTGGCTACCGCCCACCACCAGGACCATCCTCGCCCCTTCCTCCACCCCGAAGCGGGCTTTGGCCGCGCCAGCTTCGTGGAACACGACCTCTCGAACCGGATTCCCCGACAGAAGGCTTCGAGCTCGAGCCCCCGATGGAACGGCGTCCTTCGCTTCTGGGAAGGCCAAGTGGATCTGCCGCGCCCACCGGGAGAGGACCCGGGAGGTGAATCCCGGCCGTGCGTTCTGTTCCTGAAGGGCCATGGGGATTCCCATGACCGCCGCCACCAGACCAGCCGGCCCACCAGCGTACCCACCCGTGACCACAACGATGCTCGGCCGGAGGTGGGAGAACAGGAGGCCGGTGGAGACCAAAGAACGCACCAGTGCCCAGAGCACTCCCAGGTTCTCCAGGATCCTTCCCCTCCGGAACCCTCGGACAGGAAGGAGATGGTGGTCCAGGCCCCGCTCCGGTAGGACCCTGGCTTCGAGGCCCCGCTCAGACCCCACAAAAAACGGATCCACATCCGGTCGAAGCCCGGTCAGGGCGTCGGCCAGGGCCAGTGCCGGGTAGAGGTGTCCGCCCGTTCCCCCACCGGCAAAAACCGCCACGGTGCGCTGACCCAACGGACTAACCATGGCTCCTCCCCATCTCCGGCTGAGCCCGGGCGATGGCGATAAGGACGCCAATGGAAGCGAGGGTAACCACCAGGTTGGACCGGCCGTAGGAGATCAGGGGCAGGGCCAATCCGGTGTTGGGCACCAGGCCGAGACCGACGCTCATGTGGAGTGTGGCCTGCAGGGCGATAAGGCTGGTGAAACCGACGGCCAAGAGTTCACTGAACAGGTCCGGGGCCCGCTGGGCGATTCGGAAGCCTACCAGGATCAGGGTGATGAAGAGGCTCACAACGAAGAGGACACCCAGCAATCCCCACTCCTCCCCGATCATGGCGAAGATGAAGTCGTTGTGGGGCTCGGGGAGAAATCCGAACTTCTGCCTACCCTCCCCGAAGCCGACCCCCGTGAGCCCCCCGGATCCAATGGCCACCAGGGACTGCCTCACCTGATACCCAGCCCCCGCTGGGTCAAAAGTCGGGTCCCAGAAGGCTCGCATCCGATCGACACGGAATCCCTCGCCGAGCTTCGCCAGCACCACGGGAAGAACAAAAAGTCCCAGGAACACGAAGTGTCCGATGCGGCCTCCGGCGGTGAAGACCACGATCCCGGCCAAGATCCCGACCAGGCAGGCCGTCGAGAAGTCGGGTTCCGCGGCGATGGGCAGGAGCACGGCTCCCCACACCACCAGGAACGGCAAGAGCCCCTTTCGTAGGCTTTTGAAATGGACCTGCTTCTTCACCGCCAAAGCAGCCGTCCAGAAGATGATGGCCATCTTGGCCAACTCGGACGGCTGGAACCTCCCGATGGGCGTAACGAGCCATCGGCGCGCCCCGTTGATCCGAGGGGCGATGGCCTCCGTACCGGGCAGGATGAGGATGACGAGGAGGAGCCAGGAGAATCCCAGCAGCGGCCAGGCCATGGTCCGCCACCACGAGAGGGGCACTCGAGAAAATACGACGAGAGCCGCCAGCCCCAGTGCTCCTCCAAACGCCTGCTGGAGGACGAACCTGGGGGCCTGGTCTCCGGCCTGGTGAGCGAGGAACGTGGTGGCGCTGGAAAGGGTGACCAGCCCGAAGGTAAACAGAGCTAGAGTGACGCCCATGAGGACGGCGGGCTCCCAACCCTTTCCCAAGCCGACATCGGGGACAGACGCCGGGCCCATTCGGGCCACATTGGAAGGCGGGGGCGCCATTCTAGGCTTCTCCCCGGGCCAGGGCCGAGAACCGGTCTCCACGGGCCTCATAACTGGCGAACATGTCGAAGCTGGAGCATGCCGGAGAGAGGAGTAGGATGTCCCCCTCTTCCGAACAGGCCCGCGCAAGGTCCACAGCCAACTCGAAGGTGCCGTCTACCAGGGTCAACTCGACGTGGCCTTCCAGGCCCGCGGCGATTCTGTGCCTGGCCTCTCCGAAGACGACCACACGGCGAACCCCCCCGTGCATAGCCTCCCGAAGGGGGCTCAGATCCTCCCCTTTGTCCTTTCCACCAAGGAGGAGTACCAAGGGACCAGCCAGGCTATTCAGCGCTCCGGAAGTGGCGGCCACGTTGGTCGCTTTGGAATCGTTCACCCACGTGATGCCATCAGCTTCCGCCACCACCTCCAGCCGGTGCGGGAGGGGGCGGAAGGTCCTCAGTCCCGCGCCGATGGAACTTGCCCCCTGCCCCGTGAGGCCGGTGGTAAGAGCCGCCGCCAGGGCGTTCCCGACATTGTGGAGTCCCAGGGTGGGCAGATCTCCGGCCGGGAGGAGAACCTCGGCGTCCTCACCCGGGAGTCGGAGGATCAGGTCTCCGTCCATGAGGAAAGCGTGGGTTTCCGACGGGGGCGCTACGTCTCCCGTTTCCCATAAACTGAACCGGTAACGGATGCCCTGGGCGTCCCCAGCCAGCTCCTCCACGGCTGTAGAGTCCCCATTGAGCACCCATTGGCTTCCCGGATCGGCGTTCTCGAACAAACGCCCTTTGTCCCGGTAGTAGGCCGCCACCGACGGGTACCGGTCCAGATGGTCCGGGGCCAGGCTCGTCACTACTCCGATGGTCGGTTTGAAGTCCACGATGCCAGCCAGCTGGAACGAAGAGACCTCCACCACGAACCAATCCGGGGTCGGGTCCATCAGGGCCAAGCCTGAGGCCGGAGGCCCGAACTCCGCCCCGATGTTCCCACCCAGGCCCACCTCAGCCCCAGATTCCTGGAGGAGGTGAGCCGTCATGGCGGCGGTGGTGGTCTTCCCGTTCGTTCCAGTCACGGCGATCAGTGGACCATTGAGGAACCGAAAGGCGAATTCAGGCTCGGATACCCATCCTCGTCCAGCAGCCTTGAGGGCCTTGAGCACTGGAGCGTCGGGGGGGATTCCAGGACTAACCACCACGGTGTCTGCTCCGGCCACTCGTTCCAGATCGTGCCTTCCGAGCTCCACTCGGGCTCCCATGCTCCGCAGCTCGGTTGCACCAGCTGCAGCTGAGGGTTCAACCTGCGAATCCGAGACATAAACCTTTCCTCCCTTGATAAGGGCCAACCGGGCCGCGGCCACACCGCTGGCCCCCAGTCCGAGGATTGAAATCGTGCTTCCTTCCAAAGGCTTCATCTGCCGCCCCGGGGGCGTGGTTCCCCTGCCCGCCGGTTATCCTCTCTTTCCCCCTCATCGGATTTTCAGCGTGGAGAAGCCGATCATCGCGAAGAGGATTCCCAGAATCCAAAACCGGACCACGATCTTGCTTTCGGCCCAGCCCAGCTTTTCGAAGTGGTGGTGAATCGGCGCCATGAGGAACACGCGCCTTCCGGCCCCGTACTTCCGAGCCGTGTATTTGAACCAGCCCGTCTGGATGATCACCGACAGGCCTTCCATGACGAACACGCCCCCGACGATCACCAGCAGGAATTCGACTTTCAGGAGGATAGACATCACCCCGATGGCACCCCCCAGAGCGAGAGATCCCGTGTCCCCCATGAAAACCGTCGCAGGGTGGGCGTTGTACCAAAGGAACCCGATGGCCGATCCGGCCAATGCGGCCGCGTAGATGGTCAGCTCCCCGGCTCCCGGTAGGTAGAAGAGGCCCAGGTAGGCCGAGGCATCCACGCGACCCATGAAGTAAGCGAAAACCCCAAAAACCAGGACGGCGATAGCCGCCAGGCCGGCCGCCAGTCCGTCCAACCCGTCGGTGAGATTCACCGTGTTCGAAGTCCCTGCAACAACGACAGGAACGAACGCCACGTAAGCCGGAGCCCAAAACACCGCCACCCACTCGGCGAAGAAGGGGACCTGGGTCCAGGTGGTGGGGACGGGCCAGATGGGCCACTGGAGGAGGAAAAGAGCGAGGCCGAGTCCGAAGAGTACCTGGCCCGCCATCTTGTACTTGGCCACCAGGCCTCGAGACTTTTTCTGGACCACCTTCAGGTAATCGTCCAGGAAACCCAGGAGCCCCATCCAGAAAAGGGCCACCAACGCGACGATGGTGAAACCGTTTGTGAGGTCAGCCCAGAGCAGGGTCGAGAACCCGGCCGCCATGATGATGAGGACCCCCCCCATCGTGGGAGTCCCTGCTTTCTCCAGGTGTGTCTCGGGCCCGTCGTCCCTGACGATCTGGCCAACCTTCATGCGGGTGAGCCATCGGATGGTGGCAGGCCCCAGGACAAACGCCAGCAGGAGTGCGGTCACCACGGCCCCGGCCGCTCGGAAGGTGATGTACCCGAACAGGTTGAAGACGATGTGCACGTCGGCGAATTGCGGCAGAAGATGGAACAGCATGTCAGTCCAGCTCCACCTTGCCGAATCGGGATTCCAGGCTAGGAATCAACGACTCCATGGCCACGCCCCGGGACGCTTTCAGCAACACGACCTCGGATCCCTCCAGGGCCTTGAGCAGAGCTTCTCTAGCCTGTTCCAACCCGGGAGCGACCAGTAGCTCGGCATGGCCGGTAGGCACCGGGGTCGTTCGTGCAGCGTCGGCGAAGAGGCCGGTGGCCACGACAAGATCCAGCGGGAAAGAAAGGGCCTCCTCCAGAGCATGTCGATGAAGGGCCTCCGCCTCCTCTCCCAGTTCCAGCATGCTCCCCAGCACGGCCACCCTTCGGCCGGCAGCCCTTACGGTGGAAAGCAGCTCCAAGGCAGCTCTAAGGCTCTGTGGGTTTGCGTTGTAACAGTCCACGAGGAGGGTCAGATCTCCCACGGATCGGATCTCACTCCGCATGCTTCCTGGCTCCACGGATCCGATCCGACGGGCGGCATCCCCGGCCGGGACACCCAGTGCTTCGGCTACTGCCAAGGCCAAAAGGGCGTTGGTTACGGAATGGCGCCCCGGAAGGCTCAGCTTCACCTCCTCGCCCCTCCACTGGAACCGATAGCACCCATCGTCGGAAGCCACAGGAGCTTCGGGGCGGTCTTCGGGCCTCACGCGATCGCTCCATCCTGACACAACGACCTCGGGAAAGAGCGCTCGGGCTCCGGACTCCAGGGCGGGGGGCTCGTCTCCAACCACCGCCAGCCCGTTCCTCGGGAGACCTCTGATGAGGTCCAGCTTCTCCTCCATCACACCCTCGATGGAGCCGAGCTTTTCGAGGTGGGCCTCGCTGACCGTAGTGATGACGCCGACGTAGGGCTCGGCAATGCCGGTGAGGGCCCGAATCTCCCCCGGCTCGTTGGTGCCCATCTCCAGAACCAGGACATCGACCTCGCTGGGCGTGGCCAGGAGGGTGAGGGGTAGGCCGATTCGGTTGTTGAAGTTCCCCTGGGTTTGGTGCACCGAGAAGGTCCCCCGGAGAACTTCGCCCAATAGGTCTTTGGTCGTGGTTTTTCCGGCGGATCCTGTTATGCCCACAACCCGGGAGGACAACCTCTTCCTTCGGTGATGGGCCAGGTTCCCCAGGGCCACGAGGGTATCCGGAACCGTGTAGAAGCGGCGGTCTTCGTTGGAGACCACGTCCTCGGACACCACGGCCCCGGCCGCCCCCCGTTCGAGAGCGTCCAGAGCGAAGTCATGCCCATCGAACTGATCCCCAGAAAGGGCCACAAAGAGATCGGAGGCTTTCACCGTCCTGGAATCCGTGGAGATCCGGGTGTACTCCACGTCCCTTCCCTCTCCTCTTCCCGCGAGGCCCAAGGCCGCCCTGACCTCGCTATCAGTCCAGCGAAAGCTCATGGCCGCCCCCCTTCAGGGAGATCCAGGAGCTGTTTGACGATGGCGGCCTCGTCGAAAGGTTGGGCTTCCAGGCCGATCACCTGGTAGGTCTCGTGACCCTTCCCGGCCAGGAGCAGGAGGTCTCCCGGATGGGCCACTTCCAGGGCGTCGGCGATGGCTGCCCTCCGGTCCGCCACACGGTGAACCGGAGCCTCTCCCATTCCTGCGACCACGTCGTCGATGATGACTTCGGGATCCTCGGTCCGCGGGTTGTCCGAAGTCACGAAAGAGAGGTCGGCCAGACGAGCGACCACCTCACCCATTTGAGGACGCTTCCCCTTGTCGCGGTCGCCCCCGGCCCCGAACAACACCAGGAGCCGGCCCTGGACCAGCGGCCTGAGAGTCTTCAGAACCCGTTCCAGGGCATCCGGCGTGTGAGCAAAATCGATGAGGACGGTGACGGGCCCCTCGGCCACCCTCTCCAACCGTCCCGACACCTGCGGCGCTGCGGAAAGGCCATTGGCGATCTGGGTCAGCGTCAGGCCAGCGGTGAGAGCCACCCCCGCCGCCGCCAGTGCGTTCTCTACGTTAAAACGGCCCAGAAGGGGCAGGTTGACCCTGGCCTTCTCGGCCCCTCGGTGGAGGGTGAAGGTCGTCCCGTCGGGGAGGACTTCCAGATCCGACGCGACCAGCGTGGTACCAACGACCCCCTCATGGAGGGTGAGGTTTCCTGGGCCGCCTTCCATGCCGAATGACACCGTCCGGTCCGGATCGAATGGGAGCGAGTCCCAGCTTCCATCGTCCCGATTCACCACCACCCAGCCCCCCGGTTTAAGGAGGTCCAGGAGTTTCCCCTTCGCGTCCCGGTACTCGGCCAGAGTCTCGTGGTAGTCCAGGTGGTCCTGGGTGAGATTCGTGAACACGGCCGTGTCCAGACGGAACCCGTCCAGCCGATGCTGAGCCAAAGAATGAGAGGAGGCCTCGAACACTCCGGAACGGATGCCTTGGTCCACCATCTCCCGGAGCCACTGTCCGATCTGGACCGGACCGGGAGTCGTCAGACCCTCGGTTCCGTGCCGGACGTTCCCATGCTCTTCAAGAAGGCCTAAGGTCCCGAAGGCTCTCGCCGGCCCGCTCTCACCCAGGAGGTGCCGAGCAAGGACCGCAACCGTGGTTTTTCCATTGGTGCCGGTTACGCCAGCCAAGAAGAGGTCTGTCCACGGCGAGCCAAAAACTTCATCGGCAGCCAGAGCTCCCGCCCGGCGTCCGTTGCTTACATGGATCTGGGGTACTTCGAGGGTCGGAAGTACCTGCTCGACCACCGCGGCCAGGGCCCCCGCCTCTACAGCCGCTCCTACGTAGTCGTGTCCGTCGTGATCTACGCCCTTCCAGGCCAAGAACAGGTCTCCCGGTGTGACCGCACGGGAATCCTGTGATACACCTGTCACGAAGGTGCCCTGGGGCCCTTGGGTACCGAGGACCAACCCGGCGTCCTCGAGCCGTTGGGTCACGGAAGCCAACGGGATGGCAGCGCTAACCATCCCCGTTCCTTCCGACCAGAATCCGAACGGTGTCGCCTGGAAGGAGCGGGGTGGAGTGAGGTGGGTCGGTCCCGACTACAGGACCTGCGGCATCCAGCAAAACTCTGAAACCACGTGCATGCAACCGGCGGACGGCCAGCCGAGGAGATAGACCGGAGACGTCGGGGACGACCGCGCCCGTCTCTGGTGGTGGGGTGGTCCGGGACGTGCGGACGGTAGGAGATTCGGAGAGGTTGCTTGAGGCGAATTGAGCCCCCGGAAGAGGTTTATTCCTCGGCTGCCGCCGGTCGTGGGAAGCCATGACTTCCCAGTCAATGGGCGCATGGTGGGCGGCAAGCACCGCCTCCATCGTCGCCCGGGTAACTGGAGCGGCCGTGGAGCCACCGTAGTAGGCGCCTTCGGGCCGATCCAACTTCACAAAAATGACGAACTGGGGATCTTCGACAGGCACGAAACAAGCGAACGAGGCGTAGTGGCCTTTGACATAAACCCCACCTTCGTTAGCCCTGCTGGTCCCACTCTTTCCGGCCACCTTGTAGGTAGCCAGCTGAGCTTCCGACCCTGTGCCGTCGTCTACCGCGTCCACCAGAACTTCAGAGATCTCACGAGCTAGACGCCCCGGGATGACTTCCCTGACCACACGGGGCTTCGATTTAAATACCGTCCGGCCCTCGTTGTCCCGGAGCTCCTTGATGATGCGGGGTTCCATGAGTTTCCCGCCGTTGGCCAGAGCCCCGTACGCCATGGCCATCTGGAGAGGGGTAACCGAAACGCCATAGCCGATGGCCAGGCGGGATGCGGTGCTCCGGGACCAACGGGAGGGCCGGGGTAGGATCCCGGCTCCTTCAGCCGGGAGGTCGATCCCGGTGGGAGCCCCGAAGCCGAAGTCCCGCAGCATCTGGTACTGCTGGGAGGGGCTCAGCCCTTCTGCTACTTTGGCGACCCCGATGTTGGAGGAGAACTTCAAGGCGTCACCCAGCGTCATCATGCCGTGGGGGTGAACGTCCCTCAGGGGCTTACCCCCGGCCACCCATGTCCCATTCTCGCCGTCGACACTGTCCGCCAGGGTACCTACGGAGTGGAGGAGGATCGAGGCCACCGTGAAGGGTTTCAGGGTGGATCCCGGTTCATACGGAGAGGTGATGGCCGAGACGTTTCCGGGACCGTCTTTCTGGATCGACACCAGGGAGAGGATCTCCCCGGTCTTTGGTACGGAGACGATGAGTTCCCCGCCTCGGGCTCCGGTCTCTTCTATGGCCGAAGCCAGAGCCTCGTGTCCGATCTCCTGGAGGTCCCGGTCCAATGTCAGGATCACGTCCCCACCGGGAACCGGGGCCTTTATCTGGACGGTCTGGCCCGGGATGGGATTTTGGAGATTGTCCCGAGCCTGGATCTTCTCACCGGCCGTACCACGGAGGTGTTCATCGTACCGACCCTCGATCCCGCCCGACCCGGACCCGTCCTTGATGTAGCCCAGGACATCCTGTGCCAAATCGCCGTAGTTGGAATGTCGGGTCCAATCCGGGGTGAGATAGACCCCTCGGAGCGTGTCCAAGGCCTCTTTCACCTGCGGAGGGAAACCCTTTTGGAGCTCGACCCAAGCCCGTTCCGGGTCCGCGATTCGCGCGCGAGCGTCGCGGCTCAGCCCCAACTCGGAGGTCAAGAGGGACACAACCTGGTCCCGGGTGTCCGGTACCAGCTCCCGGGGAGCCACGGCCACGTGGATCGTCCCGGTGCTTTCGGCAAGGGGGTTCTCCCTCCGGTCCAGGATGGAGCCTCTGCGTGCTTTTACCTCCAGCGCCGTCTCATGCTGGTTCTGGCCAGTCGAGGCCCAATAGGAGCCCTGAAGGAGCTGGATGCTGGCCGAACGGGCGAGGATGATCAGGCACGCCAGGACCCAGCCTGCCAAGAGGAGTCGGCGGCGCCACCGATGCCGGACCACACCGTCCGCCTTCACTGAACTGCTCCCGCTAGGAGGAAGGACTCAGAGTCCAGGGCCGTGTGCATTCCGAGCCGGGCTTCGGCTTCCGGAACCACCCTCCCCCTGCTTTCCAGGTGACGGATCCGAGCTTGGAGTTCATCCCTGGCCCCAACCTCGAGGGCGGTCTCCTCCTGGAGGGTTTCGAGGGTTCTCATGGTGTCCAATGCCTGCCGCTGTCTCCAGGACACCAGGCTCAGGGATGCCAGGAAGGCGGCGACGGCCAAAGCCACCATGCTCGTGCCGGCGAGGCGCTTCACGCGGCTTTCCTCCAAGCCCTCAGGAGGGCGCTCCTGGACCGAGGGTTCATTCGGACCTCTTTCTCCGACGGGCGCCGAGGCTTCCGATGAAGGGGCTCCCCCTGCGGCACCTGGTCGCAGGCACAGACCGGGAGCCCGGGAGGACACACGCAGTCGGAGCTCCAGTCCCGGAAGGAGGTCTTTACGATCCGGTCCTCCAGGGAGTGGTAGGAGATCACCACCAGGACGCCCGAGGGCCTCAAGGCGTCCCTTATCCGAGGAAGAGCCTGGCTCAGAACGGGGAGTTCCTGGTTCACAACGATCCGGAGTGCCTGGAAAACCCTGGCCATTTCGTTGGGGCGGGGCGTCCGCCCCAGAACCGCGGCAAAAGCCGCGACCAGGTCATCGCTGGAGCCAAAAGGGCTTTTCCCCCGCCTTCTGGTGACCTCTCCGGCCAATCCCCTTGCCCTGGGCTCCTCCCCATACTCACGAAAGACCCGGGCCAACTCCTGTTCGTTGGTCTGGTTCAGGATATCCGCAGCCGTAATCCCCCCTGCGTCACCCTCCATCCTCATGTCCAAGGGGAGACCCCGTCGGAACGCGAACCCTCTGCGATCTGCATCCAGCTGCCGGGAGGACACACCAAGGTCCAGGAGAGCCCCTTGGAGGCCATCCTGGTTCAGTTGCGCGTCGTCCAGGGCTTGGTCGAATCTCATTTCGAGAACGCGGAGCCTATCTGCAAAAGGTTGAAGTCTTTTCCGTGCTGCGTTTACTGCCTCTGGATCCCTGTCCACTCCAATCACCCGGCAGTCGGGCCACCGAGAGAGCATGGCCTCGGCGTGTCCCCCACCCCCCAGCGTTCCGTCCAGAATCGTCCCACTGTTCGCACCCTCCAGGGCCTCCAGGACCTCCTCCACCATGACCGGTTCGTGGTAGGCTTCCGCCCCTTCCACCTCCGTCACAGCGGTCGGCCCCCACCCGAAAGAGGCCGCGGCCCCCTTGGTTCGGGAGCCGCGGTCATCCGAAGATCTGGTGACGGAAGCGTTGCGACTCTTCCGCCCTCTCTTCGATGGCCGTTTGGAACCTCTCCGGGTCCCAGATCTCCACCCGGTCAATGACGCCGCTCAGGACCACAGTCCCCTGAAGGAACGCGGCCTCCTGCAGCCAGGCGGGAATCAGGATTCGACCCTGTTTATCGGGAGAGACCTCAACCGCGTTGGCGGTGATTTCCCTGACGTAGTTCCAGGCAGCGGGTTCCTTCCGGCGGAACTCCAAGAGCCTCTCCTGGACTCCTTTCCAAACGTCCTCCGGGAAGAGGGTCAGATACGGCTTCTCCCACTGGACCAGGATGAACCGCTCCCCTCCAGCTTCCTTTCGGAAAGCTGCAGGAAGGGAGACGCGTCCCTTCTCGTCCATTTGGAAGTCGTACCGACCGAGGAATCCGCTCACTTTGTGGGCACTCAGTGGGTAAAAGTGGTATAAAGTGGTACTGAAACCCATAATAGGGTGCGCCCATAAGGAGCGCAAGAGGTTTTTTTGCAAAAAGTTCTCGAAGCCAGGCTGGGGTTCTCGGCCAACTGGGAAGGCTGAAAACTGCAGTTTTATTGGGGTTTTCGGGTCACCTCAGGCTATCAGCATGGAATTGTCTTCGGGTTATATTCGGGAAAAATTCTGGTGCCCCACTTCTCCCCACATGGCCTTTGCGGGTTCTCCGTAGGAGTTGAGGGTCTGCCCGGGAGCCTACCCTCGTGAGAGAACCATCCGCTTCGCTCCTGGACACTCGCAGCGGGGAGTTCCCCCGGTCTGACCCGGTTTTCTATCTCGGTAAGGGGCACCGCGGAGCCGATGTGAGGGAGGTTGGGGCCCCGGCAGGGAGGAAGAAAAGGCGCCCTGGGGCCGGAAGCCCCAGGGCGCTGAAAAACCAGGGAAAAGGTCGCCGCGGGTTTCAGCGACCCCGACGGATAATGGCGTCCTGGATCTCGATGAATGTGTTGGTAGCCGTCAGGAGCTCCTGGCGATTAGATTCCCGGTTGTTCCTCTGGGCGTAGTCTCCGCACGCCCGCATGAGGCGGAGAACTTCCTGGAACCGGGGCAGGGTTGCCCTGGCGGTCTCCAGGGTCTGGGGCTCCTGTTGGGCCCGAGCACTTTGGAAGATCGCGTACCCAAGCCAGAAATCCAGCTTCTGGCCCGTCAGGTCTGTAACCTCGAACTCTTTGGCGAGTCGGAGGGTACGGATGGCGTGAGGCCAATCCTGTTTCTGGACCCCTTCGTTCACCGCGTTGGCGAATACCAGGTCAGCCACGGCGTCCGCCGACTGCTCGCCACGTTCCACAGCACCCTGGAGGGTCGGAATAGCGTCATCCACCCGACCTTCCTGTAGGAGCCAGCTACCCTTCCGGGCAGCAATATTCGGGTACTCCGGATCCAATTCCATGACCCGATCAAGGGCCGTAATGGCTTGATCGAGATTCTCATTCGCCCGGAGAGCGTCGGCATAGATGGCCCAAATGGTGGACTCCCCGCCGTGGGTCTCGAGGATCCGCTCCGCGAGAGTGACCGCTTCTCCGGCATCATCCAGGTTGATGTTGGCCGCAACCATGTTTCTGAGGAGAGCCACGTCCATCTCGGCGCCCTCAATGGCGTACACCTGGCTGAAGGAAGCCAAAGCCTTTCGGAAAAGGTCAGCTGCCTCTGGCGGCATCTCTTCCTGACCCTGGTTCAGCTCGGCACCAGCCGTGAAGGCAAACCCTCCGTGCTGTTTGAGGAGGTCCACGTTCTCACCGTCGACCGCCAGGCCTTCCTCGATGAACTGCATGGCTCCCAGGGCGTCACCGGCCTGGGCCAGCTCATAGGCTACCCTCATCCGGACATTTGCGTTGGCGGGGTTCAGCTGGAGGTACTGTTGGTAATAGGACCGTGCCTCTTCATCCCGACCCATGAGAGCCGAGAGGTAGCCGGCGAACTGCATGGCCTCCTCATGAAGGGGGTCAATCTCGAGGACCGCTTGGAACTGAGTCAGAGCTTCTTCGGGTCGGTCGGTTTCCCTATAGACCACCCCGAGAGTATACCTGGAACTCACGGCGCTCGGGTTCAGCTCGATGGCCTGGCTGCACTGGGTCTCGGCATCCTGCCACTGCTGGCTGGAAGCGTAATCCCCGCAGAACTGCGCAAACCGGGCCTGGTCGGACTGGCGCTGGAGAGCCTGATAGATGTGCTCCGCAGCTTCCTCCTGGCCCCTCTCGGGCACCGTGATGGGGTCCACGGGGAACTCTTCCCCGGAGGAGTCGATGAACTTCGTCTCCACACGGAAGTTCTCGCCCTCGGGGGTGTAGTTGCCGCAGAAGACCACCTGGGCATTGATAAGGCCGGCAAGCTGCTTGGCCCGAATGCAGTCCAGGTCTTCCATATCGACATCGTACTCATTCAACGACCGCTTCAGCTCCCGCTCCTCGATGGGCTGGTGGGTCAACATCTCATTGATGAGATCCCGGAGCTGATCCGCTAGACGTTCGCCGAACTTCTTGTCCGCTCCGTTCAGAGGCTGGATCTCTGGGACCATCACACGGAACCGTGCGGTGGGCTCCTGAGCGGAAGCCTCTTGAGGGTGGAGGGGAATAGCCGCAAGGCAGGCAGAGACCAGGGCCAGAAGCCCGAGCCGGAGCCGTCCGTTCATTGTACCTTCTCCCTGAAATGGGTCCAACAACGCGCTACCGGGGGAAGCCGCGCGGTTCGCGCAGGCGGAACGGAGGACCTTGGCGATCCCCCTCAGGAAGAGTAGCCCCCCCGGAAACCGGCCCACTCCCCCTCATAAAGTCCGAAAATCTATATGGAGGCAAGAGTTAAGGTCAACCGTGATCCTGAAATGCCCTCACTCCGGCCCCGACATACACCTGTTTCCTCTTAGTTAATTACTCCGAAGCCTCACGTGTTATTACAGGCACTTCGGCCAAAAGGTCCTCGATGGGCGCCCTCTGGCAATCACCGTCGCCGGCTGGCGGTTTTCACTTCAACCTCGTGGGATTCTACCGCAGCCCTCACCTCTGAAGGTACCCGTTTGGTCTTCCCTTCGATGTAGTCGAACATCACCATGGTGGTCTCACCGGAGAGGAGCTCGGCGCCGTCCTCCCCCAATGCAAGGTACTCCATCAGGAAGTGCTTCCTCCCCAGGAGCGAGACCCTGACGCCGACACTCAGCTTCTGGGGGTAAAGCACCCGCTGGTGGTAGCGAACCCGAGCTTCGGCCAAAATGAAGTCCACGGCTTCATCATCGTCCCGCCCCACAACCTCCCTCCAATACGCCGCCCGTGCCTCCTCGAAGTAGACCAGCGCCATGGAGTGGTGGGCGTGGCCGCCGAGATCAATGTCCTTGAACCGGATGTCCACCGGCACCCAGAACGTGAAGTCAGAAGCTTCGGGCCGCATGGGGGCGCTCCTTCGACGGGTTGCAGCACGTGGTGCCTAATGCCAGAGGAAAGGTTCTCTATTCGGAAAGAACTTGGAAAGGGGCAGGCCCGAATTCCCGGCTCCGGGGTCGAAAGATCCTTGCGCGAAACGGGGAGTCTAAGCCACCATTTCTAGGCTCAGCGTAGAGCACTCGGGCACAGAGGTCCTTTCGAATAGGAGTCCGTGGCAATGGAAGTCATGCCCGTCGATCTCACTGGTATGATCGCAGTCGTAATGGGTATCTCGATCATTCTCATTCCGGTGATCGGCCTGACCGCCAGATTCGCTTTAAAACCTGTGGTGGAAGCCCTGGCCAACGTCCTCCAAACCCGTGGGATGGACGAATCCCTCCAAATCGTTGAACGGAGGTTGGCCCTTCTGGAGACCCAGATGGAGGGCCTTGAAAGCTCCATGAAACAGATCCGGGAAACCTCCAGTTTCGACGCCCAACTTCGTTCGGGATCCGAACCAGAAAAGAGTGGGCCGTCCTCCCCATGAACTCCAGGCCGAAGCCCGAGATCATTGCCCACAGAGGCTTTAGCGCCAAGGCGCCGGAGAATACTCTCGCCGCCCTGGAGGCGGCCCTCGCAACCGGGGTGGAGTCGGTTGAGTTCGACCTTCACACCGCGGCATGCGGGACTCCAGTCCTCTTTCATGATTCCATGCTGGGTAGGACGACAAACGGCGTGGGCCCGCTGCGGCGACGCCCTCTAGCTCACCTCAAGGCACTGGACGCGGGTAGCTGGTTCGGCACCGAGTTCTCGTGCGAGAGGATTCCCACCCAGGACGAAGCTCTTGCCAACCTGAAAGGGCGCGTTTTTCGGGTTTATCAGGACATAAAAGGCTACAGGGAAATCGAAGACCTGGATCGTATGGTCAGCATCACCAGGGAAAGGGAGATGGCCGACTCTACGGTCTTCACGTCCTCGGACTGGGCCATCATGGATCGGCTCCGCCGGGTGGCTCCCGAAATCAAGAGATCGTACCTGGCCGAAGGTCTGGATACCCTGAAAGATGCTCTGGATCGGGCAGTGTTGGACGAGGGCGCCCTTCTCAGCCTGGGATTCGATGTCGTTTTGGCCAATCCCTCAACCATGGAAGAGGCCATGAGGGAGGGCGTTGAGGTCATGACCTGGACGGTGAACGAGAGCGCCGTCGCGACGGAGGTGGCGGGGGTGGGGGTCTCTCGGATCGTCACGGACGAGGTGGAAGAGCTCCTCGCCTGGCGTGTGGGGAGATCCTAGTCCTGGCAGCCTCCGCTCGGGAGGGAAAACCAGAACCGGCTCCCCTTCCCTTCCGAGCTTTCCAACCAAACCTGCCCATCATGGGCATCTACGATCCCTTTTACGATCGAGAGGCCTAACCCCGCGCCACCTTTGTCCTTTCGACTCACCTGCCAGAACCGGTCAAAGAGTCGGTCTTGATCCTCCGGTGGGATCCCGGCCCCGGTGTCCTGGACGAAGCAGAGGATGGTCTCCCCATCCGCGTCCTTCTGGGCCCCCAGCGTGACGTGACCTCCCTCAGGCGTTTCACGGACTGCATTCTCAACCAGGTTCGTGAGGGCCTGGATGACCCGGTGGCGGTCGCCCCACCCCTTGGGGAAATCCGGAGGGACCTCGACCTGGAGGGTGATCCCCTTTTCCTCCGCCGAAGGCGTGTGGGAGTCCTTTACCTCGAGTATGACGGATTCCACCTCGAAGGCTGCAGGGTGGACCGTCAGCGCCCCGGCCTCCATTCGAGCAACATCAAGGAGGTCCTGGATCAATCGGTTAATCCGCTCGGCAGACCGCTTCACTGCCCTAAGGTGTTCTTCCCGCTTTTCCGGTGGAGGATCGAAAGTCAGGAGCAGGCTGGCGGCCGAGAAGATCGTCCCCACCGGGTTCCTGAGGTCGTGGGAGACCACCGCAAGCACCTCGTCTCTGGCCTGGACCGCCTGCCGGAGGGAAGCCTCCGCGGCTCGGGTTTCGGTCATGTCCGTGAAGCTCAAGACTGCCCCCCTGGGTGTTGGGCCATCCATCATTGCCCGCATTGAGAGCTGAACCGGGAACGGTTTCTTCCCAGCCCTCCAGAGAGTTTCGTTCAGGCCGGAGATGGGCTCGCCTGAGGCCAGGTTTTTGATGATGGAGCTCTCTTCCCGAGGAAGCGGGCTCCCTTCGGGGGTGGAGTGATGGAGCAGGTGATGAACGTCCCTACCCTCCACCGACCGGGCCGAATATCCCAGGAGTTCAGCCCCGGCCCGGTTGAGGAACGTACACTTCCCCTCCATGTCCATCCCCAACACGCCGTCCCCGGTGGCCCTGAGAAGGCCGTTCGCTTCCCTCCGGGCTCTCAGGGTTTCCCAGCGTCGAGCCTCCGACTCTTTCATGAGGGCCCGGAGGCGCCAGGCCAGGACCAGCACCACCAAGGTCGCCGAGAGGCCCAGGAACACCAGGATCTGGGTGTATTCCGTTTGGAAAAACCTCGCCCGCTCCATATCCCCTTCGATGGCAGCTCTCTCGACTGCCAGGACCTCTTTCAGGCCCTCCCCGGCCGCCACCACTTCGGCGTATGTGGCACGGTCGAGCCTCAGCCTCTCCGCCACGTCTTCATCCGAGGGGACCGGGGTAATGTCTTCAGGTGTGAGCCCTTCGGGAGTAAGCTCCTGACTCAACATCTCCTGGTGGCCCAGGTGCCAGGAGAAGGAGAGGGGAACCAGGTTGGCCATCTTTTCCCTGACCTCCACGGACATCCCTTCCGTGATGGCCAGGAGCGTGTCAATGGTCGCGTCCTCTGCTTCCCGCGCGACACGGTACCGAAGCCTGGATTCGGAATCCCCAACGAGAAGGAAGGAGTAGAAGGCTTCCATCTGCCTTCCCTGCCAGAACTGCGCTCTTTCCACAAGCCGTTCGGCGGGGTCAAAAACGGTGGCGATCTGCTCTCGAACCACTTCTACGTCCTGTTCGAGGCGCATCGGTACCAGGACCAAGGCCAAAAGCGTGAGGAAAAGAAAGAGGAGCGCCAGGCCTGTGGCCCATGCAGCCGATCGCCCGGGTTGGGCGGACCGGGCCTTTCCCCTTCGTTCCCGAAGTCGGCCTTTTTTCCGCCTATTCCACCGGGTGGGTTCCTGGCTCATGGCGAAAAGGGTGTTGCGAAAAGGGGGCGAGCCACGTTACGAACGCCACGGGGCCATATGCGAGGCGGGGCTTCGAGCCGAGCTTGCGAGACGACCGAGTGAAGCGAGGTCATCGCATAGCCATGCGCTACGTCGAGAAGTCTCAACGATGAGACCACGCTCCGCGCGGTGCCCGGCCCCGTGCCGTCGTAACCCGAAGGGCATGGGGAGGTTGCGGCGCTATACCGCGTCAGAACTCCTCCCCGATACTTCAGCATCGCATTCGTCGTCCTTCCTTGTCTAGCATCCGCAAGCCGGGCACCACTGCGAAGCAGTGGTCGTGCGGGGCCGCACCCCCTTTTCGCATCACCCTTTCAGATCTTGATGAAGATCCTTCTTCGGTAGAGGATCCACATGATCGCCAGCCATGCCAGGACGTACGACAGAGCAAAGGCAAGCGATCCGTTCAACGGGCCAGCCCAGGAGGCAAATAGGGCCTCATAGATCCAGGCCTTCATGGACTGCCCTTCCGATCCTACCCGGATCAAGCCGATTTGCTTCGCCACCATCCCCGAGGCGACAAACACGGCGATGGCGTTCATGCCGTAGATGACAAGGGGCCTTGCCCATGCGGTGTAGCCCAACATCTCCATGACCCAGTAGAAAAACCCGAGCAAGAGGAGTCCGGCGCCGGCTGTGTACAGGACGTAAGAACTGGTCCAGAGGGCTTTGTTGACGGGGAAAGCCGCGCCCCAGATCAGCCCCAACACGATGAGCAGAACGCCGGTTAGCAGGAGGCCACTCAGCTTCCGACCGTAGGACCCATCAGACCTGAGCCATTCCCCGGTGAAGATGCCCAGCAAGGTGGTGGCGATGGCCGGGAGCGTGCTGAGGAGCCCCTCAGGGTCCCAGGTGCCTGCCCAGAGTCGATTCGGCATGATCAGCCGGTCCAGGTAGGCTGCCAGGTTCCCGTCCGGGGAGAGGTCCCCGGCTCCGTACCCTGGAACCGGGACCAGCGCCATGAGAGCCCAATACCCCAGCAACAAGCCGGCAGTCAGCCCCCCTCTTCCACGGACACCGAGGAAGAGGTATGCAGGGGCGGCGACCAGGTAGACGAGCCCGATCCGTTGCAGGACCCCCATGATCCGAAGAGTCGCGAAATCGAAATGGGGAACGGCACGCATGAGAAGGCCCAAAGCAAAGAGAATCGCGGCCCGGCGGGTTACGTGTAGGACCATTCGGCCCCTGGAGTCACCCCTTTCAAGTCGCTTCCCGAAGGAAAAGGGTACCGCTACCCCGACGATGAACAAGAAGAAGGGAAAGATCAGGTCCGTCGGCGTGCACCCGTGCCACTCGGCGTGCCGCAGAGGGGCATAGACGTGGCTCCAGCTTCCCGGGTTGTTCACCAGGATCATCCCGGCGATGGTCAAACCCCGAAAAGCGTCGAGGGAATACAACCTGCCTTTTGGAAGCTCCCGCTCCGTCATGCCGTTGACTCCGCCGTCATGCCGTACACTCCTCCGCCTGATCCCTGGCCCCATCCGTCATACCGGGCCGCCGTCACGCCCGGGGGAGGTTTCGAGGAACCGTGCCACCAGTAGATCAGTCAACCCGGCAACGTATCCCGGGTCACGAAGGTCAAAGACCGGGATTGGTACCCGAGCGGCATCCCGGTCGGTCACGAGAGCTATAGTGGTCTCGGTCCGCCCCGGATCGGAGCCGGAAGTCGGGATCGACCCGGGCCCTCCCCTCACGATCTCCACCTTTGGCTCCGGTGATTCTTTGAATCCTTCGGCCAGGACAATGTCGGCATCGGAAAGGAACCGGCCCACCAACTCCGATAGGGAGAGTTCCTCGCTCGGCCACGACCCCACAACCGCGAAAAGGCCAGGGCTAGCCAACACTGTTCGGGCGGCACCTCCTTCGTGCCTGTGCCTCCAGGAGTCTTTTCCGGGTTGGTCGATCTGGAAGCCGTGCCCGTGTTTTACAGTCATGACACGGAACCCTCGGCGATTCAGTTCCGCCCCAAGGGCCACCGTCAGTTCGGTCTTCCCGGAATTCTTCCGACCATTGATGCAAACGATCGGTGGATTGGCAGAGGTCACCTGTCTCCGCCCCCATTCCGAGCAGGCGCTCCTGTCTGGAGGAGGCGCTCCACCTCGGCCATCCCCTCCGCATGGTTCACATTCGTGAAGGCCCTTTCCAGCTCCTCCTTCGTCCCCATCCGCTCCATGGGAATTCGATGGAAGCCCAGGGCCTCGAGCCCCCTTTCCATCGAACGCCCTCCCTTATCGATCACCTTCTCGAGAACAGGTCTCCCGGCAACCTCGAAGCCGGCGCACAGAGGTTCGTATCCAAGGGGGCCGGGGCTCTCGGGTACAACAGCGTGAACTCCGGGGGGCCATTCGCGCAGGAGCCGTCCAACGAGGTCCGAGGTCAGGAGGGGGAGATCGCAGGCGAGAAGGAGGATCCTTGGGTGGCCCAGCTCCTCAGCCCAAGCGAGAGCGGTTTCAAGACCTCCTATCGGACCCAACCCCGGAACGAGATCGGGCCGGCCGGGGACACCCAAGGTTTCTGGTGCTGCGGTGCTCGGTGTGATCAGGACCTGGCCCGAGGTCCACGGCCTCAGGGCATCCAGGACCCAAGCGGCCATGGGACGTCCGGCCAGGGGAAACAGAGACTTCTCGGACCCGAAACGTCTGCTTGCTCCTCCCGCCAGGACAACGCCCAGAGGCAACGGGATTCCTGGCGCCGCAGACCGCGATCCGTCTGCCATCAAAGGCTTGGGGCCTCCCAATCCAGAATCCGCTCCTCTCCCGAGTAGAGGTTAAAGCCACCCGGGCGGGCGAACCCTACCAGGGTCATGTTAAATCTTCGGGCGAGGTCCACGGCCAAGCTGGAGGGAGCCCCGACAGCCACGACAAGCGGGATCCCCGCAGCCACGGCCTTTTGGATGATTTCAAACGACGTGCGCCCGCTCACGACCAAAGCCCGCTCATGCCAGGGTAGGTCCCCGTTCAGGAACCCCGTTCCGATCACCTTGTCCACGGCGTTGTGGCGACCAACGTCTTCCCTGATCGACTCTGGCTCTCCAGCCGCGTCAAAAACCCCCGCAGCGTGGAGGCCACCCGTTCTCTGAAACCCCGCCTGACCTGCCAGAAGGAGGTCCGGGAGCCCCGACAGAACAGGGGCCGCCAGTTGAAAGGATCCGGCAGGAAGGGGCTGGCACCCTCGGACCTCCACGGCTTCGATGGACGCTTTCCCACACACGCCACAGCTGGAGGACATGTAGAAGTTCCGGGTGAGAAGGCCCGGATCAAAGGTGACTTCTTCCCGAAGGCGGACCGAGAGAACGTTGTACTCTTGGAGTCCTTCGCCCTGGCAGTAGGAGATCTCCCGGACCTGGTTTCGGGACCCAAGGATGTTCTCGGTGAACAAGAAACCCGCCGCCAACTCGAAGTCGGACCCCGGGGTCCTCATCGTGACCGATACACTCCGGGTTTTCCAGGAACCGGACTCGTGGTATTCGATTCGAATCTCCAGGGGTTCCTCTACCGCCACCTGGTCACTTCGGACCTTCCTTCGGCCCGGCTCGAGGCGCTGGAGTTTCAGTCCCTGTGTTCCACGCTTCGGGGATATCAGAAGCCTACCTCCCAACCCAACCTGAAGCGGTGACTACCCAAAGGCTATGAGCCCCCCCAGGATGGCCGCCGGAATGGCCATGGCCAGCCAACCCACGATTGCCGTCAGGATCGCCTTACCCGTGCTGAAATCCAGGGCCTGTCGGATGGCCACGATCCCGGCCCACAACATCCAGAACGGCACAACAAGCCTGATGAGCCCACCGACGACGGGGAGGACCGCCGCGAGGTAAAGAACCCCAGGTGATTGGGCGAATCCGAGGGTTCGGAGGAGCTCACCCCATGTCGCGGTGCCTCCAAAGATTTTGGCGCCGATGAGGTAGGTCACGCCGGCCCAGATCAACCATCCGAGTATCTGGGCGACGGGAGCGAAGAATAAAGAGGTTTCCTCACCCCCCATTCCCCCGATTGTGGACGCAACCGCCACCATGGCTACAACCGCAGCAGCCTGCATCGTAGCGGTTTCGTCGGCTTCAACCTCCTCGTAGGTGTCGATGTTTAAAGTGGCCGCACCGAGCATTCGCTGCACTAAATCGCCTTGGGCCATTTCTTATCTCCTTGGTGGGGAGGGAGGAGGACGGTCTCCCGTAAAATAGGGGTACGGCTGGAGGCGGCAAAATCCGGCGGCACCGCATTTGAGAGAACCCCTTCCCAGGTGTGGAGGTCCTTCCCCCCTCCAGGACCCCGGAGTTCCTGAGAATTCCTGGCAAAACCCCTGATACGATTCTAGCTTTTGCTCATGACTCTTTTAATCGATGGCACCAGAAAGCTCCGCGACATAAAACCTTCTCGGGCCAGCGTGGCCTGCGGCCTCCTCCTCGCAGTCACAAGCTTCGGTGCTTGCGGAGATTCATCGGGACCCACGGACCTTCGGAGGGCCGTCACCACCCTTAATGCGGTGGAGGGAATAGGCCTCCAGGCACCGGCCGGAACCGTCCTCCCAGCTGGACCGACCGTGGAAGTGCTGGACCAGAACGGGAAACCGATTTCCGGGGAAGCAGTCTCCTTCCAGGTTTCCGGAGGAGGAGGGACCGCCCTTGTCTCCCGTCGCACCACCAACGCCCAGGGCCAGGTCCGGATCCCTTGGCTTCTGGGCATTGTCCCGGGGACGACCCAACGCCTCACGGCCAGTGTCGGGGGCCTCTCAGTGGTTTTCGAGGCTCACACTATTGAGGCACTCCCTGGCGAGAGTTATTTGGGCCGGAACGGATATACTGAATACCTCCCTGGGGAATTACCGTTGGTCGTTAGCGCACCTCACGGCGGGGACCAGAGACCCGCAGAGATCCCCGATCGTACCTACGGCACCATGGCTCAGGATCGGAACACTCTGGATCTGGCTCTGAAGATCCGGAATGCGGTCAAGGCCCGGACTGGGTTCTACCCCTACGTCATTCTCTCCAGACTCCACCGCACCAAGTTGGATCCCAACCGCGAAATCGTGGAGGCAGCTCAGGGAGACCCGGAGTCCGAACGTGCCTGGTGGGAATTCCAGACCTATATCGAGGAGGCGGAAAGGCTGGTAACCGAAGCCTACGGCGAGGGCTTTTATATCGACCTCCACGGACACGGCCATCCCATCGACCGCCTTGAGTTGGGGTACATGCTCTCCGCCTCCGATCTGGCCAACACCGACCAGAACCTCTCGGCGCAATCCTACGTCAACAAAAGCAGCGTTCGGGCGCTAGCACAGAAACCGGGGATCGCTTTCACGAGCCTCATTCGCGGACCGTCCAGCTTGGGGAGCCTGTTCGAAGGCCTCGGATTCCCGGCGGTCCCCAGCCTGAACCAACCGAACCCCGGGAGCGATCCCTTCTTTTCGGGCGGATACAACACGGGAAGACACGGGTCGAGAGACGGCGGTACGGTAAGTGGAGTGCAAATCGAGTGTAACTACCCTGGAGTCCGCGATACCGACGCGAACCGCCAGGCGTTCGCGGAAGCCCTAGCGGAGGCTCTGGAAGCTTTTTTCCCGGTCTTCTTCGACATGGAGCTCACCGCCACGGGTCAAGCCGCAAGCCTCGATCCGGGCCTCTGAAGGCCCGCCCAAAGAAACTCCTTTCGAGATCCGGGAGAAAACCCGATCTTGATGTCAGCTCCCTATCAGCTTATGAGCATCATCCGTCCTTCCCGGGAGGACGGCGCAGATATATGGCGGGACCCAGGGGCCCTTCTCTCCCCTCCCGCCTCTGCAAGAAAGGAGGCCGCCATGGCCTGCGCCAAGCTGCAGGAGTACCTGGAGAAACGCCGGGTCCGCTACGTCTCGATCAAACACTCCCCCGCTTTCACTGCTCAGGAAGTAGCCGCTTCCGCCCATATTCCGGGGAAAGAGGTCGCCAAAACCGTGGTCGTGAAGCTCGACGGGGTCATGGCCATGGTCGTACTCCCGGCGCCTGAGATGGTCCGAATGAACCACCTCCGGGAAGAGACGGGGGCCGACACGGTCGAGCTTGCATCGGAAGACGAGTTCAAAGGGCGGTTCCCCGACTGTGAGGTGGGGGCGATGCCGCCCTTTGGGAACCTCTACGACATGCGGACCCTGGTGGAAGAATCTCTCACCGAAGACAAAGAGATCGCCTTCAACGCGGGGACCCACACAGAGCTCATCAGGATGTCCTACCGGGACTTCGCTGAGCTCGTGGAGCCGGAGGTCCTGAGAGGCTGAGACCCGGGCTCACACCTCGGGGTCAGTACCGGTAGTGCTTGATGGTCTCGCCCTTCTGCCCGATCTCGGACAGAGAGGTGATTCCCAGCTCCAGGTGGACGTCGGCCCACTCCCGAGTGACCTGGCGGTCACTCTCTTCAGTCTTCACCCCTTCCGGGGTCATGGGGAGATCGGACACCAGAAGGAGGGCACCTCGGGCGATCTGGTTCCGGTGCCCCGCCACGAAGATCGTGGCGGTCTCCATATCGATGGCGATGGCCGTCATCTTTCGGAGTTGGTCACGGAACTCGTCGTCGTGCTCCCATACACGTCTGTTGGTGGTATAAACCACGCCTGTCCGGTATTCCAGATCCCGCTCGACCAGTTTTTCCGATACGAACTTGTGGAGCTTGAAGGATGGAAGGGCGGGAACCATGGGGTGAAGGTAGTCGTCGGAAGTACCCTCACCCCGGATGGCGGCGATGGGAAGGATGAACTGCCCGATCTCCGTCGAGCGCTTCAGTCCTCCGCATTTCCCAAGAAATAGGACCCCTTTCGGCTCCCTGATTGTGAGGAGATCCATGATCGTGGCTGCGTTCGGGGATCCGATCCCGAAGTTGACCATGGAAAGGCCGTCGGAATTGGTGGCGGCCTGCATGGGTCGCCCAGCCCCGTAGACGTCGCAGTCGAACCTTGTCACGAACCTGATGAAGTAATTCTCGAAGTTCGTGAGCAAGACATAGTCCCCGTACTTGTCGATGTCCATCCCGGTATACCGGTGGAGCCACTCACGAGCCAGGTCTAGCTTTGTGACCATGCGCCTTTCTCAGGTTCGGGTTCCTGCGCGCCCACCATCGGAGCGAGCTACCCCGTAAGCACCGGCATCCCCATCAACGGCCAGATGATCCACACAAAAATGGCCAGCACGACCAGCAGGAGGATGCTGGCCGGGATCCCGGCCTTGAAGAACTCCTGGGTGGTGAACTGACCACTGGCGTAGGCGATGGCATTGGGGGCCGCGCCCACGAGGAGCAAGAAAGGCATTCCGGCAACCACCAGTGAAGCGAACAGGATGACTTCCGGTGCCACACCCAAATAGGGTGCCATAACCAACGCCACCGGCATCGTGATTGCGATAGCAGCCACGTTCATGATGAGGTTCGTCATGACCAATACGAACGCCGACATCCCCATGACGAAGAGGAGCCAGTGACCCCCTTCGAAGAGGGTGAGCCAATGGATGGCCATCCAATTGGCCGCCCCAGTTTCCCACAGGCACAGCCCGATGCTCATGGCTCCACCGAACAGGAACACGATGTTCCAGGAGGTCCCTTCCAACTCCTCAAGAGAAAGGACCTTGAAGAGGAAGAGGAGGATCGTTGGGACGAGGATGATGGCGCCCTTGTCGATGAGGGCAAGCGGGTTGTCCGACGGCACGAAGGACCGGGCGCTGAGAAGCGCGATGGCACCCAAAACAAAAACCAGGGCCAGGATCTCATCCTTGGTGATGGGGCCCTGGCTTTTATTGAGGCGGGCCACCCTTTCCCTCAGTCCCGGAATCGTCTTCTCCTCTGGGGGATAGTAGACCATGAAGAAACCCCAGAGGAGAAGGGTCATGACCAGGCCAACGGGCCACATGTACCAGGTGAGCTCGAAGAAGCCGATGGTCCTTCCCACGGTCTCGGCGTAGAACCCGATGGCCACGGCCCCCCGGGCGGCCCCGAGGAGGGTGATGATACTCCCGGCCCCAGCCACAAAGGCCATGCCCATGAACAGCCCCTTACCGAACTTCGTGGGCGTGGTCTCGTCGGTGTATAGCGCATAAACGGCCACCAACAAGGGATAGATGGTGGCCGCAACCGCCGTGTGGGCCATGATCAGTGTCAACGCAGACGTCATGAGGAAACAGCCGAGGTAAATCATGCTCGTCTTTTCCCCCACGAAGTACAACATTTTGTACGCCAGGCGCCGCGTCAGGCCGGTCTTCGTGAAAACCATGCCGATCATCAGGGACCCGAAGATGAACCACACCGACGGGTCGAAGAAGTCGGTGAATGCGTCCTCTGCGTCCCGGATGAGGAACAGGGCCTGGACGACTCCGATGGTGATACTGGTGACCCCGATGGGGATCACTTCCGTCACCCACCAGGTAGCCGCCAGGAAGAAGAGGGCCAAGGCCGCTTTCCCGTTCCGGTCGAGGCTGAAGGTCTCACCCAAGGGTGACACGGCGTCAGGGGGCGTCGGGCTCAGGTAGACGATTGCGAAAAGGACAAGACCCAGGAGGATGAGGGCGGTGCGTTTCCACTCACCGGGCTTCTCCTCGCCACCTTTTCTGAAGTGTTTCTTCGAATCGGATTCCTCAGCCGTGGACACAGATCCCTCTTCCGTTGTCGCTGGTTCCATGCCGTTGATCCGTTTGTCGTTTCCAGGGGCTGAATCGAGGGTCATATCGTGGACTCTGTCACAGAGGCGGTCAGGGGAATGGGGGCTCTCTAAAGATGTCGAGCCAGTTCATTGAGTAGATCGACGGACCGGACAACTCCGAGGACTTCTTCCTGGTCCACCACCGCGATCAGGCTTTCGTTCAAAGACACCATCTCGTAAACCGCCTTCATGATACGATCCGACGGTTTGAGCGTGGTCGATATGGGTTTCAGGATATCGGAGACAGGGCGTTTCGACTGTTCTCGAAGGCCCTTCAACATGGCCTGGAGGCTGAACACGCTCAGGTTGGGGTCCGGTTGGACCTCAAAATACGTAACGCGCTGATCGAGAGGTTGCTGGGTCACGAAGTCGGGTTCCAGTCCTCTCATGATGTCCCGGCGCCTGACGACTCCGACCAAGTCATCACGGTGATCGAACACGAGAAGGACCCTGGGTAGTGATTGGCGGCGACCCACTTGCAGGGACGCTTCCTCCATGACATTGATCGCGTCCATGATCGTGTCCTGAAGCCGGATCCACGGATACTCGTCGATTGGGATCATGATATCCCGGACCCGTCCCAGTTCGTTTTTCACGCCATCTCCTTTGCCACCCACCGTGTTCACCATCCCTTCTTCTTCATGATGTTGGAAACCCTCTCCTCGATCCGTTTGTCTTCCAACGACCAACGCCGTGTCGCGGCCCTTTCAATCTTTTCCACCAGAGTATCCAGTTCTGCCGGTTTCTCCAGAAGATCCAGGGCACCGATCTTGATGGCCGCCGCGGCTTGCTCCAGGGTGGCGCGGCCGGTCAGGAGTATGACCTGGAGGTCCGGGTTGATTCCCAGCAGATTCTCGAGGGTGTCGAGGCCATCCATACCGGGCATGGCCATGTCGAGAACGATGGCGTCGAACGTCCGGTTTCGGGCCGCGGCCAACGCCTCCTCCCCGCTGGTGGCAGTAGAAACATCCAGGTTCCTTGCCACCAGCCGATCCGCCAGGACCTCGACGAAGTCCACCTCATCATCGACCAACAACACCGTGCAACCGTTCATCAACCCCTTTTCCTTCGTTTAGCGAGAAGGGTCCGTCGACCCCGCAGAGTCGAATACCCTCATGACGTCTTCGATCTTCACGGGCTTCGTGAGGAAATCGAAAGCTCCCAGGGCCATGCCGTCCTCCACATCCCGCGCCGAACCGTGGCCGGTGAGCAGCACCACCTCCAAAGTCGGCCACCGGCTCTTGATCTCCTCGATCACTTCCAACCCGCCTAATCCGGGCATCTTGACATCCAACAGGACCACGTCGCAAGGGTGGGTCCCCAGGAACGTCAGAGCCTCTTCACCTGCGGTGACACCATGCGCCTGATATCCCCGGAGATTCAGGCGTTCCACCAATGCAGTGACGAGTTCTTCCTCGTCATCGACGATCAAAACACGAAGAGCTTCCATCAGGGCTCCTGGGCCTCTTTGGGATTCCCTGGAAGGGTGACCACGAACCTGGTCCCCACCCCTTCCCGGCTGCGGACGGATACGTCCCCCCCGAGCTTCTGCACCATTCCGTAAGTGATGGAAAGCCCCAGCCCGGTCCCGGCCCCCTTCTTCGTCGAGAAGAAGGGATCGAAAATCCGCTTCAGATGTTCTTCCGGGATACCGACCCCATTGTCCTGCACCCAAACCGAAAAATCACCCGCGTCGGTCCGAGTGATGCCGAGTCGGATTTCCCCGCCATCCTCCACCGCCGCGAATGCGTTATTGATGATGTTCAGGAACACCTGCTGGAGCTGGCCCCGATCACTCTCGATGGCAGCAGGTTCCTGCGGAAAATCGAACTCGATCCGGACGTCCCGATACCCGGCTTCCTTCTCGAGGAAACCAAGGACCTCTTCCAGCAACTCTCCAAGGTCGATGGTCTCGGTCCGAACGTGCATATGTTTCGCGAAACCCAGGAGACGGTGAGTGATCCCGCCGCACCGTTCGGCTGACTTGATGATGGAGTCCAAGAGTTCCAGTTGCCGTTCTTCGGATGGAGGCGTGTCGCTCATCACGAGGAGGTCCTTCATCAACCCAGCGTTTTGGCTGATGATGGCCACCGGGTTGTTGACCTCGTGGGCCACGCCGGCGCTCAGCCGTCCCAGCGCAGCCATCTTGTTCTGATACTCCATCCTGTGATAAGCGGAGGCCCTGACCCGATCGGCCTCCCTGGCCCGCTTCACTGCCCAGTTGGATCCCCAGATCACGACGGCCAGGATCATGACGGCAGACAGCCCGAAGAAGATCAGGAGGTTCCGGCGCAACGCCGCCCATCCAGCCCCTGAATCCGGGTCCCCGCCCAACATGACCAAGGTGAACGGCGAGCCAGCGATAGAGGCGTAAACCAGCTCCCGGGGGACACCATCGGCCCCCTGTACGCTAACGGTCTCGGTCTGGGCTGAAACCGGGAGAGGGGGAATGGGTGCCCGCTCGAGGACTCCCCCGGCTGACAACGGTGTGGTTTGTAGAATCCCGCCCTCATCGATCAGGAACACGTCGCCACCCGGCTGGTGAAGCAGGGTCCGAACAAGCCGATTGAAGTACTCGGTATCGATGGTGGCTCGGAAGACATAACCCGGGCCGGGGGGGTCCTCCCGGTACACGGCGATGATAAAGTGGGGGGAATACCTAAGGCCCAGGAAGACCTCACTCACAACCGTCCCGGTCCGTTTTACCTCCTGGAACCAGGGGAAGTCACTGTAGTCCTCTCCCTCCAGTTCGAGAGGTCCGGCATAGGCGACCTGGGTCCCGTTGGCTTCGATGAGACTGAGGTCGATGAAGCCACCGAACGATCCCTGAAGGTCCCTTAGGATTCCTGCCAGGATGGCCGGGTCCCCCAGGGCGACGTGGGTGCGTGCAAGGGATACGTAGCCCAGGGCGGCGGTTCGGGCCTCCAAAAAGTCCTCGACTGACTGTTTCCCGATGGCCACGAACCGAATCAGCGGACGGGTTTGTTCTTCTTCGAAGGCTCCTTTGTATTCCTGGTAGTTCACCCAGGTCATGATGCCCAGAGGTGCGAGGGCCAGGACCGAGATCGATAAAACCCCGGCCCAGAACATCCGCCGGTACCTGGACTTGGAGTTGAGGGTATCTCCCTCAGTGAGAGGAGCTCCACCAGGAGGAACCGGGCTTTCCGGGATCAAATCCAACATGGGTTCCTTATACCCTGGCGCCGTGGGTTGCTTCGCCAGCCCTGCGGACTGCCTGCACCAGTTCGTTGATGTCAACCGGTTTCCGGAAGTAAGCGAATGCCCCGAGGCGCCTCGCCTCCATCTCTTCTTGATCGGACCCGTGCCCCGTGAGGATGATCACCTCCATGCTCGGGTGTAGTTTCTTCACTTCCTCAAGGACCGCCAATCCACCTAAGCCCGGCATCCAGAGGTCGAGGACGATGACATTCGGCGGAGACGTTTTTAGGGTGAGGAGGGCTTCTTCTCCGCTGGTGGCGGTCTGACTCTGCAGGTCGCGGAGGTCCATCCGGTCGGCAAGGGCGGTTACATAATCTCCCTCATCGTCGACGAGAAGCACCCGAATCTTGCTCATTTCGTGTTCGTTCCCGCCCCGACCCGTGCCGCTTGGATCCGCATAGTCAGATAGCACCGAAGGAGATCATGATCCCTTGCCGTTCGGGGGAAGGCTCCATCCGGCCCCCAACTACCGCCACCAGGGCCTGCGCCTCACCCCACGAAGTCCCTTCCCCGAAGGTGGACGGCGCCTGGTCAGCACCTGTGTCCCATTTGAACAGAACGGACGGCCCACGGCTTCCGCCGTCCACGCCCACCGAAATGTTCGACCCCTCCGGGAGCTCGTCGATGCACAGATTCAAAACCGCATAGAGGGCCATCTGGAGATGTATAGGAGAAGCGGTCAATGGAGCGTCAGCGGAAGATTCCGGACCTTCCAGGGTGTGCCGCCGGTTCCTTGCCCTCCGCTCAGTCAGGAACACGATCAGGTCCGCTTCCTCCCTCAGGTCGAGGGTGGCCCGGTCCACATCGAGAGAATGAGACAAGCGGTTCAGCTTGGTGAGGATCTCAGCCCCCCGCCGAACCTGGGCCTCGACACGGTCGACGGCTCGTCCGAACCGTCCCTGGTCCAGGGACTCGGCGTCGGGGTGGAGTCGGACCAAGTCCCCCATCAACCCACCCGATTCTTTGATGATGGCCAGGACGTTCCTGAGCTCGTGGGTGGCGCCGGCCGTCACCTCCGAGAGAAAGGCGGCTTCCGGGTTGGCGGAAAGTTTCATCCTCTGCTCGATCGCTGGCCGTTCTACTCGAGGAAATCCACCCGGCCCGTGCTGAGCTCATACACGGCCCCGGCTACCAGGAGCTCCCCAGATTCGACCTTGGTCCTGACGAGCTCGGAGCTCCCCATCAGGTCCTCGCAGGCGCCCATCACGTTCAGACGGACCGCCTCGGCGGGATCCAGCGTCCCTTCCCTCAGTTGAGGGCCCGCCTTTCTGTCCAAGCCCTCTATGATAGGCTCCAGTAGAGAGGGCAGAGACCCCCCGTGCACCTGAGCCGCAGGTACTCCTTTGGCAGCGACGGACAGGGCGGCGCCTACCGCTCCACACTCGGAATGGCCCATGATCAAAACCACCGGCACCCCTAGTTTGCCGACCGCAAACTCCAGGCTGCCCTCCTCGAGGGGGCCGATGATGTTACCGGCCACCCGAACCACAAACAGGTCTCCAGCGCCCTGGGCGAAGATTGCCTCCACCGGGACCCGCGAGTCCGCGCAGGCCAGCACCGCCGCGAACGGCTCCTGCCCGGCGGATAGATCGGTGAAAGAAACCGGAGCCAGCCCCGAGGGACCCTCTCCGGATCCGGTATTGATAAATTTGAGGTTCCCGGCCCTGAGACGTTTGATGGCTTCCCGCGCCGAGGGGGTCATTTCGACCCCTCGTTGAAACCATCAAATCTGGCTTTTTGTCCCGCTGTCCTGACCGCGCTCATCAAATCCTTGAATTCCACGGGTTTCTCCAGGTAATTGGCTGCACCCAGGCGGAGGGCCTCTTCCTCTTCGGCCTTCGTACCATACCCCGTCAGGATGATCACTTCCGTTTGGGGATGGTCCTCCTTCACGCGTTTCAGGACCTCCATCCCGGCCAACCCCGGCATGTTCAGGTCCAGCACCATCACGTCCGGCACCCCCCAGCCCAAATGGGAGAGTGCTTCCTCGCCGGAGAAGGCAATCTCGCTCCCCAGGTTCTCCATCTCCAGCCTCCCCGCAAGGCCCTCGACGAACTCCTCGTTGTCATCTACGAGGAGCACTTTGAGACCATCGCCGGGAAGGGACCGGAGTTCGGAGCCCGAGGCGGGGGTTTGGCCCCGTCTTCTCACGGGGATATCACCGACAAAGCTGAGCACCAGGTCGTCCTTAACCGCTTTCGAGATCTTCTTCGTGATCCCCCAAGCCCGATTTACGACGGCCTTCAGGCCCTGGTAGTCGGCCGGTTTTTCAAGAACTTCGAAGGCGCCCCCCGCTCGAGCTTCCCGCTCGACCGCCGGTCCGCCCCGGCCGGTCAGGATTACGACCTGGGTTTGGGGGTTCTCCCGGCGTACCCGCTCCAGGACCTCCATCCCTCCCATCCCAGGCATTTCCAGATCCAGAACCAGGACATCGGGAGGGTCCTCGCCCAGGGCTTCGAGGCCCTCCTCTCCGCTGAACGCCACCCTAGCCTCGATTCCGTCCTCGGCCATTCGGGCGGAAAGGCGTTTGATATAGTCTTTCTCGTCGTCGACGAGGAGAACTTGAATCTTACCCATCCTTCGTGGTTCCCACCGTGCGCGGTTGCCCGTCAGTCCACCGGCCAATCATAGCCGGCCCGAAACTTCCCGGGGCCGGCCGCAACTTAGATGCCAAAAAGTGGCCGAGCCAGTCAGTTCGGCGGCTTCGACGGCTTCGTGAGGATGAAGTAGGCGCCGTAGGCCATGATAACGGCTGTGAGGATGGATACCCAGGCGGGGACACGGGCTCCAAAAATCATGTAAGCAAGAGCCCCCACCATCGCCACCAGGGCGAAGACCTTCACGGGAAGGGATATGACCCGATCTCGTTCCCATGCCTGCAAGGGCGGGCCAAAGAAGGGGTGGTTGTAGAGCCAATCGTGGAAACGCTTCGAGCTCTTGGAGAAGGCCCAAAGGGCCAACAGCATAAATGGAGTGGTGGGTAAACCCGGCACCACGACACCAACCGCGCCAAGGAGGAAAAAACACCAACCGAGGAGGAATAGCAGAGGCTTCAAATCTATTAATCCACTAGGGCTCTAAATGGCAACTGGTCCAAATGTACACAAAACCGGATCGCATGGTCCTGGGAGCCGAGGGAAATCCCCCGGGTCCCGTGCGGTGGTTCAGACGGAAACCTGGAGGCCGACGAGGGTATTTTGTGAACTCAGGCCTGTTGAAAGCCCTGATTAAGGTGGAGATCGAACCCCTAAATGACTGCCATCCCATATTCGAAGGACGTCGCGAGCACCATCATCGCCGGGCATGGCGCACGTCCGGAGATGCTCGTTCAGATGCTCCACGAGTTCATCCACCATTTTGAGTGGATCCCCGAGGAAGCCATCCGACAGCTAGCCGACGAGCTCAATCTGTCCCGAGCTGACGTCCACGGTGTGGTCAGTTTCTACCACGACTTCAGAACAACGCCCCCGGGGAAGCGAGTCATCAGGATCTGTCAAGCTGAGGCTTGCCAAGCCATGGGCAGCGCCGAGCTCGTTAACCACGCCGAGTCGGTCCTGGGGATGAAGATGCACGAGTCTTCCGAAGAACTGACCTTGGAGCCCGTGTATTGTCTCGGAAACTGCGCCTGCTCGCCCTCGATCATGGTGGACGGCGACATCTTCGGCCGGATCGATCGCCAGCGGTTCGACGAGATCGTGGCTCGCAGGGAGCAGCGGTACTGATGCCGACGACAAAGGTCTATGTGCCCCGAGAAACCACGGCGGTCTCCGTCGGAGCCCATGAGGTCGCCCTGGGAATCGAACGGCACGCACAGGCTACGGGTGAGTCAGTTCAGATCATTCGAAACGGATCCTGGGGAGCATCCTGGCTGGAGCCTCTGGTGGAGGTTGAGGTGGGGGGCACACGGATCGCATACGGCAACGTCGCGCCGGCCGATGTCCCTACCCTTTTCGAATCCGGGTTCCTCCAGGGGGGGGAGCATCCGCGCCGGCTGGGCCCGACCCAGGGCATCCCCTATCTCGCGAATCAGGATCGATGGAGTTTCCTCCGGTGTGGGGCCATCGATCCCGGCTCTGTGGAGGATTTTAAAGATCACAAGGGTTTCACCGGGTTCGAAAAGGCTCTGGCCGAAGGTCCCGAATTCGTCTTGGAGGCCGTTCTCAAGTCCGGCTTGAGGGGTCGAGGGGGGGCGGCGTTCCCGACGGGGATCAAATGGCGAACCGTGGCCGATGCCGAATCCGACCAGAAATACATCACCTGCAACGCCGACGAAGGCGATAGCGGCACCTTCTCTGATCGGATTCTGATGGAAGGCGATCCTATGAGCCTGTTCGAGGGCATGGCTATCGCCGGATACGCCGTCGGTGCGACAAAAGGTTACATCTACCTCCGGTCCGAGTACCCCATCACATACCGGATCCTCTTGGAGGCGTTAGACGAGGTTCGGGACGCCGGGTGGCTGGGGAGAGACATCCGGGGTAGTGGATTCGATTTTGATATCGACGTGCACCTTGGCGCAGGCGCCTACATCTGCGGTGAGGAAACGGCGATGCTGGAGAGCCTTGAGGGGAAACGGGGCATGATTCGGTACAAACCTCCCCTTCCGGCACACGAAGGCCTTTTCGGCAAGCCTACGGTGGTCAACAACGTCGTCACACTGGCCTCCGTTCCGGATATCGTGAACCTGGGTGGCGAGGTCTACGCCGACTACGGGGTTGACCAGTCAAAAGGAACGCTGGCCTTCCAGTTGGCCGGGAACATCAAGAGGGGCGGCCTGGTCGAGAAGGCATTCGGCGTGACCCTTCGTGAGCTCATCGAAGACTGGGGGGGCGGCACCGCTAGTGGCCGGCCAGTAAGGGCGGTCCAGGTCGGGGGACCCCTTGGCGCATACCTCACCGCCGACCAGCTCGATATCCCCATGGACTACGAGGCTTTCACTGCCATCGGGGCCATCGTCGGACACGGGGGAATTGTCGTCTTTGATGACACCGTGGACATGGCGGTCCAGGCGCGGTTCGCCATGGAATTTTGTGCAATTGAATCCTGTGGAAAGTGCACGCCCTGCCGGATCGGGGCGGTTCGTGGTGTCGAGGTCATCGACCGGATCGTGGCTGGTGAGGACCGAGAGCTGAATCTCGATCTCCTTGCCGAGCTTTGCGACACCATGGAGGACGCATCGCTTTGCGCCATGGGAGGGATGACACCGTTTCCTGTCCGGAGCGCCGTGGAACATTTCCCGGAGGATTTCGGGGCAGGAGCGGGGGAGGAGCGGATCCATGAATAAAGTCACTCAGGCGGACTTCGGAACGCCGGCAGTCTCAAGCCTGGAAAAGGTCACCGTTGATATCGACGGTGTCCCCACCACCGTGGATGCCGGAACCAGCATCCTCAGGGCAGCCCGGGAGTCCGGGGTGGACGTCCCAAAACTCTGTGGCACCGACAGCGTCGAGGCTTTTGGATCATGCCGGATGTGCCTTGTGGAGGTCGAGGGGCGGAGGGGTTATCCCGCTTCGTGCACTACGCCCGTGGAAGAGGGGATGAGCATCCGGACCCAGACCGATGCCCTTGCGAAGCTCCGGCGGAACGTCATGGAGCTGTATATCTCCGACCACCCCCTCGATTGCCTGACCTGCGCAGCCAACGGCGATTGTGAGCTGCAGGATATGGCCGGAGTGGTGGGCCTTCGGGAAGTCCGATACGGATTCGAGGGAGAGAACCACCTGGACCTCGAAGTCGATTCCAGCAACCCCTATTTCAACTTCGATTCCAGCAAGTGTATCGTCTGCAGCCGGTGCGTAAGGGCCTGCGACGAAGTCCAAGGCACCTTTGCGCTGACGATCGAAGGACGGGGGTTCGAATCCCGGGTTTCGGCCGGCATCAGCGAAGCCTTCCTCGACTCGGAATGTGTTTCCTGCGGGGCCTGTGTGCAGGCCTGTCCCACGGCAACCCTGGTCGAACGGAGCATTGTCGACCACGGTCAGCCGGACCATGTAGTCGAAACGACCTGCGCCTACTGCGGAGTGGGCTGCTCGTTCCAGGCTGAGATGAAGGGCGATCAGGTGGTCCGCATGACACCGTCCAAGAGCGGCCAGGCCAACCACGGACACAGCTGTGTGAAAGGCCGCTTTGCATGGGGGTATGCTTCCCATCCCGATCGGGTTCTGAATCCCATGGTCCGGGAGAAGACGACGGATCCCTGGCGCGAGGTGAGTTGGGAAGAGGCCATCGCATTCGCGGCCGAACGGTTCAAACAGATCCAGGGCGAGTACGGGCGAAAGGCCATCGGCGGAATCACCTCATCCCGGTGCACCAACGAGGAAGTGTATGTCGTCCAGAAGCTCATCCGGGCAGCCATGGGCAACAACAACGTGGACACCTGTGCTCGGGTCTGTCACTCTCCCACCGGCTATGGGCTGAAGAAGACCCTGGGCACGTCCGCCGGCACCCAGCCTTTCGACTCCGTCATGGACGCCGACGTGATCCTGGTCATCGGCTCAAACCCCACTGACGGCCATCCCGTCTTCGCCTCCCAAATGAAGAGGCGGCTCCGAGAGGGAGCGAAGCTGATCGTGATGGATCCCAGGGAGATCGGCCTCGTGAGATCGGCGCGGATCGAGGCGGAGTACCACCTTCCACTTCTTCCCGGGACCAACGTCCCCATGATCAACGCCTTCGCTCATGTGGTCCTCTCGGAGGGTCTGGAGGACGAGGCCTATATCCGGGAACGGTGCGATATGGATTCGTATGAGGCGTGGAAGGCTCTCATCCTCCGACCCGAGAATTCCCCGGAACAGGTGTCCGTGATCGCCGGGGTTCCAGCCGAGGAGATCAGTGCGGCTGCCCGGCTGTACGCGTCGGCCCGACGAGGGGCCATTTATTACGGCCTGGGGGTTACGGAACACAGCCAGGGGTCCACCATGGTCATGGGAATGGCCAATCTCGCCATGGCCACGGGGAACGTCGGATTCTCCGGCGCCGGGGTGAATCCCATGAGGGGCCAGAACAATGTCCAGGGTTCCTGCGACATGGGTTCGTTTCCCCACGAGCTGCCGGGGTACCGTCCCGTCGAAAACGACGAGGTGCGCAGCCACTTCGAGAACCACTGGGGCGTCACCCTGGATCCGGATCCTGGCTATCGGATCCCCAACATGTTCGACGCCGCCTGCGCCGACACCTTCAAGGGCATGTACATCCAGGGGGAGGATCTGGCCCAGTCCGATCCCAACACCCTCCATGTGGAAGAGGCCCTGAGCAAGATGGAGTGCATCGTCGTACAGGACCTTTTCCTGAACGAGACGGCCAAGTTCGCCCATGTATTCCTGCCCGGTACCTCCTTCCTCGAAAAGGACGGCACCTTCACCAACGCCGAACGACGGATCAACCGGGTCCGACCGGTCATGCCCCCTCGCCAGGGGAAGGATGAGTGGAGGATCACACAGGATCTCGCCCGTGCCCTGGGCTACGACATGGATTATCGAACTTCGGCCGAGATCATGGAGGAGATCGCCGAGCTCACGCCGACCTTCACCAATGTGAGCTTCGAGTTGCTGGATGAAGTGGGCAGCGTCCAGTGGCCGTGTAACGAAAACGCTCCCCTCGGGACCCCCATCATGCACGTGGACGGGTTCGTCCGAGGCAAAGGGCTGTTTGTCGAAACGGAGTACGTCCCCACAGAGGAGAGGACCAACCGTAAGTTCCCCCTTCTTCTCACCACCGGGCGGATCCTCTCCCAGTACAACGTTGGTGCCCAGACCCGACGCACCGCGAACAACATCTGGCACGAGGAAGACCTCCTCGAGATTCATCCCGCCGATGCCGAGACCCGGGGGATCAAGGAGGGCGATCTGGTTTCTCTGGCGAGTAGGAAAGGGGAGATCACCCTGAAGGCTACCGTTACCGAAAAAGTCCAGCCTGGGGTGGTCTATACCACCTTCCACAACCCGGAAACCGGAGCAAACGTCGTCACCACCGAGTACAGCGATTGGGCTACCAGCTGCCCTGAGTACAAGGTCACAGCCGTGGAGGTGACCCCTGCGACCCACCGTTCGGAGTGGCAACGCGAGTTTGAAGAGCGTGCCAGGAAACAGGGGGAGATTCTCCGGTCAAGCTGATTTGGTTCCGCTGGGTGATCCCGACCTCCACCCATCACCTCCGGTCCACGGGTACGCTTCCAAGGATCGAGTGCCCGGGCCCCGCAGAGTCCACCTGAACAGGTGGGAACCTCAGCCCCCTGCTGGGCCTACAACTCCGATCTAAGTCAGACCATGCGGCCGTTGGGCCGGGCCGCTCCAAAACCGATGGGAGACGTTCGATGTTCCTGCATTCCTCGAGAAGCCGCACCCCTTTTTCCGACCCGCCAAGGCGAGGTTCCAGGCTGCAGGCTTTCCTCACGGCCACCCTGGCTTGCATGGCGCTGGCCCCGATTTCGGCCATTGCCCAGGTCCCCGACACTACCCGGACCGGGGCCGACACCCTCGTCTTCGAACTCGATCCCCTCCTCGTGACCGCCACCAGGGGGCCGCGGCTCCTCTCCGATGTCCCCCAGCCGGCCTCCGTGGTTCAGCGGGAGGCCATCGACCGTCAGCTTCCTAACTCGGTGACGGACTTGTTCCGGGCCCTCCCAGGCCTCGACGTAGTAGGGGTTGGGGTCAGTCAAGGGCGTCCTCAGATCAGGGGTCAGCGTGGTACCCGGATCCTGCTTCTCGAGGACGGTATGCGGCTCAACAGTTTCCGGCGACAACAAGACTTCGGTGAACTCCCGGCCCTCGTCGACGTCAACGGGGTCGACCGGGTCGAGGTGGTCCGGGGGCCGGCATCGGTCCTCTACGGCTCGGACGCTATTGGCGGGGTGGTGAACATCATCAGCCAAACGCCGGAGCAGGAAGGCCTGCACGGCTCGGCGTCATTCAAGTACGGCGGCGTTGAGTCACAGAAGGCCGGGACCGCTCGTTTATCTGGTCGCTTCGGGGATTGGACGGTACGGGCTGGCGGCACCTACCGCACCGCCGACGCCTATCTCGCTCCAAAGGGAGACTTCGGCGGAATCACCCTCGAAGACGACACCGAGGTGATGAACACGGGAGTCGACGACAACTCCCTCGACATAAGAATCGGGTGGGAGCCCGGCGATACTCACGGCTTCTTTGGGCGCTTCGCCCGGTATGAAGCCGACGAAGCGGGGTTTGGTGGTGTTGACCCCTCGATCTATGATCCAGAGGCTCCGGAAATCGTGATCACTTATCCGATGCAAGAGTGGTCCAAGTTCACCTTTGGCTATACGGGGGAGGACTTGGGACTTCCCGTGGCCGACCGGGTGGAGGTTCTGGCCTACGGCCAGGATAATGAGCGTGAACTGGACTTCTCTTTTGTTCTGCCCCTGGGTGGGCCAGGCCTACTTACACAGGTAAGTCAGAATTACACCGATATCCGGACGTACGGGTTCCGGGCGGAAGCTCGGAAACTCACGGGGAACGATCTCCTGTTCACCTACGGCGTAGACCTCGTGAAGGATCGAGCCGAAGGCACCGATCTGAACGCCACAACCGTCACTGGTTTCGGCCCACCCCAGGAGAGGACCTCGGACCGGCCTCAACTCCCTGAAGCGACCTTCTTCACTTTTGGCGCCTTCCTGCAAGCCGAGCTAGCGGCTTCCGAACGGTTCACGCTGATCGGCGGTGGGCGGTTCCAGCACGTGAAGGCGGAAACATTCGACACGCCCGGCCTGGAGGACCAGGACCCGACATCGGATTCTGACGGAACCGTCGTGGCGGCACTGAACGGAATCTTCGACGTTACAGACGAGGTCTCCCTCGTCGGCTCGGTCGGCCGGGCCTTCCGGTCACCGAACCTCATCGAACGTTTTTTTGACGGCCCAACCCCCGAAGGCAACGGCTACCAGGTCCGGAACCCGGACCTTAAACCGGAGACCAGCTTCAACGTGGATCTCGGAGCCCGCTACATTCGCGACGGCGTTTCTCTGGAGCTATTCGGGTTTCGGAACACGATCAGAGACGGGATCCGGATCGCCCCGTTAAACACTGAGATCAACGGCCTGGATGCCTTCCAAAACACCAACGTCGAAGAGCTCATCTTCAAAGGGGTGGAGGGAGCCGCCCGGGTCCGCCTTCATCCAGGGCTTTGGGCCGAAGCCGGGTATACCTGGCTGGACGCCAAAAACGCCAGCGACGAGGAGATCCCGGTTGGAGAGTCCTTCAGTAGCCGGGTCACCGGTGCCTTAACGTATGTGGCCCCCTCGGGCCGATGGTGGGGCGGTTTCGAGGTTCGGCACAACGGAGACCGGAAGGACGTCACCCTCCAGGACAACCCTCTCGGCGACATCCTTCCCAGCTTCACCGTGATGAACGTGAGTGGAGGGGTCACCCTCTTCACCACGGACGTTGGGCAACGCCATCGTATCGAGGCCCGGGTCACCAACCTCACGAATCAACTGTACGCCGAGTTCTCGAACGCGTCGTTTTTCAGGCCAGAACCAAAGAGGAACCTCACGGTCTCGTACACCGTGTCTTTCTGACCCGGAGTCTCCCGAAAAGAAGCCCGTCCTGGTCGCAGTGTATGACCGGGACGGGCTCCTTCTTTTCAACTCGAGTTGGATCCTTCTTCCCTTCCCCCGGCCCTGTTCCCACCCCCCCTCCGGGCCAAAATCCTTCACACTTAATCCATTCCTGGCCCGCTTTTTGACATATGGGTCATGATGTCCTTATTCGTGTAGTCATTGAAGATTCCCCTGGGTAGGGTCGGAATAGATGAGTCAGAGACAGGAGGTTGCCGTGAGCACCGCCCAAAACGCCGAATCCTTGGATTTGTCGCCCGCCATGGGCATTGTCGAGGAGATGTCCCCGGTCACCAGCGGCGACATCATCCCACTGCTCCAACGCATCCAGGACGCCTACGGATACCTGCCCCCGGAAGCCGTTCTCTCCGTCTGTGAGGAAACCGGCCTTCCCGCCAGCAAGGTCTTCGGTGTGGCCACCTTCTACTCCCAGTTCGGGATGGAACCCAAAGGGAAGCACACGGTCCGCTGTTGCAAGGGCACGGCCTGCCATGTCCGAGGAGGAAACCGAGTCCTGGACACGGTCGAAAAGACCCTCGGGATCCGGGACGGGGAAACCACCAAAGACATGCGATTCACCCAGGAAACGGTGGCCTGCCTCGGGGCCTGCGCGTTGGCACCCGTCATGGTCATGGACAACACATACTACGGGAAAATGACGCCCCGCCGCACCGAATTGCTGTTGAAAGAGATCTTGAAGGAGGAGTCATAATGGCCAGCCTCTCGTCGGTTTCGGACTTCCGGGAGTGGCAAACCGCCCTCAAGGCAGCTCTCGATCCGGAAAAAAAGGAAGTGACCATCTGCTGCGGCACCGGGTGTACGGCCTTCGGGGCACAAGTCGTAGAGGAGGCCTTCGAGAACGCCATCGAGAAGGCCGGCGCCCAGGACAGTGTCAAGGTGAAAGCCACGGGCTGTCACGGCCTCTGTGAGAAGGGCCCGGTGGTCGTCACACAGCCGGACAAGGTGTTCTACTCCAGCATCCAGGCCGAAGACGCCACCGAGATCGTCGAGAAGACGATCCTGGGCGGAGAGGTCGTGGACCGGCTCCTTTATGTAGATCCGGCCACCAAATCAAAGATCATACTGGACCACGAAGTGCCCTTCTACGCCAAACAGGAGCGGTTGGTCTTCCGGCTGAATGGTCTCATCGATCCGACAGCTCTTGGGGACTATGTGGCCCATGACGGCTACGCGGCCGCCATCAAGGCCCTCGAGGAAATGACCCCTGATGAGGTCGTGGAAGAGGTGACGGAGGCCGGCCTCCGGGGCCGCGGCGGAGCCGGATTCCCCACCGGCGTGAAGTGGGGTCTGGCCCGGAAGTCTCCGGCCGACCAGAAATACATCATCTGTAACGCGGACGAAGGGGACCCGGGCGCGTTCATGGACCGCTCCCTCTTGGAGGGTACCCCTCACGCCATCATCGAAGGGATGATGATCGCGGGCTACGCCATCGGCGCCACAAAGGGCATCATCTACGTCCGGGCCGAATACCCCCTGGCCGTGACCAACACCAGACTCGCCATCGAAGAAGCCCGGCGAGCGGGGCTCCTGGGTGACGATGTCCTCGGTACAGGGGTCGCTTTCGACGTAGACATCCGGGAAGGCGCCGGCGCCTTCGTTTGCGGTGAGGAAACCGCCCTCATCGCCTCCCTGGAGGGTGAGCGGGGGATGCCCCAGTCACGCCCCCCCTACCCGGTGGTGAAAGGGTACGAAGGCCAGCCGACCTGCATAAACAACGTCGAAACCCTGGCCAACCTCCCCCTCATCGTCCTCAACGGGAAGGACTGGTATCGGGGTATCGGAACTGAGGGCAGCACCGGCACGAAGATCTTCGCCCTGGCCGGGAAGGTGAACAACACCGGCCTGGTTGAAGTCCCCATGGGGACAACCCTGCGACAGATGATCTACGACGTGGGCGGCGGGATCCCCAACAACAAACCCTTCAAAGCCGCGCAGCTCGGTGGCCCCTCCGGTGGCTGCATCCCCATGCAGTACCTCGACCTTCCCATCGACTACGACTCGGTGCAGGAGGCCGGCGCCATCATGGGCTCAGGTGGTCTCATTGTCATGGACGAGAGCACCTGCATGGTGAACATCGCCAAGTACTTCCTGGAATTCACCCAGGACGAGTCGTGCGGGAAGTGTGTACCGTGCCGGGTGGGCACCCGCCACATGTACGATATCCTGGACCGGATCACCCGGGGCCAAGGCAAGATGGAGGACCTGGATGAGCTGGAGGCCCTGGCCGAGCACATCATGGAGGCTTCCCTCTGTGGCCTCGGGACCTCGGCTCCCAATCCGGTTTTGACCACCCTCCGGTACTTCCGGGAGGAATACGAAGAGCACATCAAGCACAAGCATTGTCGGGCAGCCGTCTGTGATCACTTGGTGGATGCGCCCTGCTCCCACACCTGTCCGGCCCATGTGAATGTGCCCCAGTACATCGGCCTGGTCGCCGAAGGAAAGCTCGACGACGCGGTCGACGTGATCCGCCGCAGGAACCCCTTCGTGTCGGTCTGCGGCCGGGTTTGTGATCACCCCTGCCAATCCCGCTGTCGTCGTGCCGACCTGGACGACCCTATCGCCATCCGGGCGCTCAAACGGTACGCCGCCGACAACGCAACCGGGCTATCCCCAACCGTAGGACCGCCTACCACCGGGGATCCCGAGGTGGCTATCATCGGCGCGGGCCCTGCGGGCCTCACCTGTGCCTACTTCCTGGCCGTCATGGGGCGGAAATCGGTGGTCTTCGAGAAGCAGCCGATCCCCGGGGGAATGCTGGCCCTGGGCATCCCCGAATACCGACTTCCCAAGGACATGATCGAGAAGGACGTTGATTTCATCGTCCGCCACGGCGTTGACCTCAGAACAAACACGCCCGTCGAGAGCATCGAGCAACTGAAGGTCGAGGGATACCGGGCCATCTTCATGGCCACGGGGGCCCAGAAAGGCCGGAAGATGGGGATCGAGGGTGAAGATCTCGAAGGCGTAGCCGACTCCCTCGAGTTCCTTCGGGCCCGGGGCCTGGGCCAGAACCCAGAGTGCGGAAAACGAGTGGTCATCATCGGAGGCGGGAACGCAGCCATCGACGCAGCCCGCTCGGCCGTGCGCCTGGGAGCAGAAGATGTCTTGATCCTCTACCGGCGGACCCGGGAAGAGATGCCGGCCTACGAAGAGGAGATCGAGGAAGCACTGCTGGAAGGCTGTGAACTCCATGAGCTGGTGGCTCCCAGCCGGGTGATTGGCGAGGACGGCAAGGTGACGGGCATCGAGATGATCCGGATGGAGCTTGGTAAACCCGACGACAGCGGTCGCCGGCGCCCGGTTCCTCTGGAAGGGAGCGAGTTCGTCGTCGAATGTGACATGGTCCTCCCCGCCATCGGGCAGAGGGCCTCCATCGAGGCGGCGGACGGGCTCGAGATCACTCCGTGGAACACCATGGTGAGCGACGAACTGACGCTGGCCACGTCAGAAGAGGGCGTGTTCTCCGGTGGTGACGTGAACAACGGCGGAAGCACGGTGATCAAGGCTATCGCAGACGGCCAGATCGCGGCCCTCTCCATCGACCGGTACCTGGGTGGCCCCGGCGTCCTGCCCCCGGACATGCTCGTGAGCATCCATCGGGCCTCGGACGAAGAGTTGGAGAACGCGCCTCCCATGGCAGAGGAGCCCATGGTGGCCCTGGCCGACCGTCTGAGCGACTTCCGTGAGGTTGTCCACGGGTTCGGCAAAGAGGGAGCCTGTGCCGAAGCCAACCGCTGCCTCCGTTGTGACCTCGAAAAACTGCGGTCTTAGGGATCGGGAGAAGAACATGAGCACCAAAAATCTGACGATTAACGGCCAAGCAGTCGTCGCCCAGGAGAACCAGTCGATTCTCGAGGTGGCATTGGCCAACGACATACATATCCCCCGTCTCTGCTATGACCCCCGCGTGTCCGCGACGGGCTCGTGCCGTCTTTGTGTGGTGGAAGTCGAGGGAGAGAACGGCCTGCAGACGTCCTGCACTCGGTTGGCGGAGGAGGGGATGAAGGTCGAGACCGAAACCCCCACCATCAGGGCCTCCCGGAAGATGACCCTCGAGTTCTTCCTGAGTGAGCACGACGCCCGATGCACGAGCTGTGACTCGGACGGCGACTGCCTGCTGCAGGATTACTCCTACGAGTACGGGGCCGACCTTGGGCACTTCGGCTCCCTCGTCCCCGAAGAGTCGGGGCCGGTGTACACCGGAGGGAACCGTGGCATCATCTACGATCCAGCCAAGTGCGTGCGATGCCAGCTCTGTGTGAAGATCTGCTCAGAGGTGGCCATGGTCGACGCCCTCGCCCTGAAAGGAAGGGCCCTGGACGTCCGGATCAGCACTGCGTTCGATCTACCCCTCAACGAGACGACCTGCGAGCTCTGCGGCCTCTGTGTGAGTGCGTGCCCCACGGCCGCCCTCTGGGAGAGCGCCGCGGTCGGCAAGGGTCGGGCGAAAGACCTGGAGAAGGTCAGGACGACCTGTACGTACTGCGGGGTGGGCTGTCAGATCGACCTGAACGTCAACACCAAGACCAACCGGATCGTCCGGGTGACCAGTGAGGCCGGCTCGGTGGTCAACGACGGGAACACGTGTGTGAAGGGTCGGTTCGGAGCCCAGTTCGTGAGCTCCCCTGACCGACTGACCACCCCCCTCATCCGTGAGAACGGTGAGTTCAGGGAAGCTTCCTGGGAAGAGGCCTTGAAGGTCGCTGGCGAGGGCCTGGCCAAAGCCCGGGACGATCACGGGCCGGAGGGCATCGCCTTCCTGAGTTCCTGCCGCTGCACCAACGAAGAGAACTTCTTGATGCAGAAGATCGCCCGCACGGCTGGGCAAACGAACAACATCGACCAGTGCGCCACCACCTGTCATGCACCCACCGTGGCCGGGTTGGCTACAGCTTTCGGGTCCGGAGCCATGACCAACTCCATCGACGAGATCAAAGACGTCGAGACGCTGTTCATCATCGGCTCCAACCCAACCGAGGCCCACCCCATCATCGGGTATGAGATGAAGAAGGCGCTACGGAAGGGCGCCAAGATGATCGTCTGCGATCCAAGAAAGACCTGGGTCGCCAAGCGGGCCGACATCCACATTCAGCAGGCCCACGGCTCCGACAACCTCCTCATCAACGCCATGATGAGGCACCTCCTCGACATTGAGCTCTACGACAAAGAGTTCGTCGCCGAGCGCGTCGAAAACTTCGAAGCGTTTGTGGAGAACCTCAAGGGCTTCGACATCGAGGCCGCGGCTGAGGGATGCGGCGTGAGCGCCGATGACATCCGGGCGGCGGCCGAGATGTACGCCAAGGGAACCCCATCGGCCATCTTCTACACTCTGGGCATCACCGAGCACACCTGTGGGACCGAGAACGTCATGAACCTGGCCAACCTGGCCATGCTGACCGGTCACATCGGGAAGCGGTCCTCCGGCGTAAATCCCCTCCGGGGCCAGAACAACGTCCAGGGTGGCTGCGACATGGGCGCCATCCACTCGGTCTTCCCCGGCTACCAGAAAGTCGCCGACGAAGCTGTACGGGAGAAGTTCGGTTCAGCCTGGGGTGTGGAGATTCCCACGAACCGGGGCGGCCGGATCACGGACTTCGTGGAGAAGGCCGGTGAAGGCGTGCTGAAGGGGCTCTATGCCTTTGGAGAGGACCCGGTCCGGAGTGAGCCCAACCAGACGAAGGTCATCGAGAACCTGAAGAAGCTGGATTTCATCGTGGTCCAGGAAATCTTCATGACCGAGACGGCCAAGCTCGCTGACGTGGTGCTTCCGGCCACCTGTTTCGCCGAGAAAGACGGCACGTTCACCAACTCCGAGCGGCGGGTACAGCGTGTCCGAAAGGCCGTGGATGCTCCCGGTCTGGCTCGCCCCGATTGGCAGATCCTCTGCGACGTATCGACAGCCATGGGTTACCCCATGAGCTACGAGTCCCCCAGCGAAATCTTCGACGAGATGGCCAGCCTGACGCCCAGCTATGGCGGCATGTCGTACGAGCGGATCGACGACGTCGGCCTCCAGTGGCCGTGTCCGTCCGACGACCACCCGGGGACCGAGTTCCTGCACCAGGGGCAGTTCACCCGGGGCAAAGGCCTGATGAACCCCATCACCTTCCGGCCCCCCGATGAGGTGCCCGATGGCGATTATCCGCTGGTGTTGTCCACCGGCCGGACGCTCTATCACTACAACATCGGCAACATGACCCGAGGCAGTGAGGTCATTAACCAGAAGGAAGCGGAAAGCTTCGTCGAAGTGAACCCAAAAGACGCCGAGAGGCTCGGGATCAGGCACGGAGACCGGGTGCGGGTGACCACCCGGAGGGGTTCTGTGGTCGTGTTGGCCCGGGTGGCTGACAGGACCCGGCCGGGTGCCGTGTGGATGCCATTCCACTTCGCGGAAACCTCCACCAACCTCCTGACCAACGACGCCTTCGACAACATTACCCGCACGGCAGAGTACAAGTGCTGTGCGTGCAAGGTGGAGCTGGCCGAGGAGCTGGAGCCGGCGTTGGGCGACTGAACCCGACCGGTCCCAAAATAAAGAGCGCCTCCTGCGGTTCAGGCCGTGGGGGGCGTTTTGGTGCTTGGTGCTGCCCGTTGCTTCAGTCCCTCCCCGGTACCCCTTCGGGGGCCGCTCGCCTCCCTGCCCCGAACACCTTCGGGGCTCGCTTAGCTACTGCGGCCCCGCTTCCTACTCCTTAACTCATTTTTTTTCGCGCCGGGCCGCGTCGGATACCCCCGCAGGGGTACCGGGGAGGCCCTGGGTCGGTCCCGGCTAATGGATGGTGATCCCTAGGCCTGCGATTACTCCGTTGGTACTGCCCCGCCTCCCATCCCATCGGTTCGTCCCAAAAACCTCCTGGTGCCGGATTCCCAGGCGTAGGGTCGCCGGCGGGACGATGCGGAGGTCCACCCCCAAAGAGACCGAAGCCGATGTGTAGGGCGTGGTCACAGGCCGGTAGGGCTGCCCCTCCCAGGACGCTCCTACGAGGAGGTCCGCAAACGGGACCACCTTCTCGGCTCCGCCAAGTCGTACACCGATCCCAGCCTCCAGGAACTCGGCGTCCGTGGGACACGGCGCGTCGTCGGCGCACAAAACTCTCGTTCGACGAGCCCAACGGGCCGCCGCACGTAGAGGCCCTTTCAGACCCACTTCCACCCGGATCCCGCGGTTGACGGAATTCCCTTGGGAGCCCCATGCAAACCCTACCTCTGGGAGCACGGCAACCCAACGATCCTGAGCGGATAGCTGCTCAGAAGACAGGAGCAGTAGCCCGACCAGCACGAGAGCAAACCTCCCCCGGCCGTGATTCAATTCAATATCGCGGTGAGATGGTAATCGAGCCTCTTGCATCCAACCCAAGAACACTTAAAGCGGAAGATATACTCTCGGCCGAACCAACCACCCTCCTTTCCAAGGAACACCCAGGTCGCCAACAAGGCAGTAGTATCCGGGGGAAAGATGCGTGGTTCGAAGATTGTGAGAACGACGGTACTGTCCCGAGGAAGTTGCAGATCCTCCGTGTGGACACGAATCCCTGTTCTATCAGTGATCTTTTGGAGGAGTTCCCCAGGAATGGAATCACCATCCCGTTTTCCGGTCTCCCATACTCCCCAGATGAACGGGGTCCTGCCGGGAGCGTCCGGAGCCTTCGGAAGCTCCGTGAGCATGACTGCAACGGCGTCCTCAACGACTGGCCAGGACCTGTTCTCCGAAGAGGAGCAGCCAGGAAGAAGGAAGAGGACCGCGAGGATTACACCAGGCCAGGGGTGGGGAGGTTCTGGGAGGCGGATCATGGTGTCGATCGCCCAATGACGCCCAGGGGTATACCGAGGCCCAGCTGCCAATATGATGCTACCTGGCCCACCAGTTCGGCCCTCAGACCAAACCATTTGTCGCCCGTGAAGTCGATCCCGGCTCTGAGACTCCAGAGGCTTTTGTCCCAAGTCCCATCTTCGTAGCGTGCAGCTCCTCGCCCGATACCTAAAAAGGGGCGAAACCCGGCGACCCTGAAGTGAACGCTGGCGCCCACCGAGCCCATCCACTCGCCGGAAGGACAGGGACTGAATAAAAGCGGGCAATCGTCGGAATCGTGATACGGGTACCCAGAAGCCCAGATCCCGAACCGGTCACTAACCAGCCAGTCCACTACCAATCCGAAACCATAGTCGGGCGGGTCGTGACCAAGGGCCCTTGTGAAAGTGGGGGTGAGGTGAAGGTGGTGACCCCACAGGTGTTTCGCATCGAGCCTCTTGAGGGTGATCTCGACCACCCCATCGTCCCCGTCTGAGCCGTACTCCTCCAGGGCCTTCGCGCCCCTGATCACCCGGATATTCTCGATGTCTTCCGGTGCGATGCTCTTCAAGATCTGGTCAGCCTTTCCCCCAACCACCTTTCTTCCGTCGACAAAAAAGACGTACAACGGTCTCTTTGAACCCAAGAAGTTCGGCCCAGCGATCTTGATCTTTGGCTTGATCGTGTCTGCTGGCGCTTCTGGTCCCGGAGACGGGGTACTCCCTCCCCTCCGGCACACCTCCGGCTTCTCTTCTTCGGGGGCGAAGAAGGTGTCGAGGAACTCGAGCCTTTTTTCGACGCTCTGACTTGTGAGGGAGGTGGGAAGAACGGCAAGGCAGAATGCTACGACGGCGGAAAGGGTCAAACGGAACGGTCTGCGCGCGGGGCTCACCGAAACCATGACCTCAGGAAGGCCCGTTTTTTATCCACCCGCTGGCGCGAAGCGAATCGCATCTCCGTAATCCGGGGGCATTCCAGGGGCCCTAACGCCTGGAACGAGCGGAAACTCGGAGAAGAATTCGATGCGAGTCTTCCCGTGGGGGAGGGCTTCGACTTTCTTCGGCACGAACTGGAAATCGTACTCGATGGGAGTTTTCCTGAGGGGAAGCACTTTTATCACTTCGGGCGGGAAAGAATAGGGCCGACCCCTAATCGTCCTCTCGGCCGGGACAATCGTTCCATCAGATCGGATATAGAAAAGGCCTACCCCAATACGCCGCTCTTGAGTCCGAATAACATCGGAGACCCCGCCTTCGGTTCCCTGTGATCGAGCGGTGAGCATGGCTGTGAAGGCCAGGCTGGGAACGGCACAAACAGCGATCAGAGCCAGGACCTTCCAGTCGTGTGGTCTCATCAACGCCTCCCGGTGGGGTCTCCCGCTGATACGCTGTTCCTACTGCCCGAGACGTCCTGGTGTTCCAGAGAACGACCATAAGCCCGTAAGAGATCGCTAGCAGAACTCCTCTTTTATGAAAGCCCGTCCAGATATTTCCGGATTTCCTGGAGGAGCCGTTCATCCGTTGGGATCTGACTGCTCGAACCCCGGTGCGAAAAGACAACAGTGTCGTTGATGGTCAACTCAAATATGCCGCCGCCGCCTCCAATGAGCTCCGGTACGATCCCGAACTCATCCTCGATCCTCGCCGCCAAACTGGCGGCCATGGGGAGGAAGTTTCATTGGACGCAGTACTCGATCTCGATCTTCATGTGGTCAGTCACGGTCATCCCTACTCCATGGTCAAGTCGCAGGTAGAAACGGCCCCTGGGTGAGAGCCGCTTGCCCATATCAGCCCCGTCCGCCTCCACCCCTTCTTTGTATGGGAGGGGCCCCGATACCCTCCAGGGCCCGCTCCAGCGCCGGCACCACCTCCTCGGCGTAACGATCGATCTCTAAGCGGATCGGAGCCAACTCGGCCCGTCCAGCATCGACGGCCAGTTGGTGCATGTCGGTGGGGCCGTAGGTGGTGTTGATCCCGTTAAAGCCCACGCCAAGCCTGTCGCCCGGCGTCGGAGGGCTCCGTTCGCCGATCTCGCCCCTTGCTTCGCTCCCCTCCATCTGCTCCCTGAGCTCGAGGAGTTCGAGGCGGGCCTGGTAAACCCGACGGGTCAATTCCGGAGCCACGGAATCGGCCCGACTCAGCGCCGTCTGCATGGCCTCCACCTTCCGGATCTGCTCCTGAAGGAGATCCGAAGCCTCCGTGAGGTCGTCGGCCAATGCCTGGACCTCCTCTCGGAAGGCAGCCACGACATTGGGTGGGACCCTGGGCAGGGCACCCTCAAAGGCTGGCTCCACCTGGAACTCTACCGGACCGGCCAACTCGGTCACCTCCCCCTCGTCGACCTTTATGAGGGTGGCCGTGTAGGTGTCCGGCAGCGCCAGGACCCCGCCGCTGAATTCATCGGTGGTGCCCAGACCGATCCGGGCGTCCGATGAATACTGGAAATCCCAAGCGATCCTGTGGACCCCCGCGGACACGGGACCGTCCACCCGGTTGACCACCGTGCCGTTCCGGTCCCGGATCACCACCTGGACCGCTGGACCCTGTTCCCGCATTTCGGCCTCTAGAGCATCCCACCCCGGGAAGGGTATGTCCTGGTCCGCCGGGATCTCTTTCTCCTCTGCCTTCCGCTCGTCTTCAAGGGATTTAAAGGAGTCCCGGAGCCAGTAGGTGAAGACTGCACCAAAAGGCGGGTTCTCGGCGGTCCACTGGTCCGCGCCCTGCGAGTGCTGGAGCACCTTCGGCTGGTACCAAAGCGCTCTTCGCGTATCGAAGAGCATGGCCTCGCCGTTCAGTCCATTTGCCCCTTCACGCAACGGGGTGTAGTCGTCCAGGACGAAGATGCCGCGCCCGAACGATGCGGCAACCAGGTCCTCTTGGTCCCGATGGATCACGATGTCCCGGAAAGAGATCGTGGGCGCGCCGGGGAGCTCGGTCCACACCTCGCCTCCGTCCACGGTGAAGAACACGCCGAACTCCGTGGCTGCAAAGAGGAGGTCCGGGTCCACGTGGTCCTGGACCACCCGCCAGACCAAATGCCGGTCCGGGAGGTTGCCGGCGATGGACGTCCACGTCTGACCCTTGTCCGCGCTCTTCACGAGATAGGGTGAGAAGTCACCGGATTTGTGGTTGTCCAAAGCCACAAAAACCGTGTTCGGATCGTGGTGACTGGCTTTCACGTCGTTCACAAAGGCCATATCGGGCACATTCGCCATGGCCCCGACCTCGATCCGGCGCCAGTCTCCGCCCCCGTCCTCCGTCACCCAGATTAAGCCATCATCGGTCCCCGCGTAGATCAGGCTCTCGTCAAGCGGGCTCTCGCCGATGGAAGTGACGGTGTTGTAGTTGGACATGGCGCCCACGTCCCAGGCGGCATCCCAGCTCTGGACGCGCCCCATGATGGGGAGTTCGACTCGCTCCTGGCTCCGTGTCAGGTCGCCGGAGATGGGCGTCCAGCTGTCGCCCCGATCGTCGCTCCGCCACAACCGGTACGATCCGGTGAAGATCCGCGTGGGCTGATGGAAGCTCACCTCGATTGGGGTGTCCCAGTTGAACCGCTCGAAGGGCTCGCCCTCCCGGGCCTGGGGTTGGATGAACACTGCCTCCCCCGTAGTCCGGTCGGTCCGCCACATCACGCCTTGCTGGAACTCGCCGTAGTGGATGTTCGGGTTGCCCGGCTCCACGGCCTGGTCCTGCCCGTCGGCCCCCAGAGTCGTGAACCAATCCGCGTTGCGAATTCCATGGACGTTTGGGGTCCGAATGGGCCCACCGTTGGACCCGTTGTCCTGGGTGCCACCGTAAACCTTGTAGAACGGCCCGGAGTCATCCACGGCGATCTTGTAGTACTGCATCACTGGGAGGTTGGCCATGTACCGCCAGGTCTCCATGTCGTCGTAGCTTTCGTACAATCCGCCGTCGGACCCGAAGAGAATGTAGTCAGGATCACCTTTACGGAATGCGATGGCGTGATCGTCGCCGTGCTTGTCCTCGTTGTTGAGCCCGTAATACGTAGCGAAATGGTCGTCACTGACGAGGGTGGTGGCACTCACCAGGAAGAGCCGGCCAAACTTGTGCGGCGAGGCGAACAGCTCCTGGTAATAGTGGGGACCCGTGGCGCTTGACACGGCATCGGACATCTGCCGCCACGACTCGCCCCGGTCCTCGGACATCCATACGCCGCCCTCGGCGCGGATCGTCTCGATGGCCGCGTAGACGATGTCGGGCTTCTGTGGTGAGATTGCCAGCCCGATCTTGCCCAGCGGCCCGCCGGGCAAGCCGGTCCGGAGCTGCTTCCACGTCTCCCCTCCATCCTCGGTCTTCCATACGCCGGAACCGGGACCGCCCCCCATGTATGCCGCCACCGTTCGATGCCGATCCCAGGTGGCGGCATAGAGCCGGTCCGGGTTGCGGGGATCCATGACGACGTCCGTGACGCCGGTCCACTCATCGTTGCCCAGGACCTTCAGCCAGGTCTCTCCGCCGTCCATAGTCTTGTAGAGACCCCGCTCGTCACCGGAATTCCAAAGCGGGCCCTGGGCCGCCACCCAGACCACGTCCGAATCCTCTGGATGCACGATGATGGTGGACAGGTGCTCCGTGCCGTCCAAACCCATGTTCTCCCACGTCTGGCCCCCGTCGGTACTCTTATAGATCCCGTCACCGTATCCGACGTGCCGGCCGCCCACGTCCTCGCCGGTGCCGACCCAAATGACGTCCGGGGCGCTCGGATCGATGGCCACGGATCCGATACTGTACGACGACTCCCCATCAAAGACGGGCTCCCACGTGGTCCCGGCATTCGTCGTCTTCCACACCCCACCGGAGCCCACCGCCACGTACATGACGCTCGGGTCCTTGGGGTGGATATCGATATCGGCGATTCTGCCACTGTTCAGTGCCGGACCGATTTCTCGGAGGGAGAGGCCGGAGAGGTCCGCCTCGTTCAAGGACGTCTGCTGCGCCGAGGCCGTGCCGGAAATCAGCAAGAGGGAGAGAATCGAAACAAGCATGGCTGGCTTTTTCATGACCAAATCTCGCGGCTTGATAGGTTGTGGAGTTCCGGGAGATTACGATGGGCGGCTCCAACGGACCAGCCCACCGTTGGGCGGGGCCTCGCATTCTCCCCTCGAACAATGACCTTCCTCACGGCTTAAGGGTATTCCCTCGCAGGCTTCTGGACCAACAGTGCTACCCCAGGGCCGGCGCTCTACAAGCGAGGAGGAACGTCATGGTGAAAAATACCCAGGGAGGAATCAGCCGAGGATCGATGATCTTTCCTTCTGTCCTCCTGATTTCCGTGCTCCTCGCCTGCGGTCAAGCGGGATCGCAAACGGTAGAACGAGAGCCTGTAATCGGTGGGCCTTGTGAGGGCTGTGAAGGTGTGTTTGTCGGGTTGCCAACAACCTTCGCGGCAACCGCCAGGGTCGCCCCAGAAGGTGAGCCCGGCCAGCCAATGGTGATCAGGGGAACTGTTTTCGATCCTGAAGGTCGGGCGGCTCCCGGGGTCATAGTCTATGCATATCAAACGAACGCCGACGGTGTCTATCCCATCGCTGAAGGGTCAAGGGGCACGGAAGCTTTCCGCCATGGCCGTCTCAGAGCATGGGCCCGAACCGACGAAGAAGGAGGCTACGAGTTCCAAACCATCCGTCCAGGTAGCTATCCCAACCGGGAAAATCCAGAACACGTCCACATGCACGTCATTGAAGAGGGATGTTGCACCTACTACATATCCTCGGTTGAGTTCACCGACGATCCGCTCCTGACCGCCGAAGACAGAGAGCAGGCCATCCATGGGCGTGGGGGAAATGGTCTAGTCACACCGCGGCGGAACGAGGAGGGCGTCTGGATCGTAACACGGGACATCCACCTGGGCCGAGGGATCCCCGGATACCGAAGGCGCTGAATTCCAATCCGGTTTCCGAACCCGGATGCCCGAGTGGGCCTTACTGAATGGGCCTGCGCCCGCTCCAGCAAAGCCCAGCGGGACTACCGACGGGTCCATATTAAGATTGCCCCGCAGGGGCTTACCGTCCCTGCCACCTGGACAGGCAACCCGGCTGCCCCCGGGTAGACTTCTATTGCCTCAATCTCGGCAGGATGGACAAGCTCGTTCCAGGTGCCCAACTGCGCCGGTTTGGTCGCGTCCTTCCCCCTCCGAACGTGACCCCCGCCGCGCCGGACCACCATACCATCCACGGAGATACTGGGATAACAGGTGCCACCAAAGAACATCGTTGAACCCCCACTCATTATGACATCATACTCCCCCGCTAGGGAATTGACGGTGCTGACTCGAACACCGGGTAGCCCGTAGAGGACATCCGTCACCCTTTGAGGCGACCGCATCTCAATCTCCTCCCGAAGGAGGAAGTGACCGAGACCTCTTTCCTGGCGGGTGTAAAATCCCGCTATCTCTAGGTGAGGAACCCTGGCTTCGCCCACCACTTCAAGAGAATCCATGGCGATCGGGTTAATGGTGAGGAAGATTTCCACGGTGGGAGCGTCGCTCGGACCGACGAGGAAGAGATCGCTTTTCACGGTCGAATAGCCAATGCGCCTCACAAGCAGGTAGTACCCACCTGGATCGGGGAGACTTACCTCGAACCGGCCGAGATCATTACTCAAAGTCTCAGTCTGTTCTCTCCCCGCGGCGTCTAGAAGGATGACCTCCACTCCGCTGATAGGGTTGCCCGAGGGGTCCTCAAAAACCGTTCCGTTGATCTGCTGGGAAGCTGTACAATCGGGGAAGCCGGCAAAACCAAAGCAGGAAGAAACCACACCGAGATACACCCGCCATTTCATGGACTACCGCCGCGTCCAGATCAGGATGGCCCCACACGACCTTCCTGGAATCCGATACTGGGCCGGAACTCCTGCTGGGCCCGGGTAGACCTCAAGAGCCTCAATCCAACTCGGGTGCACCACTACGTTGATGAGCGAGGTGTCCACAACATGCCCGTCGAGGACGAATGCCCTGCCTCCGGCGCACCCAGGACGGGGTGCTCCTTGCCGTGGGAGCGGTAGCAGCAGGTCGGTAGTCTGGATGTATGACGACCGTTCGATCTCTTCTCTCTCGATAAAGTACCCGAACCCCATGTCCTTCCGTTTGTAGAACCCCGCGAGTTCCAGTTGCCTCGTCCGCGCTTCGGTGACGACTTCGAGGGAATCCAGCGCGACCGGGTCAGGTCTCAGGAGAAGAGTGATCTCGGTTCCTTCCCTGTCTAGGACGGTCAGGATGGGAGAGACCTCCTCAGCATATCCCATCCCGTACACAAAAACCCGATAACCCCCAGGAGATGGAACGGGAAGCCGGAAGGTGCCACTCCGGTCCGTGGTTGTCCGAGTTAAGGGAGTGCTATCAGGTGTGAGGAGAACTACGAGGGCATTGGGGACTTTTTCTCTTGAGAGACTGTCCCTAACGGTCCCAGTGATGATCTGAGCGGAGAGGGGAAACGGTGATAGACATACCAATGCTACGAAGATAATCCCCCGGAACGCCCTTTTTCCCACGCTTTCCTCCAGGCTGAGGACCAACGGTGTGAAAAGAGGGGCTTCGTGTTATTACAGGTCCCCTGGCACGAGGTTCCGCTGATAAGCCGCACTCCGGGAGCGGGGGGAGGCCGATCCTACAGAAGAACTGCTATGGTCGACCACCACCCACTCCGGCCTAGTCGCCTGCGGGCTGGATGGGCCGAAGCACCCTGACCCTGGAAAATGGATCGTTCTCATAGCTGAAAAATACGCCGTCGGAGATATCCGTTATCCGAGGGAGGTTGTCCTGTCTCGAAAGCTCCTGCCCGTCGGCAAGGGCCAGTTCAATCGAATCAATTCGGAGCAGGTCTGGATTCCTCCGATCTCCCACCCAAAAGCGGAATTGCACGAGAATGCTCTCGGAACTCAACCTCACCGCAGACGCGGCGACGTGTGCTCCTTCGGTGGGGTTCTGAAAACCTGGGGGTCTCCCCTCCTCCACGGTGTATTTCTCCGGCTGTAGGTTCGCCACAACCGTTTCCCACAGGAAAGACCCGTCTGGCAGCGCCCGGACATCGCGAACGGACCCTAGGACATACTCTTCGGAACCGTCCAGTACTCCCACTGACAAGGTTTCGGCTAAGACCAGGGCCTCGGTACTAAGGGCACCCTCCGTGTTTTGGCCGCGACACCCAGCGACAACTACGAAGAAGAGGACCCCGGCTCCCAGTCGATTTGGTTGGTTCCGCCTCGGGGCCCAGGAATCATCGGTCATCTGGTCTCCATTGGCTGTTCGGGCTCGTGGCCGTTCGGTTGTCCCAAGACCGCATTGTGGGAGTTGATCGGGATCGGCGCAAAAACCGTCAGGGTCTATGGGGACCGCTCCCGTCACCAACGTGTCGGATGCTGCCGGGCTCAACCGTCATGCGCTTGCGCAGGTCCAAGTTGATGATCGTTGCCATAGTACTACATATGTGGTGATGTGTGGGCCCCGACTCAGCGGACCCAAACAAGGGCCGATGAAAAGAGGGACCCACTGTTCGCCAGCATCCGATCGCCGTAGCCTGCGCAGCCCTGGATTCGTAGGTTCCCCGCGGCCTTTTCTTCTCCGCTGGAGTCGTCGCATGGACCGAAGGCTCTTGGTTCCCGTCCTCGCTCTTCCGCTGGCTATCTCATCGGGATGCGAAGAGTCCGAAATGCCCAAAACCACCTTCACCGTCCGGGACAGCGCTGGGATACTGATTTCCACCTCCACCGCTGCACTCTGGGATACCGACGCTTCTCGGCTTTGGAGTATCGGGAGCGAACCGCTGGTGGACCTGGCTGAGTCCGGCTCAGGTCCGAGCCACGAGTTTTATAGGGTGGCCGATGCCACCATCCTCTCCGACGGCCGCATCATTGTGGCGGACGCCGGATCCAGCCAGATCAGAGCCTTCTCTCGTACGGGCACAGCCCTCTCTCAGGTAGGGAGAGAAGGTGAAGGACCGGGTGAATACCACCAGATCATGAAGGTGGTTCGACTTGGGAATGATACGGTTGGAGTTTTTTCCTGGCCCACGAAGATGACCCTGCTGGCTCCGGACTTGTCCCTCGTGACCACCCTCCGGCTTGGTGATCGGGCCAACTGGCCTTATGCGCTAGAAGGCGGGCAGTTCATCGATCTGGAGGTGTTCGCCTCCGTCATTGAGTATGAGGGCGCCAGCCAGCTCATCCGCGCACCGGCCTCGATCGTCCGAAGAACCCGAGAGGGGGCAGTTGAAGATACGATTTGGCGTGGGCCAGGGTTCGAGGAGTTCATGTTTTCTTCCGGCGATAGGCGGGGTTCGGCTAGGCCGCTCTTCGGAAAGGTGGTCGCGATGTCCGTCTATGGGTCCTCGGTCTTGGTCGGTACTTCCGAAGCAATGGAATACCAGGTCCTCGATTCGAGTGGTCGGCCCCTCCGGATCGTGAGGGTTCCTGGATATGACCTCGCTCTCGATCCGCCTACCGTGGAAGCTGAAAAAGCATCCCTTCTCGGGCCCGATCCATCTGCGTTCCGCAAGGAATTGGTCGCCCAGCTCCCAGTGCCGGATTCCCGTCCAGCTTACTCCGATTTTTTAGTTGATGCTGAAGGTTTTCTGTGGGCTGGGGAGACCCAGTCACTACGAAATTACTTTGAGCCAAGGAACTGGGAGGTCTTCAGTCCGGACGGCCAGTGGATGGGCTCGATCCAGACACCGGAAAAGTTCAAGCCGTTCGAAATCGGTGTTGACTGGCTACTGGGAGTATGGCGCGACGAGTTCGATGTCGAACACGTGAGGATGTACCCGTTGGACCGGGGTGGGTGAGCCAGGCGACTCTCAAGCCTCTGTCACTTCCTCACAATAGGTGGCCGAAAGTCCACCACAGCCTTTCCCTTTTGCCCTTCAACCTCCTAGCCCTTCTCTAGCCCATACATCCTGACGTACTGAACGTCCATCTCGTCGGTCCATACTCCGAGAATGAAGTCCTCGCCGATCTGAAATGATGGGGCTCGGCGAGGATGAACACCTCGATGGTGACGTGGTGGGAGAGTTACCTGACCAAGCCATACCCCCTCCGAAGAGAACACTTGGAAAGGAGCTGGTGGAGCACCCATGTGGAAATACTGCTCCAGCCAGAGATTGCCCTCGACATCGAAGTGCACAGAGCGGACCAGGGGCAGGGTGGGCGCCCGTGGGGTTTCCTCCCAGATCTGCCGTAACCTGGCTACGTCCTCTGTAGGCGGGTCACTATCCTGGGGAAATACCAGCCCAACGATGCCCTCAACGAGATCGTCCACGTGCTCCTGGGTCACGGCCTCCGCCACCATGAGACGCCTGACGATTCTCCGGGGGCGTCCGGTAGCGCCGAAGAGGTGGACGGCAATAGCCTCTGTGCTAATGACCGCGACCTGCCCGAAGCCAGAGGCGAACTCATTTGCCTTGCCGAAAGCCACCGTTCCCTGCGAATAGCCTCCTCCGCCCCGGTCGATAACCGATGCCTCGCGCCCTGGCACTACCAAGAGTGAGTCCACGGTGCCAGTTCTGATATCAACGGAAACCACCATCTCCGGCGGCCACCTGACGATTCCTGTGGGCACTTCGGTGGCGAAACCTCCGAACTCCATGACGACTCGATCATGGTTCAACACACCGATCATCATCTCTGGAATAAACTGGGGCCACGAAGACTCCACCCGCAGGGATCGGAGGAAGGTTCCGCTGGGGTCGAATACCTGGATCCTTCCCAATCGTCCGTCGAAGGCAACAAGCGAATCTCCGGGCAAAAGCCCTATGTAATCGAGGCTCCGAAACTCCCCCGGACCCTCTCCCTCGCCTCCGGTCCTGGATAAGAACTCCCCCGTGGGACTGTAGAACCGGAGGTCCGCTGAGCCCCGGTCTGCTACCACAATCCGGCCATCGATTAGACGAACTGCACCAACCAGGTCCGAGAAAATGTATTCCTCGGGCCCGTCCAGGACGCCGATTTGGAGATGGGGCTCTTCGGGAATCCGCCAACCCTCACCCGGTTTCCAAGCAGGAGCCTCGGCGGTAGCCCAGGTCACTCCGGCGGAGTCGACAAAGATGGTCCCAACACCCCTCTCCGTCGGTGAGCAGCCTTTGATAAGAAGAGAAAGGAGGAGGACTGAACCTGCCCTGGTAAGTGTTGGCACGGTGCCTCCTGACCGACGCACTATCGGAGTAACCTGAATCCGCACACTCCGGCATGGTGGTATTCTCACTCGGCCTCCCGAGGCACGTGTGACGGATACTCAGTGAGGTGCCCCCACTCACGGTACCACCTACTGTCTCACACTCCTCTTTCCTGCGGTTGCCCCCAAAGCGAGTCCACCCGATAGGTTAGATTTGGAGCCTTTCTGGGCCGGGGGTGAAGGAGCCATCGGCCCCGAAGTGGGCCGGTGGTA
>JANQDZ010000097.1 GCA_028278645.1 Longimicrobiales bacterium | reverse complement strand
GACATCGTCATGGGGGATACAGACACCTGCCCCTGGGACATGGGTACCTGGGGTTCCATGACCACTCGGTTCTTCGGACCCGCCGTCCGAGCCGCCGCGGCTCGCGCAAGACTCGTCCTGACCGATTTGGCGGCCGAACACCTGGGGGTCGCCGGGGAGGCCCTGGTTGTCAGGGAAGGGATCGTGTTCGTGGAGAGCGATCCCACTCAACGGGTGTCCTACGGCGAGCTGGCCAGGGGGCGGGCCATCACCCACACCGTGGACGCGGAAGCCGTCCTTCGTACGGTTGAGGAGTTCACGGTCATGGGGAGTTCCCCCCTGCGAATGGATGGTGTGGAGAAGGTCACCGGAGCCGCCGAATATGCAGGCGACGTCCGGCTGCCAGGTATGCTCTACTCTCGCCTTCTCCGGCCTCCCGCACATGGCGCTACCTTGACCGGCGTGGACACCTCAGCCGCAGAGGCCATGCCCGGGGTGAGGGTCGTGAACCAGGACGGGTTGGTGGCGGTCCTTCACGCCGACCCCGAGATGGCCGAGCGGGCCTTGAACGCCATCGAGGCCACCTTCGACGAACCTGATCCCAACGTCGACCACGAGACCATCTTCCAACATCTGGTGGACCAGGCTCCTCAACCCAGAATTCCCGAGCAGGACGGCGACCTGGAGACCGGGCGCCGCGTTTCTGCCCAGACCTTCGATCACACCTATTACAACGCTTACGTCGCCCACGCCCCTATCGAACCACACACCGCGGTCGCCGAGTTCAGGGACGGGAAATTGACGGTTTGGAGCTCCACCCAGTCTCCCTTCGGAAGCCAGAGCACACTCGCTCGCACCCTCGGACTACCCCCCGACGACGTCCGGGTCGTAACGCCCTATGTGGGGGGCGGATTTGGAGGCAAAGCCGCAGGACAGCAGGCTGAGGAGGCCGCCCGCCTGGCTCGGCTCACTGGGCAGCCCGTACAGGTGGCGTGGACGAGGGCGGAGGAGTTCTTCTACGACACATTCCGTCCTTCCGCGACTCTCAGAATCCACTCCGGTCTCGACGAGAACGGCCGCATCATCCTCTGGGACTATCAGGTTTACGGGGCGGGAGCTCGTGGCTCGGACGTTTTTTACGACGTCCCGCACCATAGCGTTCGGGTGTACGGCGAATGGGGTGGCGGAGGACCGCCGGGCTTCCATCCTTTCGCCGTTGGTCCCTGGCGGGCACCTGCGGCGAACAGCAACCGGTTCGCGGCCGAGCAGCAGATCCAGGTGATGGCCATGGCTGCCGGGATCGATCCCCTGGAGTTCCGTCTCATGAATACTACGGATCCCAGGATGGTGAGCGTGCTGCAGGCGGTGGGAGAGGCGGCCGGCTGGGAGCCGAGAGTAGGACCCAGGCGGGACAACCATGGCCGAGGGATCGCATGCGGAATCGACGCGGAGACCTATGTGGCCAGCGTTGCCGAGGTCACGGTGGATCCTTCCACTGGAGAGGTGACGGTGGACCGGGTGGTTTGTGCACAAGACATGGGGCTCGTCGTGAACCCCGATGGCGCCCGGATGCAAATGGAAGGCTGCATAGCCATGGGCCTAGGATACGTTTTGAGCGAGGAGGTCCGTTTCGAGGGTGGGAAGATCCTCGACCAGAACTTCGGCACTTATCAGATCGCCCGTTTCAGCCAGATGCCCGAGATAGAGACCGTCTTCGTGAAGAACGACGACCTGCCTCCGAAAGGGGGTGGGGAGCCGGCCATCATCAACATGGGGGGCGCCGTGGCCAACGCCGTCTTCGATGCCACGGGTGCCAGGATTTACCACCTTCCCATCACCCCGGAGAGGGTTCTCGAAGCCCTCCGATCCGGATAATCTGACCGGTATCAATGAACTGGAAACGATTCAAAGAGAGGTTCTTCTCAGACCCTACCCGGGTGCTCGCTCTATCCGGGGGAGGGGCCAGAGGAATGGCCCATATCGGAGTCCTTCAACACCTCGACGAACTCTCACTCAAACCGGAGTTGGTGACGGGCACCAGCATGGGTGCCGTCATCGGTGCCTGGTATTGTTTGAAAGGGTCTTCGAAGGGTTTGGCTGAGATGGCCCATCATCTCTTCAACGGAGAGCTTTTCAAAAGGCTCGACCTCGACGAGTTGAAGGAGGACGAGGAGGGGGCAAGGGACAGCTTCGAGGAGTTCTCGAGGAAGACAAAGGTACTCTTCACTCTTTCGAAGATGGTTCGCCGGATGTCCATCGTGGACCCCGACTTCATGGAGCAGGTGATGGAGCGGATTTACGGAGAGGCCACCTTCGACGACCTGGAGGTCCCCTTCGTGGCCGTTGCAACGGATCTGTACAGTGGGGAAGATGTGGCACTTACCACCGGGAGCTTGGCTAAAGCCGTGCAAGCCAGCGCCTCAATCCCGGGGGTGTTCTCGCCGGTGGAGTGGGACGATTGGCTACTCGTGGACGGGTACATCACGAAGAACGTTCCCGTGCCGGAGCCAGGAGAACCGCCGCTGAAGGCCGATGTCATCGCAGTCGATGTTCAACGGGGGCTTCGATCGGCTGGACCATGGGAAAACGGGATCGAGGTCGTTTCGCGAGCAGAATGGATCATGCAGATCCAGCTGAACCGATACTACTTGGAACAGGCCGATCTGGTGCTGGTGCCGGACGTCCGAGAGGTCCATTGGGCGGACTTTGGCCGCATCGATCAGCTCATAGAAGCCGGGCGAGTTTCGGCGGTGGAGAAGGAGGAGGAGATTGACAGGCTCTTCGGGTAACACCGGGCGGGTGTGCTTCATAACCGGGGCATCCTCTGGCCTCGGGAAGGGCCTAGCGCTCCGGTTGGCCCGGGAGGGTTATGCCGTTGGCTTGTCGGCTCGGCGGGAAACGCTCCTGGCCGAGGTCGCCGACCGAATTCAAGAGGAAGGGGGCACCGCAGTATCCTTCCCATGCGACGCCTCCGACGGTCCAGCCGTGGTTAGCGCGATCCGCCGCTGTGAGGAGACCCTGGGCCCGGTGAACCTCCTGATCGCAAACGCCGGGATGAGCCTAAACACACTGGTCGACTCTTTCGACGCGGCGGGGGTTGAGAAGGTGCTGGATGTGAACCTCCTCGGCGCCGTCTACGCCACCGAGGCCGTATTGGCCGGGATGCTGGATCGGGGCGATGGCCAGATCGTGGCTGTTTCCAGCATCGCGGGGTTTGCGGGCCTCCCCATGTCGGCGGCCTATTCGGCCAGTAAGGGAGGGATGACCAACTTCTTCGAAAGCCTCCGCATCGATCTTCGGGGGACGGGAGTGGACGTCACCGTCATTACGCCGGGCTTCGTCCGGACTCCCATGACCGACCATAATCGGCACGCCATGCCCTTCATCATGGACCTGGAGCCGGCGGTGGAGCTCATGGTCAAGGCGATCCGGAAAAGGAAGAAGAGTCTGGCTTTCCCCTGGCCCCTGGCAGGGTTGGTCTGGAGCCTACGGGTGCTGCCGCGTCCGATCTATGACTGGATCGCCAGCAGGATTGATCGGACGAAAGCTCCAGAAGCCGGTGGCCCGCCGGGTCCACCCGAGTAGGTCACCGGACCCCGGCCGCACCCCCGGCCGCACCCTTTCCCGGCCCCGACCCAGCCCGGTATCTTGGGCCCAGAGAAAACCTCCCATTCGGACCAGAACGCCCAATGACTGACAGGGAATCGACCCTTCTTTCCGGAAGGGTAAAAAGGATTGAACAACTCTTGGGGGCTCATCTCCCTCCGCCTATCCCCACTCCAGCGCCACCTCTCCAAGAATCGGAGAGGGCCCATCTACGGGAGGCGGCAGAGGAGCTGTACTGGAACGAGCTGGAGTGGGAGAAGTTGACCGGCGAGGAGCGCTTGGACGAGGAGTTCCTCACCGAGTTGGCCTTCCCCGGGTTCTTGGCCTTCATCCGGGGTCTCCTCCTTACGGTCACCATGCCGGATGCTTTGGCCCCGCCAAGGCCCTCGCCGGAGGTCGTGCAGGACATCCTGGTTTTCCTGGCGGCAAGGATCGTCGAGTTGGAGGAGCAGGCTGCTGCCTCCGACCAAGAGGATCGGCTCCACCGGGAGGCCGAGCTTAAGATGACCGACCGGCTGGTAGACCTGGTACTCTACCTGCTCCACCAGCTTGATCCAGATTCGGTTACCCAGGTCGAGGCCGCGTTGGCGTCCGGGTAGCCCGAGACCGTGGCTGACCAAAAAACCGACCATCGCCCCCCCGCCAGGCCGGGTCACCCGTACGTGGCGGGGAGCCCCCTCCTCATCGCGCACCGTGGGGGTGCCGGGCTTGCCCCAGAGAACACCCTCGAGGCGTTCAAAAACGCGGTGCATCGATGGGGGGCGGACATGTTGGAGATGGACGTTCGCGCCACCCGGGATGGGGAGGTGGTGGTGATTCACGATGACACCGTCGACCGAACCACCAACGGGACCGGACGAGTCCGGGACCTCTCCCTTCAGGAGATTCAGGAGCTAGACGCCGGATACCATTTCAGGGATCCGGAGGGTCGGCCTTCATTTCGCGGGAAGGGTGTTCGGATCCCTCGTTTCGAAGAAATGTTGGAAGCTCTCCCGGGGGTTCGGATGAATGTGGAGGCGAAGGACGCGTACTCGGCTCCCGGGTTGGTGGACGCGGTGGTACGGCAGAAAGCCCAAGAAAGGGTATTGGTCGCAGCCGAGGTGGAAAAGCACCGGCGGGCGGTGCGGGGATACCCGGGACCATGGGGAGCTTCCCGGAGGGATCTCTTCCAGTTCTTCTTCATGATCCACAGCCCGTTGGGGCACTATTTCACACCAGCCTGCGACGCCCTTCAGATTCCGGAAACCTACTTCGGCGTCAAGGTCTTGAGCCAGCGGTTCATGACGGAAGCCCACGCGCGGAATCTGCCGATCCACGTCTGGACGGTGGATGACCCTGATGACATGAGGAGGTTGGTGGCCATGGGCGTGGATGGGATCCAAACGGACCGTCCAGACCTCCTTTCGGAGGTCCTCATCGATACGGTCGGGCGGCCACGTCCCCCCGGGGTTGAACCCTCCAGGCCGGCCTCGACTCCTCCGTCTCCCCTCGGCGAAGGTTTGGCATGATGTCGCATCGTCCTCCAGCCGGAGAGGATCCGGACCGTCACTTGGCGCGGCGCTTCTCCCGGGCCGTAAAGGAGGACGGTGTGCTGGAGTCAGGGGATACGATCGTGGTCGCCCTGTCCGGGGGCGTGGATTCGTCGGTCCTCCTCCATCTGCTCAGGTTCTCCGACCAACTGCCGCCTATACAGCTCCAGGCTGCACACTTCGACCACAGAATGAGGCCTGGGAGTGAGGGTGAAGCCTTGTGGGTCAAGGGTTTGTGCAGGGCTTGGCGCGTTCCTCTCCACACTGGAATCTCGGATGAGGTCCCCGGGTCCGAGGAAGAAGCTCGGGACCTGCGGTACTCCTTCTTGGTGGAGGTCAGAGAGCGGGAGAAGGCTTCCTGGGTCCTCACGGCGCATCAGGCCGATGACCAGGCGGAGACGGTACTCTTCCGGATCTTCCGAGGCACGGGCTTGAGGGGCCTGGCCGGGATTCCGAAGCAGCGCACCCCCGGATTTTACCGGCCGTTGCTCGGTTTTTCCCGGCACGAGCTCCTCACCTATGCCCGTCGCATGAAGGTCCGCTTCCTGGAAGACCCCTCGAATCGGTCTCTGGTGGCCGCCCGAAATCGAATTCGGAACCAGGTGCTTCCCGAGCTTGAAGCCGGCCCGGCCCCCCGGATCAGGGAATCGCTTCGGCGGTTGGCCCGCCTGGCGGAGGAAAATGAGGCCGCGTGGGAGAGCCTTCTGCCAGGGCTCCTGGACGGTGTCCATACCGAGGAGGGCGGACAGGTATTTGTTGTTCGGTCGGGCCTCCTGGCCTATGATCCGGCGTTACAAACCCGCCTGATGAGGGAGATTCTGACTCGGAGCGGGGTCGAGCTGGATGAGGTAGGAACCAGGGGTTTGATGGAGTTTACTAGAACCGGCGCCAGCGGGCGGGCTTTTTCTTTGCCGGGCGGTGCCCGTTTTGTAAGGGATTTCGAACGGTTCAGGTTGGAAGTTCCTGGTGTCCAGGAATCTGCTGGTGAACTGGGAGTAGGGGCGAAAAGGGAACGTTCCGGGACCCTCCTCATCAGCGGACCGGAGACCGGCTCAGGAGCGGTCTGTCTCGGGGGTAAGTCCTTTCGGATTGAGTGGGGAGCGTCCGAACCCTCGGGGTGTGGCCAGGTCCTGGCCATCCCGATTTCCGACGCGGTTTTCCCCCTGACCTTCAGGGGATGGGTGGCGGGAGATCGAATCAAGCTGGATTACGGCACCAAGAAACTGAAGAAGTTGTTCGGTGAGGCGAAGGTTCCCCAGGAAGATCGGGAGAAGATTCCGGTCCTGGTGGACGCCGAAGGGAATGTCCTCTGGGTGGCCGGATTCGCGTCCTCCGCCCTGGTCAAACCCCGCGATGGCTCGGGGGTACTTTTTCTCGGGATTCGGAATGTCGACTGGAACTGAGCTCCACACCCAGCAGACCGGGCGAGAGTTGTCTCGAATGGTGTTCACTCGCGAAGAGATACAACGGCGGGTGACGGAGATGGCCGAAGAGATTACGGAGGCCTACGGCCCTGACGATCAGCTCTTGGTTCTGGGCCTTCTCAAAGGGTCATTCATCTTTCTCGCGGACCTGGTGAGGCAGATCCAACACCCGCTGCAAGTGGATTTTCTTGTTGCTTCGAGCTACGGGAACGACACCAGGTCCAGTGGCCAGGTGAACCTTCTCTATGATCCGGAGGCCTCAGTAGAGGGCCGAAGTGTTATTCTTGTTGAGGACATCATCGACAGCGGGAACACCATGAACCGGCTTATTCCTCTCCTTTGGGGGAGAGGGCCCAAAAGCCTCGAGGTTTGCGCCCTCCTCCACAAGCGGGTGGCGACCTTGGATTCGGAACCCCGGTGGGTGGGTTTCGACGCTCCTCTGGAGTTCCTGGTGGGCTATGGCCTCGACTACGGCGAAGAGTTCCGCCACCTCCCGTTTATCGGGAGCCTGTAGTGGCTGGAACCTGCCCTGGTGGGGGTAGGCGGAAAGAGAATCGGAATGGCTGAACGCGAACCTCAACAAAACGAACCGGGAAACAACCGACTCTCCCGGGTGTCCAGGACTGCGTCCTTCTGGGTCCTCATGGTGCTCCTCTCTATTGTTGCCATGCAGATGATCAAGGGCCAGGAGGAGCGCCTCTCGGAGTTCTCCTATACCGACTTCAGGGAGCAGCTTTCCGAGTCGAACATCGACTCAGTAGTTGTGGTCCAGGGGAACCGGGTGGAGGGTCAACTCCGAGCCCCGGTGTCGAGGGAAGGGCAGGACGTCGTCCGTTTCCGGACCATGCTCCCCGGAGAGATCCAGGAATCCCTTTTGGCCCGCATGGAGGAGCAGGGTGTAATCATCGCAGCCGAGCCCGATCGCCAGGGGATCGGCACCGTCCTCATCTCTATCCTCCCTTGGCTTCTTTTCATCGCTTTCTGGATTTGGATCTTCCGAACCATGCAAGGAGGGGGGAATAAGGCCTTCCAGTTCGGGCGGTCGAAAGCGAAGCTCATCTCACCCGACAAACCGCAGGTCACCTTTGCCGACGTAGCCGGTGCGGATGAGGCGAAGGTCGAGCTCCAGGAGATCATCGAGTTCCTGAAGGATCCCCAGAAGTTCTCCCGGTTGGGGGGGCGCTTGCCAAAAGGTGTCCTCCTCGTAGGGCCCCCAGGGACGGGCAAAACCCTGCTGGCGAGGGCCGTGGCGGGAGAGGCCGGGAGGCCGTTCTTCCAGATGTCCGGCTCGGATTTCGTCGAGATGTTCGTGGGTGTTGGTGCTTCCCGTGTCCGAGACCTGTTCGACCAAGGGAAAGCCCATGCCCCCTGTATCATTTTTGTCGATGAGATCGATGCCGTGGGACGCCACCGGGGTGCCGGCCTGGGAGGTGGCCACGACGAGCGCGAACAAACTCTGAACGCTCTCCTGGTGGAGATGGACGGGTTCGAGGCCAACGAAGGAGTGATCCTCCTGGCCGCCACGAACCGGCCCGACGTTCTGGACCCGGCCCTCCTGAGGCCCGGACGCTTCGACCGGCAGGTGGTGGTAGATGCACCGGATGTGAAAGGGAGGGAGGGTATTCTCCGAGTCCATGCGAAGAAGCTTCCTTTGGGAGACGACGTGGACCTGGGCATCATCGCCAAGGGTACCCCGGGTTTGAGCGGTGCCGACCTGGAGAACATCTGCAACGAAGCTGCCCTTCTTGCTGCCCGGGACGATGCGGACAGGGTGGTGATGGACCATTTCGAGCGGGCCAAGGACAAGGTCATGCTCGGCGCCGAGCGTAAGAGCATGGTCCTCACCGAAAATGAGCGGAAGCTCACCGCCTACCATGAAGCCGGGCACGTTGTCATGGGGCTGAGGATCCCGGGCCTGGACCCGGTCCACAAGGTCACCATCGTCCCCCGGGGCCGGGCGCTGGGGATCACGGCCTCCCTCCCGGAAGAAGATCGCCACACTTACACGAAAGAATGGCTCGAAGGGCAGTTGACTATGCTCTTCGGAGGACGGGTGGCAGAGGAGATGGTTTTCGGGCCCGAGCGGATCACAACCGGTGCCGGGAACGACATCGAGAGGGCCACGTCCATGGCCCGGCGTATGGTGGCCCAATTCGGAATGTCCGAGGTCATTGGCCTCATGTCGGTCGGAGACTCGGAACACGAGGTGTTCCTGGGCAGGGAGATCGGTCACCGCCGGATGGTCTCCGAACATACCGCCAGGCAGGTGGACACCGAGGTCAAACGGATCCTCGACGAAGCCCATGAAAGAGCCCGATCCATACTGGAAAACGAAGAAGACCTGATGGAGAGGCTGGCGGAGGCTCTGCTGGAAAGGGAGACCCTGGATCACGACGAGATCCAGCTGTTGGCCGACGGAAAGCCCCTTCCGCCCCTGGAGAAGCTCATCATCCCCGGGGCTCCATCCAACGGTGCCCCTCTGGCAGAGCCAAAGGGATTGCCGCCGGGGGTGGAAGCAGAGGTCGAGGACGAGAACGAGGAGTCCGACCATGGGGAGAACCGCGAGTCCCCACTTGCCCACGCGTTGGATCGGAGACGTGGTCCCACCGAAGAGGGTGAGGCTTCCGAGTCCGTCGATCCTGTAGAGGGAGAGTCTGGGGAAGAGCCCTCTTTGGATGACCATCCGGTCTCGGATCAAACCACCAAGGCCTCCGAGGATGGGCAGGAGGAGCTGCTTCTGGAGGGAGTCGATCAGGATCGGACGACCTGATGGTTTCATCCCCCGGTCAGGGAGGAGAACGAGGCAGAGCATTCATTGATGCCTAAACCATGAAGGACGGGACAGGACGGCAATGAGTCGGGTTTGGGAGCAGCTTCAGTTTCTCCGCCCAGGATGGGGGGATCTCATCGAGATCCTCATCGTTGCTGTTCTCTTTTACCGGCTCTTCCTCCTCATCCAGCGTACCCGGGCCATGCAGATGTTGCTCGGTGCGTTGCTCCTGGTGGGCGTCTATTTCGTCGCGCTCATCCTGGACTTCACCCTCATCCGCTATCTCCTAGAGGCGTTCTTCCAGTATGGGGCCATAGCGGCCCTTGTGGTTTTTCAGCCGGAGCTCCGGTCTGGGCTGGCTCGTCTGGGGCAAAGCCAGTTCATGGGCTACTTGAGGAGGATGGAGGAGAGTCAGGAAGCTGAAGAGCTCGTCGAGGCCATCACGGAGCTCTCTCGGCTGAAAAGGGGTGCCATCGTGGCGATTCAACGCGATGTCGGCCTGGAGGAGTACGCTGAGACCGGAAGCCCGGTCGGGGCACCGGTTTCCGCCGAGATCCTCAAAACGATTTTTACCCCGTACACCCCGCTCCACGATGGGGCGGTTATCATTAATGGTGGGAATATCGTCACCGCCGGCGCGATCCTGCCGCTGACCCAACTGCCGGTCCGGGACAAGTCTCTGGGAACCCGTCATCGGGCCGCCCTGGGCTTGAGTGAAGAGACGGATGCCGTGGTGGTGGTGGTGAGCGAAGAGACCTCAAGAATCTCGGTGGCTCAGGGTGGTCGGATCGAGGTGGGGGTGGATGAAGCCAGACTCCGGGAGATCCTCACCGGCGTCTTGGGAATGGGGTAGGCGAGAGGGGTCAGAACAGGCCTGCGGTGCGTTGACACGATCCCCGGCCAATCCCTAGATTGGCGCGGTCTATACCGGAGACTAATGCCCTACGCGTAGGGCGTTGGAAGAAAAGGAGTTCCTTTTGGGCGGCTCGCAATACGAACTGCTTACACTCTTCGCCGACGGCGGGGCCATGATGTACCCCCTCGTCCTTTGTTCTTTGATCGCGTTGGGTGTGATTATCGCGAAGGCTTGGACCTTGTGGTTGGCCCATAAAAGTGCCAAGCGGGTTTTGGCTGATGTGGAAGAGTCGGCCCGGGCTGGCCGCATCGACGAGGCGATCCAGATCGCCTCCGAAACGGCTGGGCCCACGGCGGCGATCCTCTTGGCGGGCCTGAGGCGCATGCGCCTCGGTACGGTGAACGAGGGTGAGCTTCCCCGGGCGGTGAGCACCACAGGAGCCATCGAGTTGGGCTTCCTCGAGCGTGGTTTGGTCATCCTCGCGACCATCGCCAACGTAGCCCCGCTCATGGGCTTCCTGGGGACGGTGGCCGGAATGATCATTGCCTTCGCCGCAATCGAGGCGGCCAACACCGTTGACCCGGCGCTGGTCGCCGGCGGGATCAAAGTGGCCCTCCTGACCACCGCAACCGGTCTCGCCATCGCCATTCCAGTCAATATCGGGTACAACTATTTCGTTACCCGTATCGATAGCTTGATCCTGGACATGGAACAGGGCACCCAGCAGATCCTGAATCTGGCGTGGGACATGGAAAAGGAAGGGAAGCTCAACATCGTCCGGAAGGAGTACAAGCGACGAGAGCTTTCGGGCGTTGGCTCCGCGTCCTCTCCGATCGTCAAGGAATCCGAGTGACCGTCCCCGGAACATTGACGCGAGAGATCCTGTAAAGAACTAGAAGGACAACAGGGAAGGGAACATGGCAGTCATAAACCAAAAGAAGTCGAAGGTCAGCGACGAGATCCCGACTGCGTCCATGGCCGACATCGCCTTCCTGCTACTCATTTTCTTCCTGGTCACCACGGTCTTCCCCAAGGACAAGGGGCTCGAGGTCGTGCTGCCGGAAGAAGGAGAGCAGGTCGAGGTGAGCCAGAACAACATTCTCCACCTCATCGTTCAAACGAACGGCATCGTGGAGGTGAAAAGAGGTGAGAGCACTTCGGTGCAGCAGATGAGGGCGGACGACATCGAGACTCTCTGGCGAACAGAGGTGACGCAGAACCCGAATCTGATCGCCGCCGTGAAAACCCATCCCGATGCGCCGCACGAGTATATGATCGATGTGCTGGACGCCCTTCAGTTAGCCGGTGCTGAGAGGATCTCCCTGCAGGTCCTGGAGGATTTCTAACCATGCCTATCAAAGGTGGCGGATTAGACAGGAAGTCGAAGGCGTCGTCGGAGATCCCATCTTCATCTCTGGCCGACATTGCCTTTTTGCTTCTCATCTTCTTCATGGTTTCCACCGTGTTCCGGACGGACAAGGATCGGCCCATCGAGTGGGCTGAGGCGGCGGCAACCGAAAAGATCGACGAGAAGGTCAAGAATATTCTGAACATCTGGATGGAGCGGGACGGCACCATCTGGATTAACGATCAGGAAGTCCCCATGGAGGAGGTTTCCGACATCGTACTGCCGCTGTACGCGGCGTCGGAACGTCACCTGGTCATCTCCATTCGAGGTGATCGTGAAACCCCATATATCTTCCTGGATCAGGTGCAGAAAGAGTTGGTGTCCGCTGGGGTAGTCCGGGTGGTCTTCGCTACGGCCCTCGAGCGGCAGATGACAGGGGCAAGACGATGAACGCAGAAGCAACGCCGGGTAATGCCGGTTCGGGAGTCCTGCTAACGGCCAACGATCGTTTCAAAAGATCCTTCGGATCCTGGTTCTGGGGATCCATGATCGTCGCTACGGTGGCTCACTTCGCAATCTTCTTCTTCTTCCCTGAGCTGACGGCCGAGGACGTCTCCGTGGTCACCGATCAGTTCGAAGCCATCGAGCTCCCGCCGGAGATCGAGATCCCGCCGCCGCCGGAGCAAATTGCCCGGCCGGCCACGCCGGTGATCGCGGCAGCGGACATCAGCGAAGACATCACGATCGCGCCGACCACTTTCGAGGATAACCCCGTTGAGGACCTACCCCCTCCGCCTGAGGAGATAACCACAACGGACATCTCCGCGGCCCCGACGTTTACGCCCTATACGGTTCGCCCTGACATCAAGAACAGGACGGCGGTGGCCCGGGCCCTGGAAAGAGAGTATCCGCCCCTCCTGAGGGATGCGGGGATCGGTGGCACCGTTCAGGTCTGGTTCTTCATCGACGAAGACGGAAAAGTCGTGAACACCCAGGTGAACGAATCTTCGGGGCACAAAGCCCTGGACGATGCGGCCATCCAGGTGGCTAACATCATCGAGTTCACCCCGGCCCTGAACCGGGATAAGCGGGTTCCGGTGTGGATTTCTCTGCCCATTACCTTCACCACTCGATAAGGACGGGCGCAGAGGAACTCACGCTTTAAAAAAGAATGGCCTCGCCGGCGCCCCCGGCGAGGCCTCTTTTTGTTGCACCGAGTAGGGCGCGCCGCGCCCCGTTTGGCGCTAAAATAGGAGCTTATGTTCAAGACACGGGTTATGGAGAACCTCCCGCGGGTGCGGGAGGCGATTGAAGCGGCAGCCATAAAAGTAGGACGAGACCCTAGCGAGGTTACTCTTGTCGCAATAACAAAAGCCCACCCGGTGGAAGCCCTCGAAGCGGCCCTATCCGCCGGGCTCAGAGATCTGGGGGAGAACCGGGTCGAGGAGATGGAACGGAAGGTCGGCCTCTTGGGCAGGGATGCGGCGACCTGGCACATGGTCGGGCACGTCCAGAGCCGAAAAGCCAAACAGGTGGCGGGGCTGGCGGACCTGGTACACTCGGTGGACACTCTAAAACTTGCCCGCCGGATTTCGGGGTTCGCGCTGGAGCAGGGGACGCCGGTACCGGTTCTGGTACAGGCGAACCTCTCATCAGAAGAAACCAAGAGCGGATTCTCGAAAGAAACCGTGCTGGACGGCCTCCATAAGATCCTCGAGCTTGGAGGCTTGGAGGTTCGGGGCCTCATGACGATGGCTCCATTCGTGGAGGACGAGGCCGTTCTTCGGAGGGTTTTCACGGATCTGAGAAGGATCCACGAGGATGCCGGGAAGCTCCCCGGATATCGGGGCCGGGAGCTTTCCATGGGGATGACCAATGATTTCGAGCTGGCCGTGGAAGAGGGAAGCACCATGGTCCGCATAGGGACCGCACTTTTTGGGGAGCGTCCGAGATGATCGACCTGACACCACTCGATGTCCGGAAGAAGAGGGGGGACTTCCGGAAAATCCTTCGGGGTTACGATCCGGAGGAGGTGGACACGTTTATGGATCTCGTGGCCGAAAGGTTCGAGGAGTTGGTGAGGGAGAACCTGGCCCTGACGGACAAAACCGGGCGGCTCGAGGAACAGTTGGAAGGCCTCGTGGGTCGTGAGAGCGCTGTTCAAGAAGCGCTGGTCTCGGCTCAGAAACTCCGTGAGGATGTAAAAGGCCAGAGTGAGCGCGACGCTTCGGTGATCCTGGACAGGGCAACGCGGGAAGCCGAGCTCCTCAAAGCCGAGGCTGACGCGGAGATCGGCAGGCGCCTGGGAGAGGCCGAGGGGCTGATCATGGAGCGCCAACGGGCTCTGGAGGAGCTCGAGCGGAGTCGCATGAAATTCCTGAAGTCGTTCCGAGGCCTCCTCGAGAGAGAGTTTGACGCCGTGGAGGTTGAAGAGGCCAGGCGACCCCTGGAAGAAACCCCCCTTGAGCTGGAATTCAGGGGTTGGGCCCCAGCCGGGGGCCTGGACCCGGAGGCCGGTCTCGAAGCAGATCCCGACGCCGACGTGAAGGACGTCGACGCCGACGTGGAAGAGATCGAGGCCGACGCCGAAGAGGTCGAAGCGGTGGCTGAAGAGATGGATTCGGTGGCCGAAGAGGCGGAAGCCGTGGAGGTTGAGCCGGAATCCGTTCCGGAAGAGATAGAAGCCCTTGCCGACGAGGCCGAGGCTGCCGCCGATTTGGTGGAAGAGGTGGTGGCTCCGGTGGAGGAACTGGCCCCTGAGGACGTTGGGGAGGACCTTCCGGATGGGTTCGACACTCAGGTGCTGGAGGGCGCCGTCCCCGTGGGGATAGAGGATCTTGCTCCGGCCAGGGCCCTAGGCTCCGTGGATCCCCCTCAGGAAGAAGACACCGGAGAGGGTGGGGAGGTAGCCGCAGCCGAAACCGAAGAGGACCCCTCCTCCATCCCTGAAGAACCGAAGTGGCTTTTTTCTCTCCTCAAAAAGGAACAAGAGGGGAAGGGGTCGGAAGGATAGGGAATGGCCGAGCCCGGATCGTCCACCGCCGACCCTATGGCCTTCTTTCAAGAAGCCGTGGAGGAAGTGCGCAACCGGTGTGACCTGAATCCCCACGTCGGGATCGTCCTGGGCACCGGTCTGGGACGCCTCGCCGAAGAGATCCAGGTGGCGGCATCAATCCCCTACGGGGAGATTCCCCATTTCCCTCTTTCCACGGTTGAGAGCCACCAGGGCCGGCTGATCCTTGGCGATCTCGAGGGGACTCCGGTGGTGGCGATGCAGGGTCGGTTCCATCTCTACGAGGGGTACGACCTGAGGGCTGTCACGTTCCCCATCCGGGTGATGGCTCTCCTGGGAGCCGAGGTGTTGGTGGTCTCCGCTGCGTGCGGTGGGATGAACCCTGATTGGGGGCCCGGGGAACTGGTGCTCCTAGACGACCACATCAACCTTCTTGGCGACAACCCTTTGGTGGGCCCGAACCTGGACGAGCTCGGGCCCCGGTTCCCTGATATGTCCGAACCCTATGACCGTGATCTCCAAGGCCTGGCGGCATCAGTGGCCGCGGAAGCTGGAATCACTCTGCGAAAGGGTGTCTACGTATCTGTTCAAGGCCCGAACCTCGAAACCCGGGCCGAGTACCGGATGCTTCGGCGGATGGGCGCGGACGTGGTGGGAATGTCCACGGTCCCCGAGGTGATCGTTGCCCGGCATATGGACATGCGGGTACTGGGACTCACGATCATCACCGATTCCTGCCTGCCGGACACCCTGAAGCCGGTGGATGTTGCCACTATTATCAAGACCGCCAGGAACGCCGAACCGAGCCTTGCCACAGTGGTCCGTGGAGTCATGGCTCGCCTTTCAAACCCCTGAGAACACCGTTCATCCATGCGATACCCGGAGTTGCCCGAGAACCTCCTGGCACTTGAGGAGGGGCTTCAGAAGACCTGGCGGGAAGAAGACCTCTTCCGCCAAACCCTAGATCTCACGGCCGGGGGCGAGCCCTTCGTCTTCTACGAAGGTCCCCCCACCGCAAACGGGAAGCCGGGGCTGCACCACATCATCAGCCGGACCCTGAAAGACTTGGTCTGTCGGCATCGTGCCATGCAGGGTAGGAGCGTCACCCGCATCGCCGGGTGGGACACCCATGGGCTCCCAGTGGAGATCGAGGCTGAAAGACGGCTGGGCATCAGCGGAAAACCCGAGATCGAAAAGGTCGGGATCGAGCGGTTCAACGAGGTGTGCAGAGAATCGGTCTTCACCTACAAGGAGGACTGGGAACAGCTCTCCGAAAGGATCGGATACTGGCTCGACTACAGCCGTCCCTACGTGACCTACCATACTGAATACATAGAGTCGGTATGGTGGGTGTTGAAGGAATTGGCGAACCGGGGACTCCTCTACCGTGGGTATAAAAGTGTGCCCTACTGCCCCAGGTGCGGGACAGCTCTCTCCTCGCACGAGGTGGCCCAGGGTTATAAAGACATCGAGGACGCGTCCCTCTTTTTCCTCTGCCCTCTGTTGGACGAGGACGGGAATGTCGATTCCCTCGGGAGGGCTTTTCTGGTCTGGACTACGACGCCCTGGACGGTCCCGTCCAACGTGGGATTAGCCATACACCCGAACCTCAGGTATGCCGAAGTCGCGGTTGGGGACCGGCGCCTGATCCTGGCTGAGGCCATGGCGGAGGAGGTCCTGGGAGAGGGTGCGGAGATCGTCCGGCTTTATCAGGCCGAAGAGCTTGCAGGACGGCGATACCAGAGGCCCCTCGACCTGGTTCCGGTACCCGAGGATACCGGGAACAGCTGGTCGATTGTCCTGGAGGATTTCGTCAGCGCCGAGGAAGGAACCGGCATCGTCCATATGGCTCCGGCCTTCGGATCAGACGACTACACTGCAGGACAGCGCCACGGTCTGAGCATGCTCCGTCCCGTGGATGACGCGGGGTGTTTCCTCCAAGACATCCCGGTGGTCGGTGGTATGTTTGTGAAAGACGCCGATCCGCTTCTGGTGGAGGAGCTCAAGAAGCGGGGGAACCTGCATTCCAGCGCTACGACGGTCCACTCCTATCCCCACTGTTGGCGGTGCGACTCGCCGCTCATCTATATGGCACGGGATTCCTGGTTCGCTGCCACATCGACCCTCAAGAAAGAGATGCTCGAGGAGAACCGGAAGATCGTCTGGCTCCCTCCCGAGGTGGGCGAGAAGCGGTTCGGCGAATGGCTGGAGAACAACGTGGACTGGGCCCTATCACGGGATCGGTATTGGGGCACGCCCCTTCCCGGATGGGTATGTGAAAACGACGAGGATCACGTTGTTTGGGTTGGTAGCCTCGAGGAGCTGAGCGAGTTGGCCGGAGGGCTTCCGGACGGGTTCGATCCTCACCGTCCCTTCATCGACGAGATCACAGTTCCGTGCCCCTCCTGTTCCGGCACGATGAAACGTACGCCGGGGGTTGTAGACGTCTGGTTCGACTCGGGGGCCATGCCGTTTGCCCAGTGGCATTACCCCTTCGAGAACCAGGAGGAGTTCGAGAGCCATTTCCCGGCCGAGTTCATCTGTGAGGCCATCGACCAAACTCGGGGGTGGTTCTACTCACTCCTTGCGATTTCCGTGATGCTGGGGAGGGGAACTCCTTACCTGAACTGCATGGTGAACGGGCATATCCTGGACGAAGACGGGCTGAAGATGTCCAAGTCCAGGGGGAACGTGGTGGATCCGTGGGATGCGGTGCAGGAGCACGGCGCCGACGCCGTTCGGTGGTACTTGGTGACGGTGAGCCAGCCCGGAGCATCGAAGCGATATGATCCCGAGGGGGTCCGTGAGTCCTCCCGGAAGTTCTTCGACACACTTTTTAATACGTATCGGTTCTTCGCCCTTTATGCTTCGGCCGAGGGTTGGACCCCCTCCGATACCGATCCTGAGCCGGAGGACCGCCCCATCATCGACCGGTGGATCCTTTCCCGGTTCGCTTCGGTCTTGGTGGAGGTCGAGGAGGAGTTGACGAAGTACCACGTCACCCGGGCGTACCGATCGGTGGTGGATTTCCTCAACGAGGACCTGTCCAACTGGTTTGTACGTCGGTCCAGGAGCCGGTTCTGGGGGAGCGGGGAGTCGCCCGATTCCAGGGCGGCTTTCAGGACCCTGTGGGAGGTCCTGGTGGGTCTTTCCCGGGCTGTTGCTCCGGTGACCCCCTTCGTCTCCGATTGGATCCACAGGGCTCTCAAAGGTGAGAGTGTCCACCTGGCCCCCTTCCCGAAACCAGACGTTGATCGGATGGATGAACCTCTCGAGACCGGGATGGCCGCCGTGAGGGCTCTCGTGTCGCTGGGCAGGGCCGCCAGGGAGGAAGTCCAGATCCGTGTCCGGCAGCCGTTGGGGAAGATGTATGCCGTCACCCCTGGGGGCATGACCCTCGACGGCGCCCTCCTGGCGCTCCTGAAAGACGAACTGAACGTGAAGGATGTGGATTTCCTCGGCTCGGCCGAGGGGCTGGTGGGGCTTGTGGCGAAACCAAACTTCAGAGCCTTGGGCCCCAGGTTCCAGAAGAAGTCCGAGGAAGCCGCTGAGGCCATTCGGTCGCTCTCGACGGAGCCCCTCCTCGCCTTCAGGGATGGTGAACCGTTGGAAATCGAGGTAGGCGGAGGATCTTTCCAGCTCGAGGCTGAGGAATTCGAGATCCTGGAGGAGGCCAGAGAGGGCCTGGTGGTCCAGAGTGATGGAACCTTCACAGCCGCCCTCGATCCCACCGTCACCGAGTCCCTCCGCCAGGAAGGTTTGGCCAGGGAGCTGGTGAACCGGATTCAACGCCTGCGGAAGGACTCCGGGCTCGAGATCACGGACAGGATCTCCTTGGGGATTCACGGGCCCGACGAGGTGGTTTCGGCCGCCACGGCTCACGAGGCCTTCGTAAGCGGAGAGACGCTCGCCCGGGAGTACGCCGTAGGGGAAGTGGGCAGCGATCAGGAATATGAAACGGTGGTCGAAGTTGACCTGGAGGGACACGCAACAACGATCAGTCTGTCTCGCCTAGAGGACTGAGGGTTCCAGTCGTCCAGCTCACCGGAGATGCAGGGACGAACGAGGAGGGAGTTACGGAAGCCCGCGACACCGAGACCCACCGCCTTCTGGCTGAAGAGGGAACGCACGAACGCCTGGATCGCTTCATGGCCAGGCGGTTGGGCCTCTCTCGGTCCCGGTGTGTGGCGTTGATCGACGGGGGATCTGTCACCCTGGACGGCAAACAGGCCAAGAAGTCCGATCCGGTCGGGCCCGGGGACCTCGTCGAAGTCGAGGTGCCACCTCCCGAGCCCCTGTCCGTCGAGGCGCAGGACATCCCTCTGGATGTGGTCTTCGAAGATGAGTTCCTCCTGGTCGTAAACAAAGCCGCAGGAATGGTGGTGCACCCAGCGCCCGGCCATCCTGACGGTACTTTGGTGAACGCTCTCCTCCACCACGTGACCGATTTGTCAGGGATTGGAGGCAAACTGAGGCCGGGTATTGTCCACCGGCTCGACCGCGACACGTCCGGGCTCATGGTGGTGGCGAAGGGGGACGAAACCCACGTGGCCCTTTCCAACGCAATCCGCAAGCGAGAAGTTCGTCGTATCTACCGAGCGGTGGCTTGGGGGCACCTCCCCGAATCTCCTACTACGGTGGAGGCTCCCGTGGGCCGGGACCCCCGGGACCGGAAGAAGATGGCCGTGGTGGAAGGCGGTCGGCGGGCTTTGACGAGGATCCGGGTGAGAGAGCGGTGGGCCGCCGCCGACTACCTCGATGCCTCGCTCAAGACGGGCCGGACACACCAGATTAGGGTCCACCTCGCCCACCTGGGGCATCCCGTGGTCGGGGATAACGTGTACGGCGCCAGATGGGTAAAAGGGATGGGTGGTGAGAACCGGGGCTGGGCGCAGGAGTTGGATCGCCGGGCGGCACGCCAGATGCTGCACTCCTCTGCGCTGAGCTTCTGGCATCCGGCAACCAAAAAGGAGATGAGTTTTAGCGCCGTGGAGCCTGAGGACATGGCCAAAGTCGTGGAGTGGGCGAAAGCAGAATGGAAAAACTAGACCCGCACTTCACCTTTGAGAACTTCGTGGTCGGGCCCGCCAACCGCCTGGCCTCAGCCGCAGCCCGTCGGGCCGCGGAGAGGCCCGGGGTGAGTTATAACCCGCTCTTCATCTATTCCAGTTCGGGCCTCGGGAAAACCCATATACTCGGGGCAATCGCTCGGCATGTCGAAAAGGTCTATCCGGATAAGACAGTAGACTACCTGACCCCTGAGGAGTTCCTCAGGGAGTTCGTCGGCGCCTCTGGTATCCAGGGGGAGGACCAGGTAAGAGCTCGCTTTAAGGACGTAGACATCCTGCTCCTGGACGACGTCCAGTTTTTGACTCCCCAGTCCGAGGTTCAGGAACTACTTCTGCTCACCCTCAATACGCTGACCGGGGAAGGCAAACAGGTCGTCCTGGCCTGTGACCGGCCACCGGTGGAGATCGATGGCTTGGGCGCCCACCTCCGAACCCGGTTTGAGGGAGGACTACTCGTGGACATTGGGTCTCCGGAGTACGAGACCCGGGTGGCCATCGTCACGAAGCGGGCCGAAATCAGGGGAACCGCACTCGAGCCGAGTGTGGCCGATGCGATAGGGCGGTTCCCCTCGGAATCGGTGACGGAACTCCAGGACTCCCTCGACCGTGTACTCGACGTTCAGGAGAACGATGACAAGGTTCTGAGTCCGGAGGAGGCCACGTTCATCTTGGAGCAACGGTCCGAAGAAGGTGAGGATGAAGTGGGGTCGGAGCTGGGTCAGTTCCTGGACGAGCTTTCTGACACCGTGGCGGAAAAGGTGCAGGCCCAGGAGGCGCCCTGGCGAAAGCTCCTTCGGGAGGGGGCGGAGAAGGCAGAGGCCGGCGGGTTCAACGCCGGAGGGCTACGGAAGAGGATGGAAGGGAATAACCCTCCGGACGACCTCGACGATTTCCTCTCGGGTTTTGAACGTGCGGTGGCGAGGCTGAAGGAGATCGCGGCTGGATTGGACGCGGTAGGTAACCCCTGGCCGGAGGCCGCCCACGGGGTCCTCAGAGATCCCGAGCGGATCGAGGAAGCGGAAGCGCTGCTGGCGTCGGCGGAGGAGAGGGCCAAACCGTTCCCCGAGATCCCTCCGGGCCCAACCCTCGAAGGCCTGGGAGGAGACCTTCCGAAATTGGTGGTTCGAGCCGCCGATCAGCTGGTGTCCACGGATCGAACCGAGTACAACCCCCTTTACGTATGGAGCAGTGACGGGGCGGCCGCCTCGGTGCTTTTGCAGGCGGCCGGCCGGAGCAAATCCGAAGCGAAGGAAGGATCGAAGGTCGCGCTGATCTCCGTGGACCACTTCGCGGAGGAGTTCATTCGGTCACTATCCATGGGGGTGGCGGGGGCCTGGCGGGAACGCTGGTGGGTGGCAGACCTCCTCCTCATCGAAGGGGCCCAACGACTGGAAGGAACCGAAAGGGCCCAGGAGGAGCTCTTCCATCTCTTCGAGGCCCTGGGTCGGCGAAGGGCTCGGGTCATGATCGCCGGCGACCGCCCGCCGAATCAAATCTCCGCCTTGGACGACCGACTGAGGGCACGTTTGGAGGGAGGGTTGGTGGTGGAAGTGGAGGTGGAGAAAAGCCAACTCCCTGCCGAGCTTAGGGAGAGCGTCGGGCTTCCAGCCGAGGCTGACGCCCCGCAACCGAAACCGGACCGAGATGATGCCGCAGACCCAGACGAGGCCACGCTCTCGGATCCGGGCGAACGCTCGGAGAAAGCAAAGGGCCCGGACCCGGAGCCTCTCGAAGAGGGAGAGGAACAAGTCGAACCGGCTAAGGCTGCCCCGGCCGCGGAGAAGAAAAAGGACGTATCCGCCGAAGATCTCGAGTGGATCATGTCCTTCCAGCCGAGGGTCCCGACGCGTCCGGAAGGTGATGCCGTGGACCAGGGTGAGATCCTGGATGCCCTGGCGGCCAGTGAAAGGGGAGCGGACGATGTTGCGGAGTGGGTCCCTTCGCCGGAACAGGTGGTGATGGATTGGCCAAGGATCAATGAGCGGATTGTGGAGAATGGCGACTGATGGCAGCGATTGAAGGATCCCTAGCTGATGTGAGTTTGGCGGACATCTGCCAGCTCATATCGTTGGGCCGGAAGTCGGGCTGCCTCACAGTCACGAACCGGGCGAACTTCGGGTACATCTACTTCGAAGATGGTAGGGTGGTGTACTCCTTTGTCCTGAACCGCCCGGACCGGCTAGGCGAGATCCTGGTCAAAAACGCCGTAATCCAGCCGGACGACCTCTCCCGGGCAATGGAGGAACAAGGGAAGGAGAGCCAGAAGCGCCTGGGCGAGATTCTGGTGGACATGGGGGCAGTCACTTCGGGAGATCTGGAGAAATGGGTTGCCGTTCAGGTCCAGGAAGCCGTCTACCACCTCTTCACCTGGGAGCAAGGTACCTTCCACTTCAAGCCGGATGAGTTTCCGGACCGAACTCAGGTCCTCCTCGTGGCGCTGAGTACCGACGGCCTCCTCATGGAGGGGGCGCGGCGGGTGGACGAGTGGTCGGTCATCGAGAGGGAAGTGCACTCCCTCGACCTGATCTACAAGATGACCAGAGACCCGAAGGACGCAGATGAGGTAGAGCTCACCGGGAACCAGAAACGGCTCCTCCCTCTGCTGGATGGATCACGTACGGTCAGGGAAGTGGTGGAGGAGTCAGGACTGGTGGAGTTCGAGACGGGGAAGGCCATCTACGAGCTGGTCCAGGCGGGCTTCGCCAAAAACGTCGGGGAGAAAGCTCAGGCGGACGGTGGGGAGGACGAGATTCGGCTCCAGGAGCACGTACGACTCGGCCAGGCATTCTATAAAGCGGGAATGCTGGAAGACGCGGCGAAAGAGTATCGAAGGGCCGTTGAGCTGGAGGGGTCCGAGCCGACGGCACGCTTCCACCTCGGTCTCATCGACCTGAAGACCGGGGATGCGGAGGGGGCTCTGAGTCATTTTGAGGCCATGCCCGAGGAGCAGGCTGGGGAGTTGGCGACCCTGAGAAACCGGGCTTTGGCCCTCGAGCAGACCGGCAGGCACGCTGAGGCCCTCGAGACCCTCCGGAGGGGGGAGGAGCTCGCAGGTCGTGATCCAGAGGTGATCCTGGCTATCGGTATCTCCGAGTTAAACGGGGGCGACCCAGCTGCCGCCCGCGCCACATTCTTCAGGTATCGAGACGTAGTCGGGAAGGAAACTCCGTCACCCATGTACTACGCGTTCTCCACTCTGGCCTCTGCAGCGGCAGGGCATCTGGGGGAGGCGATCTCCCTGGGGAGGGAGGGCCTCAAGGCTCATCCGACGGAATCCTCGATTCTTGTGAATACCGGTGTGATCCTGGACCATACCGGGAATCATGAAGCCGCGGAACAGTATTTCATGAGGGCGGTCAACTCCGGATCTGAGATCCCTCCCCAAGCCCACAAAAACCTCGGCGACCAGGCATTCCGGAGGGGTGATCTGTCTGCCGCCCAGTCCCACTACGAGCAGGCTGTTAAGCTCAATCCTTCCCTCGGGGACGACGTATTTCTGAAGCTCGGCCACATCGCCCGAGAGGTCGGTGATGCGGACCTGGCCGAGCTCTTCCTCAACCGGGCCGTTGAGCTCAACCCCAACAACGAGGAAGCCCGAGCCCAGATCGCGGACCTATCGGCCCGCTCCTAGTAGAGTTTCATGCTTTCGTCGGCCCTGGGTTTGATTTTGGCGGGGTTGATTCTGGCTGCTCCCCCCCAGGGTCAGGAACCTCGAGAAGCGTCGTACCGGTGGGTCCCAGGGCCTCAGGTTGAGGTGGGGTATCGGGGTGCCGATTCTTTACGGGCCGTTTCCATCGGTGAGTTCCTTGCGGGTCTTCCCCCCCTCCCCGGCCTTCCCGACAGCCTTCCCCGTGGGCTATCCCTTTTTATCGCACCTGATCAAGCGGCCTTCGACTCCTTGACCGGAGGTGCCGTGCCTGAGTGGGGTGCCGGGGTGGCCATCCCGTCCCTTTCCAGGATCGTAGTCCCGGGGTTCGGGGACAGAAGGGCTTGGGGTTGGAGTGAGGCCAGGCTGCTCCGACACGAGTGGGCCCACCTGGGGTTGCATCAACATCTGGAAGGCCTCCGAATACCTCTTTGGTTCGATGAGGGATACGCGGAATGGGCCTCGGGGGGGTGGAATCCCACAGAGGGTTGGCGACTTCGGGTAGCTTTTGCCTTGGGCAGGGCCCCACCTTTGGATTCCCTCGTCCTGGCATGGCCAAGGGATCAGGCTTCGGCCAGTCTCGCCTATCTCCTCTCGGCTACAGCGGTCGAGTACCTCATTGCGGAAAGCGGCGAGAGGGGCCTCCGCATCTTCCTGGAACGCTGGCGATCGGTACGGAGTTTTGATCGGGCCCTTCGAAACACATACGGACTGACACTGGGCCAGTTCGAAGAGGATTGGAAGGTGTATGTTCGGAGGCGGTATGGGTGGCTATTCGTGGTCTCACATTCCTCCATCTTCTGGCTTTCTTTGGCCCTGGCCCTTCTGTTGATGGTCCGGGTCCGTCGCCGGCGGAACAGGGAAGCAATGGCTCGTCTCCGGGCGAGTGAGCCCCCGGACAGACCGGAGTATTGGAGTGAGGTACAGGGCGAGGAGGGGAGTGAGTCCTCGCGATCGGCGCCTGATGGCGTCTCCAAAAAGGATCAATGACCGATGACCCATCGCATCATGGTCGTGGATGATGATCCCGACCACCTGGGGGTAGTCAGTTCCATCCTGCAGGAGGGTGGCTACGAGATTGAACGGGCCGGTGACGCCGAACAGGCCCTCTCGAGGGTCCATGGTTTCGATCCGGCTCTCATCCTCACCGACCTCCGCATGCCCGGGATGGACGGCGTCGAGCTGCTGGAGAGGGTTAAAGACGGGATGGAGACGGTGGAAGTCATCGTGATGACAGGCCACGAGGATATGACATCGGCCATCGGAGCGATGAAAGCCGGCGCCTTCGACTACATAGTGAAGCCAATCGAGGTCGAAGGCCTCCTGGACCTGGTGTCCCGGTGCCTGCGGGAGAGGAAGCTGAACCTGGCGGCCCGGAAGGAAGAAGCAGGGCCTGACCTCACGGACGGAGACACAAGGGTCGTGATCGGTAGGGATCCCCGACTCATGGAAATCTTCAAGATGATCGGGGTCCTCGCTCGGAATCGGGCGACGGTCCTGGTCCGGGGCGAGACGGGCACGGGTAAAGAGGTCATGGCCCGTGCCATTCACGATCATTCCCTGCACGCCGATGAACCGTTCATCGCGGTGAACTGCACGGCCCTGAGCGACACACTACTGGAGTCGGAGCTCTTCGGGCACGTGAAAGGTGCCTTCACGGGGGCGATCTCGAGCCGGAAAGGGTATTTCGAGCTGGCCGGAACGGGCACGATTTTTTTGGATGAGATCGGCGACACGACGCTGGACTTCCAGACCAAACTCCTTAGGGTCCTCCAGGATCGGACCTTTTTCCCGGTAGGTGGCGAAACTCCGCGGCGCACCCAGGCCCGTATCATCACGGCCACTCACCAGGATCTGGAGGCTTTGGTGGAGGAGGGCGGCTTCCGGGAGGATCTGTACTTCAGACTGAGGGTGGTGGAGATCGTCGTGCCCCCGCTCCGGGAGCGCCGAGGGGATATCGAGGCTTTGGCCATGCATCTGCTCGGAAGAATCCGGTCCGAAACTCAGCAGGGGATTCGGCATATCGATCCACAGGCCATGAAAGCTTTGAAGCAGTACGATTGGCCGGGGAACGTTCGGGAGCTGGAAAACGCGCTTACCCGGGCGTCCATTCTGGCCCGTGGCTCGACGCTGGGTCCCGAGCACCTCCGCCTCGGATCGGATCGACCAGGAGTCCTGGAGGGAGCTACTGCGGATCAAGGGATGGTCGGTGAGGGCCGAGGGACCGAAAACCTTTTTTTCCAGCGGACCTCTGACGATCCCGATTGGACCTTGGACGGGGCCATCGGGCGACAGGTGTTTCGGGTCCTTCAGCACACCGGGTGGAACAAGAGCGAAGCTGCCCGCCTATTGAAAATTTCAAGGTCTCGCCTCGCGAGGCTCATCGAAAAGTTCCAATTGGAGGCGGGGAATGGGGAAATTCCTTGACCCGCCCAGTCCTTTTTAGGTAGGATTGCACCGGATTATGGGAACGACGACGGAAGGACCGAAGGCCGGGGGCACGTCCAAGGCGCCCCTACGATTCTCGACCATCAACGGGATCCTGGGTGTATCCGGGATTCTCACGGTGGCGTTGGGTTACTTTCTCCTCTCGAGCGGCTCGATCACAGCCGCGCCCCTCCTCCTAGTTCTGGGATATGTGATCCTTCTCCCGCTGGCCATCATTCTCTGACGGTTCGCTCAGGTGACACGACTCGAAAAAGCTGGAAGCCGACGGCCCTGATGGAACCCCGGGTCGTCCGCACCGTTTGCCCCCGCAACTGCTACTGCACCTGCGGGATGTTGGCGACGGTGGAGGAAGGGCGCCTGGTGAAGATCGAAGGTGATCCGAAGAACCTCGCCACTGCAGGTGAGGTCTGTGTGAAGGGGCTCTCTTATGTCGAACGGGTTGCCAGCCGAGAGAGGCTCACGTCCCCCCTACGACGGAACGGAAAAGGCAAGCTAGAGCCCGTGTCCTGGGACGATGCCCTGGACGAAATCGTGGCCGGTCTCTGGTCCGTCAGGAAGGAGACGGGGCCCCTTGGGGTCCTGTACTATGAAGGATCCGGGAGTCACGGGGCCCTCTCAGGCCTGTCCGACGCATTCTGGAGTCCGTTTGGCGGCATAACCCGGGCCCACGGCGACCTCTGTTGGCCGGCGGGCCTAGAGGCTACCCGCCTCACCTACGGGGCGAACCGCCACAACCATCCCAACCTGACCCGTGAAAGCCGATTCATCCTCCTGTGGGGGCATAACCCCGCCGAGACGAACATCCATCAGTGGCGATTGATCCTGGAGGCGCAGGCGGCCGGGGCCACCGTCGCGGTTCTGGACCCACGGTGCACCGACACAACGGATGCGGCAGACATCCATTTCCAGCCCAGGCCGGGGACTGACGGGGCACTGGCTTTGGGGTTGGCGCAGATCATCGTGACCGACGGTCTCCACGATGGAGATTTCCTCAGGGACCACGGGGAAGGGGTGGACGCTTACCTCGACCGGATCGCCGAATTCCCTCCAGAGAGGACGGCGGAGATCACCGGGTTGGAGGTGGGGGCGTTAAGGAACCTGGCTATCTCGTATGCCCGTAAGAAGCCGTCCCTTCTCATCGCGGGTTTTGGTCTCCAACGGCATAGCCATGCCGGGCAAGCCATGAGGGCAGTGGCACTCCTGCCGGCTCTGACGGGGAACATCGGGATCCCAGGGGGCGGGTGGCAGTACGCCAACCTGACCAGCCATGTCTTTCGCCCTCCCCCGGCCCTTCCGTCCCAGGAGGGGACCCAAAGCCGTTCTTTTCCAACATCTCGATTGGGCCGGTCCCTCCAGGAACTCTCTGATCCCCCGTTGAGGGTGGCTTGGTTCGAGAAGGCAAATCCGGTGAGTCAGCATCCGCGGACCAAAGAGGTCATTCTCGGCCTGGCGGGCCTGGAGATGGTGGTGGTGGTGGACCAGTTCCTCACCGATACGACGCGCCTTGCCCACTACGTGCTCCCGGCCAAGTCCCTGTTCGAAGAGGAAGACCTGGTCAACGCCTATTGGCACCCTTATGTCCAGTTGAGGCAGAAGGTCCTCGATCCGCCCGAGGGGGTGAAGACGGAAACCGAGATCTGGAGGGAACTTTGTCTACGCTTCGGTTTTCCCACCGAATCCTTCGACATCGATCCCACCGACCGTCTGAAGGCTATGCTGCCCGAGGGCCATGAAGGGGCTTTGGAAGCACTCAGGGAGAGCCCGCTGGACCTTTCGGGCCTGGGAGACGTGGCATGGGAAGACCGTGAGTTCGAAACCCCGTCAGGGAAGGTCGAGTTCACCTCCGAGGCAGCCACCCAACTTTGGGGTGTAGATGCGGTCCCGAGTTTTGATGCCCCACCCGAAGGCCACCTTTCCGGACTGGCGGAGAAGTACCCCCTTCAGCTTCTGACCTGCAAAACGAGAGAACGGATCCATTCCCAGTTCGGGAACCTCGACGGGATTCGGGAGGTGGAACGCCCGCGGGTCCTGGATATACACCCGGAGGACGCGGCAGCCAGGGGCCTATCCGACGGTGATGTGGCCCGGATCTGGAATGCCAGGGGGTCCGCTGAGGCCCCTGTCCACCTCAACCCGGGGATCAGGCCCGGGGTGGTCCACGTCCTCGAGGGGAGATGTGTCCCCGACGATCCCTGGATGAATCTGGTGACCAGTGACGGGGTGACGGATATGGGGTACGGGGCGGTGTTCTACGAATGCCGGGTGGAGGTCGAGCTCGCATGAAGCGGACTGGTCGCCCTGGATTCACCCTCGATCTGACCCGTTGCGTCGGGTGTGGTGCTTGTGTGCTGGCCTGTCGAATCGAGAACCGACTGCCCCCCGCCGTGTCTTGGAGGAGGGTCCTCCAGGTCAACCGATCGAGGGTTGGCGGGGGGCCGACCTTTCACTTCTCGGTATCTTGTCACCACTGCGAAAACCCTCCCTGCGTGGCGGTTTGTCCGTCCCGGGCCTTGGATAAACGCCCGGACGGCCTGGTTCTGTTGGATGCTGACCGGTGTATCGGATGCCGGTACTGCGAGATGGCGTGTCCTTTTGGAGCTCCGTCCTTCGATTCCGAAGCCGGGGTGATGACAAAATGCCACCTTTGCCACCACAGGATCGATGAGGGGTCGTCTCCGGCCTGTGTTACCGGATGCCCCACTGGTGCGTTGGGATTCACTCACGGGGGCGACGACCTCGCTTCCGAAGGGGAGGAGTTCACCCGGGAGCCGGCCCTGATTCCGGCTTCGGATGCACCCGGGTTCAGCGATCCAGCCTCGGCAGGCCCAGGCTTCTGGGTGGCCGAACCCGGGGGAGCAATCCGGTCTACCTGGTACGCTGACCTGGCAGCCCTGCTCGGAAGGGGAGACGGAGGGGGTCCATGATAAGAAAGAGGAGGCGAGTCGGCTCCGGTTTCCATGAACTCCCCCTGGTCTTTTTCGCCGCACTGGCCACCGGTGGTGCCGGGGTCGGGGTGGCCCACATAGGGACCGCGGCCGTGGGGTGGGCACCATGGCCGCCCCCTTCGGGGGTCCTCGCCATCTTCACCGCGCTCCTTGGCGGGGGGCTTCTCTTCTCCATTGGCCACCTTGGACGTCCAGGGCGTGGGCCGTTGGCTCTGACAAGAGTGGGAAGGAGTCCTCTCTCGAACGAAATCCTCATCGTAGGTGTTGCTTTGGCGGCGGGCGTTTTCGGCCTCGCCTTACCTACCGAGCATCCTATCAGGGACCCGACGGCTGTGGTTGCATCCCTGGCCTCCATCCCCGTTCTCCTGGCACTGGGCCTGGTTTACCGGCTTCATGGGCAGCTCACCTGGCGGGGGGCTGCCACCATGCATCCCCTCGTTCTGGGGACGGGTTTCGGACTGACGGTCCTCTTGGGCTCCCTTCCCCCGGGGGCACAAGCCCGAGGCGAACTCCTGGTTTTGCTGATATTATTGATGGATGGACTCCTGGTGTGGGAGCGGGCACGGCGGATCGCCAGCGCATTGCAGGGCGGGCTTCCTGGCCATCCCGGCCTGATGGAGCAGCGTGGCTCAGCCCTGATCCTCCGAGTCCTGATGGGAATTCTTCTTCCCGCAGTAGCCCTTCTTACGGGATGGCGGGAGATGGCTGGTCTCAGCCTCTTCCTGAATCTTTTTTTCGACCGCTTCCTCTTTTACGGCCTCGCCGTGCGCCAAACAACCGAGTCCGAGGTCTGGAAGGTCGAGTCTATCCTCCTATCCCAAAGCGCCCTATCTCCGGGCCCGACGGGCTCAGGCCCCTCCCTCGTCCCAGCTGATGAGAGCTGATATGACCAACGGTGATTCAAAAACAGGTCCCCCGGTTGCGGCCCCGGGCCTCCCTCCGCCAGAGCATGGGTCCCTGAGTAGCGCGACCTTTTCGGGAAAAGCCGTTCGGGCGGCCCTCGCCGAGAGGTTCGTCCAGGATTCCACTGGCGGAGTCGCCGGCCACCCCGTGGCAGGGATCGTTGCTTTGGTCCTCTTCATGGATTTGGTAGGTGCCCGGAACTCCCTGATCTGGTTCGGACTCCTGGTTCTTGCTACAGCGTGGCGTGTCGTCATCGGATTCCGCTTGAAGAGATCCGAAGACGAGCCTATGGAGGCCAGGAAGTTGGCGTACCGGGGCGCCATCGTCGTGGCCACGGCGTGGGGGTTGGGAGGGGTGCTCTTCGGCCTCCAGCTCCCGGCCGACTCTGTGGGAGTGTTGTTGGTGATCATGGCCGGCCTCGTGGCTGCCGCCACGGCCACTCTGCTTGCAGACACACCCTCCTTCTACGGGTTCTCCACCATCCTGCTGGGCTCCGTTTTTGTTTCCGCCGGCATCCGTGGCCTCGGTTGGTATAATCCCCTCGATCCCAATCTGAGCTTCGGCCTTCTGGCCTTGGTGCTGACCTTTTGGGTCATCATGTCCGTGATCCACCGGAAGGCAAACCTTCAGCTGGAGGAATCCCTCAAGATTCGACTGGAGTTGCGTGCTGCCCAGCAGCAGTACAAGGGGTTGGTGGAATCGGCTCGGGACCTGGTCTGGCAGATGGACAATGAAGGTCGCTGGACGTTTCTGAACGCCGCCGCCGAGGAGATTTATGGGGCTGCCCCCGAGGATCTCCTTGGCACGGTTGCCTTGGACCAGGCTGAGTCAGGCCACCTGGAGACGGACTATGCCGCTTTTGGAAAGGTCCTCATGGGCTCCGAGCTCGTGGATCATGAGACGGTTCACAACTCGGTCTCCGGGGAGCCTAGACACCTGAGTTTTTCCGCCACCCCCCTTAGGGACGGACAGGGGGAGGTCCGGGGAGCCCAGGGTACCGCCAGGGACGTCACAGATCGGGTGGAGGCCCGGGAGGCGCTCCAGGAGGTTGCCCGAAAGAACTCCTTGGTTCGGTCTCTCATCAACGGGACCGAGGACATGATCTTCTTCAAAGACGGGGAAGGAAAATACCAGGGATGTAACTATCGGTATGCCGAATTCCTCGGGCGTACGGAGGAAGAGATCGTAGGGAAGACCGACGAGGATCTCGTCGGCAAAGAAAGAGCTGCCGCCTACCGGAAGACAGATATCGAAGCCCTAACAAGTTGGGATCCGGTGAAGTTCGATGAGTGGGTGGTGGATTCCGAGGGCCGTCGGCGTTTGTGGGAAACGGTGAAGACGGTCTTCCGACATGTGGAGAGTGATCACCTCGGCCTGCTCGGAGTGGTTCGTGACGTGACCGAGAGAAAAGAGGCCGAGGAACGCATGCGGGACCTGGCCGAACGGGCCGAACGCGCTACCCGGATGAAGAGCGCGTTCCTCGCCAATATGAGTCACGAGATCCGGACGCCCATGAACGGCGTCTTGGGCATGACGGAGATCCTCCTCGACACCGAGCTCACCTCCGAACAGAGCGGATATCTCCGGATCATCCGGTCCTCGGGCGAGTCCCTGTTGGGTGTTCTGAATGACATCCTGGACATCTCCAAGATCGAGGCCGGTCATTTGGAGCTGGAGGAAGTCTCCTTCGACCTCAACGAGCAGGTGCTCGGAGCGGTGGCCCTTTTCTCCCATTCAGCGGTGGAGAAGGGGAGCGAGCTGATGGTCGATCTCAGACCGGAAGTCCCGAGGGGGGTGATCGGTGATCCGACTCGCTTAAGACAGGTTCTCTCGAATCTCGTCGGGAACTCCGTGAAGTTCACCCAGGACGGGGAGATCCTCGTCTCAGTGTCCGTGGAAGACGGGGACGACGATTTTGCAAACGTCCGGTTCTCGGTGAAGGACACGGGGGTGGGCATCCCGAAGGAAAAACAGGACGCCATCTTCCAGGAGTTCACTCAAGCCGACTCTTCCACCACCCGGGAATATGGAGGGACTGGTCTGGGCCTCACGATCTCCCGGCACCTGGTCTCCCTCATGGGAGGGGGGCTTCAGCTAGAGAGCTCGGAGGGTGAAGGAAGCGACTTCTTCTTCACCATCAAGCTTCCGATCGACAAAGAGTTCGCACCCCTCCCCGAGGCTGGTGACCGGGTCGATCTCACCGGCGTCAAAGTTTTGATCGTGGATGACCTGGAGACCAATCGGCGCATCTTCCGGGACTTCCTGGAGAACGCAGGTGCTCGGGTCCAAACGGTGGACGGGGCTGTGGCAGCGCTGAACCTCCTCCGGACGGTCCAAGAAGAAGACCCCTTCGACTTCGCAATCCTGGACCTCCTTATGCCGGGGCGGGACGGGTTCCAATTGGCCGAGGACATTCGGCTCGATCCGGACCTCCGGGATCTGCCCCTCATGATTCTGACCTCGTCCAATCGGCCCGGCGACAGGAAGCTAGCCTCACGCCTGAGGGTGAACGGCTTCCACCAGAAACCCGTGTCCCGGGCCGACCTGCTTCGGGCCGTGAACGTGATCCTCCAAGAGCGAGACGAGGGTGAACCGGGACCGAAAGCCGCCGGGGATGGGGAAGAGGCGCCTGCTCCCACCACGTCACAGGAATTGACGGAAGGGTTGGAGGTTTTGGTGGCGGAGGACAATCTCGTGAACCAGCAGGTCGCCATGGGATTGCTCCAGCGTTGGGGTTGTGAAGTACGGGTAGCGGCGAACGGGTTGGAGGCCTTGGAAGCCTTGGAGGAGAAACTGCCGGATCTGATCCTCATGGACGTCCAGATGCCTGAGATGGACGGTCTGGAGGCTACGGAACAGATCCGGAGGGACCGCCGGTTCTCGAAGATCCCCATTGTGGCCCTCACGGCTCATGTCCTACCCGAGGAGCGTCAAAAGTGTGAGGACGTGGGAATGGACGACTACGTCCCGAAACCATTCAAACCTGGAGAACTCAGGGAAAGAGTGGAATACTGGGCGCGGATTACACGTGGTTCGGAAGGTACGGAAGGGGCCGGCGCCGAGGGTCAGGCGACGCCCCAACCTACAGGAGGCCTGGAAATGGACGACGACGCCCTGGAACCGGGCGTGGATGAATCGAAGCCGGAGGCGGTGCCTGTCCTTCTCGATGAGTTCCGAGCCGCCATGCGAGAAGCGGGGATTGAATCTGTGGTGGACGCCGCGGTGGGCGCCTACCTTCAGGAAACACCGGGCCGTATGGAAGCCCTCGAATCGGCTATCGCCGCCGAGGACTGGAAAGCTGTCGAGAGAGAGGCCCATGGGATAAAATCCGGCTCGAGGAACATCCGGGCCGACCACTTCGGCGCGTTGTTGGAGTCTGTGGAGGCTGCAGGCCGGGACGAACGTGGCGAGGAGATCAAGGCTGCAGTCTCGGAATTAAGAACGGCGTTCCAGCAGGTAATGGACTACCTCAAAGAACAAGGATCGTCTGCTGAATGAATGATTCAGCCCACTGGCTGGAAGGGGTTCTGGAGAAGGCGGGAAAAAGCCCGGAGGGGGGGCTCTCCCTTCTGAGTTCGCTTCCCCTGGATGACGCGTGGGAGAAAGCCGCTGAGGTGGCTGGAATCCGTCAGAACGAGCTGGCGGACCTGGTCGCGATGTTCTTCCACCTCCCCAGAGCCGACCTGGAAGAGGTGGAGAGCAAAGCTCTCAAGCTCGTCCCCGAGTCGTTGGCCCACGAATACACGATCCTCCCCCTACGGGAAGACTATCGCCGACTGGTCGTGGCCACGGCCGATCCCACGAACCTCGAAGCCGAACAGTCCATCGGGTTCGCTTCGGGCCGGGGAATCTCCCTGGTTGTCGCATCACACCTGGAACTCCAAGAGGCCATTACGGCCCAGTACTCTCCGGATAAGGACGTGGCGAGAATCCTTTTCCAGGTCCAGCCGGATATTGAAGACAGCCTCGACGATATCAAGCTGATCGAAGAGGAAGACGACGCCACCCCATCGCTGGAGGACGCCGGTTCCGGGCCTTTGGTGAATCTCACCAACGTGATCCTGAAGGAGGCTGTCGAAAGCGGAGCGAGTGACATCCATCTCCAGCCCATGGCCCACGGCGGTGTGATCCGGTATCGGATTGACGGTGTGCTCCGAAACTCGGGAAACATGCCGCTTTCGGTCCTCACCCGGGTGATCTCCCGAATCAAGATCATGGCCAAGCTGGATATCGCCGATCGACTCCGCCCCCAAGATGGTCGAGCGAAGGTTGGGTTCGGCGACAAAAGGGTCGATCTCCGGATCTCCACGGTTCCCACCCGCTCCTCCGAGAAGATGGTGATCCGTATCCTGGATGCCGAGGAAGCCAAGGGTCTCGAGGAAGTCGGGATTCAGGAACCGGAGATTTCCCACTTCCAGAACCTCCTCACGCACCGAGAAGGGATCGTGGTCGTCACGGGCCCCACGGGATCCGGGAAGACCACCTCTCTGTATGCTGCCCTCCAGCATATCCATGACGAGGACATCAACATCATGACCGTGGAAGACCCGGTTGAGTACGAGCTGCCGGGTCTCACGCAAATCCAGGTCGAGACCAAACAAGGGGTCACGTTCGCCGCAGCGCTTCGGGCCATCCTCCGGCAGGACCCCGACGTGGTTTTTGTTGGCGAGATCCGGGACCTGGAGACGGCTCAGATTGCCGCTCAGGCCTCCCTCACGGGGCACCTGGTGTTATCGACCCTTCACACCAACGACGCAGCTGGTACCGTGGGGCGCTTCGTGGACATGGGGCTCGATCGACCCACGCTGGCGGAAACCCTGAGGGGAGCCCTCGCCCAGCGCCTTGTTCGACGCATCTGTCCTCTCTGTAGTGAGCAGGTGAACGGGAACCTGACGGAAGCGGAGACCCAGCTGGCGAAGGAGTACGGAGTGGAGCCCGTGGTCCGTCCCGTGGGATGCGGGGGGTGCGGTCAGACAGGGTACCGAGGACGTCTGCCCTTGGTCGAGGTCGTTACCGTCACACCCAAGCTGAAGGAAATCATCTTCACGGGTGGCTCGGCAGCCGAACTGCAGAGAGCGGCCCGGGAGGAGGGGAGCCGGTCTCTCCGGGAAGTGGGTGTCGCCCGGGTCAAGAGTGGTGAGACCAGCCTCCAGGAGCTGGAGCGTGTCCTGGGTGACGTGAAGGGTGCCCCTGAAGGTGCCGGTGCCGGTGCCGGGACCGGGGTGGAAGCGGCAGGCGTCGATGCGGAAGATGACCTGGGTGGTCCGCCAGCCATCCTGCTTGTAGATGACGATGGCGCAAACAGGACCATCGCCAAGGCTCTGCTGGAGAGCGAAGGCCACCGGGTAGTGGAAGCCGAGGACGGTGTGGAGGCCATGGAGTATCTCCAGAGCGGAGACGCTTTCAGCCTCATGGTCCTGGACCTGGAAATGCCGCGAAAGGACGGGCGGGAAGTCCTCAAGGAAACCCGGGCCAGCATCGCCACGGTGGGACTGCCGGTGATTATCCTGACGGGGACCACCGATCCGGATGCTGAGCTGACTCTCATGGAGGCCGGGGCCGACGACTACATCCGGAAGCCGTTCGATCCGAGACGGTTCATGATCCGGGTGAAGGCGGCGCTCAGGAGGGCAGGGGTTTAAGGCCGACTCCTCCGCCATGCCCATTCGGGGCTCGGATAGCTAACGCAGCCCTGGTTGTGTCCGGCCTTCCCCGCTACCCCTTCGGGGGCGCTCGCCTTCCTGCCCGTACACCTTCGGGGCTCGCTTGGCTAACCCAGCCCGGCATTCCCGCTCCTCATTTCATGAGGTCCGCACAGGGCTGGGTTAGATACCCCTCAGGGGTAGCGGGAAAAGCCGGGCGCCCGGGCTGGGCTAGATACCCCCGCAGCGGCATGGCGGAGGAGTCGCCGTAAGGATGCGCCGGATTCCCCCGCAGGGGCACCGCACTGGCCGTGCACGGTTGGCCCGGTTGGCTGTGGAGCCCCCGCCGGCCCGAAAGAGAATCCTCTCGAAAACGCGGAGAGGGTTGTACTTTGCAGACACGTATCCCCCACATCCCTGAGCAGGAGAGGTGTCGCTATGGCAGAAAGCGTCTACAAGGTCATTGAGTTGGTTGGAACCAGCGAGGAGTCCTGGGAGAAGGCCGCCACGGCCGCCGTGAACCGGGCCGGCCAGACCCTGCGGGACCTCCGCGTTGCCGAAATCGCCGAGTTGGACATGCAACTGGTCGACGGAAAGGTCTCCGCGTACCGGGCCAAGGTGAAGGTCTCCTTCAAGTACGAGGAGTAGGGGAGCAGCGTCTTCCGGCCGCTCGGCAGGAATCGGCCCGCTGGCCGGTCAACTCACTCCAACTTCGAGGAAAAGTTCGGGCTTTGGAACTCGCGGCGATTCTCGGATTGGCTCTTGGTGCTGCCGCCGGTTTCTTGGGCACAGCGATGCTTCTTGGAGGACCGTCGAACCTTGGCTATTTGATGGCTTTGGCCTGGTTAGGCATTCCGCCCATCCGCTCCATCCTTTTGCAGAGTACCGAGGGGAAATGGGAAGGGGACTGAGGATTCGTAAAGAGACCGGTCTCCTGTTGGCTTTTGTCCTCCTTGCTTGGGTCGGCACCGCTTTGTTCGGGGTACCGAACACCCTAAGATCGGTCGAAGCCGGTCAGGCAACCACCTGGTGGGTGAATGCTGACGGGCAGAACGCGGAAGACTGCTATGCCAGAGCGTTTCCCATTGCGCCGTTGCTCGTATTGGTCTTCGAGGGGTGTTATGAAGATCTAGATCCCGGCGAGATGGGTAGTGGATACACTTCTGCCCACCTCCACTTATGGTTTCTCGTTGGGCAAAGCCGAACTACCACACTTTGGCAGACACACGATACCCTTTTGGAGCCTCACGATCTGGCAGTCTCCGGTCGGTAGGGAGTTAAACGCAGTCCTCCGCGTACTGGTACTGGACAGGATTGGATGATGAAGAACGAGCCAAAAATCGGAGTGGGGATCATCATACGCCGAGGCGATGAAGTCCTTCTGATTCGTCGTCAAAACGTGCACGGCTCCGGTTCCTGGTCAACCCCCGGAGGGCACCTTGACTACGGAGAATCCCTGGAAACCTGCGCGGAGCGGGAGACGAAGGAAGAGACGGGGATCATCGTCTCGAATGTGAATTTCCGCGCCATCACCAATGACGTCTTCAAAGCCGAGGGCAGACACTACCTCACAGTCTGGGTGGAGGGAGAGTATCAGAGTGGGGAACCGGTCGTGAACGCACCGCATGAAATGTCTGAAGTCGCCTGGTTTCGTTGGGACGAACTTCCGAAACCGTTGTTCCTTCCCTTAGAAAACCTGTTGTCGGGAAGGTGCTACCCTCCTTCTGATGAGGAATCGAGGCAAGACCCGACTGTTGTCGAAGGGATCGGATGAACAGACCTTCTGGATTCGGGAACCTGACTACCCCGCAAGATCTGCTTGCCAAGCTGATCCACGACCGGGGGCGCATGCAAGCCGATCCGCACGATACCTATGCTGCGGTTGGGAGACGTTGGGTCAAGTTCTTTTCAGGATCTAAAAGTAGCTACCCGCACCCTCACCGCGGATCGAAGCTTCTCGGTGGTCATCCTGCTAATTGCCTCCCTAGCATGCCTGATTCCTGCTCAAAAGGCGGCGAAAACCCACCCGGCTGTTGCGTTGCGGGGAGAGGGTTAGGCCTCGTGGTGATCCATGCGGGATTACAGGAGGAGGTGAGATGATGATACGCTGTGGGGTTCTCTCCCCAAAGTTCTTCGTCCGTTTTGCGATCCTCCTTGTAGTGACCGGGTGCGGACCGGCTGAGTCGGGGCAGACCCATTCGATCGTGACGGATTCGGCTGGAGTAGCCATTTGGTCTCTGGGTAATACGGTCACCGATTTGGCCTCAACCCCGGTGAAGGTTGGGGCTCTCTCCCTCCCAGATTCAGGTTGGAAGGTAGAAGAGGATGGAGTGGCGGTAGACCCCAGTGGGGGTCGCGTTTATGTCCTTGATGAGCTTGGCCCGAGGGTGCTCGCCTTCACCCATGAAGGTGCTTGGATCGGGGAGATTGGCCGTGCCGGAGAGGGACCAGGGGAGTACGAAATGCCAACGGCCATCGATGTGGACAGCGAAGGCACTCTTTGGGTTGTAGACGCCTCCCGGTCACTTCTCCTCTCCTGGGACCGTGATGGTCACTTCATAGGTCAGGAGCGCCTCCCAGTGGCTTATTGGGGACCAGGCTTCCAGCGGACCGATGATGCGCAGCTCTATGTTCGGGGGGACCAAGGAGGAGAGACGGGGAATGTGGTCGAGGGTCTGGTGCGGACTTCAGAGGGAGAGGGGTTTTCGGATTTGATGTCACTGGAACAGCCGTGGACCCCGGCGAATACTCCGTGCGGGAACATGGCCATACCCCTTGTCCTTGCCCCATCGATCATCTGGAATGGGAACGCTCGATACACGGTGGCGGCGTCCTGGCCCGACTACCGCCTCCAAGTGTTTGAGGGCGATTCGCTAGTTGCGAGTCTCAGAAGAGATATGCCTCCCCTCAGCATAAGTGAGGGAGAGGCGGAGGCATTCGTCGCAGCTGGACCCCATAGTTTCTTGATCGAGTCCTGCAACATGACTTCAGAGGCGGTGCTTCGAACGGCTGGGTTCGTCGAAAGGGTGAGTCCCATTGACAGAATCGCAGTGGACCCACTGAATCGGATTTGGACGCGAACCACCGGCCTGGCCGGAAAGGAGAGCCGAGTGGAGTTGTTCAATCTTGAACAAGGATACCTGGGGTCGTGGGATACGTCGTCTTTTCCCGTCGCGTTCGTCACCGAGGATCGATACCTCTCAATCTCCGAAGGCAGTTGGGGAACCTCTATCGAAATCTGGAACATCGTTGGGGGGTGAACTGAGGGGCGACGCTTAGGATTTGTCTGGTGACTCTCTTGACCACCATACGGAGATGACTGTGAAACCTCTCTCGAAGCGACTCCTGGGCTCCCTCTTCCCGATCTGTCTTGCCTTTTTGGCCCCTCCTCCGGCCCTCAGCCAGCATTTCCCGGCGGACGACAACCTGCGCGCAATGCTCAAGTATCTCGTCGAGGACGGGGAGGCTGTCGGCGTCATATTCGGAGTCCTAGAGGCCGACGGTTCAACGCGGGTTGTCAGTTACGGAAGAGCTGGTCCGGACGCTCGCCCTGTTGGTTCGCAGACGGTGTTCGAAACAGCATCCGTGGGGAAGATCTTCAAGGGAACGCTACTAGCCGACGCGGCGGACCGCGAGGCTCCTCATAGCAAGGAAACGGCCGATGAGAAGACGAGTGCCTAGACCGGGCCACTGCTGGTCCAGTTTACCCCTGGATGGGCTCGTGCTTTTCGTTGGGGCGACAGGTTTCAGCCGAGGGGGACCAATGGGTAAGAACCTGGTCTTGGCCACCGTGGCGTTGATGGGTTTCATCCCGGCGGGGTGCGAAGGGCCCCGAGAGCACGCAAGTGGTTGGGACGGAACAATCGACACACTGGCGGATGGACGAACGGTGGTTAAAAACGGCCTGGGGGGGCTGTGGGATGGGTCCACCGCTTGGACGGTTTCCGAGGACCTTAGAATCGGGACCTCAGCCGTTGACGGTCCAGAAGCCGAGCAGTTTGGCTACATCGGTTCGGTGGCGTCGGATTCCAAAGGGAGAATCTATGTCCTCGACACCCACGCTACGGAGGTTCGGGTCTTCGACTCTGATGGATCCTTCCTCCATTCGTTCGGAACGAAAGGAGAGGGCCCAGGTGAGTTTCTGTTTCCGTCCGACCTGAGTATCGGCTTCGACGACCGACTGTGGGTCCTCGATGACGGCACCTCCAGGTACTCGGTCTTCGAGCCGGATGGCACGTTTGTGGAGAGCCATCCGAGAAGGGTCCGGGGCCGGTCTGGTCTCAAGGGGACTGTGGTCGAAGACGGGAGCTATGTGGACTGGGGGCTGGAATTCCCGGAAGGCCGATTTTCTTCCCATGCCGTTTACCACCCGATTGTTTATTCCCCTGGTTTTCGGAGCACAGATTCTCTTCCGCCGGTCGAGCACTATTGGGATATGCTGCCGAACGGGACGGCCCCGCTGATGTATTTCGGTTCATCACCGGTTGGAGCGGTGGATGAGAAAGGGAGCATCTGGTTCGCGAATTCGAGGGAATACCGCATTTTTCGCCGGACCCTCGAGGGAGATACGACCCTGGTTTTCAGTAGGCCCTCGGAAGCCGCGCCCGTAGAGGAGTCTCACAGGGATTATGTCCGAGAGCAGCTGTCTCGGGCGCCTGACCTTCTGGCAGGGCATCTTGAGGGGCTTCCCCAAACGAGGCCCTTGCTCCAGCTGATCGTGCCGGATAACGCTGGCCATCTCTTCGTCTTCGTGGATGTGGCCGGGGAGCCTGAGGGTACGGTTGTTGATGTTTTTCGGGCGGATGGAGTTTTTCTCGGCAGCGTGCGTATGCCAGTCTCGGTACCACTCATTCCACCTCGGTTGGTGACTGCTTACGCCAAGTTGGACTACCTTTTTGTAGTTTCAAAGGACGAGTTCGATGCACCCTTTCTATCGCGTCTCAAGATCAATAAAGGGAAGAATTAGGTTTGCGGATATGACGGTACCTTGGACCCCTCGAAGGACCCTCGGAAAGTCCCAACTCCTGCGTCTTTACGTTAGTCTAGCTGGACTCGTTTTCGGGGAGGAGACCACCACTTCGAGTCTTCCGCAGAACTCGGAGGCGAGAGGTTATCCCCAACCGGCGTCGCGATAACGCCTCGGGCCGCTATGGGGTGGGAATTCCTGTCTCGTTTTGGTGAGTTTCATGAGGTGCCGACCGGAAAGCATTGGCAAAAGGAGGTCGCACGGAAGTATTTCTTTGAGGCTTTCGCCGGGCCTCCCGCAGTTCCTCAGGTCATCCTCGTGACTCGAGAGGGTGTGCTTGACGATGACGGGGGGTTTCAATACCTAGGAGAACGGGTAGAGCAGCGCCACAGGGGGCTCTCCGATCTCCTCGGGTGGTCCGAGCTGTTGGCCAAGTCATCCTCGGAAGTCGGGGAACGGCTCTGAGAAAGAGGGGTGGAGTTGCTAAAAAATAGCGGTGTATGCTTCGGTGAGAGGGATCACGCTTCATCCGGATCCGGGTTCGCAGCCGGGGCAAGGTGTGCTTCAGCGAATCGTGAGAACCTACCGCTTCTGGAGGTGGTGAGGTGCTTTCGGGTCCGCCGTTGTGTTGCTGTGTCTTGGAAATCGCTCTGGCGAAGTGATGAATCACGGGGCGTCCCCTCATGAAACCTCGGGCGAATCGTCCGGATTCCACGTCGTCTGCTGCTCCTGCCACCGCAATCCTGCTCTGTACGGCGATTGCCTGTTTTCCGTCTTTCGCGAGGGCTCAAATAGTAAGCGGGCGTCTTTTGGATAGTGAAAGCGAGCTGCCGGTCGTCAATGGCTCTATCACGTTGCTCGATAGCTTGGGCGTAGCTGTGGCGAGGACCCTCTCTGACTCTGTTGGAGGTTTCCAAATGGTCGGCCCTCATCCGGGTCCTTTTTCAATAAGGGCCAGAGGACTGGGCTACCATGGCTTCCCGGTGCCGGTCACGCTGGTTGAGGGAAGAGAGGTGACCGCCGATGTTTACCTTCGCCCGGATCCATTGTCTTTGGAGCCCCTCCTAGTTACAGCTGAACAAATCCGAACCGAGCTGGAGCGGCGGGGTTTTTTCAGACGCATGGAGAAGAAGCACGGCTTCTTCATGTCCCCGGCGTACCTGAAAAGGCGGCCGCCCATCTCAGTGGCGGAGGTGATCGGAAGAGCTCCCTTCGTGGATATCCACCGGGCATGGAACGGATCCCAAATCAGCATGAGAGTCTCGGGCGAAACCTGCGAACCGGATATCTACGTAGACGACATGCCTGCAGCCGGGCTGACTTTGGAAGAGCACGTGGACTTCGCCGACATTATCGCTGTGGAGGTTTTTCGCGGGCATGCGGAGATACCTCAGGAGTTGGCCTTAAACCAAGCAAGGATTTGCGGCTTGGTCATGATCTGGACTACTTGGAGCCAGCGGCGGTCTAAGAAGGCCGGAGGCTGAGTGGGTGGAGTGGAGCACCAAGGGTCGGAAGAGGCTGGCCCAGGATGAAGAACTAACGAGTCTGTACGCTTCTCTGTGTCACTGACCTCGTCGTCAAGCGGATAACCCTCCCTGGAAAACGGTGGAAAGAGGGTTGTGGGGGCGGCCGAATTGGGGATGGGCCGGGTCCACGCCTCACTGGCTTTCGTCATGGCCAGGTACAACACTGTCCTCACGGCGTCGGGGGTAGGGAAGTTCCCTCGGTGCTTGGTCACCTTCCTGAGCTGGGCATTGATCGATTCTACAACATTCTCCATGTAGATTTCCTTCCGGATCTCTCGGGGAAAGTCAAAGAACGGCGTCAGGATCGTCCACTGAGCCTCCCCACCCAGCTGATTATTGGGGAAATGTTTGGCCCAATGGGCACCGAAGGCCTCATGTCCCGGGCCAGGACTCTTCGTTCCCTCCGGGACAGGTAGGGCAGCGAGCTCCGGATCAGATGCACGATACACGTGTTGGGGAAGACCGCCTGGATGGCGTCAGGAAGGCCTTTCAGGTCGTTCTCGGCGGTGATCAGGATGTTTTGCACCCCTCGGTTCTTGAGTGCGCCGTGACGACCCAGCACCTCCGGTGGTTTGGTGTGTTTAGCTTTGCCAGGCCCCAGGCGTGGTTGAACTCGCGATTGCGAAGCCATGGATGAGGCTGAAACGTTGGTGCGGGTCACGAAGATCCGGTCCAAAGCGTACCCGAGTCCTGGCGAGTTTTTCACCTTTTACGAAGACGAGACAGGTTTGGTCCGCATCAGGGTTTGGAGGTTCACGAGGGATTTCCCGCCGGGTGTAGATCCGAGCCCCAGCTGAACCGGATTCAGCTAACAGACGGCCTGCCGCGGTTTGCCTTCCGCTCGCGCCTGTTGGGCATGCGCCGGGGAGCGCTTTCGGCAGCTCGCGAGACGTTTCGGGTCAGCGCTGATCGGCCATAGGGTGGGTGGTTCGCCTGGGTTCCGGTGGACCCGGCATGACTAGGATGTCTCTGAATCCCTTTTCCAACTCACACAGATCTTCAAACGCCCCCGTTTCAACGGCTGCGGCCCAGCTGATCACCCCCCCGACTTCGGAGAGCGACTCTCCCGGTTAGGAGGTCTGCCTCTGGACCTGACGCTGGAAGCCATCGCCCACGCTCTGAAGGCTTTTTCAACGATCCGGTTCGTGCTCCTGCGTGGCTTCGGGTCGTTCGAGTTGATGGACTTGAACTCTGGAGTAGCCCCATTCGTTCGTCCAATGGATGGCCATCGTCCGACGCCCTACTTCCAGAATAGAACCGCCAGGCGGGAGATCGGCCTCACCGATCCATCCCGAGTTCGGGTCAAGGAGGATCAGGTTCTGCGGTGATGATGGATCCGGGTCAAACCTTTGAATCCACAACATTCCATCCGGGTCTTCGAACACACTTCTTAAGAGGGGGAACTCGTCAGCCAAAGCACCCTCGCCGTAGACATGCCTTAACAACTCCACCGAGTCGGGATCCAATCCCGTCCTTTGAAGTCCGTCCAGGTACTTGGTTAGGGAGGCCTTGGTGAGGGGAACCCTTTCACCAGTGAAGGAGAGGACCCGGCTAATAGTGCCTTCGAAGCCCAAGAACCAGAGCTGACCTTCATGGGTCCGACACCAACCGAACCCATTCGAGGCCGAGAAGAACCTGCCAGGTCCGTGGAGGTGGACGGGCGGCCAGAACCCCCTCTCATCAAACTCCAGCCTCCAGAGCGGAAGTTCCCCAACCGTATCCCGCGCCTCTCCGTTTTGGTCGGTTATGATAGCTGCAGCCCAGTGCCACCCGTCCCTTAAGTTCAATTGTTGGAGCCCATAACCAAGAGGAATGGTTAGGAATCCACCGTCGGGGGTACTGCTCACTGGGTTGTCGTATCCCCATTCATTCGGCTCAATGAACCGGATTATGCGGCCGAGATGCCCATCCCCGCTAAAGATAGATACTCGGCCAAGCCGCCGGTCCCACACGGCCAAAGAATCCCCCCGGTATCCGATTAGGGCGTCTACCTCACGGAACTCGCCAGGACCCTCGCCCTCACCGCCGGCCGACGCCACGAGGCGACCTTGGGGTCATAGAATAGGAGTTCCGGCTGTGTTCCGTTCGCCAGAACCGCAAGACCGCCAGCATCGTCCATACTCACGCCCACCACGCCGTGCAAAAGAGGGGACTCTGGTCCATCCCGATGCTCTAACACAAAGGAGGGTTTTGTGGCCACCACCACCTTTGGCAGGGACCGACTTGGGAACGGGATCTCAACAACCTCTGGGCGCCCGTGGCCGATGTATCTGGATTCGGGGGTCCCCTGGTCGTCCGGTGAGCACCCGAAAAGGACTGAAAGCGCTGCCAGACACCGAACGGAGTGGTTGGCCCGGATATTGAATCGGTGCTCCGTTGCTTTCGTAGTTCTACCCTGGTCCGGTCCCTTGCCCGCTTCGGCTTCCACCTGGATTCCCTTTATCATCTACCCTTGGAGCTCCTAGTGCCGAACAGCCCATTGAATCCGAAACCTGCTAGCGGAAAACCTCAACGATGATCACCACAACGACAGAAAGGACCACGGCGCACCAAATGAAGATGGCTTCGTTTCGAGCTGATCGTTGATAGTAGGCTGTGACAGGATGTTCGAGAGCTCCGTCCCATTGGCGTCCGTCTTCCCCGCGGAGCAACCGATAAGCTTCGTTGATGCGCTGTGTCTTGCTGATTGCCTCAAGCTGGGACGGAGAGTTCGGCTGAAAGAGGTCAGGGTGCCAGGTCTTTTGCGTCCTGCGGTAGGCCGTCTTCAGTTCCTGCCGGGAGGCGGTCTTTCTTACAGCCAACAGCTGTCGGGCCTCAGCCTCGTTCATGGAATTTCCCATCCCCTTGCATCAACATTTCTGCACCGTCTCCGCAAGAATAGCGCTGAGCCGGGGGCTGACCCTGTTTCCCGATGGGCAGAAAACAGTTTGTACGATCAGCTATCGGGATCGTATTCGACAATCTAGAGGCTGGTGACCAGAACGCCAGGCGTTTCGCCGGGCCGTCTATAGGCTTTCGAGTGAGTCGTTGTCTTCGACGACGAACCCGACCCCACACCCCGAAAACGAAAAGGGAGACGATCCAAGGAGGCTACGACGAACTGAGGCTCGTTACCTCCGCCGAGTGTAGCATCTTCACCTGCCACTTCTGTCACATTTTCAACCGGCCTTGACATCTCGGACACAACCCGCTGGTGGGTGTGTGGGAGTTGGGAGGATGAAAAAGGGGAAACCGGGTAATGATGGAGTTGGACCGGAAACCAGATCTAGAAGCCCAGCGGGAGATTCTGCGAACCAGGAGGCGGATCGTAGGGGATTGAGCCTCAAGCGACACGAGGAACGGACACGATGCAGAATCAGGTCCACGGGGGAGCTACCCTGTGGGACGGAAAACCTTTAGGATTTACAGGCAGTTGTGACAGTTGGGGCGCTTAGCTCAGTTGGTTTAGAGCGCCTGCCTTACAAGCAGGAGGTCACTGGTTCGAATCCAGTAGCGCCCACTGAGTTTTTTGAAAGGTCGGTTTCGAGGAGTACCCCCCAACTACCCACCGGACCGGCCTTTCTTGTGTCTATGGGCATGACCCGGGTCATGGACTTCCACCCCCAAAACACCTCCCCAAAGACCCACTGAGACACCGCTCCGCCGTTACAAAGCGGTTTACCCGACCCCGCCGTTTCTCGCCCGACCAGAAGGTAAACCTGTTGGCATGTGGACACTTCTGACGCTGAGCGCCTTTCCGCTCCGCGTGATGCCTACCCAATCCCTGTTGGACGAAAAGGGGGAGAAGTCTAGGGTGAATCAGGCGCGGCAAAGAATGTCTACTTCTCGATGCAGGCTTGAATGCAGGACGTACACCCGCTGCTGTCTGAAACGATGGCGGCGAAGTTCTTGGACGTTTCCCCTCGGACTCTCAGGAAATGGCGGACTGATGGGGATGGACCGGCGTTTGTCAGGATCTCCGTTCGCTGTATTCGCTACCGACCCGAGGACCTCAGCAAATGGTTGGACTCAAAAACCTGTGTGAGCACCGCACAATACCTCGCTGTGAACCGCCCCGGGATTGCCGGAGACTCCATTCGTTGAGTGGGCTTCCCCCGGTATCGTGGACAGCTAGGAGCCGTTGTGGGCTTCCCCCGGTATCGTGGACAGCTAGGAGCCGTTGCGTGAAGCCTCCTCGAAGGC
>JANQDZ010000042.1 GCA_028278645.1 Longimicrobiales bacterium | reverse complement strand
CTTGGGAGGGGCTGTCAGGTTGGAGGAAAAGGGCTATGTCGGACTCCGCAGCACCCGCCGCTGTCGAAGCTGTCAAGCTCGGTTCGGGCGTCCTCATGTTGGAATGGGACACCGCTCGAATGGAGACCGGTGGAGGCCTGCCCGGGGAGATGGAGACTCGGAGAAGGGAGTTTGGAATAACGCGATCCTCAGCCCGATCACTCAGGGTGAGTCGAGCGACCGGGTGCTGAGGCCAAAACGTTTCAGCTGAAACGCGAGACCGCCGAAGGCGCAACGCAAGACCGCCGAGGGCGCCACGCAAGACCGTGGAAGGCGCCAGGCAAGACCACCGGAGGCGCTACGCGAGACCGCCGAAGGCGCAACGCGAAACCCCAACAGGCACGCCGGCAGACCACCGAGCAAACCGGGACGAATCACCCCTCGAAGAGACGGGCTTCCGGAACTACCCAGGGGCCGCCCGAAGAGAACTCCCGGGATTTCGGAGCTTAGCGTTGACCCTCCATAAGCATCTCGGACTCGGCCCCCGCTCCGGGCCCGTGGTGCATACGCCGCTCGCCAACCACACCGGTTCGGACTCCGATGGACCACATGGTCGCCAGGAAAACGCCTGCTGCCAATAGCCGACGCAGCCGTATGTCCTTCATCACCACCTTCCTGAGCCCCAGCGCCACCGCCGTGAGTGCGGGGGCGGTGCCAACGCCGAAGGCTGCCATGGAGAGAGCTCCGATGCTAGGACTCCCAGAGGCGACCGGTACGGCCAGTGTGGCGTACACAAGTCCACACGGTAGTAGCCCGGTGGCCATTCCGAATCCGAACCGGGCGGCCATGTTGGTACGGGTGGCAAGGTTTGTGGCCAGGTGCTTGACGCCGGGGAGGGAAACGTGAGGCTCGGGCACCAGCCCAGCCAGGCTCGCCGCGAACCAGGTGATGAGGACTCCCCCGACCACGGCGCCTACCCATCCGGGTCCCGGTATCAATGAGCCGAAAGCTCCGGCCAGGGCACCCATGATGGCATAAGTGGCCACCCGGCCTGCGTGCCAAAGGAGAGTGTCTCCGGCTCGGCCCCCACAAGCCACGGCGAAGGGACCACACATACCTATGCAGTGAAGGCTTCCAACCAGACCGGCCACGAAGGCGCTTCCGATGAATCCGAACATGGTGGAAGTGTGGACCTGGATGGTGGGGACGGCAAGGCAATGAAGACGACCCCGTGCCCTTCTCAGCCTACTTCTCGATGGGCGCCCCCACGAGATTCCCCCACTCGGTCCAGGACCCGTCGTAGTTCCGGACGCCGGGGAACCCCAGGAGGTAGGTGAGAACGAACCAGGTATGGCTCGATCGCTCGCCGATTCGGCAATAGGCGATCACCTCCTCACCCTCGCGGATCCCTGCGTCATCGACGTAGATAGCCCGAAGGTCTCCGATTCCTTTGAAAGTCCCGTCCTCGTTCGCTGCCCGTTTCCACGGTACGCTGGCGGCACCCGGAATGTGCCCGCCTCTCAGCGCCCCTTCCTGGGGGTAATCCGGCATGTGTAGCAAGGTGCCGGTGAACTCCTCGGTTGACCGCACGTCAACCAGCTTGCCCCCTCCCTCCAGGTGGCTCATGACCTCGTCCCGGAAAGCCCGGATGGGTTGGTCATTCCTGACGGGGACGGGGTACTCCGTCATGGGCCGGTCCGAAACCTCCAACGTCAATGGACGGCCCTCGGCCAGCCACTTTTGCCGTCCGCCATCCATCAGGCGGGTGTTGGTGTGGCCAAAAAGGTGAAATACCCAGAGGGCGTAAGCCGCCCACCAGTTGAAGTTGTCCCCATAGAAGATCACGGTGTGTTCCGGGCCGATTCCCTTTTCTGACAAAAGGCGTGCGAAGGCGTCGGGCTCCAGGTAGTCTCGGACCAAGGGATGGTTGAGATCGGTGTGCCAATCGATCTTCACCGATCCCGGGATGTGCCCGGTGTCGTAGAGGAGGACGTCTTCGTCAGATTCCACGATGACAATGGAGGGGTCATCCAGATGCTCAGCGACCCACTCGGTCGAGACCAGCTTCTCGGGGTGGGCATAAGTTTTGAATTTCTCTTGGGGATCGAGGTGCCCAGACATAATGGATCTCTCCTTCTCCAGCGTACTCTCTCGCCAACTGCCACTTGGATTCTCTTCCGCCTCCAGCCATGGGCGTCAGAGGATGTTCCTGAAACACGAGTGTCCCCGGATAGTTTCATGCTCTCCCGAGCACTGTCCGTCCATCGGTTCCGGCGAAGGCCCCGTCGAACCTCCCGGGGGGTGATGAGTACCAAGGGGGAGTCGTCATTCATCCATCTTCTCCCGAGCGGCCCCATGCCCCTCCCCGAAAAGCTCCAGAGAGTCGTTGATCGGTTCGCTTCCGCCCCCCGAGAGCTCAAGGGTCAGGCGCTCCTCCGCTACGCCAACAAGGTCCCGGACCTCCCGCCTCATTATGCCGATGACCCGAACCGGCTTGCCCGGGTCCACGAGTGTCAGTCACCCTTTTTTCTCGCTACCGAGGTGACTGAAGAAGGGAAGGTTCACCTTTTCTTCGATTGTCCACCGGAAACCCCCACCGTGAGAGGATTCGCCGGAATCATCCGAGAGGGCCTGGAGGGGGAGGACTACTCGGTCGTACTCGACGTGCCCACCACGTTCTACGCCGAGATGGGTCTGGAAGAGGTTGTCTCCCCCATGCGTCTTCGGGGCATGCGCGCCATCATGGCCGCCATCCGACGGGGGATCCGCAAAGAAGTGGGTGGAGAGGGAGCGGGGGAACCGAAAGAGCTGTAGCGGCCCCTCGCTTCATCCCTTGAAGGTGCGTAGTTTTCCTCGCAGCAATTTTCAGAACGAACAACAACCAGCACCTTCAAAACCCGGTAGCCTCATGTCACAGGTCGGAACAGCGGCTGTGCCCATGCCGAACTACGACGACGACATCGTTCGGAAATTTTTCGGCGCTACGGTAATCTGGGGCGCGGTGGGCATGCTGGTGGGCGTAATCATTGCCCTCCAGATCGCGTGGTGGCCCGCAAATCTGGGCCTCCCGTGGACCACCTTTGGGCGCCTTCGTCCCCTTCACACCAACGCGGTCATCTTCGCCTTCGGGGGCAACATCTGCTTCACGGGTATCTATTACTCGATGCAGCGCTTGCTGAAGGTTCGGATGTACTCGGACTTGCTCTCGAAGCTCCACTTCTGGGGTTGGCAGGGCATCATCGTGGCGGCGGCCATTACGCTCCCGCTGGGAATGACCCAGTCCAAGGAGTATGCGGAGCTGATCTGGCCCATCGACATAGCCATCACGGTGGTTTGGGTGATCTTCGCCATAAACTTCTTCGGGACCATCGCCATCAGGAAAGTGAAGCACATCTACGTGGCGATCTGGTTCTATATGTCGTTCGTGATCACCATCGCCGTGCTCCACATCGTGAACAGCCTGGCGATCCCGGCGACTCTCTTCCGGTCCTATCCGATCTTCGCGGGGCTGACCGATGGCCTTGTACAATGGTGGTACGGGCACAACGCGGTGGGATTCTTCCTGACCACCCCGTTCCTGGGGCTCATGTACTACTTCTTGCCCAGGGCGGCGGACCGGCCGGTCTATAGTTACCGGCTCTCCATCGTCCACTTTTGGGGTTTGGTCTTCCTCTACATTTGGGCCGGCCCCCACCACCTCCTTTACTCGGCCTTACCGGATTGGGCTCAGACGTTGGGGATGGTGTTCAGTGTCATGCTTCTGGCGCCCTCATGGGGCGGCATGTTGAATGGGCTTTTGACTCTCAGGGGGGCGTGGGATCGTCTGCGGACGGACCCGATTCTCAAATTTATGGTCGTGGCGGTGTCCTTCTACGGGATGAGTACCTTCGAAGGACCCATGATGTCGATTCGCGCTGTGAACGGGCTGGCCCATTTCACGAACTGGGTCATCGGCCACGTCCACAGTGGTGCCCTGGGCTGGGTGGGGATGATGTCCTTCGGGACGCTCTACTGGCTGGTGCCCAAGCTATGGAAACGGGAATTGGCCTATCCCAAGATGGCCACACAGCACTTCTGGCTGGCCACCATCGGGATTGTTCTCTACACCGTCAGCATGTGGGTTGCGGGATTGATGGAAGGCCTCCAGTGGCGTGCCGTGAACGATGCCGGTCAGCTGGCAAACCCCTTCTTCCTGGACATCGTGAACCGCCTGATGCCCTACTACTGGATGCGGCTCTTGGGTGGGGTCCTCTATCTGACGGGCATGGTGATGTTCCTCTTTAACCTCCTGAAAACCATCAAAGGATCCGGGGCGTCGGTCTCTGAAGAGACGCATGCTCCGGCTCCGGCGGTGTAGGGGAGGCCGATCATGACCAACAACGAACACATCGACGGTTCGGAGAAAAAATACGGACAGTTCCACCGCCGGGTTCTCGAATCCCGCGGAGGGCTCTTCGCCGTATTGACCACGATCGCGATCCTCATTGGCGGGGTCGTGGAGATCATCCCCATGTACACGGCCGGCGCCGGTCCGGAGACGGGTGACTGGGTCACTCCCTATACGCCCTTGGAGGTCGCCGGTCGGGATATATACATCAGGGAGGGTTGTTATCTATGCCACTCCCAGTGGGTCCGGCCCATGCGAGCCGAGGTGCTGCGGTACGGGCCGTGGAGCCGGGCGCCGGAATACCAGTACGACCGACCCTTTCTCCTGGGGTCTCGGCGGATGGGACCAGATCTCCATCGGCTGGCCCAGAAGTACCCGGATGCTTGGCACTATGAGCACATGCGGGATCCCCGGAGCACCTCGCCGGGAAGTGTGATGCCCCCCTACCCATGGCTTCTGACGGCAACGGTGGATCCGGATGACGTCCAAAAATCGGTCCGGGCCCTCAAGAAGGCCGGGGTCCCCTACACCGATGCGGACGTGGAGGGCGTGCCGGCCAGTCTCGCGGCACAAGGGCAGCAGATTGTCACGAGCCTGGCCGCGACCGGTGTGGAAACCACGGCCGACACCGAAATCGTGGCAATGATTGCTTATCTCCAACGCTTGGGTCGGGAGGGGAAGGCCTATCTCTCGGATCAGGGGGGTGGTGAGTGAATCCCATACTCAAGCTGGCAGCCGAGAGCATCAGCCTCGGCTGGCTCATGGGAATCATGACAGTGTTTTTTCTTGTCAGCTTCCTGGCTTGGGTCTGGTGGGCCTACACACCAAGGCATAAGGCCATGATGGAAGAAGCGGCCCTGTTACCGTTCACGGATGGAGACGAGACGTGAGCAAGGACACCAATCGTTTGTTGGGCCACGCCGATGAGGCGGATGGCATCGAAGAATATGACAACCCTCTCCCAGACTGGTGGTTGGGTCTCTTCTGGATCTGCATCCTCTGGGCGGTAGGCTATACGGTCCACTACCATTTCATTGGCAACCGGTCCCAGGAAGCCCGGTTCGAGGCGGAAATGGCGGCCGCTGCGGTTCGGTGGCCGGTCCAGGCTGCCGAGGACGTCGAGTTCGCCATGACCCCTGAGGCCATCGCCGGTGGGGAGGTCGTGTACACGATGTACTGTTTCGTGTGCCACGGCCAGAACCTGGAGGGAGGAATCGGCCAGAGTTTCCTGGACGACACCTGGCTCCACGGCGGGTCGCCGGAAGAGATAGTCCATACCATCACCAATGGGGTACTTGAGCAGGGGATGGCGGCGTGGGGTACCATCCTGAGTGCAGAACAGATCAATCATGCGGCCGCGTACGTATTGGCCAAGAACGCCGAAGCGTTAGGGATTCCCCTGGAGCAGATCACGGCAGGTGGAGAAGAAGGCTCCGAGGAAGGCCAGGACGAAGGCTCCGAGGGGGGGAGTCATGGCTCCGAGGAAGGGAGTCGTGGCGAGGAGCACGGAGAAGGGGGTGTAGGCTCCTGACCTGAAGTCCCGGCGGTGAAGCCTCGGAGCTAGAGCCCCGACGCAAAAACCCCGACGCAAAGACCCCGACGCAAAAACCCCGACGCTCGGCGAGAAAGATAGAACGACGTATGCTGGGGTTCTCCGGAACCAGGGAGTGGGTATATCCCCAATCCATCAAAGGTAGGTTCACTACCCTCAGGCGTTGGACGTTCCTGGCCCTCCACCTGATCCTCTTCCTTACCCCTTGGATCCTGGTTGGGGGGAAGCCACTCCTCCTCATCGACATTCCGGCGCGGCAGGTCTTCTTCTTCGGGGCCATCTTTACGGCTTCCGATAGCTTCTTCCTACTGTTGATCCTCCTCTTTGCGGCGTTCGCCCTCTTCTTCTTCACCTCCCTTTGGGGCCGGCTCTGGTGTGGGTATGCCTGCCCCCAAACGGTCTTCCTGGAAACCTGGATTCGGCCGCTGGAGATCTGGATCGAGGGGGATCGAGTTCAGCGAAAGAGGCGGGATCAGCAGGCGTGGAGTTTCGATCGTATCTGGAGGAAGGCAGCCAAGTGGGCGGCCTTTTTGGCCGTATCCCTCCTACTTGGGACGGCCTTCGTCAGCTTCTTCGTCCCTGCCAGGGAGCTGTGGACCGGGCAGTCGGGTAACCTGGCCTATTCCTTCGTCCTCATCTTCACCGGTCTCTGGTACCTGGATTTCACCTGGTTCAGGGAGCAGTTCTGCAACTTTCTCTGCCCCTATGCTCGCTTCCAGAGTGCTCTCACCGACGATGAAACCCTCCTCATCGGGTACGATCCGGCTCGTGGGGAACCCCGGGCAAAGGGGAAGGCGGCGGCGGCCGACGGCAGGTGCATCGAGTGCAACAAGTGTGTCGTGGTTTGCCCCCAGGGTATCGATATCCGCGACGGATTCCAGCTGGAGTGTATTCAGTGCGCCCGCTGCATCGACGCCTGCGTTTCCGTCATGGACAAGCTGGGGCACCGAACTCTGGTGGAGTACACGTCCATGGCGGAGCAGTCCGGCCGAACGGTAAGAAGGCTGCGGCCTCGTACCGTGGTCTATGGAGGCCTCCTGGTGGCCTTGGCGGCTTTCGGATTCACCCTGGCCTCTCAAAGGATTCCCTTCGAAGCCACAGTGAACCGGGTGCCCGGGACGTTGTTCACCGTCGATCCCGACGGGTTTATTCGGAACACCTTCCTGGTTCAAATCACCAACAACAAACCGGGTGAGGAGCCTGTGGATTTCCAGGTGGTGGTGGAGGGGATCCCCGGCGCTGAAGTGATCTTCCAGGACGTCCGACTGGCCTCAACCGAAGCACGGACGCTTCCTTTGATCGTTCGGGTGCCTCCGGATCAGGGCATCGGCCGAACTACATCTCTTCTGGTCAGGGTTACCACACCCGATGGGGAGATCGTTATCCCAACCACCTTTAAGGCGGGAGCGGACGTTGGCTCAGGCATCGACTAGGAACGACCAGGGAACGGAGGGGCCCACCAGCCGATTTCGGCTCTGGCCGGTCATCATCACCCTCGGGCTGGTTCTGGTCGTCGTGGTGAACGCGGTCTTTATCTACATCGCCGTCTCGGGGGCTGATGACATTGTGCCCTCCTACCAATCCGAACAGCGATAATCCCGGACCGTCAGGGGGCAGTAACCCTGGCTCCGCCGGGGGCAGTAACCCTGGCTCCGCCGGGCGCAGAAACTCCGTCTCCGCCGGGGTCAGTAATCCCGGCCCAGCCGGCGCCGGCTCCGCCGATGCACGAAGAGGAGTGCCGGCCGGAGGGCCGCCCACGACTTCTGCATCGCCCGTCTCCCGCTGCCCCCACTGCGGGACACCAGTCGAGGGGTCGGAGGACGTCTACTGCTGTTCCGGCTGCGAGATGGCGGCGGCCATCATCAAGGGAGCCGGCTTAGAGGCCTACTATCGGGATCGGGAAGCCTTCCCCCCGCGGCCGGAGGGGATGACTGGTGACTGGGATGCTCTTCCCGTTGCGGCGGGACCCGACGGGCTCTGCGAGATCCGCCTCCAGGTGGATGGCCTTCGTTGTGCGTCCTGCGTGTGGGTGACGGAAAACGTCCTCCAAAGGACGGAAGGTGTTACCGAGGCGACCCTGAGCTACGCAACCGGGCGGGCCTTCGTCCGGTGGAATCCCGAGTCAGTGAGCCTCGGCGAGGTGGCAGGGCGGATCAGCACTTTGGGCTACAGGCCCAGGATCCTCGGCGAGGAGGGGGAACCCGACCGGGGACTACTGGTCCGTCTCGGCGTGTCGGCGTTCGCCGCCATGAACATCATGATGTTGTCGGCGGCCCTTTACACCGGCTGGCTCGACGGCATGGACCCGCGGTACATCACCCTCTTTCAGTGGATCAGCTTGGCGCTAGCCGCGCCCGTGGCCCTTTGGTGCGCGGAGCCCTTCTTCGCGGGAGCTATCAGCGGTCTCCGCCACAAGGTCCTCCATATGGACCTCCCCATCGCTCTGGGTGTGGCGGTCCTCTTCGGTCACGCCGTGGTGGTGACCGTCGCCGGAGGCGACACGTACCTGGATTCCATGGGCATGTTGGTCACCCTTCTTCTGGCAGGGCGGATGTTGGAGTCCAGGGGGCGGCGCCGGGCGTCCGAAGCCGCCACAGCCCTGGCGGCTGCGTCTCCTGCCACGGCCCGCAGGCGGGTGGGGGACGGTGTGGAGGTCGTGCCATCGGACGACCTCGAGGTTGGCGACATCCTGGATATTGCCGCTGGCGAAGAGGTGGCGGCCGACGGAGTCGTGGATGGGGGCCAGGGGGATCTCCGCATGGCACTCATCAGCGGCGAGTCGGAGCCCGTTGATGCCCAGCCCGGAAGCCGGGTGGTGGCCGGATCGGTTTTGGTCGACGGGTACCTGACGGTTCGGGTCACCGCCGTGGGCAGGGAAACGGTACTCCAGCAGATGGCCGATCAGCTCAGGCTGTCGGCCGATCGAGGGGTGGCGCCGGGCCTGGCGGACCGCATCGCTCCCTGGTTCACCGGGGTCACCTTACTGGTGGCGGCCCTCACCTTTACCGGGTGGTACTTCTTCGCCGGTGTGGAGAAAGCGCTCCTCACGGCTGTGGCCGTCCTTGTAGTTGCTTGTCCCTGTGCGCTGGCTTTGGCCAGGCCTCTGGCGGCGGCCGCCGGCCTCGGGGCTGCCGCTCGCAGGGGACTCCTGTTCCGAAGCGGGGACGGCCTTCTTGAGATGAGGACCATCAACTTGGTGGCCCTGGACAAGACGGGAACGGTCACCGCCGGGGACCTGGAAGTCGTCGAGGCAGATGACGAGGCACTGCGAATCGCCAGTGGTCTGGAGCGCTTCAGCGGGCACCCCATTGCACGAGCCATCACCCGGGCAGCGGTGGAGCGTGGCATACCCCTGCCCATCGCCGAAGAGGTCCGAGAAGAAGCTGGGTTTGGAATCCGAGGATCGGTGGATGGTCAGGAGTGGGAGATCCGGAGTGGCGGGCCCGGGAGGGTACTGGTGACCAGGGGGAAGCTACCGGTGACCGGGGGGAAGGTACCGGTGACCGGGGGGAGAGGTCGATCCTGGACCATCCTCCTCGGGGATCGAGTCCGGGCCGATTCCCGTGCTGCTGTGAGGGCTATGGTGGAGGCCGGAAAAGAAGTGGTCCTCATCACGGGGGACGTCGGTGAGGTGGGTTTGAGGATGGCAAAAGAAGCCGGGATCGAGGAATCGCTGGCCCAGATGGACCCGTCCGAGAAGGCTGATTGGATCCGCAGCAAGCGGGACCTCGGAGACCGAGTGCTGTTCGCAGGTGACGGAATGAATGACGGTCCGGGATTGGCTCAGGCCGATGTGGGGATCGCCATGGGGACCGGAGCGGCCAGTAGCATCCTTGTAGCGGATGGCGTCATCTCGGTCCCGTCTCTTCTACCCATCGTCGCTGGCTTTCGGGCGGCGGAGGCAGCCGCCACCTCCATCAAGAAAAACCAGGTTCGCTCCATTGTCTACAACATCGCGGCTGTCACCTTTGCCGCGGCGGGCCTGGTGAACCCCCTGATCGCCGCCATACTGATGCCCCTTTCCAGCGGAATGGTGATCTGGGGGGCATCCAGGGTCGAGAAGGCCGTAGAACGTGTGGATCAGCTTCGGTAGCTTAGACCACCATGGACGCTGTCTTTTTCCTTCTGCCCATCGCCGTTCTCCTGGGGGCGGTCTTTGCAATCCTCTTCGTCGTTGCCGTGAAACGGGGACAGTTCGACGACCTGGATGACCCGCCGGAGAGGATTTTGAAGGACGACTGAGGGGGGAGAGGGCCAATGCCCTGGGAAAGCCCGGGGGTCAGCCTCACTCCCTCAGCCCCAACGCCTCTTCCACGATCCTCTTCTGCTCCTTGAGGTGGTCCTTGGCCTTCCCTTCGGCGGGGCTGGCTCGGTCCGGTCGCGCGACAGGTTTCAACGGAATCGACCTGGGCACCACCGAACGGAGCCGTGGACCGATGTAGGCCAAGGCGCCCTGGTTGGTGGGCTCTTCCTGAGCCCAGACGACTGTCTTGAGGTTCGGATACGAGCCGACCAGCTCACGCAGGGCTTCTCCGGGGAAGGGGTACAGGCCTTCAACCCGGCCGATGGCTACATGCGTCAGGTCCGGGCGCCTCGGGTGGGTCTCCAGCTCGTAGTAGAGCTTCCCGGCGCAGAGGGTCAGGTGTGTGATCTCTTCCCGGCGGTCCCCCGTGGAGGGATCATCGAGAACCGAATGGAAGCCCTCGTCGGCGAGTTGTGACACGGTGGAGGTGGCCTTCGGGTGCCGAAGGAGACTCTTCGGCGTCATGACGATGAGAGGCCTGGCCACGGGCGTCAGCGCCTGACGACGGAGCAGGTGAAAATACTGGGCCGGCGTCGACGGGTAAGCGACACTCATGTTGTCTTCGGCCGAAAGCTGGAGGAACCGCTCCAGCCGAGCCGAGGTGTGCTCCGGCCCCTGGCCCTCATGACCATGAGGCAGGAGGAGGGTGAGGCGGGCCGCCTGGCCCCACTTCACACTCCCGGCCGCGATGAATTGATCGATGATGACCTGTGCCACGTTGACAAAGTCACCGAACTGGGCCTCCCACAGGACCAGATCCCGGTCGGACCCGACCTCGTATCCGTATTCAAAACCCAAGACCGCCGTCTCGGTCAGCGGAGAGTTGTAGGCTTCGAAACGAGCCGTCCCGACGTGCTCGAGCGGGACGTGCTCCTCACCGGTCTCGGCATCGTGGAGAACCAGATGGCGTTGACTGAATGTGCCCCGCTCCGAGTCTTGGCCACTCAGCCTGATGGGCACTCCATCTTCCAAAAGCGAAGCAAAGGCCAGCGTTTCGGCATGGGCCCACTCCACTTCAAAATCCGGCCCGAACTCATAGACCCGCCTCTGAAGCTGGCGGCCGAGCTTGGGGTGGACGGTGAAGCCTTCGGGTGTCCTCAGAGCCTCGTCGTTCAGGCGGACGAGAGCATCCAGCGACACCCTCGTGTCCACCGGTTGAAGTTGTTCCGCCTCGAGGCCTTCCTCATCTGGTGGCGGCTCATCCGGTTCGTCCCGTACGCGGTCCTGGGCTTCCCGTAATCGCCGAGCGACCTCGCTTTGGATCAGCTCCGCCCCTTCTCCTGACACGATCCCTTCATCTGCCAGTCGTTCGGCCCACATCGTCCGGACCGTGGGGTGATCCCCGATGGTCTGGTATTGCCCGGGTTGGGTGTAGGACGGTTCGTCACCCTCGTTGTGGCCGTGCCTCCGGTATCCGATCAGGTCAATCACTACGTCGTCGTGAAAGCGGGCCCGATAGGCCATGGCCAGGCGGACTGTCGCCAGGCACGCTTCGGGGTCGTCGGCGTTCACGTGGAAGACGGGGATGTCGTAGCCCTTTGCCAGATCGCTTGAATAACGAGTGGAGCGGCCTTCGGTCGGTTTGGCGGTAAAACCCACCTGGTTGTTCACGATGATGTGCAGCGTTCCCCCCGTCGAATACCCTTCCAGTCGGGAGAGATTGAGGGTTTCCGCCACGATCCCTTCGGCGGCGAATGCCGCGTCTCCATGGAGGAGGATCGGAACAACTCTGTCCAGTTCCTGAGGCAAATCCTTGTCGGGTCCGGAGAACTGTTTTGCCCTGACCAATCCCTCCACGACCGGGTTCACGAACTCCAGGTGGGATGGATTGGGGGTCAGGGAGACATTCACCTTCGATCCGTCGGCGAGACGGTAGGGTAGGTCGGCCCCAAAGTGGTATTTCACATCTCCTGTTCCTCGGCGAGGAATGCTCAGGGAGGTGTCTCGCAGCGGCTTATCCTCAAATCCCTCCAAGAGCTCCCGGTAGCTCACTCCCAGGATATGAGCCAGTACATTCAGTCGCCCGCGGTGCGCCATGCCGATGATGACCTCTCGCCCGCCTGATTTCGCCGACTCCTCGACGGCCTGATCCAGCATGGGGACCATCATGTCGGTCCCTTCTAGAGAGAACCGTTTCTGGCCGAGGTAGGCCCGGTGCAAGAAATGCTCGAGGCCCTCAACCTCGGTCAGGCGAATCAGGAGACGCTTCTTCTCCTCCTCGTTCAAAGGCCTGGTGAGGACCCCCTCCTCCACCTTCTCCCACAACCAGCGGACCTTGTCCGGATCCTCCAGGTGTTCGAACTCGTATCCGATGGATCCCACGTAGGCGTCGTGGAGGCGGCGAAGAACACCAGCCAGGGGCTCGTCGCCCCACCGGGGGTTGATGACCGAAGCCGGAATCTCCTCCAACTCTTCCATGGTGGTCCCGAAGAAGGAGGGATCCAGCTCCGGATGTCCTGGCGGCTCCGATCCCAGAGGATCGAGGTTGGCCATCTGATGCCCATGTTCGCGGAGGGCTTGAACCAGGGCGGCCCCCTTCGCTACGACCCTCAGGAGCCGCTGGACGGTCTCCTGATCCCCGGCGGTTGGGGTGTCTGCTGGGGCCGAGCCGGCCGGTTCTTCCACGGCCTCCTCAACGGCCGGCCAGGGCGTTGTTGCGCCCGGAGGCCTGGCGTCGGGATCCGCGGGTGGGGCTGCAACCGCGGCTTTGGCTGGTGCGGCTGGGGCCACCGGTGGATACTCTGGTGCGAGGGTCTCGGGTACGATGAGACCGGCGTCGGCCGCGGCCTTTGGGCCCTTGCTGAAAAACGCGCGCCACGCCTCGGGCACCGACTCCGGGTTCCGAGAAAACTCCTCATAGAGGAGTTGGACATACGCGGCATTCTGTTGGTCGAAAAGGGGTTCGCTCATGGCTCCAAATCTGGTGCCCCGACTACCTTGTTTTTGGCTGAAACTGAAAGCTAGGGAATTTCGAGGGAAAGGACAGGTTTCCCGGATCATTCCACCCGATTCCGGGTAGCCCGAAGCCATGATACGCCTGACGGAGTCTGGGGTTCACGCCCGAGAGATCAAAGAGGTCTTCCACCCCGGTAACCCTGGTGTCTGGGTCAACCCTGAGTGGGAATCCCGATTCCCTTGGCTTGCGCAGGGGATCACCGGGCGAGGGGGTCCGGACGGCAAAGCACCGCGGAACTTCGCCCGCTTCACCGACCCTCCGGCAAAGGGGGTTCGGCACGCCTGGGCGGCACTGAGGGTGAGCCTGGACTTCCCCAGGATTGCCCACTCGCGGCAGATCCACGGCCGACAGGTGTCCATATATGAGTGGTCTCCCTCTGACACAATTCCGGAGGAGGACGATCCGCAGGTGGAAGAGGGCCACATGATTCTGGGCCCTGATGCGGACGGCCATCTCACCGGCTCCCCCGGTGTCCTCTTGGCCGTGACGGTGGCGGACTGCGTACCCGTCTACCTCGTGGATCCGGAGAGAAAGGTGGTGGGTCTCCTTCACGCTGGATGGCGAGGGACCGTGGTTGGAGTCCTGGAACGGGGGATCGGCCTCATCTCGAGAGAGTTCGGGACCCGGCCTGAAGAGCTGACGGTCCATTTCGGCCCCGCCGTTTGTGGAGACTGCTACGAGGTGGGGCCCGAGGTTCATAACGCTCTGGGTCTCCCCGACCCCGGGGAGCCCACACCCGTGGATATCCGTGGCCACTTGGCCGCCCGTGCACTGGAGATGGGGGTTCTCGAATCCGGATTGAGCCAGTCAGCTTGGTGCACTCTCTGTGAGGGCTCTCCCTTTTTCTCCCATCGGCGGGGAGACGCGGCTAGGCAGGTGGGATTCCTGGGAGTACGCCTTCCGTCGGAGGAGTGATGTTCGAGGATCCGGACCGGGATCCGGCCCCGGATCCGGCCCGAGTTCCCCCGAGCCAGGTGGGGCTATGTTGGGACTGTCAGTGGGTCCGGATCGTCCGGAACCAAGCCGGGTCGGAGTTCTTCCTCTGTGAGAGGGCAAAAGAGGACCCGGCTTTTGAGAAATACCCTCGGCTTCCCGTATTGGAATGCCGAGGGCACGAAGCGAAGGGCTGAGGTGGGCTGCTCGGAGCCGCTCCGCTGCCGGCTCTCCCGGTCGGCTCAGCTTTTGGCCACGTCCTTCATCACCTGGTCTACATAGTCATCTACTCCCGCCAGGACCCGGACCAGGTCTTTTCTTTCTTCTGCAGCGGCGATGTCCGTGGCGAACCGCAGGAACACTTGCCGGACCCGGTCCCGAGGTTCGCTCGAGCCGGTTCTTGATCTGCGGGGAGCTCGTCGAGCCGCCGCAGCGGTTCTCCCCTTCCCTCCGGCCCTGGCTTTTGCCGCAAGGGCCCGGCGGCGTTTCACCTGGAGTGGGTACCGGGAGTTGAACTGTCGCTTGCTCAGTCGACCGATCGAGCTCTTGAACTTTTTGGTGCGTTCGAAGAGGTCCTCCAGCTGAATCTTCGGATTCTTCTTGAGAATATCCTCCACGAACTTCATGACTTTTTCGTCGACTTCGGGCACGATCGGCCCCCTTCCTTGAACAAAGGGCAGGTCAACAAAACCCAAATACTGACTGAATAAGGTCAATAGGGAACCAGGACAGTCGTATGTCAATGACTGATATGGCGTCCTGATATTTACTGTCAGACGTGGATCGTGACCTCTCGGCCGAAGGTCTTGCCGAACAGGGTTTTCTTCCGGGATACGGCCCACCGCTCCAGAAGGAGGTCACCCTCCCCGACCAACTCGACCTTCATCTCCCTCTTGCCCCAGCTGACCTTCACTTCGTGGACGCTCTGGAAGTGGGATCGGTCCAGGGCATCGGCGACTCTGAGAATGCTTGCGAGGATCGTAGTCCGCTTCTGGTTCTCTTCCGATAGCCGAATGAAGTCAGGGTGGTGGTCTCTGGGGATATTCTTGCGGTGGTACCGGGCGATATTTGCGACCATGAGCATCTCTTTGGACGAAAGCCCCGGCAGCTCGGAGTGGGAGAGAATATAAAGGGAGTGTTTATGATGTCTCTTGTGGCCCACGAAGGCGCCGATGTCATGGAGAATCGAGGCGGCCAGGAGAAGGCGGCGATCCTGGGTCCCCAGGCCGTGGAGGTCCTGAGTCTGGTCAAAAATCGAGAGTGCCAACTTGCCCACATGGAGGCCGTGGGCTTCGTCGAACATGAACCGCCGACCGAAGGAGATGGCGGCCTTCGTGAGCTGTTGTTCCCTTCGGACTTCATGGGTGGTGTGGGAAATCAGATCATCGACCAGATCCACCAGAATCCCCTCCTTCACCCCGACCCCCGGGACCCGGATTTCCTCGGCAGACGCCAGGCGGGCTAGATGGTGGTATACAATGGCGGCTGGGAGGATCACGTCGGCCCGGTCCTGCCTCAGACCAAGCTGGGTCATCCTCTCGCGGTAGGAGAGCCGCGCCAGGAGGTCGATGGCCGATCGCAGGTCCTTTACAGGCAGGGTCCCGACACCGAGTGGGTCCCTCTGGATGCCAGCCAGATCGGCCAGAGCCTCGATGTTTCCACCGGTTGCCACAAATCCCGCAGGGACCCAGTACTGGGCAGGGAACGGGATCCTGAGGGTGGAGACGTAGTCGGAGAGGAGGCGCTGGTACCCCGGCGAGTCCGGTCCGGCCTCGCTCAGCTCCTCCAGGAGCCTGACCGACCCCATGGTGTGGGATTCACTCCACATCATGCCCATGTCGTCCACCAGGGAGACTTCGACACTGCCTCCGCCCAGATCGGTCAGGATCCACTGGCCCCCGCTGAGGTCCACGCGGTTCGCCACGGCCAGGTGTACCAGCCGTGCTTCCTCCGATCCGGAGATCATCTCCAGGACGATTCCCGTCTCCTCCAGGATTCGTCCCACGAGCTCAAATCCGTTTTTAGCCTCCCGGACGGCGCTGGTAGCCACGGCCCGGAACCCGTCCAACTCTAGGCCTTTCATCTGGTCCCGGAACGAGGCAAAGGCCTCCACCGCGCCTTCCATGGCCTTGGGGGCCAGCTGCCCTGTGAGGAACACCTGGTGGCCAAGTCGCACCGGAACGCGCTGGTATGCCAAGGTTTCGAACTCGGTTGGACCCGTGAACTCTGCGGCGAGGAAGCGGATGGCGTTCGACCCGGTATCTACGCACCCCACGCGGAAGGGGAACCCGTTGGATGCCATGTAGATCAGGTTCCTCCCAGACGGAGTGAGAGGCTTCCGGTAAATGCGTTCAGATCTCCTTTTGAGACACCGGCCAGGTCTTCGATGCCTGAGGTGAGTCGGTACCCGACTGTTGCTCCCAGGTGGAGCCCACCAAACAACGAGTAGGCGATCCCCAACTCGCCCTCACCCACGAGGAAGTTGTCCGAGCCGAATTCGGTTCCGGATATCTGCTGGTGGACCTCCGCGTGTCCCGCACCCAAAAGCATGCCGATCTCGGCGGTAAGGTCATGGCCCAAAGGCTCCCAGAAGCGAACCGTCAGACCCCCGTACCCCATATCGAGAGCAAATCCGGTTGGCCCTTCGGGACCTGTGAGTCCCACGCTCTTCAGGAGGGAGAATCCGCCTCCGCCGATAGCCAGCTTGCCGGAAAAAACGAGGCCGGCCCACCCACCCAGATGAACTCGGTCTTCGCCCGCGATTTGTCCTGCCTTTATGACCACGGAGGCCGCTGACCCCACCCGATCTTCGGACTGGCCTTCAGCCCCTGCCTGGGCCCACAGGACGCCAGGCAGGGAGATGAGGAGGAGGGCCGGGAGCCAGACTCGCACGGGCGTTCGGGCGCTCAAGGAAAAGGGGCCGGTTATCGACGGAAGTATCCGTCAGCGTTCCGGGCAGGGGCGCGACACTGGGGCCAGGCCCTGGGCTCCCCTGTCCGTGGATCCAGACCGAGCACCCTGTGGTCCCTCGGGAGCAGGTCCTCTTCCTCCGAGGCCATATAGGTCAGCATTGCCGTGAGAACCGCGTTGTTCTTCACGTCATCGATAATGACCTTGTCGAAGGTGTCCGTGGGATTGTGGTAGGTCTGACCGTAGGACCACCTCAACGAACTCAGGCTGAAAGCCGGGACGCTGGCGCAGATGAAGCTCGCATAGTCGGACCCACCGGTGCCGGGGTTCCCCGGGATGTTCAGGTCGATGTGCTGCGAGATCTGGGTCGGGAGGGCCGCCATCCAGCCCCCGACGTAAGGCGCGACGCCGGTCAAACCCTGCATGGAGATATTGGACACCCGACCGGTTCCGTTGTCCTGGTTGAAGAGAGCTTGGGTTTTCTCGACGATGTCCGGGTGATCGGCTACGAAGGCCCGGGATCCGTTCAACCCCTGCTCTTCGCCGTTCCAGAGTGCCACCAGGATGGTCCGCTTCGGGTTCGGATAGACCTCTTTCAGGATCCGGGCAGCCTCCATCATGATGACGGTCCCGGTGTTGTTGTCGGTTGCTCCGGATCCGCCGTCCCAGGTGTCGAAGTGGGCCGACAGGATGATGTATTCGTCCGGCTTCTCTGTTCCACGGATCTCACCGATGACGTTGTAGGTGGGTGCGGTCCCCAGCTCCTCGACCTCGGCGTTCAAGCGAACCACCGGCCCCTGCCCGTTTTCGGCCAGGCGGAAGAGGAGACCATAGTCTTCGCACCCGAACTGGATCCCCGGAGCAACAGCGTTTCGGGTGCCCCCGAGTCGGGAGGATCCCCAATAACCGGTCCAGCTGGAGCTGAATAGCCCAGCCGCGCCGGCTTCTTCCAGGGCTCGGACGATGGCGGATTGGTCGGGGCCGCGGCCTCCCTGAGAGACCAAACCCGTTGCCATCATCCGGGCGTTCCAATCGGCCCGGGTTTCCTGACGTAGCTGCTGATAGGCTTCCAGGGATTGGACCGTCGCCCACTCCTCCCAGTTGTCCATGGGCCGGCAACTCGTTTCGGCTGCCGACATGAGGACGAATTTCCCCCGGACCGTGCCCAGGAACTCCTGGAATTCCTCGGGTGAAGAGGCCATGGGAAGCGTCACGACTTCCCCCGTCACCGGGCCATCCGTCCCCGGGCTCCAGGCCTGCATCATTCCGTCCAAGCTTCTGATTCTGGGCTCCAAGAGATCGACGTTCGTCACTCCCCGTTCCCAAGCTTTCCAGGTCCCGTACTCCTCCGTTCGGCCTTCCATCCCCCAAGAACGGAATAGCTTCAGGGCCCAATCCGCACCCGCGTCGAAAGCAGGGCTGCCAGGCAACCGAGGCCCGATGGAATCGGCCAGGACCTGGGCCAGCGAGTAGACTTGGGAATTGTCCCAACCTTCCTCCCAGATCGCCTTGATGATCGGGTCGTCGACGGGGAACTGGTTGGTAGCCGGGCCACCCCGAAACTGCTGGGCGGAAAGGGCAGAGGAGAAGGGTATCCCAGCCAAAACAATCAGGATCATGAGCTTTCGGAAGATCATCAAAGCCTCCACGTGGTAGGCGCTTGGTTCAATTCACAACCGACTAGAAGTTGAAAAGGTACAATAGAAGGGTGTTGCGGAAAGGGGGTGCGGTTTCGCAACACCCTTCCAGCGGGAGGATTCTGCATGGGTTGTTACACAGGGGATGAAGGATGGAGGGAGGGGTGTCCTCCGGGCCTATTGTGCCGATTACCCGATCAACGGATTATTCCAGTTCTTACACAAAGGGAAAAAGAGTGCGTCAATCGATTGCGAGCGGAAGAGCCTTGTCCGCAGCCATCGCCCGGGGCTATTCGCTGATCGAACTCCTGGTGGTTCTGCTCTTTGCGGCGATTCTCCTCACCTGGGCCACGAGTACTTTCCGAGGCTACCAACAAAAGGCTGCCGCCCAGCGAGCCGCGGAGGTGTTCGTCCGGGATCTGAATGTGACAAAAACCGAGGCTTCCAGGTCTAGACGGGTAACTGTGTTGGACTTCGACGAGAGTGGCCTCGGGTATGTGGTGCGATCGGAGTCCGGGGACACGATCCTCCGCCGCTTTTACGGTGACGAGGCTGAGCTCACCCTCTCGGTCCTGGACCTCCAGACCGCCGGGGACACTCTGGCGTTCAACCGTCAAGGGCATGCGGAGCTGGAGGGCTCAGGGGTCGCGCTGGGTCGGGCCGTTTTTGGGTTGGGAAACACTTGGTATACGGTATCCTTTAACAGCATGGGCGTAGCAAGGATCGAAGGGTCATGAGAGGCGAGACGAAAAACACGACCAGGGGTGGCTTCACCCTCATCGAGGTGATGGGGGCACTTGTGGTTTTTTCGTTGGGCGTTCTGGCCATGCTGAGCCTGACCGGGGTCCTCTCGGTTCAGCTGAACCAAGCGGGGAAAGGCACGTCTGTGTCGGTGGAGGTGCAGAACCGCCTCGATAGCCTTCAACATCTACCCTACGACTCGCTCCTCCCTGGAACGGCCGAGGACACCGTCCAGTTTCAGGGCGAACCATTCCTTCGGCGCCATTTGGTGACGCAGGCTACTCCCCTCATGAGGGAAATCCAGGTGGTGATCGCGCCAGTGGATGGGAGTGGTCCGGAACTCACCGCTTCGGCCTTCGTGTCGCGCCCATGGTAACCCTCCCCTATCCCGTTCCGACGCCTGGCGCGCCAAAGGGAGCCGGTCGGCAGGGGTTCACCCTTCTGGAAGCCATGGTGGCAATGGTTCTTTCCACCATCGTGGTTTCCTTGGTCACGTCCACTTTTCTCGCTCAAAACCGGTTTTATACCGATGCCATGAGCCGGGTGGACATCCATGAGAGCGTTCGTGGTGGCATCGCCCGGGCGTCGGCCGACCTCCGTAGCGTATTCCAGGGCGGAATCGTCTCAGCCGACCGGAATTCCATCGTGTTCAGGGCCCCGGTCCTGGTCGGAGGTGTTTGCGGCGTGGACGGTCAGAGCACCTTCGCCTTCCTACCCGTGGACCAGGCGGTCACGGACATGTCTACCGTCTCCGGCTATGGCGTAAAGGTCGGGGATGCCGCCTGGAGGTACACGCCTGGCACCTGGGCTTCCGTATACCATTCGTCCGGTGGGGGGGCGGTGGATGCTTGTGCCCGGGCAGGGGCTGATACGACGGGGGCTGCGTCCGAATTTGTGAGATTGGACGGTATGGCCCCCGCCGGGGTCCTGTCGGTTGGCGATTTGGTCATGCTGTACCAAAAGGTCGAGCTGAAACTCGCCCCCTCGAAGCTCGATCCCGAGACCCGGGCGCTGTTCAGGGGTCCGGCAGGTGGGGTGCTCACGGAGGTGGCCACGGGGATGTCACGGTTATCCCGGTTCGAATACGGGCTGGCCCGGAATGACCGTTTTCGAAGGAGGGTAAGGGGGCAGAGGAATCTCGCAAGAATCGATCGGGTCAGAATCTCTCTCCAAGGGACCGGCCCCGCATCCGGGGGAGGGAGGGACGACCTCACCTTCGAGCTCACCCAAACCGTTCCCCTGAGAAATGCGAACTGAGGACCGCTGGACCCGGTTTTTCGGGCCGGTGGGGGAGGAAGGATTCGCACTGAGTCTGGTGGTCCTCCTCATGTTCGCCATCGGGGCCATCGGCGCGGCGGGATATCAGATCGTTCGCCTGGAGGCCTCACAGGCGATCCGCGGGGCCGAGACCACCCGGGCCCACGCGGTGGCGGAGGGCGGCCTCCAATGGTTTGTGGGCCGGCAGGGCGGGGTGATCCCTCGAGCGGATACGGTCCAAATCAACGGTGGTACCGCGATCATCTCGACGAGGAAGATCGCCACGCTGTCTCCGAGCGAAGACCTTTACTTCGTGACGTCGGAAGGCACTTTCGCCGATCCCCGGCACAGGTATGCGCCGGCATCGCGGATCGTCTCCGAGTACGCGGTCCTGAAGAACCTCCCCGTTCAGACCCTCGCCCCGCTGATCACGACGTCGAGACAGGTACGGGTCGGATTCGGCGCGATGGTAGATGGCACCGATCACGCCATAGCCGGCCAGTGCCCTGGGGCGCCGGCCGACTCATGGGCCGGGATCCTGGCTCGGGGCAACACGGTGGTAAGGGAAGGCGGGACGGTGATGGGGGTCCCACCGAGCCTGGCCTTGGGGTCTTTCAAGAATGTCGTAGAGGCTGCTCGGGTGCCCTGGGATGTTCTGACCGACAGTCAATTCCCTGTGGACTACGACGGATCCTGGCCAAACTTCAGCGCCTTGGAGAGTGCTTCGTTCCCGATTACCAGGGTGAACGGCGACTTCTCCCCGACCTCCGCCCACAACGGGCATGGCGTCCTTATTGTGAGCGGTGCCCTGAACATCCCGCCCAGCTCGCGTTGGCACTGGAAGGGGATCGTGATGGTGGGGACGCTGGGGAATGTGGGGCCGGAAGGGTTCTTCACCGTGGAAGGCATGTTGGTGGCTGGCCAGGGTGCCGCCATGGGACGCCTCAACCTGGACGCCGGCCGGATCGTCTACCACTCCTGCTACGCTGCCTGGGCCGGGTTCGCGCTGGCCCATCTGACCTCGGTAACCAACTGAGGGACGAGAGGCTTGGGCCTAGCCGTCGCCCGGGCCGGAGGACTTTTGTGCCGGGATCCGCCTGAACAACCGAAGAAGGATAAAGAAGGAGACCGCCCAGAGAGCCGATCCCACAAGGAACGGAGCGCCGGGCAACTCGAAGGGGGCGGCGGGTGAGGTGAAGTAGCTGAACAAGCCGGTGGCGAAGATGAGGGGGGCGAAGATGCTGGTCAGGCTCATGAGCGAGGTGATTGCCCCCTGGACCTTACCCTGGTCGTGGGATTCCACGGTTCCGGCGATGAGCCCCTGGATGGCCGGCCCGGACACCCCTCCCAACGCCCCGACCACGATGACGGCAAACATCATCCACCCCTCCGAGGCCATGCCATAGCCCAGGAACGCGAAGGTCGCCACGACCAGGCCGAAGAGGATGGATCGCCTTTCCCCGAACCGTTTGATGAACGGCTGGACCAGACCGCCCTGGACCAGGATGGCCATAAAACCCACCAATGCCAGGGAGAGGCCGTTCGTGCCTTCGTCCCACCCGAACCGGTGCCCGGTGTAGAGGACCCACACCACCTCCAGGCCCCGCTGGGCGAGTCCGATGAAGATGAAGGACACGGCCAGGCCGGCCACCAGTGGGTACGTCTTGAGGACTTTCAGGCTCCCCAGGGGGTTGGCCTTTTCCCAGGAAAAGCTCCCCCGCTTCTCCGGCGGGAGCGATTCCGGCAGGACAAAAAAGCCGTACAACCAGTTGATGAGCGCTAGGGCGGCCGACCCGAAGAAGGGCAACCTCAAGTGGATTTCGCCCAGGAATCCACCCAGCGCCGGGCCGAAGATGAACCCCAGGCCGAAGGCCACGCCCACAAGGCCGAAATTGCGTGCCCGATCGTCCGGGCCCGATACGTCGGCGATGTAAGCGTTGGCGGTGGTGAAGCTGGCCCCCATGACTCCGGCAATGACCCGGCCCACGAAGAGCCAGCCGATGGTCGGGGCGAAGCCTTGGATCAGGTAATCGATCCCCAGACCGAAGAGGGATATGAGGATAATGGGCCGCCGTCCGAAGCGGTCCGAGAGTGAACCGAGGACCGGAGCGAAGAAGAACTGTGTGAGGGCGTAGGTGGCGGCAATGATTCCGAACCACCGACCCGCTTCCGCCGTGCTCCCGCCTACGAAGTCTTTGACCAGCTCGGGCAGGATCGGGATGATGATGCCGATCCCGAGCACGTCGATGAAGACCGTGATCAGGATGAAGACCATCCCGGCCTGTCGGCTTTTCCGGAAAGCGTTCAAACGGCCGCCCTCATTCGTCTTCGGGCGGGATGCCGGGGAGCTGGAGGAGGGAATCGGCCTCCTGTTCCGGGAGTTGCTGGACCGATTGGAGCTTCTTCTCCATGACCCTGGTACGTGTCTCGGCGGCCTCGATGGTGTTGCTCGCCGTCCCCAGCTGTTTCTTCACCTTGGTGAGGACTTCGCCGAATTTTCCGAATTCCGTCTTCACGGCGCCGAGGACGTCCCAGACCTCGGAGGCCCGGGCCTCGATGGCGAGGGTCTGGAAGCCCATGCGGAGGCTGCTCAAGATGGCGGCAAGGGTGGTGGGGCCGGCCACCACGATCCTGAACCGCTCCTGAAGCTGGGGAACCAGCTCCGGCTGGCGCAGGGCTTCGGCGTATAGCCCTTCGGTGGCCAGGAACATGATGCCAAAATCGGTGGTGCCCGGAGGATCCAGGTATTTGTCGTGGATCTTCTGAGCCTCGAGCTTCAGCGTTCGCCCCAGAGCGTCCGCGGCCTTTTGGACGCCCTCAGCGTCTCCAGCCTCCGAAGCTTCCTGGAGTCGGATCCAGTCTTCCTGGGGAAACTTGGAGTCCACGGGGAGCCAGACAGAGCTCTCGGGGTCCTCCGGCTTGCCCGGTAGTCGGATGGCGAATTCCACCGTTTCCGCCGATCCCGCTTTTGTCCGTACGTTCTTCTGGTACTGCCCCGGAGCCAGGAACTGGTCCAGGATCCCGCCGAGCTGGACCTCGGCCCAGGTGCCCCGGGACTTCACGTTGGTCAAAACTCGCTTCAGATCCCCAACGCCGGTGGCGAGATTCTGCATCTCTCCGAGCCCCCGCTGCACCGCCTCCAGACGGTCGCCGACCAGCTTGAACGATTCCCCCAGCCGCTTCTCGAGAGTGCCTTGGAGCTTCTCATCGACGGTCTTCCGCATCTCCTCCAGCTTCTTTTCGTTTTCTTCCTGAAGCTGTTTTACCCGAGTGTCCAACGTGGATCGAATCTGATCCAGAGCTCGGTTGTTGGACTCAGAAAGCTCTTTTAGCTGGGTGCTGAAAGCGGTCAGCTGATCCTGTTGGAGCTTCCCGGCGTTGGCCGTGGTATTCGAGAGGCTTTCACCCAGCGCTGCCAGGCCGGCGGAAACCTCCTCCCGAAGGTTTCGGGCGGCCCCTGCAGATTCCTCCCGGCCCTTCCGGAGGTCCTCTTCTACTCCGTTTCGGATCCCCTGGGAGAGACTGGACGGAGGCCGAACCAGGATGACCAGGACCGCTCCTGCGTTCAGGATGGAGAGAATCAGGATGACCCAGAGGATCACTTCACTCATTCCGTGTCTCCGTCGGTGCTGTTCTCAGGGATAAAGGACATGGCTCTTTCTGCCAGGGCTGTGATGGTCAGCGACGGGTTTACTCCGGGGTTCGCGCTGATGGCAGAGCCGTCGATCACGTAAAGACCATCATAACCAAAAACCCGGTGCTTTTGGTCAATCACCCCGTCATCTCGGGTTTTGCCCATGCAAGCTCCCCCAAGGATATGTGCAGTGGTGGGAATCCCGAAGAAGGCCTCCGTGAGGAGGCTCCCCACATATCCATCCACCTCCCCTGCGTACTCCTCCGCCAGCTCTGTGGCTTCCGGTATGGCGGCTGTGGGTAAGGGGCCGTCCCCTTCCTGAGACCGAAGACCGTGGCCGAGACGGGAAAATGGGCCCCTCCCTGGCTTGAGTCGGATGAACCCTTCCAGAGTCCTCATGTAAAGGAGGGCTGTTGTGTACCGTGCCCAGTCCGGGACCAAGAAGGCTCGCACGCTCCGGATCGGGTTCCGGAAGAAACGGGTTGCCCCGTTGAAGAGCCGGCGGAAAACGGTCCTACCCGGCGAGTGGGGCATCGCCAGGATCCGGAAAAAACCGGATCCGGGTGAAAACCGGCAGGGTTGGAGGGTGGACTGATCGTCGGTCTGATAGACAGAGGTGATAGCCACTCCTTCTGACAGGTCCAGGTCCCTCCGATGGGTGGTGACGCCAATCAGGACCTCTGAATTGGTTCGGACCCGGTCACCGATCCTGTCCGACAGGTTCGGGAGGCCGCTTCGGTCCGCCTTCAGGCGAAGGAGTAGGTCCACGGTTCCGAAAACGCCGGCGGCGAAAATGATGTTCTTCGCTCGATAGGAACGATCTTTCCTTCGGAAAGGGCCGAGGCGCTCCCGGGCTTTCAAGAGATAACGACTGCTCCCGTTGGCCTCTTCTGGGCCAACCCACCTTACCTCCGTTTCGGGCCGAATCGTCGCTCCGAGCTTTTCAGCCAGCCAGAGATAATTGTGATCCAGAGTGTTCTTTGATCCGTACCGGCACCCAGTCATGCACCCGCCGCAGAAGTTGCATCCGGTTCGGTCCGGCCCGTCCCCACCGTGATATGGATCGGTCACGGTTACGCTGGGATGGCCGAAGTACACGCCAACTGGAGCAGTCCGGAAATGCTCAACCCTTCCTGCGCGCTCCGCCATGGTCCTGAGGGCACGGTCCGGCGCCGTGTCCAGTGGGTTGTCGGTTGCCCCCAACATTTGGCGGGCGGTTTGGTAATGGGGAGACAATTCCTCTCGCCAGTCGGCCAGATGGCCCCACTCTTTGGCTCCGAAGAAGCCGTCACCCGGGGTCGGAAGGGTGTTCGCATAAACAAGGGACCCGCCTCCCACGCCCACACCAGTCAGGGCGGTCACATGGCGCAAAAAGGTCATCTGGAAAAAACCACGGAAACCCACTGCCGGCACCCACAGCCACCTCCTCAGGTTCCAGTTGCTTTTTGGGAAGTCTGTGAGTTCCCATCTCCTGCCCTTCTCCAGGACCAGGACGGAGTACCCCTTCTCGGCCAATCTCAGGGCGCTCACGCTGCCACCGAAGCCTGAGCCGATGATGATCCAGTCCCAGATCATGATCGCCGTCCTTCCATTAGGCCTTTGGCGGGGGTGGGATGCAGGTGCTCTCCGGACCTCCCGGCAAAGAAACTGGGAGGCTGCTGCAACAAAAGGGGGTTGTGTCGCCTACTCTGGCAACAGAAAAGAAACCCCAGGCACACCTTCACGGAGCCCAGGCACACCTTCACGGAGCCCAGGCCATGATCCTCGGGCCCAAAGTCCTGCTCATCAACGAGATGGCGGGATCTGGTGGTGACGATTTCCCTTGGGCGTTCCGGCCCGGTTAGAAGAAGAAGAGAGGACCTCGGACGTCTTGGGGGAATCGGGTGTTCACCACGTTGTTGAACACGGAACCAAAATCGAAGGTGATGCCGAAATTCAGCCGATAGGAGCTGTCCGTGGCCAACTGCCTCCGCGCTGTCAGAATCTCCTCATCGGTGAGGTTCCGTCTACGGAGTCCGATTTGGTTTCTGATGATCCGGTAGTTTCCACCGACGTTGAAGGAGAAGCCCCGGAAAAGCCGGATGTTGACAGAGCCCTCCAACGACATCTCCCACTTGGAGACGTCGTCCAGGAGGCTGGCGATCTGGAAGGCGGTTCCACCGCTGCCCCAAGGCTGGCGGAAGTTCAGGTCCGTTCGGAACCGGTGGTCGAAAACCCACTCCGCGTCCTCCTCGAAGATCGTCTCTTCCCACCAATCAACCCAAGATCCGCCCACCTGGTACATGAAGATGAGTTGCTGACGGGTGGACTCTGAGTATGGAAAGAGATTCCACTCCAAGGCCGGGGCTGCCCGGAATCCAGCCCTCCTGTTTGCCACTGAAGACGAGTTCGCCCCGAATTGGGCTCCTAGGGACCAATGGCCTGTGAGGCTTCTCACCACCACGCCGGTGGCGCCCCAGCTCTTTCTATCGGAGGTAAACCAGTCTCCGCTGCTGAGCTGATTCTCGGTCTCGTTCAACGACCCGTTGAAGCTGAGCTCGAGCTTGAACGCTTCGGTGACCCGGTTGGCGGAGACCGTACCGTTCAGGTTCCGGACCTTCCGCTTGTCCTGACCGTTCAGGTCGGCCCGGGCGTTGATCCTGAACACCCAGAAGTCCCATGGGTCGTCCTCGGGGTTCTGGATGTTCTGGACCTGGCGTGCCTTCTGGATAGCGTCCGCCGGATCGAATTGCACCCGTAGCTGCTCGGCCAGCCCCAGGCGCTGAGCATATGGCACAAACCCCAATGCCATGGTACGGGTGATCCCGTTGATGACCTCGCCCTGGGTGTTGACGCTGCTTGACGTCCAAGTCAGGTGGGAGTCCACCCCTGTCCACTCCCCCAACCCGATGTTGTCGAACTGGTACTCATTTCCGGCCCCGGACCGGGTCCAGGTCAAAATCAGATGCAGATGGGCGTCTTCTCTCCGCCTCACCCAGTTCACGAAGGTGATCTCCCGGCGGAAGTGGTCGGTGTCGCAGCTGATGATGAGGTGGCAGTCCAGGAAGACGTTCAGCAGTTGTGGTGCGGGAGACGAAACGTCCGCTTCTTGGCCGATGAGGTGGTTGGGGGAAAAAACCGCAAAGAGCCCGGAGAGAAGGCAGGACAGGAGGATCTGTCGGAAAAGCCGGGTGGTGGGGTTCTCTGGTTCTCGGCCAGGCATTCGATCTCCTGGATCGCTGGTGACCTTTTCTGGGCCCTGGATTCCCCCGCGGACCGGCGTCGAGGGGGTACTCCCTAGTGAATAGCTTCGGATCTCCGCCCTGTGCCCGCTAGGCGAAAAGGCCAGGGAAACGTTAACTTCTTTCGAATTCCTTACATGTCAAAAGACAACAATCCTGGGCCGCCGAAAGGTCGAGGGATCGATGGCTGGTGGGGGGGCCATGCTGCCAACCTGAAGGGCATGCTGGACCCGGGGGATGTCGAGGAGGGCGTGAGGGCTGCCAGCGCCATCGGTGACGACGGGGAATCCCGACGCCTGCGTTACCTTCGGAGAGATGTTTCGTTAGAAATCACGGACCGGCCTCTGGCCGTTAAAGCAGGAAGATCGTCACCACCAGGGCTATCCACACCAGGCCGAGGAACGTTAGGAGAACGACCTCCAGGGCCGTCACGCGCTGGGGCCCTTTTTCTCCGTGGAACCAGGCAATGATTCCCGACCCGATCAAGCTGGCGACAAACGTGGCCAGGGCTGCCTGGAACGCGGGATGATGGAACACGTCGGCCACCGTCGCAACGAAATACAGTAGAGCGAGACCAATGGCGAAGGTGGCGACGACCGTCTGGGGGAGCCGTCGCTTCAAAAGGGCTTCCACCACCGTCAGCTCCCCGGTCGTTTCGGTACCGCCCACGCCACCGCCTTTTGCCTCCCCTTCGTCCCGCAACGCCTTGGCCACGAACGCCGCCGAAGGCCGCTTTCCGGGTTCTTTCGCCAGGCAGCGCTCAAGGAGATCGGCGAGCTTCGGGTCCACTCCGGGTCTGAGACTCTCCAGGGGGATGGGGGGCTCCCGAAGGGAGCGTATGATGGTTTCTCGCTGCGTAGCTCCGGTGAAAGGACCCTGCCCCGTCAGGAGCTCGAAGCCCATGAGCCCTAACGCGAAGACGTCGGTGGCCTCGGTGGCCGGTTCTCCCTTGAGCTGCTCCGGGCTCAGATAACCCGGGGTGCCTACGATCTCTCCGGTACGAGTGATGCGAGCGTCGGCATCCTGGTTCTCCAGCCGGACGCCGGCCAGGCCAAAGTCGGACAACAATGCCCGGCTCCCTTCCCGTTCACAGAGCACGTTTCCCGCCCGCACGTCTCGATGGACGAAGTGGAGATCGTGGGCTGCCGACAGGGCCTCAGCCGTGTTGGCCAGGACCGTCCGGGCCTCGCTTTCCTCCAGCGGGCCCTCGGCCTCCAGTTTGTCCTCCAGGGTGCCCCCGGAGACGTATTGCATGACCAGGTAGGGGATCCCGTCTTCCGAACGGCCGAAGCGATAGACCGATACGGCGTGTGGGGTTTGAAGGGCCGCGGCGGCTTTGGCTTCCCGATCGAACCGTGCCCGTGCCGACTCGTTCCTGGCGATCTGGCTTGAGAGGATCTTGACCGCTACGAGGCGATCCAAAGACGCCTGGCGAGCCAGGTAGACCTCTGACATCCGCCCCGTCCCCAGCAGGCGGATTACCTCCAGGTCTGGAGCCAGCTCCGCCTTCAGGGAAGCCAGGCGCGCTGCGATCGCTCTTTCGTCTTTAGGCATCCCGCCTCCGGGGGGTGGGAGATTCTCGGGGCCCTCCGCGTCCAGCCGTCGGGTACGAATAGGGAACAGGGCCCGTCCGCACAAGAAACCCACAGAATGGAACTCCCCTGGCAGGACTCCCCCACAGGCCGCATCCTTTCGCATTCAAGAAAGGCCTGATGGCCACCAACTAGCCCGAACCGGAGTCAGAACCATGAGCAGTCTTCGACTCTTCAGGAACCGCCTCTTCCTCCCGGGCGCCCTTCTCCTCCTGGGCCCCCTTTTCCTTCTCGGGGCCCCCTCGCTCCTTTGTGGTCAGGGCACCATCGAGGACTATCAACGGGCCGACAGCTTCAACTCCAGGACTCGTGGGTTGGTGACCGACGTTGCCCAGGGTCCGAACTGGATCGAGCGCTCGAATCGGTTCTGGTATCAGAAGTCGGTAGAAGGCGGCGCACGGTTCGTGCTGGTGGACCCCTCAGTGCCCGAGAAGCGGCCGGCCTTCGACCACGAATGGCTTGCGGCTTCCCTTTCATCCGCCCGCGAAGAAACCCTCACCGGAGTCACCCTGCCCTTCTCCCGATTCCAATACGTGGAGGGTGGGGAGGCCATTCGGTTCACCCTGGCCGACTCCACCTGGGAATGCGGATTGTCCGATTACGACTGTCAAAACCAGGGTCCTACACCTGCTAGGGAGGGGAGACGTCCCGGAGGTGGGGGTGGCGTGGGATACCAGGCCGGCCCCGGACAGCTCTGGAGGAACAACACCGCCGATTCCGTGACTTCCCCTGACGGTGAATGGGAGGCCTTCATCCAGAACCACAATCTGGCCATCCGGAGGGCGGGCGAGGAAGAGTACACGCTCCTGAGCAGCGAGGGCTCCGAGGGAAACGTCTATACCCGCCGTTCGATTTCCTGGTCGCCCGACTCGAAGAAGCTGGCCGTTTATAGGGTGATCCCTGGGCATCAGAGGCAGGTCCACTACGTGGAGTCCTCACCCGACGGCCAGCTTCAACCCCTCCACTCCACCCTGACCTACGCCAAGCCCGGCGAGGTTTTGGACAAAGAACAGCCGGTGTTGTTTGAAATCGCCACCGGACGGCAGATCAACATCGACAACGATCTTTTCCCCAACGCATACACTCTCTCCCGGATGGTTTGGAGAGAAGACAGCCAACACCTCACGTTCGAGTACAACCAACGGGGGCACCAGGTATACCGCATCATCGAGGTCGACGCCTCGACAGGGGAGACTCGGGCGATCATCTCGGAGGAACCGGAGACCTTCTTCGACTACTCAGGGAAGAAGTTCAGGGAGGACTTGGGGGACGGCGATGAAGTCATCTGGATGAGCGAGCGAGACGGATGGAACCACCTCTACCTGTACGACGGGGAAACAGGACATGTGAAAAACCAAATCACCCGGGGGAAGTGGGTGGTAAGAGGGGTGGACCGGGTGGCCGAGGAAGCACGACAGATCTGGTTCCGTGCCAGCGGTATGAACCCCGACCAGGATCCGTACTTTGTTCACTACTACCGGATCAACTTCGACGGATCGGGGTTGGTGGCTCTGACCGAGGCCGACGGAACGCATACGGTGAGCTACTCGCCGGAGAGGGAGTTTTATGTAGATCGCTGGTCCAGGGTGGACCACCCACCGGTGACAGAGCTCCGTCGGACGTCCGACCAGAGTTTGGTGATGGAGCTGGAGCGGGCGGACGCGTCGGCCCTGTTGGAAACCGGATGGCAGTACCCGGAGGTATTCACGACCAAAGGCCGGGACGGAGAGACGGACATCTGGGGCATCATCGTCCGGCCGACGAACTATGACCCGTCCCGACGGTACCCAGTGATCGAGTACATCTATGCGGGTCCCCACAGTTCCCACGTTCCCAAGTCCTTCTCCACTCAGAGAGGAATGCAGGCAACGGCGGAGCTGGGGTTCATCGTGGCCCAGATCGACGGGATGGGGACCTCGAACCGCTCGAAGGCATTCCACGATGTTTCCTGGAAGAACATTGCCGATGCCGGGTTCCCCGATCGGATCCTCTGGCACCAGGCTGTGGCCGCTTCACATGACGATTACGACATCAGCAACGTCGGGATTTACGGGAACTCGGCCGGAGGCCAAAACGCCATGGCCGCCCTCTTGTTCCATCCCGACTTCTACAAGGTCTCCGTTTCGACCTCGGGCTGTCACGACAACCGGATGGACAAGATCTGGTGGAACGAGCTTTGGATGAGTTGGCCCTTGGGGCCCCATTACGACGCGTCGTCGAATGTGGTGAACGCCCACAAACTCCAGGGGAAGCTGTTCCTACTGGTTCCCGAGATGGACACCAATGTGGATCCGGCTTCTACCATGCAGGTGGTGGACGCTTTGATCAAAGCCGGGAAGGACTTCGATTTCATGGTGGTACCCGGGGCAAACCACGGCTCCGGAGGATCGTTCGGGGTGAGGAAGCGATACGACTTCTTCGTGCGCCATATCCTGGGCAAAGAGCCGCCGTCGTGGAATCAGGTTGGTCCGGGGGGGTAAGGAAGTGCTCTCGCGAGTGGAGTACTCTTTGTCCAATGAACCACCCGTCGTGAGGATCTTGAACATCAGGACTGGTCCCCGGTGGCCCACGGCCGGGCGGCCAGCAGCCCGTCAATAACCGACAGGGATTGGCGGATGTCGTCCGGTGAGATTCCCCGGTAGGTCACGAACCGGACGATCTTCCCCAGCCCGGAAAGGCCCCGGATGCCCAAGGGGTCCAGGTGTGAGGTGAAGGTGGATGCATCAATTCCCAAACCAGATACGTCCAGGTTGACGATGTTGGACTGGACTGAATCCAGGTCTACGTAGAGTCCGTCCATCGCTCCGACACCTTCGGCGAAGGTGCGGGCGTTCACATGATCGTCGGCAAGCCGGTCGATCAGGGTCCTGAGGGCCACGAGGCCCGGCGCCGCGATGATACCGGCTTGGCGCAGGGTGCCCCCGTAGGCCCGTCTGACCATCCTTGCCCGATCGATGAAATCCTTCGGCCCGGTGAGAACCGACCCTATGGGGGCCGAGAGTCCTTTGGAAAGGCAGAACGAAACTGTGTCCGCGTGTGCGGCTACGCTTGCCGGGCTCGTGCCCAAAGCCACCGATGCGTTGAAGATTCGGGCTCCGTCCAGGTGAACGGCCAAACCTCCCTGGCGTGCGACGCTGGCCGCCTCCTCCATCCGGCCTAGGGGGATGACAGTCCCTCCGGCCGCGTTGTGGGTGTTTTCCAGGCAAACCAGGGCCGGAGTCGGGAACAGGGTGGGGATCTTTTTGATGGCGAACCGGAGCTGGTCCGGGTCCATGGCTCCGTAATGCCCGCCGACCGGAAGCACCAGGAGTCCACAGGCCGCTGCGATCCCGCCGATCTCGGCCCCGTACAGATGGGCGCTCTGTTCCACGACGGCCGTGGCCCCGGGCTCCACGTGGGTCCTCATGGCCACGAGGTTGGAGAGAGTCCCGCTGGGATTCAGCAGACCAGCTTCCTTCCCCATCATCTCTGCGGCCAAGGCCTCCAGTTCCACTACGGTGGGATCCCCGTCCCGGGAGTCGTCACCCAAAGCAGCCGTCTGGATGCTTCGGAGCATTTCCTCCGTGGGCATGGAAAGGGTATCACTGCGGAGATCGATTACGTTCTCGGTCATCTGTAATGCCTCAGGCTCGTCCATCTCTCGGGTGTACGGAACGCCCAGGGAGGGCAGCTGTCCTCCACCAGGCGGGTTGCAGGATGGCCCCGGCCCCCTGGCACCGCAAGGCCGCGCCAGGGTCCGGCCCACTCCCGCCACCGGGAGCGGATCCCAACCCGGCTCCCTCCTTCTGATCCACTCCTGATCCCGGGCCGGTCCACTCGATTAAGAACTGAATCTGGTCTGATCCCGGGGCTTTACCATAGAGCCGGAAGTTTGGAGGAAGTCGGTCCCCAATGAGCCCTGAATGCTTGCGATGAGGTGCTCCCCGGGCGGGGCCGGAGGAGAAGGAGCGGATCATGAGCTTGAGAACATCGGTGGTGTGTGGGACCATCACCTTTCTGGCCGTAGCCGTCCTGTCACTGGCCAGTCTTGACATGGCGGGAGGAGAGGGGTTCTTCATGCAGGGGACCATACCCCTGGAAGCGAGCACCCCCAATGCGGATGCAGATCCGGTGGCCGTGGAGGGGGACTCGGCAGAATCCCCATCTACGGAGCACCTCATCGGATGAAGCGAGCGCCATCTTCCGTCATCACCTTTCTGGCCCTGAGCGTCCTCGCCCCGGGCCTTTTGGCCCAGGACCCTACCCCAGCCAGCCAGGCGTACGTTCCTCCTCGGGACCCTTTGGTCCAGGAGAAGCTGGAGGATTGGAGGGATCGGAAGTTTGGCCTTCTGATGCACTGGGGCCTGTATGCCCAACTGGGGATCGTGGAGTCCTGGGCTCTTTGCTCAGAGGACCAGCCATTCCAGGATCGGGGGGGCGTGCCCTATGAAGAGTTCAAGCGGATGTACTTTGGCCTGATTCAGGAGTTCAACCCGACCGAATTTGATCCTGAGCCGTGGGCACGAGCGGCAAAAAAGGCTGGCATGAGATACGTGGTGTTCACCACCAAACACCACGACGGATTCAGCATGTGGGACACGGAAGAGACCGAGTTCCGGATCACGGGCCCCGAGAGTCCGTTCCGAAACCATCCCAGAGCCAACGTGGCGAAAGAGGTGTTTTCCGCTTTTCGGGGCCAAGGGTTCCTGACCGGGGCCTACTTCTCCAAAGCCGACTGGCACCATCCGGACTACTGGTCACCTCTGTGGGCGACCCCCAACCGGAACAACAACTACGACACGCGGAAGTACCTTGAAAAGTGGGAGAGTTTCAAAGCTTTCACGTACAACCAGATCGAAGAGCTGATGACCGCCATGGGGCCCATGGACATCCTCTGGCTGGACGGTGGATGGGTCCGGCCCCATGCGACCATCAATGATGAGGTCCGGTCCTGGGGGTTCGATATCGCCGAGTGGGAGCAGGATATCGACATGCCCCGGATCGCGGAGATGGCCAGGGGGCATCAGCCGGGCCTGATCGTTGTGGACCGAACCGTCCATGGCCCCTTCGAGGACTACCGGACCCCGGAACAGCGGGTGCCGCCGGGGATCCTGCCTTACCCCTGGGAAACCAACCTCACCATGACGCAGAGCTGGGGCCACAGTTTTCAACCCGTCTACAAGAGCTCTCGCCAGCTCATTCACACGCTCATCGACGTGGTCTCGAAGGGGGGGAACTTCCTTTTGAACGTCGCCCCCACTCCTCAGGGAACGTTCGAAGAGGAGGCTTATGATCGGTTGGCGGAGATCGGATTGTGGATGGAGGTAAATGGGGAGGGGATCTACTCGACGAGGCCATTCTCGACCTTTGGGGAGGGGGAGGACATCCGCTTTACCCAGTCGAAGGACGGGGCATCCGTCTTTGTTTTTGTCCTGGAGCGGTCCGGCGATGAAGTGTCGGTAACTTCACTAAACTCCTCAGCCCTACCCATGGACGAGGAGAGCACGGTGAGCCTTCTGGGGAACGGCCGACCGGTGGTTTGGTCTCAGGATGAGGAGGGGCTGAAAATCGGATTGCCACCAGATCTCGGGGAAGAAGACCGCCACGCTTGGGTTTTTAAGGTCGTACCCCTAGTGCGGTGACCCTCCTCCGAGGGTGACAACCTGAATTGCCCCATGGGGATGGCCCATACCCCACCGGGCAGTGGCCTTTCGGGAGTCGAAGAACCGTATGTATTCGATCATAGAGGTCTCGATTCCCGCCAGCTCTCCGGCGTTCCCCAGCGGGATGTTATCGAGATAGGCCTTTACGCGGTCGTTGGGGTAAGGCACGAAGGAGTCCGGCCCTCGCAAGTTCAACCACTCCGGATGGAACGTCTCCACGGCCTCTAACGCACTGACCACCATGGCCTCCCGGATCTCGTCCCCGCGGATGGTGAAGCGGTCGTCATCGAAGGGGAATGGCTCGCCGGGTCTCGAGGACCGGCTACCCAACGGTATGGAGAAGCCCAGAACCAGCCCGCCCACACTCCCGACTGCGGCCCAACTCTGTCGGTGAACACCGCCGTGTCCGTCTCCCTGCTCCCAGTCGCCGGTGGCGATCTGGGAGGCGAAGTACCCGAGCCCTGCCCCAAGTACTGCCCCAGCCAGGCCGGTGAGGACCCGTTCTCTTAGGGTGGGGGACCCCACGAGGGTCCCATCAAAAGGTAGGACAGGCGCCCGGAACTCGAACGGCCCACCACCCACCCGTTCTGGGCTCTGGGCGGCCCCCGGGTCGGCAGAGACGGCCAGGGACAACGCAATTGTGCATCGGATCAGTAGGTTTCTCATAGGGCTTCGATTCAGAATACCCTGAGTCGAGAAACTGTTCCCGACGGGTTTGGGGGACCGTCAGCCCACGGTCAGGACCTGGATGGCGCCAAATCTATGCCCGGTACCCCATCGCATCGTGGCCTGTTGAGTGGTGAGAAGCCGGATCGACCTGATATTGCTGGCGCTGATCCCAGCAAGGTCATTGATTCCCTCTAGACGGGCGTTGTCGAAGTATACCGGGATTTCCCCGGCTGTGAAAACCCGAAAATCTTCGAAGGAGTCCGGACGCTGCTGCCGGAGCCACTCGGGGTGGAAAAACTCCACTGCCTCCATGGCATTGGCGAGTGAGGCCTGGCGGATCTCTTCACCCGTAATGATGAAGCGGCTGTCGCCGGGAAGGGAAGTTTTGGATCCCGGGGCCGTACGACCGATGGGCACGGAGATGCCGAATGCGAATCCGCCGGCCCCCCCTAATGCCGCCCAGGTTGGTCGGTTGACCGCTTGCCCACCACCACCCTCATCCCAGTCCCCTTGGAATACCTGGGATGCGAAGAACCCAATGCCGGCACCCAAAACCGCCCCGGCCAAACCGGTCATGATCCGGCTCTTCCAAGATGCTTGCTGGGAATCCGTGGGTTGGATCAGTTGTGCGGTGGCCAGAGAGTGGGCAGGCTCAGCCTTTTCGGGGACAGCTTCCTGGGAGACCAACCCACGGGGGAAGAGGATTAAAACCACCAGCACCACGATACCTACGGAGGAAAGGTGCATGTTTCACCCGGCGTTTCTCCTCGTTTCTCAAACGAGTGTTCGACCCTCAATCCCAGGGACCTCTGATCAGCATCGAACAATACTATTAGACGGGGTTGACAAACAACCACAAAAAGCGAATACCTAACATTCATCATCCAAAGGAAAGGAGGCGCTCGAACGCGTATTTCCGAGTAGGCACTCCCGGGTATTTGTAATAGATGGCCCTGACCAGGCCAGGCTACGCGGGAGCGAACTGTTCCCCTTCTCTACAGGAGGCACCGTAATGCTACGACCCGGAGTTCGTCTTGGGTTGTCGACCCTCCTATCCCTCACTTTGCTTCTGGCGTTGCCTTGGACCGGGAACGCACAGGAACTGAGGACCGTTACCGGAAACGTGACGGTCATGGGATCGGAACAACCACTACCGGGTGTCCAGGTTTTTGTCCAAGGGACCAGGATCGGGACACTCACAGACAGCCGAGGTAACTTCTCTCTCACCCTTCCCACCGATGCGGAAACCCTGGTTTTCACCTACCTGGGTTACAAGACCGCTGAGGTCCCGGTTGCGACCAACATGGAGGTGGGGATGGAGATTGAGGCCCTTGGCCTCGAAGGAATCACCGTCACTGCTCTTGGGTTGCGTAGAGAAAAAGCGACCTTGGGCTATTCGGTGCAGGACATCCAAGGCGATGAGATTGCTGCCGTGCCGGAGCTCAACATCGTCAACTCTCTCCAAGGAAACATCGCGGGTGTCAATGTGACGAACGCCGGGCCCACCGGCGGTTCGGCCAGGATCGTCATCCGTGGCGCCAGCTCCATCGCAGGGAACAACCAGCCTCTTTTCGTCATCGACGGATTCCCCGTCGACAACTGGGCGAGTAAAAGAGGAAACGGTGGGATCGACTACGGGAACGGAGCGGGCGAGATCGATCCATCAAACATTGAGAACATCAGTGTTCTGAAGGGACCCGCCGCTGCTGCCCTCTACGGATCCAGAGCCGCGAATGGCGCCGTGGTCATTACAACCAAATCCGGAACCGGCGCCCCTGGCGGTGGCCTCGGAATGACCGCCACGGTCAGTTTCACTGCCGAAACCCCCCTCAAGCTCCCGGACTATCAGAACGAGTACGGTCAGGGGATCAATGGGGAATTCAGGTTTGTGGACGGTCAGGGCGGCGGTTTGAATGACGCGGTGGACGAAAGCTGGGGGCCGAAGCTGGACGGGCGCCTCATCGATCAGTTCACCGGTCCAAACATGCCCTGGGTGGCCCACCCGAACAACGTCCGGGACTTCTGGGATACAGGAAAAACACTGAATACCAACGTTGCAGTCTCCCGGGCCGCAGAGAACAGCCACATTCGTCTTTCCGTCGCGAATATGAATCTGTCCGGGATGATGCCGGGGATGAAAATGAACCGACTCACCCTGGGCCTGAAGGGTGGGGCGGAGATCACGGACCGGCTCCAGGCGAACGCGTCGGTGAGCTATATCGATTCGGATAACGAGAATCGGCCGGGCACCGGCTATACTGACGACAATCCCATGCAGTCGTTCACCTGGTTCGGTCGGCAGACGGACATGAATGCCCTGAGGAATTACCGGTGCACTGGAGATGAACCATCGCCATGTATAATCGGCGGCCAGTACAACTGGAACTACAACTACCACAACAACCCATTCTGGGGGGCACTGGTCAACAAGAATTACGACGAAAAGGACCGCCTCCTCTCCAACGCCGACCTGACCTATCAGGTCAACGACTGGATCACGGCCACAGGCCGGATCGGACGGGACTGGTCCCGGGACCATCGCAAGAGGGTTGTCGAGGTCCATAGTTTGGACAACCCTGACGGGGGATTCGGTGAGAACACCATCTACCGGTCTTTGACCAATGCCGACCTTTTGGTCAGCGCGACGCGGCAGCTCACTCCAGACATTTCCATGGACGTGACGGCCGGTTCGCATATCGCCACCTTCCACCATGAAACGTCCAACGTCGGGGTAACGAAGATCACCGTACCCGGGCTCTTCACCATCGACAACGACAAAGGGACCGTGTCTCCGACGGATAACCTCACCCAGTGGGAGACGAGAAGTATCTCTGGTTCCGTGAGCCTGAACTACAGAGGGTGGTGGAACGTGGACATGACCGGCCGGAACGACTGGTCATCCACCCTTCCAGATGGTGCGAACTCCTACTTCTACCCATCGATCTCCTCGGCCTTTGTCTTCACCGATGCTCTCGATATGAGCAGCGATCTGTTCAGCTCCGGGAAAGTCCGGGCCAGCTGGACGCGGGTAGGAAACGACGCCGGCCCATACCAGCTAGCGTCCGTATATGGCACTCTGCAGCCCTGGGGCTCCACGCCCATGTTCCGTGTGCCCAACGAGCTTCCGAACGAAACTCTGAAACCGGAAGAGACCACGGCCTGGGAGGTCGGCGCCGACCTCGGGTTCTTCAACGAACGTCTCGGCTTCGTCGTCACCTATTACGACCGGAGCACGAAAAACCAGATCCTGGGCGTGCAGATTTCCAGTACCAGTGGCTATACCACTCAACGGCTGAACGCCGGTGAGATTCGGAACCACGGTGTTGAGCTGCTGTTGAAAGCCATGCCGGTCCGGTTGGACAACGGGTTCCGGTGGAACGTGACCATGAACTGGAGTAAGAACAACTCCGAGGTCGTTGACCTCTACGGCGACCTGAAAACGCTCCGTCTGGGCGGACAGTGGAGCATGAACGTCGAAGCCCGGAAAGGTGAGCCATACGGGCTCTTCTTCGGCAACGGCTACCTCAAGGACGAGCAGGGACGCTGGCTGCTGGACTCCAGGGGCCGCCCGCAAAAGGATAACAATCGCCGCATCCTGGGGAACTACAACCCGGACTGGATCGGCGGTATCCAAAACAGGTTCAGCTACGGCTCCTTCGACCTGAGCTTCCTGTTGGACGGTCAGAGGGGCGGAGACATCTTCTCCGTTACGAACTGGTTCGGTGAGTACGCCGGTGTTCTCAAGTCCACCCTCATTGGCCGGACAAACGACCACTGTGATCCCGGTATCGTGGTGGACGGCGTCCTGCCGGATGGATCGATCAACGGAGACGGTGTTGATGACGTGGTAGTCTGCGGCCAGTCCTACTTCGGCCGGAACTACGGGAACCAAGAGTCGGGGATCTTCGACGCCACGTACATCAAGCTCAGGGAGGTACGGCTGGGCTATCAGCTTCCTGACTCATGGGTGGCCCGCTTGGGCTTTTCCAGCGGAAGCGTCGCTCTGATCGGACGGAACCTGTACCTGTGGTCCCCGAACGCTCCGAACATCGACCCCGAGACCGCATTCGACAACAGTAACGTTCAAGGCCTCGAGTCAGGCCAGTTCCCATCGGCCCGGAGCATCGGGCTTACCTTCACCATCACTCCGTGACGGCAAGGGCAAAGGAGAGACTATCATGAAAAACAAGAGCAAAGTGGTTGCGCTTCTTGTCGGTCTCGGCCTGGCTGCTGCTGCCTGCAGTGATGGGCTGACCGATCTCAACACAAACCCCAACGCCCCGACCACGGTGCCGGTGCAGTTCCTTCTTCCCACCGCCATCCAACAGGGCGCGAGCGCCAATTTGGCCGGCGCTTCGATGATGTCCCATACCGCCGTCTGGGCCCAACACTTCGCCGAGATCCAATACCCGGATGAGGAGACGGGTAACGTCCGGGACTCCCGGATGAGGGCCTATTGGAACAACTACTACTCCGGTAACCTGATGGACATCCAGACGGTTATCGAAACCGGCGCCGAGGAAGGGTTGGTGAACGCCCAAGGGGTCGGAATGATCTGGAAGTCATGGATCTTTCATCACGTGACAGACTTCTGGGGCGATGTACCGTATTCTCAGGCCCTGCAGGGTGCGGAAAACACCACGCCGGTTTACGACTCCCAATCAGACATCTACTCTGCCCTGCTTGCTGACCTAGAAGCAGGGGCGGGCATGTTGAGTGCCAGCGCCGAGGGTTTCGGGGACGGCGATCTCCTGTATGGCAACGATTTCACGAAGTGGAAGAAGTTCGCCAACTCCGTTCGCATGCGGCTGGCCATGCGGATGTCCGAGGTGAATCCATCAGGTGCCCAGGCTGCCTTCGTTTCTGCCTATAACGCCGGTGGCTTCACCAGCAATGCCGACAACGCCATGATCGATTGGCCGGGGGCTCCTTACGAGAACCCCTTCTTCGAGAACTGGCAGGGCCGGGACGACCATGCCATGAGCCGTACCATTGTCGAGATTCTGAAGAGCCTCGACGATCCCCGCCTGTTCTCCTACGCTGAGCCGGCCGCCAGCGATGGTGAATACCGGGGCCATGAGAACGGGCGAGATGACCTCCCGGCCGGTGTGTCGTTCGCGGATATCTCCAGGATCAGTGATTTCTGGAGGGCGAACGGGGCAGCTTCTCCCACGGCCGTCATGACGTACTCGGAGGTCCTCCTCCTACAGGCGGAGGCGGCAGCGAGAGGCTGGATCACTGCAGATCCGGAAGCACTCTATATGGAGGCCATCGAGGCCAACATGAACCAGTACGATGCCTGGGGACATGGGCCAACCGACGCGCAAATCGACGCGTATCTGGCCAACCCGGATATTGCCTACACCGGCCTGGAAGACATCCACCTTCAGCAGTGGATCGGCCTCTTCATGAACGGGGCCGAAGCCTGGTCCAACGCCCGTCGAACCGGAGTGCCTGATCGGCCAGTCGGAGAAGATTTGGTCTGGTTGGGCAAGATTCCGGTGCGGTACTCCTACAACCCCGATGAGCAGTCGTTTAACAATGAGAACCTGCAGGCGGCATTGGCCGCCCAGGGCATGAGCAGTCCGAACATCACCACGGAGGTGTGGTGGGACCCAGCCGGAAACTGAGTCTTCTTTTCCTCAGAACAGCGCCCCCCGGAACCACTTCCGGGGGGCGCTTCTTTTTTTTTGCCAAGGACGTTCGACGGAGTTGGGATTTTTAATGGCCTCCCCGCATGAAGATGAGGATCAGACCGTGGGCGTGGGTGGAATAGCCGGGACGCATGGTCACGCCCATGGGGTAGATCTCGACGGACTCCACGTTGTCGGTGATAAGACTCTCCAGGATGCAGGTGTCGACCGTGCGAGTTCCGTCAACGTATACCCGGGGATTGATCGCCGACTGGTAAGGCACGAAGCTACGAAGGGTAATTTCCGGGCACTTATCCGTGCGTCGTTGGATCTGCATTCCCGGTACCCGACCTTCCATGGTATAAAGGATGGATCCTCTCTTTTCATCCAGGGCCACGCCGGAAATGATGGTGGCACCTCCCTCGTTCCGGATCCCGCCCTCGGTGCGGTCGGTCCGGGAAGGGTTGTTGAGCGCTGCGCACCCCGATAGGAACAGCGCCAAACTCAGGGATACCAGTGTTCGGGGCACGTTGACCATGGGTTCCTCCTTACATCTAGACCGCACTCAAACACATTCTCTACCGGCACAAGGCGGGCCTTCGACCCATCGGCGTCAATACCTCCGACTACCCTTAACACGGGAATGATGGAATCGTTGGGCCCGGTGGAGTGATTGTCCTCCGATGTTGTGGAATACGTTCAACTTCCGGAATTGTTTCTGACCCCAGGTCCCTCCGCAGGGTACTGTGTCCTCAACCACCGGCCCCGAAGTCCAGTACGTCCCGGTTGGCCGCCTCAATCGCCAAGCCGAACGTTAGTCGTGTGGCGTGGAGGACCTTCTCGTAGTTGATGGTGTCCGGGTCATCGCTGGGTTCATGGTAGTCCGGGCCCATAAAACCCCTGGTGATGAGGATTGCCGGGATCCCCCGCTGCATGAAGGACATCTGGTCGCTTCGCTGGACATGGTTGTGGGGATCGGGCCCCTCGTTCAAGCGCCAGTCCAGGGGCGCGTGTATGCCGCCCTCATTCACCTCTCTGATCATCTCCAGCAGGTCGGCTCGGCCGTTCTCCGATCCCATGGCAAGAAGGACGTCGGGGAAGTCCCTGGAGTTCCTTCCCACCATGTCGAGATTGATGTTCAAAACGATCTGGTCGATGGGCACGGGAGGACTGCTGGCAAAGGCCATGGACCCCAGAAGACCCTTTTCCTCCGCTGTGAGGAGGACAAAGATCATCGATCGTTTCCCAGGGGCCATGGCCGCAGCTTCGGCGGCCTCGATCACCGCCGCGGAACCGCTGGCGTTGTCGTCAGCTCCGTTGAAGATCGCTCCATTCTGGATCCCCACATGATCGAGGTGGGCCGTAATGACGATGTACTCGTCCTTCAGCACGGGGTCCGTGCCTGGTAGAAGGCCGACCACGTTGGGGGAGGAGTATCCCGGCTCCAGATCGTGCCTGGTTTCCAGGGAGAGCTGTACACCTTCCATGGGCCCTGTGGTGTACTGGCCCTCCCCCGTTTCCAGTTCAACATCGATCCCCGCGAGTAGGTCTACCGCAGTCTCAGGCTTCATCAGGACCAGCTCTGAGAAAGACGGCGCCGGGACGTTGCCGTGGGGTGTTTCCGTCATGGGTCGGATCGAGGGGTTGCTGGCTTGGCTCTTGATGAGTTCCCAAAGACCCGCTGAATCTTCGTCCAGGATGACAACCACGGTCGTGACACCGTGGTTCATGGCCGCCTGGAACCTCGCGTTGGCGCTCTGTTGCAGACTGCTGTAGAGCTGGTGTAGCTCGGGGGGTAGGACGGGATCGCCGTTCCTGACCGGCGCGCCGACGATCATCACGCCGATCTTTCCCTTTGCGTCGAGCCCTTCGTAGTCGTTCCACCCCAGGTCGGGCTCCTCGATGCCGTAGCCGAGGAAGACCGGGGTTTCGAAGGTGTTTCGGTCGGCTCCGGAGGCCATGAACTCCTGGATCACGTAGTCCTCGCCGCGCACGAGGGTCCTCTCGGAGCCCCCAGTGTGGACCACCAAGCTGGTCCGGTCGTTCAGCGCAGAGGTCGCGAACTGGATTTGTTGGAAGTAAGACGGGGATCCGGCGGAGTCGGTGAACATGGTCTCGAGACCGGCCTGTTCCAGATGAATCGCCGAATACTCGGCAGCCAGCTGGTAGCCGGGAGTTCCGGCGTCCCGGCCTTCGAGAAGGTCGGCGGCCAGAAAGTAGATGTGGTCTCTGAGCTCTGCCTCGGTGATGGACTCCAGCGCATTGCTGATGGATTGAGCTTGTCCGCAGGCTACCGAACCCAATATGCCAAGAACCACCAGACAGAACCGCCCCAAAACCGTTGGTGCGTACACGGAATGGACTCCGATTTAGATTTTTCGCCGCTTCGGCAAGTTAGCCGTCGGCTACCCGATTCTGAAAGCCATGGAAAGGCCGATGATGGCCACGGCCACACCGACGAACAGGTATTTCGCCACTGGCTCCCACCAGGCACCTACGGGTTTTTTGGCGCCGATGTTTACCTCGGCCCGGGCTCGGTGTATTCCCAGGACCCAGAAGAAAAGAACTCCGGCGATGGCTGCACCGAAGGGAACCAGGTAGACCGTGATCAGATCGACGAAACTGTCGAAACGGCCCTGATTGACCGCGAGAGGAATTCCACAGAGAAAAGCCACCAGGGCGATCCAGAGGACGGCGGTCCTCCGGGTCCATGAGAACTGGTCCATGGCGGCCTCCACCACCGCTTCCTTGATGGCCAGGAGGGAGGATACCGCCGCAAAGAGGACCCCCAGAAAGAACAGAATGGCGATGACCTGACCGCCGGGCATGTTCTGGAAGACGCTGACTAGAGTAATGAAGAGGAGTGGTGGGCCTGCAGCCGGATCGATCTGGTACGCAAAGGCGGCCGGCATGATGATGAGAGCCGCCATGATGGCCATGGCCGAATCGAGGGTGACCGTGTTCAGGGCTGCGTTTGGGATGTCGAAGTCTCTCTTAAGGTAGCTACCGTACACGAGCATTCCGGCGCCGGTGAGCGAGACGGAAAAGAAGGCTTGCCCCAGGGCCATACCCCAGGTGAGAGGTCGCTGAAGATACGACCACTCCGGAACCAGGAGGTACCGGATCCCCTCGCTGGCTCCGGGGAGGGTCACCGACCGGATGAGCAGGATTACCAAGAGCCCGAGGAGCAGCGGCATCATCACTTTCGTGGCTCGTTCGATTCCTCTCGAGATGCCAAGCACGAGGATGGCTCCGGTCAGTACCACCGCCAACGCCTGCCACCAAATACTCTCCGAGGTTCCGGAGAACTGATTGAAGTAATCCTCAGCAGGCCCTGCGCCCAGGAGATTCCCGGAGAGGGCCGACACCAGATACCGAAGCACCCAGCCTGACACGATGAGATAGAAGATCAACACACCGAGGAGGACCAAGATCGGGTAGGCGCCAAGGACTCTCCCGAATCCCATACCCCGTTCCTCGAGAGCTTTGTCGTAGGCTCCCATGGCGCCCTTTTGAGCCCATCGCCCGAAAGCGAACTCTCCCATCAGCCCCGTCGTGCCCAGGACGTAGACGAACACAAGGTACGGGATCAGGAAGGCGGCCCCGCCGAACTCTCCCAAGCGCCAGGGAAACATCCAGAGATTTCCTAATCCGACAGCGGACCCCGCGGCGGCCAGAATGAATCCCCATCTCGTTGTGAAGGAGTCTCGCGGTTGTGGCTGGGTCATTGGTAGTTGTCCGTTGTGAAAAGCCGGCGCTTTTGGGTTCGACCGCAAGATACGCGGGTCGGAAGTCCGAATGATTGGGGTCCCGCCCCTGAGTTTTCAAGGGAGTCGTTTCTGGATCGACCGATCACGCATTGACGAAGTCGGCCGGCTCCTCCATTCTCCGAGGCCCTCCTTCAGGAGACACTTCCCCAGGCGGAATCCCACCGTCGGATGCAGGAAAGGTGCGGGATCAGGTTTGGTCGACTTTGGATCGAGGGTCGGACCTGGAGGGTACAGAGGGATTCCCGTTACTGGACGCTTTGGTTCGAGATGGACCGAAGTCGAATGTCACATCAACCGAGAGAAATGAACGTGTCGGATCAACCGTTTGACGAACACGCTGCCGAATACGACAGCTGGTTTCTGCAGAACAGGAACGTTCTCCAATCCGAGGTGGAGCTGCTTGCAGGAGCCCTTCAGGACCCCGGTCGGACCCTGAGTGTTGGGTGCGGGAGCGGCCTTTTTGAGAAGATCTTACGGGACAGCCATGATATCGATATCCGCTTTGGTGTCGAACCGGCCGAGGGGATGGCCGAGATCGCCATGAAGCGGGGCGTGGAGGTGAAGATCGGGCCTGCCGAATCTCTGCCTTTCGACGACAACTCTTTCGACACCGTGCTCTTCAACGGCACTCCCAGCTATATCGGCGACTTGAAGAAGGCTTTCCAGGAAGCGTCCCGCGTCCTTCGCGACGGAGGGCATGTGGTCGTGGCGGATGTTCCGGCCGAAAGTTCTTACGGCACCTTGTACCGCCTCGCCGCCATGGTAGGGACCTGGGACGACGAGACTCTGAAGGTCATCGCCCCCGAGGTGCCTTACCCCATGGAATTTGCCGCGGCGGCGAACTGGCGAACCACGCAGGAGAAGCTGGATCTGTTGGAGGAAGTTGGATTCTCCATCGTGGAAACCAGCCAAACCCTGACACTGCACCCGAAATTCTCGAACGATTCCTCCGAGTCTCCGGTGCCAGGGTACGATCGGGGTGATTACGTCGCGGTTCGAGCCAGGAAGTAGGGGCCACGTGCGGTACCAGCACCAGGTTCAAATCAACAGTCCCGTCGCCCGCGTGTTCGAGTATATGGACGACGTTTCCCGGGAACCCGAGTGGCAGCCAGGCATCAAGGAGGCATACAAGGATCCGCCAGGGGACACCGCTGTCGGGACCCGGAAGCGTTATGTGAGCGAGTTCATGGGTCGGCAGGTTGAAAACACTTACGTTACCACCGTATTCGATCGTGACGAGCGGATTGTCTACGAAACCACCCCGGACTCCGTGCTGAGGGCCAGGGTAGAGCTTACCTTCGATGCCACCGGCTCCGGCACCCGGGTGAGAATGGCGGTGGAAGGACAACCTGCGGGGGCGCTGAAGTTCATTCCTAAACGGATTCTGGAAGGGGTGTTCCGGAAAGAGTTGGAGGGCTCCCTAGCCCTGCTGAAGAAAGCCTTGGAGGCTTAAGGAAAGTGCACCATGGGCCAAAGACTCGCCATCCAGCTCCTTCTCCTCAGCGTTTGTTCGCCCTCTTTTTTGAGTGGGGGTGGCCCAACTGACTCGGCGTGGGCGGGAGTTCCGCTTCCTGAACCCCTCAGACTCTCCCAGCTGGAGCAGTCACTTCCGCCGGGACCGCAGGCCGTCCAGAAGCTTTTCTCCTCCGATGATGTGGTCGAGTTCGTTTTGGCTACCGACTTCAGCAGGCTCAAGGAGGACCGAGGGCAGGAATCCGAAGAGATCCCGGGGCAGGTGGCCGTTCGCGGGGCAGGAGGGGAAGCCGTCGACATCCCCATACAGGTCAAAACCCGGGGAAAGTTCCGCCTCCAGCGGCGCATATGCTCGGACCCGCCCCTCCGGTTGAACTTCCCCGAATCCGAGCCCCGCGGGACAGCCTTCGACGGCCTGGACAAGCTCAAAATGGTCACCCATTGCAGGGGTGCCGATTCCTACGAACAGAACGTGCTGGAAGAGTATCTGGCGTACCGGATCTACAATCACCTTACCGACATCAGCTTCAGGGTCCAGTTGGCCAAGGTCACGTATCTGGATACGAGCGGGGAAAACGACCCGGTTACCCGGATGGCGTTCCTCATCGAAAACCACGATGCCATGGCAGCCAGACTGGGGGGCCTGATCATGGACGCCCCGGTCACCTACCCTACCGGTTTTGTCCGAGACCAGCTAAGCCTTTTTTATGTCTTCCAGTTCATGATCGGCAACGTGGACTGGGGGACTGGCAGCAGTCACAATGTGGAGGTTGTTCGCCTGGAAGATGGGCATCACCCCGTCCCCTACGACTTCGATTTCACCGGGTTGGTTGATGCTCCTTATGCGGGGCCGAACGAGTTGACCAAGGACCTCCACGACGAGGTGCGGCAAAGGGTGTATTGGGGTGTTTGTGTACCCGGGATCGATTACATGGCCACCTTCGAACGGTTTCAGGCTGTGAGGGAGGATGTCCTGGCCCAAGCGAGGAGGCCGATTGGGCTTTCGGAACGGAATGTGGAATCGGCGGCGGACTACCTGGAGGATTTCTACGAGATACTGGACGATGAAAGTAAGGCGCGAGCGGTGATCATCACCAAGTGCCGAAAGTGGGCCATCAAGTGATTTCACCCTCAAGCCTTGTCACCGGACGAGCTCAATCGTAGAACTGTCCTAGATAGAACAATTCGATTCTCGGACCTAACCTGTGGGAGGACTCCCCATGAAGAGAATGATTGCGCTGGTCCCCCTGGTCGTGTGCGCTATCGCCTGTTCGAGCGGCCCCCCGCCGCCGCCGCCGGGCCCGCCCCCCCTCGATCCGGTAGGCACGTTTGACTGCTACTTCGATGTGGAAGGGATGGGAATCGACGCCGTCCTGACCATCACGGGGGAAGAGGAAGCCTATGAGGGATCGATCTCCAGTGAAATGGGCACCATGCCGGTTACTGAGATCGTGATCGACGGTCAAGCGATGAGCTTCGTGATCGACTCGCCGGATATGACGGTCTTCGTGGCAGTCGTATTCGAAGGGGCGGATTTCTCTGGCGAATTTGATGCCGGAGGGCAGGGAGGTTTTGTTACCGGCAAGCGGCGCTAAGAAAAACCGATTTGGTCCTCTCACATTGGGGACTGGGGAGGTAAAACAAGCACGAGGGTCCCGACCATCATGGCCGGGGCCCTCGGTTTTTCTCGTGGGGGGGCGTTGGGCTTTCTTGACCCGGACGAAACGCCGCCGGGTACGGTGTGCTCAGTTGCGGGGGCGCTTCTCCACACTCCGCCCCACCAAGGCCAGCACCTCCTCCAACTCCTTGGGCACGTGGGCCGAGAGGATAACCGGTCCGTCCTCCGTTACCAGAACCGTATCCTCGATGCGGATGTGAAGGTCCTCCTCCGGGATGTCGATGATGGGCTCTACGGCGATCACCATTCCGGCCTGGAGAGGGAGGTCATAGTCACCCACGTCGTGGACGCTCATTCCGACGAAGTGACCGGCCCCACCCGGGTATTGATCCGAAAAGCCCCACCGCTCGAAGATCTCGGCGGCGATGGCTCGGGTTTCTTCGCGGGTGACCCCAGGCCTCATGGCGGCGATGATGGCTTTCTCAGCTTCTAGTGTGCACCTGTATGCTCTCTCCTGAAGCTCGGTGAACTCTCCGGAAGCCGGCCAGGTCCTGGTGATGTCCATGGTGAGGTAACCCATGTCGGCGCCGTAATCCATCACGATGATGTCGCCGTCTTGGAGCTGCCGGTCGTTGTCCTGGTAGTGCCAGATGTTGCTGTTGGGCCCAGCGCCGACGATTGCGTTGTACCCGGCGCCCTCGGCTCCGAAATGCAGCATGGTGTGGGTGGCTTCCGCTTCGATCTCGTACTCCCACCCCCCCACTCGAGTCACCCCGATTGCCCGAATGTGGGCTTCGGCGCTCACCCACCCGTTTCGCTTCAGCGCTTCGATCTCCCGAGGGGTTTTGATCATCCGAAGCGGGTCTATGTGGGGTGTGATGTCTTTGAGATCGTAATAAGGGAATCGCTCCTTCAGAGTCTGGACCCTCCAGGCGTCCTCCGAAGGGAAGGCGCCAAAGGGATTGGCCATCCGCCGACCCGTGTAGATCGCCATGTCCGCCCGGGATTGATCGACCTCCGTGCTCTCCGAGAGCCGGGTGTAGAGGGTTTGCTGGCCTCCGTTCCGGTTCCGGGCGAGGAACTCCTGTAGATGGGTCAAGGGATGAACAGCGGCATACCCATGGGCTTGGGCGCCCCCTTCCTGGTTCAGGAGATTCCATCCGTCCCGGCTAGCCTCTCTTTCAGTTTGGGCAGGCAGGAATAGGGTAGCGGCACAGGACGAGGCGTCCATGAACATGATGGCGTTCAGGTCCTCGTTACCGGTCAGGTAATAGAAGTCGTTGTCTTGTCTGAACCGGATGCCGGCCGGGACGATCGTTTTCCCGAACATCAACACCAAACCCTCATTCCCCAATGAGTTGCAGAGGGCTTGCCGTCGTGTGGCGAATTCTTCCGGGGGGTATTCAATCTTTTGTGCCTGGACTTCGGGGATGAGGAAGAGGCTGGAGGCAACCAGGAAGCCGAATGAGATGCATTTTTTAAACATGAGACCCTCGAGGGCGAAGCAGGGGACGCACAGCTTGGTCGCAGCCGGTATTTCCTCAAAAGAGAGGGGGGTGCCCCGAAGGACAACCCCCTGTGCCTATGGCCGATGAATCGGCGATGGTGATTTAACCGCTCCTCCTCTGCACCCGCGCGGCTTATCCGCCCACCTTCTGCACCCGCTCGAACTCCGCGATAGCGTTGACGTAGTTGAGGACAGCCCTCAGCTCCGACAGACGTGCGGCTCTCAGATCGTCCTGGGCCTGTGTTACCTCGTAGTTGGTGGAGGCGCCGTTGTTAAACCGGGTTTGTTCAATCTCGGCGCTCCGCTCCGCGACCTCACGGCTCCGCTGCGCCGCCTGCCATTGGAGATAGGTGTCGGTGACGTTCAGCCCGGCGTCAGTGACTTGGGTGACGATGACCAGCTCTTGGTTTTTCAGGTCGAGCTCTGTCTGCCGCATCTGGAGTCGAGCCCTCTCCAGGCTGGCCTTAGCCCCCTGATTCCCGATTGGGTAGGAGAAGTTCAGCGACAGGTTCCAGGTCGGGGTATCGCGGTCGGCGATGGCCTGGAGTGCGTCCTGGTATCCGCCCGGGCCGATGAGGACCGGGTCTCCGCCCAGCTGGTCCCTCTGGTATAGATCACCCCCAACCCCGGAAACCGAATAACTCGCCGAGAGATCCAGACTCGGCTTCACGTTGTCTTGCGTCACTTCGAGGTTGAGCTCCGAGATCTCCCTCTGTTGCCGCTGCTGCCGGATGTCTGTGCGCTGTAACAGAGCTCTTTCGATAGCGGCCTGGATATCGACGGTCACCTCTTCCATTTCGGGAAGCGAAATCGGATTGATGGTCTGGAAGAGGAGAGGATCGTCCGCGCCTCCCAGGAGTAGCCGCTTGAAGCTGAGCTCGGTATTCCGCCACTGCACTTCGGCATTTAGCAAGGACTGCTCTGCGCTGGCCACCTGGGATTCCGCCTGAACCACTTGGAGCTCGGCCATGGTGCCCAACTCCACCCGGATCTGGTTCTGTGCAAGCAACTCTTGGGCCAGAGCCAGGGAACGCCTTTGGATCTCGATGTTCTCGATGGCGGACCGGAGCGACCAATAAGACGACCTTACCTGATTGGTGAGGTTCTCAACCTGCCCCTGGAGCTGGACGTCCGTGATCTCCAACTGGATCTCTTGGGTCCTCAGGGCGTTCCTCTGATTGTCGATCTTGAAGCCTGAGAGAAGAGGCTGTGTATAGCTGAAACTCAGGGAGGATCGGAACGACGGATTCAGCGTGGAAAACGAATTGTTCGTCTCGGTGCGGCTGTTGTTGAAGTTTGCGCTCAGCCGGCCCCCGTACCACGGGACGGGTTTTGAGACCGATGTATTAAAGGTGAGCCGATCCGTAGAGGTTCTGAGTCCGCCGTCCAACTGGCTCGTCGACTGTTGGCTGGCGTTGTTCTGCCCCACGGTGAACGAGAGCGTCGGAGCGAACGCCGCTTGGGCGGAGAACAGGGAGTTTTCCTGAATCTCCGGATTCAGCCGGGCCGCCTGGATGTCCAGGTTCAGCTCCAGGGCCCTGGCGATGGCCTCTTCCAGCGTCATCTCCACCAACGAGCCGTCCGTGGGGAGGGGTGGAAGGGCCTGGCCCATCTGGTAGGGCTCCTCTTCGACCTGGGCTGAAATGCTGATAGGGAGAACGAGCGCCATCCACGCAGACAATACGGCGGCGCTACGAATCTTCATCCTCCACATGGTGCTTCCTCTCTGCTTTCTTGGCATTCTTGCTCTTCGGCAATTCCTGGTTTCGGGTCTGCTGATAAAGACACCCGAACCGGCTGGAACGTTAGGAAGATAATGGCCTTAACCCTCACCGGGGCCCGTGCCTTCCGTTCAGGAGTGCCCATACTGCTCCAGATTCCGTACATTCGGGGCGTTCAGATGTTGTCCTGCCTCAGATCCGAGAAACTCATGCGAACCAGGATTTCCCTAGCAGCGACCCTTGTTTTCTTGACCGGCCTTCTTGCCGGTTGTGCCGGCGGACCGGCACCGTCTCCCTTGCCCCCACCGGCTTCCGAGGTGGTCCCGGAGCCGGCTCCGAGCGAGACCCGACCCTCGACTCCCGTTCGAGCGACGGACCACCGGCAACGCTTCAACGGCATCTTCGGAGCCATCCAGGCCGCCGGGCTTCTCGCAGGGAATCAAGGCCCAGCCAGCGTGAACTGGATCGACGGAGGGGACCGGTTCTCTTACACGACCACGAACCCCGCTACCGGTGTGGAAGAGGTCAGGGTTTTTGACCCGGCGACTCTGGGCGATGATGTGGCTTTCACCGCCTCCTCCCTTCGCATGCGGGACGGCGGCGCACTGACCTACGACTCGTTCCAGTGGGCCAGCGATTCCCGGCATGTCCTTTTCCAGACGGATTTCCGCCCCATTTATCGCCGGTCGGGGATCTCCGACTACTACCTTTATGATCTGGAAACGGGGGACCTCAACCTGGTGGCGGATGACGTTCGGAGCGCGGAGCTTTCCCCCGATGGCGGCATGGTGGGTTACGAGCAGGGTGGAGATCTTTATGCCTTCGACCTGTCCTCGGCCGAAACCGTCCGCCTGACCAGCGATGGTTCCGATCTGATCTTCAACGGCGTTTTCGACTGGGTCTATGAGGAGGAGTTCGGAATTGCGGAAGCGTGGGAATGGTCGCCCGACGGCGAGCATATCGCTTTCTGGCAAACCGACGAGCGGGAAGTGGGGAGCATCGCGATCACGGATTGGAGCGGCCGAAACCCTGAGTTCCTCGAGATCACGATTCCCAAAGTGGGCGAGTCGAACCCGACGGTTCGGATCGGCGTGGCCGACGTCCGGGATGGTGGGGTTGTGTGGTTGGACCCCGGTCTTCCCGACGAGCACTACATTCCGAGGATCTACTGGACCAGCCGCCCGAACACCCTGGCGATGGTGACTCTGAACCGGCCCCAGAACCATGTTCAGCTGTTCTTCTTCGACGTCACCACCGGTGAGCGGGAACTGATCTTCGAAGAAACGTCCGACACGTGGATCGACGTCTACGACTTTTTCGCCGGCATACTGCACTTCTTCTTCTTCCCTGAAGGTTTGGAGGAATTCCACTGGATCTCCGACCGAGACGGACATCAGCACGTGTACCGGTACGACTATGCCGGAACCCTCCTGAACCAGGTGACGGCTGGCCCGTGGAACGTGATCCGAGTGGAGGCAGTGGATCTCGAGTCCAGAACCATCTTCTATACGTCGGCGGAGGACTCACCCCTGGAGCGGCAGCTCTACGCAGTCGGGTTTGACGGATCCGGCAAGAAAAGGCTCACGGAAGGCCGAGGTAACCATGGCCTCGATGTAGGACCCAATGGGAAGTACTACATCGACCGGTGGTCGAACACCGACACCCCTCTTCAGGTAGAGCTCCGGAGCACCTCCGAGGGGCGCCTGGCCGTATTGGAGGACAACTCCGCAACGGTGCGCTGGACAGAATCCAACGCCTACAGCCCGGGGGAGCTGTTCTCCTTCGAGACATCGGATGGCGTTCAGTTGGATGGGTCCATGATCCGACCTCCGGGCTTCGATCCCTCGGAAGCACATCCGCTTGTGCTCTCCATCTATGGAGGGCCCGGGTCCCAACAGGTCTACGACGAGTTCGCCAGCGATTTCTTCAACCAGTACCTGGCCCAGCAAGGGTACATCGTCGTGGGGCTCAACAACCGAGGGTCCGGAAACTACGGCAGGGACTTCCTGAAGATGGTCTACCGAAGAGTCGGCCACTGGGAGGCAAACGATTTTGCGGAAGTGGGGAGATACATGGCCTCCCAGCCCTGGGTGGACGGCGACCGCATGGCCATCATGGGGACCAGCTACGGCGGGTACACAACCATCTTCACCATGCTCGCCCACCCGGACGTCTTCAGATTGGGAATCGCCAACTCTCCGGGGACCGATTGGAGGCTCTACGATACCGTCTATTCGGAACGCTACATGGGCCTCTTGGAAGACAACCTCGACGGCTACGAGGCCAGTTCGGTGATGTCGATGGTGGATAACCTGGAAGGCCACCTCCTGTTGGTGCACTCGGGCATGGATGAGAACGTACAGCCAAGGCAAACCATGCAGCTGATCACCGCCCTGACCGATGCCGGGAAGGACGCCGAGTTCAGGTTTTATCCGCGAGGGGCCCACGGGTCCGCTTACAGCCTGGAGAGCTTCGTGCTTATGCAGAGAGTGTATGAGCAAACCCTCTGCCGCTTCCTGAAGGCCGACTGTGACATCGAGTTCTTGAATCGATGACCCATCGGGCTCGGCTGTTCCCGGCTGTGGTTCTGTTCGGACTCCTCCTTGGGACTGATAGTGCACCTGCCCAGCAGGGCGTGGGAGGGACGCCCCCTGGAGATCCCCCCACTACACCCACGCGACCCACGACCCGGGCGGGCCAGCTCGTGGGTGAGATTTCCCTGGACGGAATTCTTGATGAGGAGGACTGGGCACGGGCCCCTGTGGCCACCGGGTTCACTCAGGGAACGCCGGTGGAAGGGATCCCCGCGGAGGAGGAGACTGAGGTAAGGCTTCTCATCGGGGAAGACGCCATCTATGTAGGCGCCCGGATGTACGAGTCCGATCCTTCGACGGTGGTGGGTCGGTTGGTTCGAAGGGATCAGGAAGGAGTCTACGACTACCTGTCTGTCTCCCTCGATCCAAACAGGGATCGCCGGACCGGCTACTACTTCCGGGTGAATGCGGCGAACGTCCAGGTCGATCAGTATTACTACGACGACCAGCGGCTGGACCGGGCTTGGAATGCTGTCTGGGAATCGGAGGTGAACCACGACGAGTTGGGCTGGACGGCGGAAATCCGGATTCCTCTTTCCCAGATCCGGTACGAGTCCCACGAGGACGTCCAGACCTGGGGCGTCAACTTCGCCAGGAAGCGGATGTCCTCCAACGAGACCAGCTATTTCTCCCTCCGGTCCCGGACTCGTCAGGGCTTCGTCAGCCAGTTCGGGACGTTGGAGAATGTCCGGGTCCCACGGCCGTCAAGGAGGATCGAGGTCCGGCCCTATGCCGTCAGCAGTCTTCACACGGGTCCTTCCGAACCTGAGGACCCGTTTTTCGACGGCTCCGATCTGAGCGGTCGGGTTGGGACGGACCTCCGCCTGGGATTGGGATCGGCGTTCAGCCTGGACGCAACCATCAACCCGGACTTCGGGCAGGTGGAGGCCGACCCTGCGGTCATCAACCTGTCCGCGTTCGAGACCCGCTTCGAGGAGAGGAGACCTTTCTTCGTCGAGGACGCGCAGGTCTTCGATTTCAGTCTGGGGCTCACCGGCCGTGGGGATGAGCTCTTCTACTCGAGGCGCATCGGACGGCGCCCGCAGGGATATCCTCCCTACACCGCCCAGTTCTCCGACACTCCGTCGGACGCGACGATCCTCGGCGCTGCAAAGGTCACCGGGAGGACCACCGCAGGGTTATCGTTCGGGGCCTTGGCAGCCCTCACTGACTCGGAGGAGGGCAGGGCGTTTTACACCGAGGACGGTCGATACGAAGTCTTCCTGGTGGAGCCTCGTGCCCAGTTCGGCGTTGTGAAACTCCAGCAGGACTTCAATGGCGGCGCCTCCCAAATTGGCGGGATCATCACCGGCATGAACCGGAACCTCCCCTCAGACGGCAGCTTCGACTACCTGTCGTCAGGGGCCTTCAGCACCGGCGTCCAGTTCCAGCACCAGTGGAACGATCGCGACTGGGCGCTGAACGGATTCTTTTCCGGCAGCCACGTGCGGGGGGATCCGGCCGCCATGATGCGGATTCAGCGCTCCAGCAATCACTACTTCCAGAGACCCGATGCTACCCGGCTCAGGGTCGACTCCACCGCCACTTCCATCACAGGAGCCCAGTGGCGACTTCAGCTCAGCCGCCAGAACGGATTGCACTGGACGGGTGGTGGATGGATCGGGCAGACCACGTCGGGTCTGGAAGTCAATGATCTGGGCTACAGCCGATCATCCGAGAACATGGAAGCCGGGGCTAGCCTCAGCTACCGGGAAATCCGCCCGGGCTCCTGGTACAAGAGCTACAACTTCTTGTCTTGGATGGTCGGGAGTTGGAGTCATGAAGCCCTGGACGACGTGGGGTCCTGGGATTCGTGGGAGAATGCCCGGCTCACCGGTACGGCGAACATCACCGCCCGGTCCACCTTCATCAACGACTGGAATGGGGACCTCACGGTCACGTACAGCCCGGACCATTACAACTACACCTTCACTCGGGGTGGCCCGGTGATGTTCGATCCGGGGAGCACATCGATCCGGGGGGGAGTCACCACCGATTCAAGAAAACCGGTGAGCGTCCGCCTCGGGTTCAGCCGAAGGAGTGGATTCGACGAGTCGGGGAACGACCTGAGCTTCGATGCCAGGTTGAGCTTGAAGCCCTCGTCCCAGCTGGACATGTCGTTCGCACCAAGGGTAAGCAAGCAGACTGTGACAGATCAGTATGTGACGTCCACGTCCACCCTTCCTTACGACCCGACCTATGGGAAGCGGTACCTTTTCGGGGAGTTGGAGCGACGCACGGTTTCGATGCAAGCTCGGATCAATTGGACTTTCTCCCCGAAGCTCTCTTTCCAGCTTTTTGCCCAGCCGCTCCTCTCGTCAGGGGACTATGTCACTTACAAACAGCTGGTCGCCCCGCGAACGTACGACTTCGACGCCTTCGAGGAGGGGCCTTTCTCCCGAGTGGATGGGGTCGTGAGTTGTGGTGGTGGCCAGGTTTGTTCGGAGATCAGAGAAGACGGATACCGGTGGCAGAACGTGGACTTCGACGAGGACGGAGAAACGGATTATTCCTTCCGGGATAAGGACTTCAACGTCCGGTCCCTGGTCGGAAATGCGGTCCTCAGGTGGGAGTACCTGCCGGGGTCCACGATGTTTCTGGTATGGCAGCGCCGACAGGCCGGCCGAGTGATGGTGGGCGATTTCGATTTCGAGAGGGACCTGGAGGCGCTTTGGGATGCTCCCTCCGACGACCGGTTCATGATCAAGGTTAACTACTGGTTGGGGATATAGTGGCGAACTGGCTGGATGCCCTCGGGCTCCATCGGAGAGAGCTCCGGGCCTGGGCCATGTACGACTGGGCCAACTCGGCCTTCGCCACGACCATTATGGGAGCATTGCTCCCGACGTTTTATGTGGCGGTGGCTGCGTCCAACCTTCCCGAGAACTGGCGGGATTCCTTTTACGCGTTCACCACCAGCATTGCCCT